>CANQYT010000004.1 GCA_947628135.1 uncultured Clostridia bacterium
ACCAAAGTTACCGTAACGAGCAAATCGGCAAGCGACGTCAAGGCGGAAATACAAGTTACCGTAACCGCACCCGTTGCTCCGCACGTATGCGGACACGTATGTCCTACCTGCGGCAAATGCACGGATAGCACCTGTACCGACCCCGTTTGCGCGGACAAATGCCCGGGACATCTTTTGACAACGGGAGAATTTGTTCCCATAACAACTCCCCAAGAGGGAACATACTTCTTTGCTATGAAAGTGGGGAGCGACTATTGGTACATAACGGGTCAAATGGCTGCAACTTATTATTTCGCCACAGTAAAGGACGCGGAGAGTGCAGTCACGGTAGAACTTGTTGCCGACGGAGACGGTTGGCTCATCAAGCAAGACGACAGATTTATTGAAATATCTATCAGCGGTACGCATATAAACGCTGTATACAAAACAGCACAAACTGCGGGTAAGCATTGGACTTGGAACGCAACCGAACAAGTGTTTGTGTGGGACGATCAGTATATCATCGGTAACACGGGTACTTACACCAACATCGGAGGAATAAACCTCAGTCAAAAAGGTAGCAATCACTTTGCGGTACTCGGTACGTTTGAACAACCCGCCGAACCCGAAGAAGTAACTATCAGCAAAACGGGTACAATACGTCTTTTGCCCGAAAGCACCCTTACGCTAAGCGCAACCGTAGCCCCCGCAGGCGCTCCGCAAGATATTGAGTGGAGTACATCGAGCGAACAGACGGCAACGGTCGTCAACGGCAAAATAACCGCCGTTGCGCAAGGCACAGCAACGATCACTGCAACAGCCAAAGGCACAAACGTTTCCGCAACGGTAACGGTGGAAGTAATGGACAATACGCAGAAAGGTTACACGCAAGGCAATCCCCTTTCCGTAGACGAAGCGATAGCCCTTATGGATGAAGCGGGCGACGGCGTGGAAGTTTGCGCAGACGACGCGGGTGCAAGGTACTTTGTTACGGGTACGGCAAAAGAAGGCTCGACGTATCGCCAATTCAACTGGACATTCGATATTGACGGTAGCAACGACAAGAAAATTCACTTTATTACAGTGGGAAGTACGTTTGTTGAACAATCAAAAAGGAGAGACGGTCTGTTGGACAATTGCCCCGTTGTTGTTCAGGCAATACTTAAACTTGACGGCGAAACCTACACTGTGGTAAATGAAAGCGGCAGTATCCAATCGCGGTATGCGGTAATTGTGTCTTGCACTTTCCCCCAACTTACGGGTATCACGATAACGGGTGACAACGAAGTTTTTGAGGGTTCGTTCATAAATTTGACGGCTACACCCGTACCGCAAAACGCTCCGTTTGAGGATATTGAGTGGCATTCTTCGCAAGAAGGCAAGGCGACTGTGGACAACAACGGCACGGTGACGGGCGTTGAAGCGGGTACGACGGAAATAACCGTTTCTTGCGGAAGCGTAACGTCCGACCCCTTTACCGTCACGGTAAAAGGTCTTTCGGCAGATATGGCAGTATATGATTTTTCCGGCGGACTGACGGCGGATTCCGTTGTCAATGATTTGTACAAACGTAAGCAAACCGGAGATATTTTGGACAGCTTTATCAAGGTGTGGTGTCCCGATTTGGACGAAATAACTTCCTTTACCGTTTCAAATATACGAACGGGTACAAACGCAAGCAATCACGGACTTATGTATACTACCGCGGTAGGGGGCGTAGGAACAATTGAAATAAAAACGACACATCAAATCAAGGCGGTTTCTTTCCAAATTGTTTCATCTTCTATTTCAGAATTTAACAAGTTTACCGTCAATGAAAATGATGTAAACAAAACGTCCGACGGTAGTTGGACGGGCAAAATCGGCAGTGCGTATACCGAACGCTTTGAATTTGCCCAACCGACCGATACGATAAATTTCAGTGCGCCTAATGAAATTGGAAACAACTTCGTTATAATCGGAATAACCTTGGAATGGTAATCTCTCCTTGACCTCAATTGTTACGGACAATGCAAGTCAACGCCGCAAGACAAGTCGAAAACAAACTTTCGCAAAAACATCAGTTAAAAAATTCGATTACGTCGGCGGTAGTTTCGCAGTCTATATCTACCGTTTGAAAGGCAGTCGGCTTGCACAACAATGAGGAAAAAGGCGCTTTCGGCAAATAAGCCGAAGGCGCTTTTTCGCGTTTCGCTTGACTTTTGACTGCTGTTGATTTATATTGTATATGAGGTTGTATAGGTAAACTTATGAAACGAGTCATCGGTTTCGACCCCGGTTTGGCGATAGTGGGATACGGAGTAATGGATTTCGAAGATTTCAATCGCAAAACCGTGGTGGACTACGGAATAATCACTACGCCGAAAGAGGAAAGTTTCCCCGTGAGGCTCGCCATACTCTACAAAGCGGTTACGGAACTTATAGAAAAATACAAGCCCGACGAAATTGCCGCAGAAGAGTTGTTTTTCAACACCAACATCACCACGGGCATTAACGTCGCGCACGCGAGAGGAGTTTTGCTGTTGGCGGCGATACACAGTTGCGGCAGATTGTACGAGTACACTCCGTTGCAGATAAAGCAGGCGATGACGGGCTACGGCAGAGCGGACAAAAAACAAATTCAGCAAATGGTAAAGATGTACTTGGGGTTGGAAAAAATACCCCGTCCCGACGACGCCGCGGACGCACTTGCTGTTGCGCTTACGCACATTCAGACGGGCGGTCTGACGGATAAATTCTACATCAAATGAGAGGTTGAAATGTTTGGATACATAACGGGAGAAGTGACGGATATTCGCAACGGAATTGTTACCGTGGACGTAAACGGCGTAGGCTTTGAGTTGGCGGTTTCGCAGAACACCGCGGCGGAGTGCCGTCTCGGACAACGTCAAAGACTCTACTCGTATATGCAAGTGAAAGAGGACGGTATCGCGCTGTTCGGCTTTGCCACCGTTGAGGAAAAGGAAATGTTTTTGCGGCTTATTTCCGTTTCGGGCGTGGGGTGCAAGGTCGCGCAAGCAATACTTTCCGGTATCGACCCCGACAGCCTTGCGTTGGCAATTTTCAACGGCGACACCAAGTTGCTTACGCGAATCAAAGGTCTCGGAAAAAAGACTGCGGAGCGTATCGTGTTGGAACTCAAAGAAAAAGTGGTCGTGGACGCGGCGCAGATGGTTTTGCCCGTTACCCAAAACCCCGATTTGCAAATAAACAAAGACATTCAAAACGCAATAGCGGTGCTTTGTTCTCTCGGAAAAAGCCGTCAGGACGCGGAAAAGTTGGTGGACGCGGCGGCGAAATTGGGCGCTTCGACGGCGGACGAACTTGTCAATATGGCATTCAGAATAAACTGATCACGGAACAAATATGGAACAACAATTTTTTACAAGCACTCTGACGGACAACGAACGCGATACGGAAAACCTGTTGCGCCCGAAAACTTTTGACGATTACGTCGGACAGAACAAAGTAAAAGAAAACTTGAAAGTGTACATCAAGGCGGCTTTGTCGCGCGGCGAAAGTCTCGACCACGTTTTGCTGTACGGTCCTCCCGGACTTGGCAAAACAACGCTTGCGCACATCATCGCAAACGAAATGGGCGTTCCCATCACCGTTACGAGCGGCTCTGCAATACCGAGCAAGTTCGACTTGTCGGCGATACTTTCCAAACTTAAACCCAACGAAGTGCTTTTTATAGACGAAATTCACCGCCTCAACAGCAGTTTGGAGGAAATTTTGTACCCCGCAATGGAGGACTACCGTTTGGACTTTGTTGTGGGCAAGGGTCTCAGCGCGTCCAGCGTAAACATCAAGTTGGAGAAATTTACGCTGATAGGCGCAACCACCAAGGCGGGCAATCTCGCCGCGCCCTTGCGCGACCGTTTCGGTATGCAAATGAGGCTTGTGCTGTACACGCCCGAGCAGTTGAAAGGCATCGTACTTAAATCCGCGAAAAAAATGGGTACGGAAGTGGAGGATGAGGCGGCATACGAGATTGCTCGCAGAAGCCGCGGTACGCCTCGTATTGCCAACAGACTGTTGAAGCGCGTGCGCGATTTCGCCGAAGTGCTCGGCGACGGCAAGGTGACGCGCACCGTCACGTTGCACGCGATGCAGGTTATGGAAGTGGACGAACTCGGTTTGGACGCCGTCGATAAAAACATTCTGACCGCCATCATAGACAAATTCAGCGGCGGACCTGTCGGATTGGACACGTTGGCTTCGGCAACGGGCGAGGATACGGCGACGATAGAGGACGTTTACGAGCCGTACTTGCTGCAATTGGGCTTTGTGGCGCGTACTCCGCGCGGACGGGTGTGTATGCCCAACGCCTACAAACATTTAGGCAGAAAATTATCCAAAGAGCGTATGGAAATGCTTTCCGTTTACGCCGAAAGCGACGGTGACGATGAAAACTAACGATTTTTGGTACGATCTGCCCGAGGAACTGATCGCTCAGCAACCCGCAGAACCGAGAGACAGTTCCCGCTTGCTCGTTTACGACCGCGCGACGAAGTCGGTGGAGCACAAGCACTTTTTCGATATTGCGGATTACTTGCGCAAAGGCGACGTTCTGGTGGTAAACAACACCAAGGTTTTGCCCGCGCGTATTTACGGCGCAAAGGAACACACGGGCGGCAAGATAGAATTTCTGCTGCTCAAACGTTTGGACTTGACGCATTGGGAAGTGATATTGAAACCGGGGCGCATTGCAAAACCCGGCGCGGTGTTCTGTTTCGGCGACAAACTCAAAGCGCGCGTGGAAAGTATCGGCGAGGACGGAAGCAGGATAGTGGAATTTTTCTATCAAGGCGCGTTTGAGCCTATTCTGGAAGAATTGGGCGAAATGCCGTTGCCGCCCTATATAAAGCAAAAACTATCCGACAAAACGCGCTACAACACCGTTTACTCCAAGGTGGACGGCTCTGCCGCCGCGCCCACTGCGGGGTTGCACTTCACGCGCGAATTGTTGCAAAAGGTAAAAGACAAGGGCGTGGAGATCGCGGAAGTGCTGCTGCACGTCGGTTTGGGTACGTTCCGCCCCGTAAAGGAGGAGGAAGTCGAACGCCACCGTATGCACAGCGAGTACTACGAGGTGTCCCCTCAAACCGCCGCCGTAATTAACCGCGCAAAGGCGGAGGGCAGAAGAGTAATTTGCGTAGGCACGACAAGCGTCCGCACGTTGGAAAGCGCGGCGGATAGGGTAGGACACGTGGAAGCAAAAAGCGGCAATACGGAGATTTTCATCTATCCGCCCTACGAATTTAAGATCGCAGACGCGCTGATCACCAACTTTCACTTGCCCGAAAGTACCCTCATTATGCTCGTTTCCGCTATGTGCAGCCGCGAGGAGATACTTGACGTTTACAACGTTGCCGTAAAGGAAAAATACAGATTTTTCTCTTTCGGCGACGCAATGTTCATCAAATAATTATGTCGCAATTCAGTTACGAAATTTTACATATCGACAGTCACACGGGCGCGCGCACGGGGGTGTTTCACACGCCTCACGGCGACGTTTGCACGCCGATATTTATGCCCGTAGGCACTGCGGCAACGGTCAAATCGTTGCTTCCCTCCACGCTTGAAGAAATAGGCGCGCAGATAGTGCTGTCCAACACCTATCATCTTTATCTGAGACCGGGCAGCGAACTCGTCGCCCGCGCAGGCGGTCTGCACGCGTTTATGAATTGGAATCGTCCAATACTTACCGACAGCGGCGGGTTTCAGGTGTTTTCGTTGGGAGACCTGCGCAAAATTTCCGACGAGGGCGTGACTTTCTCCTCTCATTTGGACGGTAGCAGACATATATTCACTCCCGAAAGCGTGATGAAAACGCAGCACGAACTCGGCGCGGATATAATTATGGCGTTTGACGAGTGTTCTACGTACGGTTGCGACAAAACTTACGCGCGAAAGGCGATGACTCGTACTCACAAATGGCTGGAACGTTGCGCCAAGGCTCACGAAAACGGCAAGCAAATGCTTTTCCCAATCGTGCAGGGCAATATGTTTGCCGATCTGCGCGAGGAATCGGTCAAATTCGTACGCGACTTTGCCGAATGCGGCATTGCGGTGGGCGGTTTGTCTGTGGGTGAGCCGAGCGAGGTTATGTACCGAATGATGGACGTGATACGCCCCTATCTGCCGGAAAATATGCCCCGTTATCTGATGGGCGTGGGAACGCCCGATTACATTCTGGAAGGGATAGAGCGCGGCATAGATATGTTCGATTGCGTTTTGCCGACGCGCATTGCGCGCAACGGGACGGCAATGACTTCGCACGGCAAAGTCGTGGTGCGTAACGGCTGTTACAAGGAAGATTTCACTCCGCTCGACGACGAATGCGATTGTTACTGCTGCCGCAATTTTACCAAAGCGTATCTGCGACATCTTGTAAATTGTAAGGAGATCCTCGCCGCCGAACTGCTAAGTATCCACAACGTGCACTTTTTGCTGAAACTCGTTGAGGGCGCTCGCGAAGCAATAAAAAGCGACTCCTTTGCCGAATACAAACGGCAATTCTACGCCAAGTACTACGCGAAAAAACAATAAAAATCGCTTGTTGTGGGATTTCTATTGCATTTTTCGGCGGGATATTGTATAATAATCAATAGTGCAACGGCAGGAAAACCGCCGTGTTGTAAAATTAAGCGGCATTTTGCCCAAGGAGAATAAATATGTTGAACCTGTTAAATTTTTTCGATGAAACCGAGGCAGCACAAGGCAATTGGTTCAGTCAGTGGGGAATATGGGTCGTTTTCGCCGTATTGATCGTCGCTATGATCTTGCTGATGGTACTTCCGCAAAGAAAGCAGAAGAAACGTCAGGAAGAGATGATGTCCAAGTTGGGCGTCGGCAGCATTGTAACGACTATCGGCGGCATAGTCGGCGAAGTCGTGCAGTTGGACGACACGCACATATGGTTGCTTACCGGTATCGACGACAACAAAACGACTATGCAATTCCTTCGTCAGGCGATACACACGGTAGCGCCCGCGCCCGGTACGCCCGAAGCGGAAGAGATAGCCAAGGCGGAAAAAGAAAAGGAAAACGAAGTGGACGAAATAAAATAGTTTTGGTCTAAACGTTGCCTCCTCCGAATAGATTACAATAGCTATTCGGAGGTTTTTTTATGGAAGCAAGCGTTAGAAAATCCACAATCATACAATCAATCAAGGCGGGACTGCTGTCGCTGGTGTTCTCCTGTATCGGCATTTTGTTGCTTGCGCTCATCGCGAAACTGTGCAACATAGGAGACAAAGCCCTGCCTATCATCAATCAGGTGTTGAAAGTCGTCGCGGTGGTCGTAGGTACTCTCATTTCCGTAAAGGACGAAAAGTTTTTGCTTAAAGCGGCGATAGGCGCGGTCATCTTCTGGCTGCTGTCCTTTGCGTTGTTTGCGATTATGGGAGGGCAGATACACTTTGGACAAATCGCGTTGGACCTCGGCGTATCGCTTGCGGCGGCGGTGACGGTTGCGCTCATAAAGAGCCGTCGCGCCGCGTAACGCAAAAAGGCGAAATTTTTACGGGACAGGCATAGGTTCTGTCCCTTTTTTTGCGCTTTTGCACTTCGTTCGGTTGGTTTCCGCATATAATTAAATCTTATTATTAAATAATTCGTTGCGACGAGTCGAAAAAAAAGGAAAAAAAGATTGACTAATTCGGCGACTGATATTATAATAAAATGGTTAAGTTAGGCAAAAGTCAAGGAGACTTACAATGACTGTAAAAAGCAAACGCATATTGGTTGCATTGATACTCGGTTTGGTTATTGCTGCAACTGTAACTTTGAGCGTGTTTTGTTTCATTCCCGATTTCGACGTAAATTCTTTCGGCGAATTTTACCAATCTCCTCTTACGGCAGTGCAGAAGAGCAGGGAATTTACGAATACCGTAAAAGCGACCTACACGCTTAAATTGGACGAAGAGGTTGAGGGGGCGTCGGCGGACAACGTCATCAAGGCTATCCAAACCCGCCTCGACAAGGCTTACGGTTACTACGGCTCGGGCGTTGAGTACGACGCGGACAAGGGACTGCTCACAATTGAAATTCCCGCAACGGGCAACAAGAATACGCAAGTCAAACCTTCCGCGCAGACGATATTGTCCAACGTGATAGTAAACGGCAAGGTGGAAATTCTCAGCACGCAGTATTCCGGTTCTTCGGCGAGTTACTCGGCGGACAGCGTAGTGGTGTCGCAGGAACATTTCCGCGGCGCAAGCGTACGTTCTTACATCAGCGGAAACGTAAAAGTGTACGTATGCAGTGTGAAACTTACCAAAGAGGGTAAAGAACTTGCCGAACAGTCTTTGACGGAACAAACTCCGTATACCTGCTTCATAGACGAAGAATTTCAAAGTTGTTGGGTGTACCGTTCCGGCGGAGAGTTGACTATCAACTTTGCATACAACGATGAAGTGACGAGTTCGGAACACGCAAACGCTATGGCTGCGTATGTAAGCAGCGGTTCGCTGAACGCCACGCTGACGCAGGAAGGCAGCACCGAAACCGTCACAAACAGCCTCGGTTGGATATATCTGCTTGTATTCGGCTTGATAGTACTTGCAAGTTTTGTGTTCTTTGTAGTGCGCTACAAAGAGTTGGGCTTGATACCCGTGGTTACGCAACTGCTTGCAGTGGCGGTGTATTTGTTCTTCGGCGCGTTGGTATATCTTGAAATCTTCAACGTTGCTATGGCTATCGGCGTGATCGCGGCGTATGCGTTTATGACTGTGTTCAGCGCGCTCGCCTTTGAAAAATTGCGCAAGTTGATGGACAGCGGTAAAAATTACGCGGTGGCAAGATATCAGGCGTTGGCTTTCTCGCGTGACAATCGCAGAGATTTGTTTACGTCTTTGATAGCGCACGGCGCGTTGCTGGTGTTGGGAATAATCCTGTGGGTCATTCCTACGGTAGTGACCGTTCCGCTCGGAAATGCGTTCGTATACGGCGCAGTGCTGTCACTTGTGGTAACATTCGGTCTCAACAGACTGTTTGCTCGAATGATCGTTCCGTTCTTTGATGTGAGCGGCGGCAGGTCGAAATCGAAAAAATAACAGAGTTCAACAATATGCAAACAGCCTTCTACTTACCGATAGAAGGCTGTTGTGTTTTCTACGGGTATGAGATCCAAGTATATAAAACGTTCGATTTCGGACGAAAACAGTGTAAAATATCTGACGGACAGGGGGCTTCCGCAATTCGTTGCGGAAATACTTTCCTCGCGCGGCGTAAACGAAAGCAACTACGACGCTTTTCTGAAAGACGAAGCGGTGTTCCATTCTCCTTTTGAGATGGCAAATATGCAAGCCGCAGTGGAAACGGTGAATTACGTTGCGGAATGCGGAGGGAAAATTCTCATTTACGGCGACTACGACGCCGACGGTCTGACGGCAAGCAGTATCCTTTCGCTGTACTTTTCCGACAACGGCATAGAAAACGACGTAATTGTTCCCACTCGCGACGAGGGATACGGTCTGCACGCGGAAAACGTGTTCCGCGCCTTTGAAAACGATTTTTACGATTTGCTGATTACGGTGGACTGCGGCATTTCCAACGCTGAGGACATCAACAAAATAGTGTCGGAACTCGGCGTGGAAGTAATTGTCACCGATCACCACGAACTGCCCGAAATACTGCCCGATTGCATTTGCGTCAACCCGAAACTCGGCTATCCTTTCCCCTATCTTGCGGGAGCGGGCGTTGCTTGGAAATTGGTGGAAGCGCTTGCGGGACGTACTGTTGCGGCAAAGTACGCCGATCTTGCCTGTATCGGGACGATAGGCGACATTATGCCTATGCAGGACGAAAATCGCGCCATAGTAAAACTCGGACTTGACAATATGCATCACAAAAGCGTTTGCAAACTTGCCGAGTTGTCCAATTGTTCTTCGAAGATCACCGCAACGGACGTCGCTATGCGGTTAGCCCCGAAAATCAATGCCGCAGGACGAGTCGGTTCGCCCCAAGCGGCGTTGGACGTTCTGCTTTGCCGCGACAAGGTGGATTTACGCAAGGTGAACGCCCTGCTGGAACTTAATGAAAAACGCAAAAGAACGTTGGAAGAGATTACCGCAAGTTCTGACGCTATGTGCGATTTTGGTCGTATCTCGCGAGAGAAAATGGTTTTTCTGTACTCCGACGAGTGGCAGCACGGGTTGTTGGGTATAATCGCCTCGCGTTACAAGGAAAAGTACCGTCTGCCCGCAGTAGTTATGAAGTTGGACGGCGACTGCTACGTCGGTTCTGCGCGCGGAATAGACACAATCAACCTATTCGAGGTGTTTTCCCGTTGTAAAGACTGTCTTGTAAAGTTTGGGGGACACAAAGCGTCCGTCGGTTTCAGCGTTGCAAAAGACAGAGTGGAGGAACTGCGCCGCAGACTGATAGAGGTACTCGGCAGTTTCGACGCGAGTCTCTTTGCAAAACAACTTTACTACGACGTTGATTTGGGCGATTCCTGCAATGCGGCGGACATTCTCGAATTGACGGACAGATTGCAACCTATGTTGCCGCAAGACAAGATAGTGTGCCGAATTGCCGACAGCGTGCGCTTCGCAAACTCATTCGGAAAGGACGACGCACACCTTTCCGCGACGCTTGCAAGCGGTTTGGAAGTGAAAGGGTTTTTCAAATACGGCGCCTACGCACCTTTTATACGCAACGGCGCAAACATGGAATTGCTCTGCACGCTGGAAACGGACGGCTACACGCACAACGTTTGCGGGATAATAGAAGATATGACGTTGTGCAATTCCGTCAATTTCGACGAATTGTACAAACTCAATTTGCTTAAAAATTTTGAAGTCTCGCAACCTGTTTTACAAGACGCGCAATCTGTTTGCGACATATTGCGCGGCGACAGGGTCGCGGCGGTATTCGACGACTACGAAACGTATTTGCAATGTTGTCGGGACTATCCGTTGGACGATTTCGTCGTGGACGTTTTCTTTGACAGCGGTTTCGACAAAGTGGCTGTCGTTTCTCCCGTTGAGGGCTACGGCTTCGAACGGTTTGACGACGTGATTTATTTTGTCGGCGGCAAACTGACAAGACGTTTGCCCAATGCGCGTATAGTCAAGGTCGCTCCCGCGCGCAACGAACTGTACGAGTTGGAAATGTCGCGAGACGTTTGCACGGCGGTGTACTCGGCGCTTCGCGGAAAAAGCAAGTACGACAGCGTCAGGAGCGTTTACGACAAGTATTTGACGGCGAAACTCTCTTATGCGCAGTATATTGTTGCGTTGAGAGTATTCGAAGAATTGAAACTTGTGCGTATCGCAGACAAATTTACGGTGGAATTGGATTCTTCCGTCAAACGCGATCTGAGCGATTCCAAAGTATTTTCTGCATTTCAAAACGGTGAACAATGAACACGGAAAAGGAACAAGCGGAAACCACAATAAATAATTTCTTGTCCAAGGTAAAGCATTACTACCACCCGCACGAGGTGAGTCGTATCGAGGACGCTTTTAACCTTGCTTCTGCCGCGCATCAGGGGCAGTTTCGCGCAAGCGGCAGACCGTACATAACGCACCCTGTTATCGTGGCGGACATTCTGATAGATTTGGGAATGGACGTTCCCACAGTTTGCGCTGCCCTCTTACACGACACTGTGGAGGACACGTATATCACGGACGCGGATCTGCGCGTAAAGTTCGGCGACGAAGTGGCTGATCTCGTTGCGGGCGTAACCAAGTTGGACAAAATTCAATTCCACAACAAAGAAGAAGAACAGGCGGAGAATATGCGCAAAATGTTTTTTGCAATGGCAAAAGACATTCGCGTTATGCTTATCAAACTCGCGGACAGATTGCACAATATGCGTTCGCTGATGTATCTCTCCACCGAAAAACAGCAGATAATTGCCAAAGAAACGTTGGATATTTTCGCCCCCATTGCGGGCAGACTCGGTATTTCATCCATCAAGACTGAATTGGAAGATCTGTGCTTACAGTATCTGGACAACGAAGCGTACAAGGAAATAAGCAACGGAATTGCGTTCAAAAAACAGGAACGCGAAGTAATAGTTGACAGTTTCATAGAAGCGGTAAAGGCGGAACTGAATGCCAACAGTATCAAAGATTTCGACATTTACGGCAGAACCAAGCATTACTATTCCATATACAAAAAAATGCGCAATCAAAACAAAACTCTGGATCAGGTTTACGACCTCACTGCGGTGCGTGTGATAGTGAACACGATCAAGGATTGTTACGCCGTTTTGGGGGCGATACACGCCCGCTGGAAGCCGATGCCGGGGCGCTTCAAAGATTACATTGCCGTGCCGAAACCCAATATGTATCAATCGCTGCACACAACGGTCATCATCAACGTGGGCGAACACACCTATCCGATAGAGGTGCAGATACGCACGCACGAAATGCACAAAGTGGCAGAGTACGGTATCGCGGCGCATTGGAAATACAAAGAGGGCATAACGGGCGTCACCGAGATGGACGACAAATTGAGTTGGGTGAAGGAAGTTCTGTCCTACAACGACGATTTCAAGGACAGTTCGGAATTTCTCGATTTAATAAGGAAGGACATCTCCAACACCAACGAAGTGTACGTGTTCACTCCTAACGGCGACGTCAAGATATTGCCCGCTGAGGCAACGGGGTTGGATTTTGCTTATCTTATCCACAGTCAGGTAGGCAACAAGTGCGTCGGCATAAAGATAAACAACAAAATCGTTCCGCTGGATACGCAATTGTCTACGGGCGACACGGTGGAGGTGATGACCAATCCCAATGCCAAAGGACCGTCTCGCGATTGGTTGAAGATAGTAAAGACTGCCTCCGCCAAGTCCAAGATACGTCAGTTTTTCAAACGCGAACTCAAAGACGAGTACATTCGCACGGGCAAGGGAATGATAGAGCGCGAGATCAAACATCGCGGCATTACGCCGTCCGAGTTGATGACAGCGGACGCGATACAAGCCGTTTGCGATCGCTATATGCTGGCAAGCGTGGACGAAATGTATGCGGCGGTGGGCTACGGCAGTTTGTCGCTCAATCAGGTGGTAATCAAACTGATTTCCGGCAACAAAGAGGTAGCGGAAAAAATAAAGACCCAACAAAACGTACGCAAAAAGCAAAGCGGAAGCGTAAAGGAAAATTCCGTCATCATCAAGGGCGTAGAAAACCTGTTGGTACGTTTTTCGAGGTGCTGTTCGCCCGTTCCCGGCGATGAGATAGTTGGTTATATATCCCGCGGCAGAGGCGTTTGCGTTCACAGAGCGGATTGTCCCACAATTCAAAAAATGGAAGCGGAACGTCTTGTAAAAGCGGAATGGGCAAATATGAGCGACAAGGCGACTTTTCCCGTTACCGTCGAAATAATCGCCGAGGACAAGGGCGGAGTGTTTGCAGACATCACAAAGGTGATAACAAACGAAGGGCTGTCCTTTGTTGCAATAAACGCCCGTAAGGACCGCAAAGGCAACGCTATCGCCACGATAACCGTGGAGATATCCAACCACGACCAGACAAACGCTTTGATGAACAGATTGCTCGCCATTCCGGCGGTAATAAACGTCTACCGTACGCAGGGCTGAAATGAAACTGTACACAAATTTTTGTTATCCGACGGAAATTCACGACGTCGTAAAATTGTTCTTCCCGCAGTCGGAACTGACGGACGATCCCTCCTGCTGCGACGTGTCTCTTCGGGAAAGTTTCGACGGCAGTTACCGTTACGTTGCCGCTTCGGGGGAACTTCGCTCGGAACGCACGGTAGACGTCGAGAATGCGGACGAATTGCAAACGGTACGACTTCGTAAAAGGTATGCAAAGGTCGCGATATACGATCTTATGACAGAACTATGCGGAAAAACTATGCCTTGGGGCAGCTTGACGGGTATTCGTCCGACAAAACTTGCCGAACGCTTGCAAGCGGAGGGTGCGGATTGGCGTAAAGAATTTACCGATTTGCTGGGAGTTTCCGAAGAAAAAACGCAATTGATAGCGGATATACTTCGAACGCAGGGCGATCTGCGCCGCAGAAAAAACGGTTGTGCGGATCTGTATATAGGAATACCGTTTTGCGTGAGCCGTTGCAGTTACTGCTCCTTTACAAGCGGAGAAATAGGAAAACTCGGCAAATACGTTCAGCCCTACGTTGACGCTTTGAAAGGAGAAATTCGCGCAACGCTGCGATTTGCCAAAGAAAAAGGCATACGTATAAACAACGTTTATTTCGGCGGCGGAACGCCTACGTCGCTTAGCGCGGAACAGTTGGACGAATTGATGGACTGTATCGACTTTTCTCCCGCGGAATACACCGTTGAAGCGGGGCGTCCCGACACTCTCGACAAAGACAAATTGGACGTAATGTTCAAACACGGCGTAGGACGCGTTTCGGTAAACCCGCAAACTTTCAATCAGTCGGTTTTGGACGTGATAGGCAGAAAACATACCGTTGCGGACATTTACGACAAATACGCTCTTGTCAAAAGTTACGGTTTCGACGTCAATATGGATCTGATCGCAGGGTTGCCTACGGAAAGTTACGAAATGTTTTGTCACAGCGTAAACGAGACGGTGCGGTTGCAGCCCGACAACATAACTGTCCACACCCTTGCGTTGAAGCACGGCAGTGCGCTCAAAGAACAAAGTTACGGCGCTTCGGACGTAAGCGCGATGGTGGACTACTCGCGGGGAAAGTTGTATTCCGACGGATATTTGCCCTACTATTTGTACAGACAAAAATATATGGCGGACAATCTGGAAAACGTCGGCTACTGCAAATCGGGCAAACAGTGTTTGTACAACATAGGCATAATGGAAGAAGTTTCCGACATTCTCGCCTGCGGTGCAAACGCCATTTCGAAGCGTATAATACCCTCTGAAAACCGTATCGAGCGCGCCGCTAACGCAAAAGACGTCATCACTTACATAGAAAGAAACGACGATTACGTAAGCAAAAAATTTCAACTGTTTGATAGGTGATGTTTGGGGAAAGGGCAACAATGAAACGAAAAGAAAAAATAAAATCTTCTAAAAGAACTCTTGTCCGACTGCTGATAGCTTTGAGCGTTCTTGTTGCGCTGTTCGTTACGCTTTCGTTGCTCAAACTCAACACACGGGTGTGCGAGTTTTTCGTGACAACGTTTTCCCGTTGGTGGATATTCCTGTTTGGAAATGCGTTGGGTTGGATACCGGTAAGTTTGTATGAGGTTTTTCTTATAGCGGTTATTTTGGGCGGAATAGCGTTTGTCGTTGCGGAGATAGTATTGCTTTGCAAGCGGAAGTGGCGCAGATCTCTTACCGCGTTGTTGATAGCGGCAATATGCGTTTTCTCGTTTCTGAACGTTTATACGTCCACTGCTTCGTTTGCATACAACAGAGATCCCCTGCCAAAAGAGGTCTACGAGGAGTATTCGGGGGAGGATCTCACAGTAAACGAGGCGACGGCAATTGCAAAGTATATCATTACCCAAGCGAACGCCGATTATCTTGCTACGGAACACGACGCGGAAGGAAACATTGTTTATCCCTACGATTTCGGCACGCTGTCCGAACGTATGGCGGAGGAATACAAGCGTCTGGAAAGCGATTATTTTTCTTCCTACACACCAAAGGGCAAACGTATCATCAACAAGACGATAATGAGCGAGTTGGGTATTTCGGGGGTATTTTTCGCACCGTTCGGCGAAGCCAATATCAACGGGATAGAAACGGGCTTATTTTTGCCGCACACGTTGGGGCACGAAATGGCGCACGGCAAGGGCGTTATGCGTGAATACGAGGCGGATCTTGTGTCGAGTTACATTTGTCTGACAAGCGACGACCCGTACATTCGTTACGGTGCGATGGTGCAGTGTATATACCGTTCCATTTATATGGTGGCGTTGTATCCCAACACGCTTGGAACGGTAGAAGAATTGTACGGTATGATAGACCCCGGCATAATCACAGAACAGAGAAACAACAGCGCAAAATGGGCGCAATACGACGCGTTGGACAAAATCGGTGCGTTTTTCAACGATCTGTATCTCAAACTTAACGGACAAACGGGTACTGACAGTTACAATAAACCGGGAGACAACGTCGATACGGGCGAAGTAGACGACGACGGACAAGCGATAGTGCAGGTGATAAACTTCTCCGATATGCAGAATTTACTTATCACTTTGTACAAACACGGACAGTTGAAAGGTTTGCGGCCGTAATAACAAGTTGTTTTTTGTACATTTGTTGCAAAATTTGACTTCAAATTGTTGACAGTTTTGTCTGCGTGGGATATAATAAAAGGGCTGTTGAAGTGCGGGTGTAGTTCAATGGTAGAATCCCAGCCTTCCAAGCTGGTCGCGTGGGTCCGATTCCCATCACCCGCTCCAAACTACGTTTGCCTGTGCCTGTAGCTCAGCAGGATAGAGCAACGGCCTTCTAAGCCGTTTGTCGGGGGTTCGAATCCCTTCAGGCACGCCATTATGGTGGGCTTAGCTCAGTTGGCAGAGCGCCAGATTGTGGCTCTGGAGGTCATGGGTTCGACTCCCATAGCTCACCCCACAATTACAGAGGGGTATAGCCAAGCGGTAAGGCATCAGACTTTGACTCTGACATTCGTAGGTTCAAATCCTGCTACCCCTGCCACACGACCCATTAGCTCAGTCGGCAGAGCACTTGACTTTTAATCAAGGTGTCCCGCGTTCGAATCGCGGATGGGTCACCATTGAAAATAAGTCGGCGGGCACAGGACGGTATATATGCATCTTTAGCTCAGTTGGTAGAGCAGCTGACTCTTAATCAGCGGGTCCAGGGTTCGAGTCCCTGAAGGTGTACCAAAACGAGTTGACGTGCGGATATGGCGGAATTGGCAGACGCGCCAGACTTAGGATCTGGTGTCATCGACGTGGGGGTTCAAATCCCTTTATCC
This sequence comes from uncultured Clostridia bacterium, assembly GCA_947628135.1. Taxonomy (GTDB): domain Bacteria; phylum Bacillota; class Clostridia; order Christensenellales; family CAG-314; genus Fimimonas. The sequence continues at coordinate 16,867 of CANQYT010000004.1, forward strand.
GCACCAAACGGCAACGTGCGGGAGTGGCTCAGTGGTAGAGCGCTGCCTTGCCAAGGCAGATATCGCGGGTCCGAATCCCGTCTCCCGCTCCAAAGAAAAACCCGAACAGAGATGTTCGGGTTTTTCTTTTTAATTTGTCACCTTGTACGAAGTCAGTTGTATGTTTGAGAAGAAACTGTTATGTAGGGGATTCGGACCCGCGAAAAGCGCGGGACACAGACCCGAACCCCGTCTCCCGCTCCGTAAAACTGTCGAAGGTTGTTTGAAAAAATGACGCAAGTTCGGGTTTTTCTTTTTAATTTGTCACCTTGTACGACGTCAGTTGTATGTTTGAGAACAAACTATTATGTGGGGGGATTCGGACCCGCGTGGAGCGCGGGATACAGACCCGAACCCCGTCTCCCGCTCCGTAAAACTGTCGAAGGTTGTTTGAAAAAATGACGCAAGTTCGGGGTTTTCTTTTTAATTTGTCACCTTGTACGACGTCAGCCGTATGTTTGAGGACATATTGTTATGTAGGTAGATTCGGACTCGCGGGAAGCGCGTGACACAAACGCAACGCCTGTCTCCTGCTACGTAAAACGGTTGAAAGTTGGTTGAAAAACTTAACGCAAGATTGGATATTTCTCTTAGTTTATCGCTATGTTTGCAGCCAGCCGTAAGTTCAAATGTAAACTTTTAGTGGGGGATTCAAATCTGCGTGGGACGTAGAACACTGTCCCGAACAGGCTTTTGCTTTATAAAAACGATTTTTCTTTGCGAGAAAGTTCTTTTTTTTTTGTTTGGGCGCAAAAGATTGCAATAATTTGTTTTTTACGATACAATAAAATTATGTTTGTGGAATTGCACACGGCTCGGCTTGTGTTACGCCCGATAGGTAGAGACGATTTCAAAACCGCGCATAAATATCAGACCGATCCGGACGTTACAAAATATATGCTTTTTCTGCCCGACAAAACCGAAGTCGACACCTTTAACTTTTTGTTGTTTGCGGAAAGTGAATGGCAAAAGGACAAACCGGACGATTACGAGTTCGCCATATGTCTTGACGGCGCACACATAGGCGGGATCAATCTTGCGCATATAGGCGACGACGTTTACGAAATGGGTTGGATAATTGATAAACCCTATCAGGGCAACGGCTATTGTACGGAAGCGGCAAAAGAATTGGTGCGTTTTGCCAAAAGTATAGGTGCAAGGAAAATAATCGCACAGTGCGATTGGCGCAATTACGCCAGTTACCACGTAATGGAAAAATTGGGAATGGTTCGCACGGAAATAGGAGAACGCACCTATCGTGACGGGCGTGGAACAGCCAAGGAATACACTTATACGTTGTATAATATTTGAAAAACCCATAAACAAAACGGAGAAAATTGTGAAATACGATATTTTACTGTTTGATGCAGACAATACGATATTAGACTTCGACAAGGCGGAAGAGCAGGCGCTTAGATGGGCTTTTCGCGACTTGGGGTTGGAATTTACTCCGGAAACGCTTCCGATTTACCGAAAAAGGAATATCGAACAGTGGGTTTTGTTCGAACAGGGCAAGCAAACAAAATCGGACGTGCTTATCAACAGATTTGTCAATACGTTTGCTTCGCTTGGTCTGCCGATGCGGCTTGCAGACAAAGCGGGCAATTTGTATGAGGAATATTTGAAACAGGGCTTTTTTACCGTGCCGTATGCCGATGAAGTTTTGACGGAATTGCAAAAAAGTTGCCGTCTGTTCCTTGTCTCCAACGGAGTAACAGCCATACAGAACAGTCGAATGAAGGGCAGCGGAATGGAAAAATATTTCGAAGCGCGTTTCGTGTCGGAGAAAGTCGGCTATCCCAAACCGCAAAAGCAATATTTCGATTACTGTTTCAGGTACATCGGAAACGTCAGTAAAAGCAAAATATTAATGATTGGCGACAGTTTGACCAGCGACATTCAGGGCGGGATAAACGCCGAAATAGATACCTGTTGGTTCAATCCCTCTCACAAAGCCAACAATTCGTCGCTGAGACCCACCTACGAGATAGACGATTTGCGCCAACTTCTGAAAATCGTATTTTGATTTCTTCAAGTTTGACTTGTTGTAAATTTTGCGGGCTTGACTGAAAGGCAGAAATGTATTATACTTATAAACAAAGGAGACAGAATTATGCTATGTAGAAATTGCAATACGGAAAATCTCGACGACGCTTTGTTTTGCAAAAATTGCGGCTGTGAGTTAAAAGAAGATTTTATTTGCCCGCAATGCGGTGCGGGAAACGAACGCGACGCTATGTTCTGCACAAAGTGCGGAACGCGCCTCGGCAAAGAAACGCAAAATCAAACAGCCGCACAAAACCCCGCCGCGTCCGATGAAATAGGCGTCTCGCAAGGCGGTACGGAGGCTCAGCCGATGTGGAAGAAGGTATTGGACATCGTCGGTTCGTCGTTTTTGATTGCGGGATTGTTCTTTACATTATTGTTCACGTTCTTTGTAGGCTTGACCGTAAACGTGTCCGGCAACAACGATTCCAATTTGGTAAATTTGAGCGTAAACTGCAATTTGTATTATTTTTTCGGCAACGCTTACAAGGAGTTGGAATCGCTTACCTCGACAACGCTTATGAGCGATTATATGATCGCAACGCGGTATATTTGCGTAATTATCGGCACAATTGTTGCCGCAGGGTTACTCATATCCGTTTTTGCGCTGTCCGTTGTTGCTTTTGTCCGTATTATTCAGAAGTTTCGCGGTAGGGACGTCGGCAGTTTTGTCAAACCGACGTTGATAGCCTATTCCCTGATGCTTATTGGAAGTTTGATTTTATTGGCGCTTTATTACGCTTCGATAAGCGTTGCCTCTTCCGGGCAAACTGTCAGGGCGGGTGTTGTTTTCAATTCCGAAACGCTGGGCGGTTTGATCGTCGCGGGAATCTGTATTGGAATATTCGTGATCTGCAAATTTGCAGTTAGTGGCGCGCATCTGATGGAAAGTAAAAACCTTTCGTCCGCTGTATTTTGTGCGGTCAATGTGGTGCTTTGTGCGATAGTTGCTTCTTTTGCGGCAAACGGCACAATTTCGGGAGACGTCATAGGCAGTGGTTCGTCTTATACTTCAAGTCAAAGTTTGAATTTGATGGACTTCACGTTCACTTACTATCAAGTGACGCTCAATGCAACGTCGGACGAATTGATAGTCGCTGCGATAAATTTGGCAGTGGAAATTAGTTTGATTACGCTTACAGTGTTGTATATGTGCAATAGAGTTTGCTCTTCTGTGACGGAAGAAAACAAGAATCCGTTGGTCTACACAATAGTGATTTTCATTCTTGCTTGCGTATACCTCATTTTGTCTGTCGTGTTGGTAAGTTTGATGCAAATTCACATTGACTCAAACGAAACAAACATTCATTATACGTCGCCTATCGTAGCGTTGGTGTTTTCTGCGTTTATCCTTGCAACGGGTATCACTCAAACCGTATTGAAACGCTCGGAAACCGTCGGCAAAGCAAACGCTTGACGTACACTTACTTTCAGGAAGTGTGACTGCTGTCTATTTTCTCCCTGTCGCGGTTTGCGGCAGGGAGAAATTTTTTGTCCGAAAAAGACATCGTAACATATATTTGGGCGGAAATTTCCTTTGAAAATTTCATCGCAGTTTTATGTTGGAGTTTATTTACGTGCGGTATTGCCGACCATTTTTTCAACAAACAAAACGTGAAAAGATTTGAAACTGTCGCCGCGGAATCGTCTTGTAAGTATGCGTTAGGGGTGCGGTGTACGTATGAGTATTTTTCCGCAGACGTATTTAGACTTTCAAAGGAGCGGCGTATTTTGAGTGAGAGATAATAAGTTAAATTCGACAGTAAAATACGCCCCTGCGGTTGTCGCAGGGGGGGGGTATGGTGGTGTAAATTTCATTCGGTTATAGTTAAAAATTGAATAAAGGCTTCGATTGCGCTGTTTTAATTTGCGTTTTCCAATTTGTTCAGCAAGTTGGCAAGCGCTCTGCCGCGATGGCTGACGGACAACTTTTCTGCTGCGGTGGCTTCGGCGAAAGTTTTGCCTAATTCGGGACAGAAGAACAAACTGTCGTATCCGAAGCCGCAAGTTCCGTGTTCCTCCGTCAATATACAACCGTCCACCCGTCCTTCGGCTGCAATGTAACTGCCGTTCGGATAGAGCAGGACCACCGTCGTAGTAAAGTAAGCCGATCTATCAACTTTTCCGTCCAGTTCGAAAAGAAGTTTTGCGCGGTTCGCCGCATTTTCGTGACTGCCGGCGTACCGTGCCGAGTTGATTCCCGGTCTGCCGTTCAGGGCGGTGACGCACAGCCCCGTATCGTCCGCCAATACGACTTTGTCGGTGAACTTTGCAACGGCACGCGCTTTTATCAATGCGTTTTCAAGAAATGTGCTACCGTTTTCCTCGGGTTCGCACACGATACCTTCATCTGCAAGCGAGGCGATTGTCTCAAATTTATCCGCAAGAGCGGCTTTTATCTCCTCGACTTTGTGTTTATTGTTGCTGGCTATCAGAAGTTTCATCTTGTTTGTTTTCATAAAATACTATGTTCGGATTGTGGGATATAAGTAATTTTTTGAGGTTATCGTATTTTTTAGGGGAGATCATTATTGCCGCTATGATAGGGTCGCGTCCTTTCCAAAGGTAACTGATGTAGAACACGCCTTGGTCTATCACGATGTTGAGTATTTTGTCGATTCGTATTCTGTTGCTCAATATGTCGATAAACGCAACGTTGAGGTGCAGATACGTACCGTCTGCCTTGTAGTGTACTGTCGCGAAAAGTACCGACACAAGCAGTGTAAACGAGCAAGCGCTTACAAGTATCACTCCCTGTGGGTGAGTGACTTCAATATGAACGCCCGCAAGCGCCAGAACGCCTACAACAAGTCCGACAAGGCTTATAAAAGCGATTATCCACAAAAAGATAGTAAGGGTAAGTGTTGACCTGTACATAAATCTCATAATTTATATTATACCAAAAAACATCGTCATTGTAAACACGTTTGCAGGAGAGTAATATGAAAACCGTCGATTACTGCGCTTTGGAAAACAACGTAAAATTTTTTCGCCGTCTCATCGGGCGAGCCAAACTCTTTGCCGTATTGAAAAACGACGCTTACGGACACGGTCTGGTTCGCGTGGCAAGTCACATTGTCTCTCTTGTAGATATGTTCGCCGTAGGCAGCGTAGACGAGGCGGAACAAATTCAATTTCTTCGTAAAGATATACTCGTGTTGCTTCCGCCAAAAGAACGCGACGTCGCACGCGCAATTTCAAGTGATTTTATACTGACTTTGGACAGCGTCGAAACGCTGAAAATGATAGATGGGGTGGCAAAAACGTTGAAAAAACCTGCGAGAGTCCACGTCAAGATAGACAGCGGTATGTCGCGGTTGGGCTTTGATACGCACAAAATCGACAAACTGCTGAAAATGCTTGAAACAGCTTCGGTAAACGTGGAAGGCGTTTTTTCCCATTTCTACGGAGACGCGCGCGAAACGTGCGATGAGCAGTTGACGCGTTTTATGTTTGCACTTCCGAAATTGAAAAAAGTATACCCAGACATTATATGCCACATAGCCAATACTTCCGCAACGTTGCTTTCGTCAAAATATCGCTTGGACGCCGTACGAATCGGTTTGGGATTGTTCGGTTACGGCGACGAAAGGCTTACTCCCGTAAAAACCGTTTTCGCCGACATCATCGCTACGAGAGACGTTCCTGCGCATTGTGCAGTCGGATACGGCGCTGTTTACCGCCCGAAAAAGCCCACAAGGCTTGCCGTTTTGCGAGTAGGGTATGCCAACGGACTTCCCCGAACGCTGATAGGTTCGCGCGTGAGTATAAACGGGCGGCTTTTTCCCATTGTTGCGGTGTGTATGGCTATGACGATAGTGGACGTGGAAAACGCCGAAGTCAACGTCGGCGACAAGGCTTGCCTGCTTGGTAAAGGCGTAAATTTAGCCAATGACGACGTAATTGTTTACGAATTGTTGTGCAATTTGCAATAATGTTGTAAAATATAGGCGATGAGAGTCATTACAGGGAAATACAAGGGCAGAAAACTCGTCGCCCCTCGAAACGAAGCGCGCCCGACATTGGATCGAATGAAAGAAACGCTGTTCAACATCTTGGGGGACAGACTTAACGGCGCGCGTGTGTTGGATCTGTTTGCAGGGTCGGGACAACTTGCGATAGAGTGTTTGAGCCGAGGAGCGGCAAGCGCCGTTTTGTGTGACAACGCCAAAGAGGCGATTGCTGCAATCAAGACTAATTTTGAGAAAATCGGCATATCGCCTCGTTTGTTTTACGGTGATTTTCGCGATTGTTTGCGGCAATTGTCTGAGCAATCGGACGTGATATTCGTCGATCCGCCCTACAAGTCGGGCTATTACGGCGAAGTTCTTGAAATCATTGACGAGCGACATCTGTTGAGCGAACGCGGAGTCGTCGTCTGCGAACACTCCGCCGACGACGAATTGCCGGCTTGTTCGGGGAATCTCGTTTGTTACGACGTTCGAAAAATGGGCACTGTTAAATTCAGTTTTTACAAGAGGAGTTGAGAAAATGCGTATAGGTGTTTTTGCGGGTTCGTTTTGTCCCGTAACCAAAGGTCACGTAGAAGCAATCGAACAGTCGGCGCGTTTGGTGGACAAGTTGTACGTTGTTGTGGGTATAAATGCCGAAAAAAAATATTGTATTCCGTCTGATTCGCGCCTTGATATGCTCAAAAGAGCAATTGCGCACGTTTCAAACGCCGAGGCGGTTTTCCACGACGGTATGATGACCGATTTCTGCAAAAATGTCGGCGCAACGGTGATGATAAAATCCATTCGTAACGCGACCGACTTGCAATCGGTTATCGATTTGTGCGATATCAATCGGAGATATTGGGACGGAGAAACGGTTTTTGTGGTTTGTTCCAACAAATACCGTCACGTTTCGAGTTCGCTCGTAAGAGAGTTGGTTGGGTTGGGACAGGATGTTTCCGAGTATGTTCCCGATTGCTGTGCGGAAGAAATTAAAGGATATTTGGCTAAAAAATAATGTTCACTTCGCAAGGAAAAATCAAATCTCCCGATTTTTACAGAAAGAAATTTCCGCTGACGGCGGAACTTGGCGGCGTAAAAAAAATTCTGGACGATCGGCTCAGAGAGAATTTTATCAGCCGCAAGAAATTGACGGTGGTGTGCGGACCTTGTTCTGCCGATTACCCCGACGTCGTGCAAATTTATCTCGACAAACTGAAAGCGGTCGCAGATGAATGTGAAAATCTTCTTATTGTAGCGCGTATTTATACGTCCAAACCTCACTCCAACGGCGTTGGATACAAAGGCGCGGTTTTCCACTTAACAAGCGAAGCCGATGTAAATTTGAATGATGGCATTGCGCGTTGCCGCGAAATGATGCTCCACGCATTGAATTTGGGGCTTCCCATAGCCGATGAGTTGCTGTATCCCGAATTGTTTGAATATTTCAAAGATCTCGTGGGTTATTGGTTTGTTGGCGCACGCTCATCGGAGGACGCTCTTCACCGTTGCATTGCGTCCGGGCTTGACGTTTGCTGCGGAATAAAAAATCCACCCGACGGCAGCGTCGATAGAGTCGTAGATTCGCTTTACGCCGTCAGCAACCCGTGTATTTTTCCATATTGCGGCAAGCAGGTGGTAACGGACGGCTGTAAATTTGCGCACGTGGTACTGCGCGGAGGTTTACGCGACGGTGCTTTTTGTTCGAATATAGGTCGCGACGACGTTTTATTCGCAAAAAAACGGCTTGTTTCTTTGGGGCTGAACGATTTTGTTATGGCGGATCTTAACCACGCCAACAGCGGAAAAGTTGCGGCAAATCAGATACAAAACGCACAAATCGCCCTGAACAGCGGCGCGGACGGCGTTATGATTGAAAGTTATTTATACGCAAGAAGTTTGTCCAATACGCGCGGAACTTCGCAAACGGACGACTGTCTTGACTTCGAGTCTACGGAAAAAGTGCTTAAACTGTTGAACGAGCGATGGCGTTCGCCGAGTTGAAAGAAACGGACATCTGCTAAATTTGCCAAAAACGAAATAGTGCTTCCGGAATTTGAAATATAGATTTATACTGATTTGTACTAGGCGGAATTTTTTCGTGGTGAGTAAACTGCCGACATTGGTCGCTGGTAAAAAACGATGAGGATACTTCTGTGTACACGCAAAACTTTTTTATGTAAAAAACTTTATTTAATCACGTGGGGAATGTTATTTTTTATTCATAAAGATAGGACCTACTATTTTACTGACTGTTTAGCGGTGTAAAAGTTTTGCGTTTGACCGAAATTTATTAAACAAATGAAAAATTGTGTTGACAGTATGCCGAACTATTCTATTTTTATCTGTCCGTCCGTATTTGAACAACGGCTATCGGAAAATCATTTTCATTGAAAGTTACAGACCGTCAGACAAACCGTAAAATTTTTTTGCAACATATCGCAAACGTGCTTTGTTGAAATCAACGCTTTACTGCAAAATGTGTCTAGGTTGGCAAAACGACAGAAAGCGGAAACGTATCGTCAAATCCGTAGGTGTGCTTTATAAGAAAATTTTCACCAATACGAAACTGATAATCGTTGCAAAAGCCGCTTGTGTAAATTTCATTTTGACAACGTCGACTGCGCTAACGAGTTTTTTGCCGAGGTAGGAGTAGCACTGAAAAAATACGCACATTCCGCCGAGCGCCAACAGTGTACTGCAAAGCACGGTCGCAGTGGTGACGTCGGCAATTTTACAAATCGAAAATATACCGTTCGTCATTTCGAGCAAACCCACTGCAAAGCCCACCGCGAGACTGTTTTGTGCGCCAACGGGCAAAAACGTTTTTATCATATCCGCCAACATATAAAACAGTGCTATCAAGCCGCCGACGGAAATTACCGATAGTGCGGAATCCGTTACCGCCGTACCGAAATCGGCAGGACGTAAAACGCCGTTGTTTTCGGGAAGTGTGACGGACGGTTTCTTTCTGTAAAGCATACCGTTTGCAATGCAAGCAAAAAGTTGAGAAACAAGCAGTATCGCCGTAGCAACGGCGTTTTGCAGTAATTTTGCGCCTACCGTTGCAACGATAAATATCGGTCCGGCGGTGGAGCAAAACGCACACATACGCGTAGCCGTTGCAACGTCGGCGCTGCTGTCCGAAACGGCTTTTGCACCCAGCGGATAGCCGCAAAGCAAACTTACCGTCCAAGCACCGTCGCAGGAAATGCCGAACAACCGTTTGGTGAGAGAAAAGCGTGTTTTTGGTTTCAACTTTATTGCGACGGAGGAGAGTACCGCAAATGGAAACAGTGCGGGAAGTACGTTGTACGCCCACACGGTAAGTCCGTCGAAAAAACTTTGCATATACTTTGTCGGTGAGGAAACAAATACTCCCACGACAATTGCAAAAAGCAGTAAAACGACTATGCGAATATATTTCACAGGGTAATATATTCCGTTGTTGACAAGCGTATGAGTGGGGGAGAATAAACGCACGGCAAATACTCTCGTCAGGGTAATTTGAAAAGAAGTGGAACATTGCAATCTGTAACAATAACGAATATTATCGATTTGTATAATACTATGTTTGACATAGTAAGCAAAAATGCCCAAAAATCGATTGAAAATTATCTGTTTTTAACAAAAAATGAAATCTGCGCATCGTCAGAAGTCAAATACAGGCAAACGCAACGGCGCTTTCTTCCCCGTAAGTGCGGCGTAGAAATCGTCCGCTTTTGCGGTCAGTTCGTCCGAGCAGTCGTCCGTTTGCGACAGCAGGAAGGCGGCGCTTTTTCTTACCGCAAGAGCGCGTATGGGCGGCAACGTCTCCTTGCTTTGTAAAACCGTTTCCTTTGTTATGTTCAGCACTGCGTTCAAAATTATTCGTTGCAATCTGAGTCGTGTGTAGCGTTTGGTTTTTATTTCCGTCAGCATCTCTTCGTATCCGCGCGACTTGTCCGCTCTTAATATTCTATTTTCCAAGCCTTCGGTTACGCCTTCGATTTCCCGCAGCGTATCCGCCGACATCAGCGACAGCATAGCCGTTGCAACGCGCCAGTAGTTTTCTTCCGCTTCGGCGGATATGTCTTTTGCCACGAAGTCGAAAGAATATTTGTCGAGCAGTTCGCGGTCGTTTCGCAGTGCGGCGGAGGAAGCGTACTGCGCGGGACTTGCCGAGTTGTAGTTGTCCTCGCGCTTTATCGTGAGAGGCAGTGCGCCGCATTTCAGTCGCGAAAGCATTTTTATGTATTCTATTGCAAGCGTGTTGTTCGGTTTGTCCAATTCGGGCAGTCCCGTTGCCGAAGCAAGCGCTTTCGGATAACTCATACCTTTGCTCATTTCCCGTTTTATGCGCAATTGAGTTTTGTCGTCTTGCGTTGCGGCAGCGCACGCTTTCAACTGTTCTATGTCGCCGCATTCGCTGCCGAATATCAAGCAATCCGCGCCCATTTTCTGTGCTATTGCAACTCCGCCGTACGCAAAATTTTCCGCGGAAGCGGTGGCAAACACGGTGGGCAATTCCACGACGATGTCCGCGCCGACCTTTACGGCGTGAGCCGCTCGCGAATATTTGTCCGCGCAAGCGGGCAAGCCTCTCTGGGTGAAGTTTCCGCTCATTATGCACAGCACGTTGTCCGCAACGCTTGCCGCGTAGTCCAGAAGACGTTTGTGCCCCGTGTGTAAAGGATTGAATTCGCAAATTATTGCCGCTAATTTCATTTTCCGTGCCCTTGTCCGATTTGATTTTGTTTACAATACCGTTTGAATATGGTATAATCAACAAGTATCGCGAGATGATGTATCTGCGTAATTATACATCAAATCCGACAAGAAATAAAGCGTTTCAAAAGGAGATTGTTATGAGCGTATTGGAGCAAATCAAGAGCAAAGCAAAAAAACTCGGCAAAACCATCGTTCTGTGCGAAGGCGAAGATAGCCGCGTGGTAAAAGCGGCGCAGATGGCGACCGAAGAAGGTATCGCACGGATAGTGCTTCTCGGCAACGAAACGGACATCAAAGCCGCTAACCCCGAAGTCGATCTGTCGGGTGTAAAGATCGTAGATCCGCTTACAAGCGACAGGCTCAGCGCCTACAACGACAGGTTGGTGGAATTGCGCGCCTCTAAGGGTATGACGAAGGAACAAGCGACGGAGTTGTTGAAGGACGGCACTTATTTCGGCGCGATGATGCTCAAATTCGGCGAAGTGGACGGACTTGTGTCCGGCGCTTGCCACTCCACGGCAAACACGCTGCGTCCCGGTTTGCAAATCATCAAGACCGCACCCGGTGTTTCCGCCGTTTCAAGTTTCAATCTTATGATTTGTCCCCCGCAAGGCAATCAATATTGTCCCGACGGTTTAATTGTTTTTGCCGATTGCGGCTTGAACCCGACATATACTGCGGAGGGGCTTGCCGATTGCGCTATTTCCACGGCTAAGTCCGCAAGAGCAATTGCAGGTATCGAGCCGAGAGTCGCTATGCTTTCCTTCTCCTCCAAGGGCAGCGCCAAGCACGACAACGTAACTCTCGTGCAGGAAGCCACCCGTATCGCCAAGGAAAAAGCCCCCGATTTGCTTTTGGACGGCGAATTGCAGTTCGACGCGGCGATAGTGCCCTCCGTCGGCGAAATGAAAGCCAAGGGCAGTCCCGTCGCAGGTCGCGCAAACGTCTTTATTTTCCCCGATTTGCAAGCAGGCAACATCGGTTACAAAATTGCCGAACGTTTGGGCGGATTTATGGCGGTCGGTCCGATTTGTCAGGGTTTTGCCAAGCCGTTGAACGATCTGTCCCGCGGCTGCAAGTCGGAGGATATTGTCGCCGCAATAGCGATAACGTCGCTTCAAACACAATTTTAGCGAGGGCACAATGAAAATACTTGTTATCAATTCGGGAAGTTCTTCCCTCAAATATCAGTTGATAGATATGCAAACGGAGAGCGTGCTTGCAAAAGGTCTTTGCGAGCGCATAGGTATAGCCAATTCCAACTTCGTCTACAAAGCGCACGGACAAACGTTCGAACAGCAAATAGATATGCCCGATCATAAGGTAGCGGTAAAGTTGGTTCTGGACAAACTAACCGACAAAAAATACGGCGTGATTTCCTCGATGAAAGAGATCGACGGCGTTGGACACCGCGTCGTTGCCTCCGGCGAAGCCTTCAAAAAGCCCACGTTGGTAACGCCCGAATCGATGAGACTTATGGAGGAAATAAAGGACCTCGCGCCTCTGCACAATCCCGCGGCGATAGTGGGCGTAAACGCGTGCCTTGCGCAAATGCCAAACACGCCGATGGTGTTGGTGTTCGACACGGGTTTTCACTTTACGATGCCCGACTATGCGTATATGTACGCAGTAGATTACGCTCACTACGAAAAATACAAGATACGCCGCTACGGCGCTCACGGAACAAGCCACAAATACGTTGCGGAGGAGGCGGCAAAATTCCTCGGCAAGGATATAAAGGATCTCAAAATCATCACTTGCCATCTCGGAAACGGCTCGTCGATAACGGCGGTAAAAGGCGGCAAGTGCATAGATACGTCTATGGGCTTTACCCCGCTTGCGGGAGTACCTATGGGCACTCGAAGCGGCGACATAGATTACGCCGCGGCGGAATACATCGCGCGTAAAGAAGGTATGGACGTGTCGGAAACTCTTACATACCTCAACAAAAAATGCGGAATGTTGGGTGTGTCCGGTATATCCAGCGATTTCCGCGATCTGTCCGCTGCCGCCGAACAGGGCAACGACCGCGCGCGTCTTGCGTTGGATATGTTTGCTTACGCTACAAAAAAATACATCGGAGCGTATGCCGCCGCCCTCAATGGCGTTGACGCGATAGTCTTTACCGCTGGCATAGGCGAAAACGACGACAAAGTGCGCGCCGCCGCGCTGAAAGATATGGATTACCTCGGAATAAAATTGGACGCCGACAAAAACGCTCGCTGCCCGAGAGGCATAGCGGCGGAAATTTCGTCGAGCGACTCCAAGGTGAAGGTCCTCGTCATACCCACCAATGAGGAATTGGTCATCGCCCGCGAGACAATGGCGGAAGCAAAGTTGGCGTAAATCGTTGACAAGGCGATAGCTTTTTTGTATAATAATGATTGTGTCTGACAGGATCATAGTAGATTTGACGGATAATTTCGCGCGCGTAGGCGAGCCGACGGACTTTAAGTGCGAGTGCAAATTGGATGACGGATTGCTTCCCTACCCCAACGCGAAACTCGCAAAAGTGGAAGTGCGGCTCAAAATCACCTACTTAAAGCCGAACGTGCTTGCGGAGGGAACGCTGCGTTGTCACGTCGAGGGTTTCTGCGACAGGTGTCTTACGCCTGTTTCCCGACAAATCGAATTGCCTTTTTGCCAGACGTTCTACAAAGACATTGCGGACGAGGACGACGGTTACGTTTATTCGGACAGTAAGATGGACGCAACCAAAGCTGTGTGCGACGAAATAGCGCTGTCTGTTCCGAGCGGATTGCTTTGCAAGGAGGATTGCAAGGGATTGTGTCCTAAATGCGGAGCAAATCTCAACGAAGAACAGTGCGACTGCGACACGTCTCGCGACAATGCTTTCGCCGCACTCAAAAATCTAAAATTCTAACGGAGGTGCATTACTATGGCAGTACCCAAGAGAAAAACATCTAAACAAAGAAAGCACACGAGAGCCGCCAATTGGAAGGCTAACGCTGCTACTTTGGTGGAATGTCCTCAATGCCACGAGTTGAAAGCCGCGCACAAGGTTTGCGAAAACTGCGGTTACTACGACGGTAAACAAGTGGTGGAAGTTTCCGCTGACAAAAAGTAATTTTATCGGATCGACCGATACCAAAGCCATCGGCAGCAGTCGGTGGCTTTTGCAATGTGAAACAATCGGATATTTTTGATATATTTTGTGAAACAACTCGGATTTTGAGCGTATATTATTGCAAAAATATTATTTATGGTATATAATAATCAATAACTGCACTTGCGACAGACGGACATTATGGAAAAACGGATCATCGGCGAAATAGAAAAGAAATTGAATTACGTTTTCCGCGACAAGCGGTTGTTGGAACAGGCGTTTACTCATTCTTCGTATGCCAACGCCGAAAACGTTGCCGACAACGAACGAATGGAATTTTTCGGGGACGCTATTCTGGAATATCTTTCGTCGGAATATCTTTACGAGCGATTTGACGTTTGCCGCGAAGGCGAGTTGTCCGCAATGCGCGCAAAACTCGTATCGGCGGAGGGGTTGTTTCCCGTGGTGGACAAACTCGGGCTGACCACATATTTGCGAGCGTTGAACGGCGTTCCGTCGCACAAGACGGAAGCCAACCTGTACGAAGCGGTGCTGTGCGCCGTCTATCTGGACGGCGGTATGCAATGCGCAAGGGAATTTTTTCTGTATTCTATGAGATACAGTTTGCAAAACGCCTTGAAAGCGCTCAAAAAGGACGGTAAAACTCTCTTGCAAGAGTACTGTCAAAAGCGGAAACTTTCGGTGGAATACAAATTCGTCGGGCGCGAAGGACCGGACAACAAACCGTTGTTTCATTGCGAACTTATCGTAAACGGTAAAAAGGAAGCGGAAGGCAACGGATTAAGCAAAAAAGCGGCGGAGCAGGACGCCGCGAACAAATTAGTGGAAAATTGGAGAATAGACAAGTGCTATATCTGAAAAAAGTCGAAATGTACGGTTTCAAAAGTTTTGCCGACAAGGTCGAACTCAAATTCGACCAACCGATAACGGGCATAGTCGGACCTAACGGCTGCGGAAAGAGCAACATTTCCGACGCCATACGTTGGGTGTTGGGCGAACAAAGCACAAAAAATCTGCGCGGCAAGCAGATGCAGGACTTGATATTCAACGGAACGGATACGCGCAAGTCTATGAGTTACTGCGAAGTGTCGTTGTTTTTCGACAACACCACGCGGCTGTTCAGCATACCGATGGACGAAATAATCATAAGCCGCAAATTGTATCGCAACAACGAAAGCGAATACTTGCTCAATCGCAACGTGGTGCGTTTGAAGGACATTTTGCAATTGTTGCGCGGAGTGGGGCTTGGAAAAGACGGCTATTCCATCGTGGGACAAGGACGTATGGACGCGATACTCAACGCCCGTCCCGAGGACAGGCGCGCCATTTTCGAGGAAGCCCTCGGCATATCCTCTTTCCGCGTGCAAAAGGTGGACACGGAGCGCAGGTTGGAAAAGACTCGTACCAATATGCAGCAGATCGCCATTCTTATGGAGGAGATGAAGCGGCATTTGCCCGATTTGAAGCGGCAATCTACCATTGCAAAGAAATATATCGAAATTTACGACGAATTGCGTCTGTGCGAGATAAACGCTTACATCTACGGCTACGACAACGCCAGCAAAGAAAAGGAAGAGGGAAAGAAACTTCTCGAAGGTCTCAAAGAGGAGTACAATCTGCGCGAATCGCAATTTGCCGAGATCAACGAACGGCACGACGAGGCATTCCACCGTCGCAACAACGTGGACGCCGAAATTGCCGCCCTGCGTGACAAACAAGTCAGTTTGGCTGTCGAAGTTCAGAGGAGCGTCGGCGAAAAGGACTTGATCCGCGAACGTATCAACAATTGCGAACGCGACATTCAAGCCAATGAGGAGGCGATTGCCTCCGACACGCAGGAAATAGAACGTCTCATGCGCATAAACGAGGAAACGAGCGCGCTGCTTGTGCGCCGCAATGAAGAAAAACAGTCCCTCGAAAAGGAGATCGGCTCTGCCAACGAACAGTTCGCCGACGTAAATAAACGCGTTGAGGACGTAAACGAGCGCACCGAAACGCTCCGTAAAAAGTTGGACGAAGCCATTCGTGCCGTTGCCGAAGTACAAAACAAGGTCGTTGCCTTGCAGACGGAAAAAGAGACTTTGTGCGAACGGTTGGAACAGATAACCCGCAACGAGGAGGAACTCACTCAAAAACTCAAAGAAACCGCAGGCGAGGAGGGCGACTTGCTCGGTCAGTACGACAAACTGCGTAAAGAAAAGGAAAGTTTGGAGGCTTCTCTGCGTAAAGCGACGCAGCAAATCAAAGAGGAGGAGTTCCGTCAATTCAATCTCAACAAGGAACTCACCCGCAGACAGCAGGCGTATTCCGGCGAAAAGGGCGGTATCGATATGCTGCAAGACTTCGCCGCAAACTACCGCGGTTATCAGCCCACAATCCAATACCTAATGAACGACGCTAAGCGCGACAAGGCGCTTGCCTCGCACATCTGCGGCTCTGTCGGAGATTTGATAAAGGTCGAACCTAAATTGCAGACCGCGATAGAGGCGGCTTTGGGCGGCAGGTTGCAAAACATCGTTACGGAAACGGAAGAAGACGTCAAGTATCTGATAAATTACCTCAAAATAAACGACTACGGCAAAGCGACGTTTTTACCCGTAAGTTCTATGAAACCGCACGGGATAGAGCGCGCGGAAGTACTCGACGAAAAGGGCGTGCTTGGGATAGCGTCGGAACTTATCTCCTTTGACAAGCACTACGACAACGTTATGGAATCGCTTTTGGGCGGCGTCGTGGTGGTGGATACGTTCGACAACGCAATTTCCATAAGCCGCAAATACCGCTACGCGCACCGAATGGTCACGCTTACGGGCGAGCGCGTTTCCAACGACGGCTCGTTGGAGGGCGGTAGCAATCGCAAACAAAGCGGATCGGGAATACTTTCCTACGAAACGGAACTTGCCGAGCGCAAAGAGAAATTGGCTGTTTTGCTGAAAGAATTACAGCAGACGGAGGCGGAAAAGACACAGTCCGACGCTCTTCTTGCGCAGTTGCGCGGCAACGCAAGCAAACTCAACGACAGACTTAACGCTCTCAAAGTGGATATCGCCACCGCAAAGGAGCGCATAGAAACGTCCAACACGCTGAGCAACAGCGACAAAAAGAACGTTTTGCAGTTGGCGGGCGAAAGGGAGAAAATTGCCGCACGCCTCACGCAAATAGACGTTTCGCTCAAAAAAGTGGAAATCCGCGCAAAAGAGTTGGACGCCGCCGAAAAGCAGTTGCGTGAGAAATCCGACCACGTACGTGAAATCGTCCAGATGGAGATATCCGCAAAGGACGCTGTTTCCGCAAGTTTGTCCGACAAGCGTTACCGTCTTGCTGTGCTTACTGCAAACATCGAAGTGGCGGAAAAGGACATAAAAACCAATACCGACGCTGTCGCTTCCTTGCGCGACGGCATACGCAGCCGCGAAGCATACGTGTCTCAGGTGCGTTTGGCTATCGACGGGCTGTACGCCGCAATGAACGAAAACGTCACCGACAGCAACTTGCAGGAAGAAATGTCCGCGTTGTTGGAGCAAATCAAGCAATCCGACACCCTCAAAGCGCAGTTGGAGCAAGATTATCAATTCCTCACCGAAGAGAGAACGCGCCTCAGCAACGAGTTGGGCGAATTGCGCGGCACGATAGACAAACAAGACTACATAATAAACAAAATCGACGACGACTTGCTTGCTTTGCAGCAGAGGGTGCAGGAAGAATACGGCATAACCTATTCCGCGGCGATGCAGTACAAGGACGAAAACTACGACAACGTGGCGGGCAAGGAACGCATTTCCGAACTGAAAGTGCAAATACAGTCTATGGGACACGTCAACGTTTCGGCAATTCAGGAGTTGGAAGTGGAACAGGGGCGTTACGACGATCTCGTCGCGCAAATGGACGACCTGCAAAAAGCCGAATCCGACCTCAAAAACGCGCTCGGAGAGTTGGAAGGGGACATTCAAAGCCGTTTTACCGACGGTATGGAGCAGATCAACGACAACTTCAAAGTTATTTTCCGCGAACTGTTCAACGGCGGCAACGCCCGTCTGTACATAGACCGCGATCTTACAAAACCCGCCCTCGACCAAGGCATAGAGATAGAGGCGCAGCCCCCGGGAAAGAAATTGCAGAACATTTCACTGCTTTCCGGCGGCGAGCGCACGATGACGGCGGCGGCGATACTTTTCGCCATACTCAAATTCAATCCTATGCCCTTCTGCGTGCTGGACGAAATCGAAGCGGCATTGGACGACGCAAACGCCGAGAGAATATCCAAATATCTGCGTAAATTTTCCGCGTCTACGCAATTTGTCGTCATCACCCACAAAAAGCCCACGATGGAACACTCCGACGTGCTTTACGGCGTGACAATGGAGGAAAAGGGCGTGTCCAAGATAGTCTCCGTCAAACTTACGGACGCTATCAAACAGGCTATGTAGCAGAGGTGTCAAATGGGATTTTTCAAAAAAATTATCGAAGGACTCAAAAAGACCAAGGAAAACATTGGTTTCAAACTTAACCGTTTGTTCAAACGCGGGATATTCGACGACGATTTCTACGATGAATTGGAGTTTATCCTGCTTTCTGCGGACGTGGGAGAAGAAACGTCGGTCGCCGTGATAGAGGAACTGCGCGAGCGAATGGGTAAAGACAGAGTGTCCGACCCCGAAAAAGCCAATCAATATTTGCGCAACGTGCTGACGGACATTCTCGGCGACGAAAAGTTTACCGTTTCCACCCCCTGCGTAATACTTGTTTCGGGAGTAAACGGCGTGGGCAAAACCACGACGATAGGCAAACTCGCCAATATATTTGTCAAGCAGGGCAAATCGGTGGTGATTGCCGCAGCGGACACTTTCCGTGCGGCGGCAAGCGAACAGTTGGAAGTGTGGGCTAACCGCGCAAAGGTACGCGTCATTATGCACGAGGAGGGCAGCGACCCTGCGGCGGTAGTTTTCGACGCGCTTTCTTCCGCCAAGAGCCGCGGCACTGACGTGGTGCTGGTGGACACGGCGGGCAGACTGCACAACAAAAAGAATCTTATGGAAGAACTCAAAAAAATCGACCGTGTGATAGACCGCGAATTTCCCGAAGCCGACCGCAAAAATCTTATCGTGCTGGACGCGACCACGGGACAAAACGCCATTCAGCAGGTGGAGATATTCAACGAGGCTATCGACGTGGACGGCATTGTGCTTACCAAGTTGGACGGCACTGCAAAGGGCGGCGTTGTGTTGGCTATCAAGCACGATATGGACGTGCCCGTGTATTTTGTCGGGGTTGGCGAAGGTATCGACGACCTGTTGGAATTTGACGCGGCAAGTTACGTCGAAGGAATAATCTAATTCAAAGCGTTTCGGAAACATTTCTTTCTATTTGTATATTTAATGAAAATTCGCACCCCGTGTGCGATTTTTTTGTGTTCGACGTTGTGGTTGAGGGCTATTTTGCGGTGCGTCGCGTTACACTGACAAAATTGCGCTGCAATAATTGCGTCAAACGCTTGACAGCAGCGCTTCGTTACCGTAAAATATATGTGTAAAGTAAAAATGCTTTACACATCGCGAGGTGAGTATGGCGCTGACGAAGATACAACTTTCTCGGTTATTGGCTGTGTACGGCGAATTACTCACCGACAAGCAAAAGGAAACTTTGACAATGTACTGCGACTGCGACTGTTCGCTTTCGGAAATTGCCGACGAAACAGGTATATCCCGTCAAGGCGTTCGCGACGCAATAGTGAAGGGCGAGGCGATCCTGACGCGATTCGAAGAGGCGCTTGCCCTTGCCGAACTGAAAAAGGAATTGGCGGTTGCGGTGGCGCGGCAGGACAAAGACAAAGTTTTCGAAGTGGCGAAACAATTTGTATCAAAGGAGTAGAAAATGGCTGCATTTTCAAACCTGACGGAAAGAATAAACCACGTGTTTGCCAAGTTGCGCAATCGCGGCGCGCTGACGGAGTTGGAGATAAAGCAGGCTATGCGCGAAGTACGCGTTGCCCTGTTGGAAGCGGACGTAAACTTTGCCGTCGCAAAAGACTTCATCAACAAAGTGTCCGAATTGGCTGTGGGAGAGGAAGTTTTGAAGAGCCTCACTCCCGGTCAGCAGGTGATAAAGATCGTCAACGAACAACTCGTCGAATTGCTCGGTTCTACGCAAAGTAAACTTGGCGTAAGCCCCAAATTGCCTACGGTGATTATGATGTGCGGACTTCAAGGCGCGGGCAAGACCACGATGTGCGGCAAACTTGCTCTGTATTTGCAAAAGCAGGGCAAGCGCGTGCTGTTGTGCGCCGACGACATTTACCGTCCCGCCGCTATCAAACAGTTGGAAATAGTCGCCTCCAAGGCGAAGGCGGGCTTCTTCGAGATGGGGCAAAGCAATCCCACAAAGATCGCGCAAAGTGCCGTCGCTTACGCCGAAAAGAACGGTTTCGACACGGTCATCGTAGACACGGCGGGACGGCTTCACATCAACGAAGAGTTGATGAACGAACTCAAAGCCATCAAAAAAGCCGTAAACGTGTACGAAACGCTGTTGGTCGTGGACGCAATGACGGGACAGGACGCGGTGAACGTTGCAAAAACTTTCGACGAGCAGTTGGACATTACGGGCGTGATAATCACCAAATTGGACGGCGACACGCGCGGCGGCGCAACCTTGTCGATAAAGGCTGTTACGGGCAAACCGATAAAGTTTGTCGGTACGGGCGAAAAGGCGGAAGACCTCGAACCTTTCCACCCGGACAGAATGGCGTCGCGTATACTCGGAATGGGTGACGTGCTTACCCTCATCGAAAAGGCGCAAACGGCGATCGACGAAGAACAGGCGGCTAAACTCGCGAAAAAACTCAAAGAATCCAACTTCGACCTCAACGACTACTTGGAACAGTTCGAGCAGGTGGCGAATATGGGCGATCTCAACGATCTTGTCGGAATGATCCCCGGCGCAAGCAGACTGAAACTCAGCGACAAAAAGGTGGACGAGGCGCAGATAAAGCGCAACAAAGCGATAATTCAATCTATGACCAAAGAGGAGCGCGCCAACCCCAAGATACTCAATTACTCTCGCAGGAAACGTATCGCAAAGGGGTGCGGTTTGCAGGTGCAGGACGTAAATCGTCTGATAAAACAATTTGAGCAGACCTGCGATATGATGAAAAAAATGGCAAGATCCAAACGATTGCCGTTCTGACGGAAAGACAGATAACAAACTATCTTTACAATAAAAAAACACAATGGAGGAACAAAAAATGGCAGTAAAAATGAGATTGACAAGAATGGGCGACAAGAAAAGTCCTTTCTACCGCGTGGTTGTCATCGACAGTCACAAGGCGCGCGACGGACAGTACGTTGACCTTGTGGGCACTTACGACCCTCTCAACGAGAAGATAAACATCGACGTTGAAAAGGCGAAGAAGTGGGTGGCTTGCGGCGTTCAGCCCACCGAAACGGTGCGCGCGTTGCTCGTCCGCGAGAACGTTCTTCAACCGCGTAAGTCTCACAAAGCGTAGTCGGGGTGAGCGTGATGTTGGAACTTGTAACTTACATTGTCGAACAACTTGTAGACGACAAAAGCGCCGTCAACGTCACGTCCGAGGAAGCGGACGGCGTTACGACGTTGACCGTTCACGTCGCCGAAAACGACGTAGGCAAGGTTATCGGAAAACAGGGCAAGATCGCAATGTCCATTCGCGCTTTGGCTAAGGCTGTGGGCGCAAAAGAAGGCAAAAGATACAACGTCGAAATAGCCGACTGACCGATTTGTCCGTTTGCCACAAGGTTTCTTGTGGCAAAATTTGTACGTTATGAAACTGAAAGTAGGAAGCGTTCTGAAAGCGCAGGGAATAAAGGGCGAAATCAAACTGTCGTGCTTTTTGGATGACCCCGCAATGCTTTGCGGAATATCCGAACTGTACGTCGGCACAAATTCCTATTCCGTCGAACATATACGTCCCGACGGCGCTTTTTGCTACGTAAAATTTGCGGAAATAGCCGACAGGAACGCTGCGGAGGCTTTGCGCGGTTGGACGGTTTACGCCGACAAAAACAGCGTTCCGCTACCCGACGGACGGTATTTCGTAGAGGATCTCGTGGGGTGTAACGTGGTTGCGGACGGCGAGTACGTCGGCACTGTAAACAACGTTCTTCAATACGGCGCGGCAGACGTTTTCGAATGCGGTGGCGGCAAAAAGAAGGTCTCCTTTCCCTTTCTCAAAGACGTTGTACTTTCCGTCAACGTCGAACGAAAAACTATTTCGGTAGACGGCAAGCGTTTCGCGGAGGTGGCTGTGTATGAGGATTGACGTTTTGACGTTGTTTCCCGAAATGTTTGACGCTCTCAATGCGTCGCTTACGGGAAAAGCCCGCGAAAAAGGCTTGTACGAACTGCATTGCCACAACATACGCGATTACTCCAAGGACAAACACAAAAAGTGCGACGACGCCCCTTTCGGCGGCGGAGCGGGTATGGTTATGATGCCGCAGCCTATTCACGACTGCATAGCGGCGGTAGACCCTTGCCACGAGGCGAAACGAATCTATCTGTCTCCGCGCGGAAAGGTACTTACGCAAAGTTTTGTGAGGGAACTTTCAGCGTTGCCGAGGTTGTTGCTGTTGTGCGGACACTACGAGGGTGTGGACCAGCGCGTGCTGGATCTGGACATAGATATGGAATTATCCGTAGGCGATTACATACTTTCGGGCGGCGAGATCCCCGCAATGACGGTGATAGACAGTGTGTTGCGCTACGTACCCGACGTGTTGGGTAACAGCGAATCTACTGTGGACGAATCCTTTTCTCAACCGTTGTTGGAGTATCCGCAATATACGCGCCCGCAGGAATTTTGCGGAATGTGCGTTCCCGAAGTGCTTGTCAGCGGCGATCACGCAAAGGTGGATGTGTGGCGGCGCGAGCAATCTCTTGCAATTACGCGGGCAAACCGTCCCGATCTGTTGAACAAATGATTATTCAGTGGTTTCCGGGGCATATGACGAAAGCGCTCCGAATGATGCAGGAAAACGTAAAGATCGTAGACGCAATAGGGTACGTGTTGGATGCGCGCGCCCCTTTGTGCTGTTTCAACCCGCAATTCAAATCCGTTGTTGGCAACAAGCCTTGCGTTTTCGTTCTGAACAAGTGCGACCTCGCCGACCCCGCAAAAACGGAACTTTGGTGCGATTTTTTTAGAGAGACAAATTCGCCTTTTGTAAAGGTTTCTGCTACTGCGTCGGCGGAGGCGGGTAAAATTGCCGCTGCTTTTGAATCTGTGACAGCGCCTCTCCGTGAAAAATACAAGGCAAAGGGCGTGTATAAGCCTGTCAGGTTTATGATAGTGGGCGTACCGAATTGCGGCAAGTCCACGATAATAAACTGTCTCGGCGGCAGAAAAACCGTCGTGACGGGAGACAGACCGGGCGTTACGAAAGGCAAGCAGTGGGTGAGACTGTCCTCGGGATTGGATTTGTTGGACACTCCCGGCACGCTGTGGCCGAAATTCGACGACGAAAAAACGGCTGCGCGGCTGTGTTTTATCGGCAGTATAAAGGACGACGTTACGGACATATACGAAGTGGCTCTCGCGCTGATAGAGGAGTTGGCTCAAACGTATCCGAACAGTCTTGAAAAGCGTTACAACGTTGTTTGCGATGGTGACGCGTCGGAAATTTTCCGCCGAATAGCCGTAAAACGCGGTTTTTTGATACGCGGAGGCGAAACGGATACCGAACGGTGCGCGGGTGCGATTTTGGACGACTTCCGCAAGGGAAGATTGGGGCGTATCACGTTCGATTTGCCGCCGAGCCTATCGGAATGATTTTTGAAAGAGCGTTGAGACATACGGGGGTTGACTTTTATGACGGATATGTTTCTCTTTGAACGGGAACAGCAAGCGATCGGCAGACGTTACATAGCGGGAATCGACGAGGCGGGCAGAGGTCCGCTTGCGGGTCCTGTCGTGGTAGCGGGAGTAGTTATGCCGCTCGATGACGTAGTGGAAGGCGTAAACGACAGCAAAAAGTTGTCCGCAAAAAAGCGAGACGAACTGTTTGACAAAATTACTGCAAAAGCGCTGGACGTTCAGATAGCAATCATCGACAACGAAACTATCGACGAAGTGAATATACTCAACGCAACAAAGCGCGGAATGGAGCGTTGCATATACGGTTTCGAAAAAGTCGACGTGGTGCTGATCGACGCAGTAAAGTTGAACTTAACCGTCCCGACGCTTTCCATTGTACACGGCGACGCACTGAGTTACAGTATCGCTGCGGCAAGTATCGTAGCAAAAGTCACGCGGGACAGAATTATGATGGAGTATGATGCGCGTTATCCCGAATACGGATTTGCTCAACACAAAGGTTACGGCACAAAAGCGCATATTGAGGCGTTGAAAAAGTACGGTCCTTGTCCGATACATCGCAGAACGTTCATAGGACATTTCGTGCAGTTATGAATACGCGTGCGGAAGGTAGGCGCGGAGAACAACTTGCCGCGCGTTTTCTTTCAAAAAAAGGTTACAAAGTGGTGGAACGCAACTTTGTTTGCCGTTTCGGTGAAATAGACATCGTTGCTCTTGACGGCGACACGGTAGTTTTTACCGAGGTAAAATACCGCAAAAACGACAAATTCGGTATGCCTCGCGAAGCGGTGGACCGTCGTAAACAAAAGACAATCGAGCAATGCGCCGCATATTGGTTGTACAAGAATTCGCTGACGGGCGTACCTGCGCGCTTTGACGTGGTGGAATTGATTGGTTCGGAAGTCAATCATCTTATCGACGCATTTCGTCCTTGATAAACAAGTTTTTTTTGCACTGTACAATGACGAAAAACGCGAAAATATAGAATACTATTTGTGACATAGTATTAAAAAATCACTGATTTTTGCCCTTGGGAACGTTTGAACGGTTGTTTTTCTCTTTAATACGGGTAATTTGCAAAAATTCATTTTGCAAGATAGTTGAAAACAGTTGCTAAAAAAATCGGCTTATGTTACAATATATCAGTGACTTCGGGCGGTCCTCTGACTTTACGATAGTGTATGAACGCTTAGTTAACAAAATAATTTGGAGGAAAAGTCAAATGGACATCATCAAACAAATCGAGTCGGAATCTTTGAGAGAAGTAGCCGAATTCAGCGTGGGCGACACCGTACGCGTCAACTTCAAAGTTATCGAAGGTAACAAAGAAAGAATTCAGGCATACGAGGGTATTGTCATCGCACGCAAGCACGGCGGTCTGCGCGAGACGTTTACCGTCAGACGTATTTCCAACGGTATCGGCGTTGAAAGAACGTTCCCCGTTCACAGCCCCAAGATCGAAAGCATCATCGTTGTCCGCAAGGGCGATGTGCGCCGCGCCAAGTTGTACTACCTGCGCGAACGTACAGGTAAAGCCGCCAAGGTTAAAACGCAAAGATAACTTCCGACAAATACAGGCGACCGTTCGGTCGCTTTTTTGTTGCCGCAAAAACTTTTGTGCGTTTAATTGTGACATTGTACGCAGAGCAAATAGTGTAGATTTAGTGAAGTGCTTATTTCCTACTTGCTTTTCTAATAGTTATTCCCGTTTCCGCAGCAAAGTTTTTTACTTTTACGAATTATACAGTCAAATATTTTGAAACAAGTTTTGGTTTATTTTCAAACATAGTCAAGTGTTCGGCTATTTTTTTTTCTGTTACACAAATTTAGTATTTTTTACAACAACTTTTTCCGTGTAAGTGACATTGAACGCAGAGTAAATAGTGTGGTTTTGGCGTAATTTGCTTTTTCCCCACTTCTTTTTCCGATAGTGTTTCACGTATCCGCAGCAAAGATTTTTACCTTTTATGAATTTTACAGCCAAATATTTTGAAACACGCTTTTTTTTATTCTCAAACATAGTCAAGTGTTCGGCTATTTTTTTTTCTGTTACACAAATTTAGTATTTTTTTACAACAACTTTTTCCGTGTAAGTGACATTGAACGCAGAGTAAATAGTGTGGTTTTAGCGTAATAGTGCGTATTTCCGCTTACTGTTTTCAATAGCGTCTGCCTTTCTCGTGACAAGGTTTTTGCCGATTTTCATATATAAACGTTACTTGAAAACTTTTTGTTCAGACTAAAACAATTTTTTGTCCTCAAACTTTGCTGCCGTCTGTTTGACAAAGTATTTTTTGACAATTGCCTGCCGTTGATATATTTCATCATAGTTTTCGGTGGGGGGGGGGGGCGGCTTCGTCGGCGACTCGGAAATTTCTTGTGTGACGCGCGCAAGAATTTCGATGTGCGTGGGTGGCTGTTTGTATCTTGAAAAAAACGGTCTGTACGGCAAGCGCGGCAGGTTTGATTTCAATGTGGAATAAAGGCTCGCAAGATAAACTTATTCAACATTTAATTTTGTTTAAGATTAAATTCATAAATAATTATTATCAAAAGTTCTTGCTAAATTTCTTTTTGCCGTTTATACTTATAAACAGATATTTTTCCCGTGGAGAATCTTATGCTTGCAGTGATAAAAAGTTACGGGCTGAAAGGACTGGAAGGATTTCCCGTTTCGGCGGAGATTGATATGCATTCAGGGATACCGTCCTACGACATAGTCGGACTCGCCGATACGGCGGTAAAGGAATCGAAAGAGCGCGTTCGTTCGGCTATGAAAAACAGCGGTTACCAATATCCCGTTGCGGCGGTGGTAGTCAACCTTGCGCCTGCCGACATCAAAAAGGAAGGCAGTTTGTACGATCTGCCCATAGCGATAGGAATGCTCGCCGCAAGTAAGCAGATACCCTACGAAGCGCTGAAAAAAGCCGTTGTGTTGGGCGAACTTTCCCTCAACGGCAAGGTTCGTAAAGTAAACGGTTTGCTTCCGATGATTATCACTGCGGTGCAACAGGGAGAAAAAGTTTTCGTGATCCCCAAAGAAAACGTCGGAGAGGCGGTGTTTATCGAGGGCGCGACAATATACCCCGTTGAGACGCTTCGCGAAGCGGTGGAATTACTTACGGGGCAGAAAGATATCCCGCCTTTGACTATCCGCAGTTGGAAAAACGATCTGGAATTCAATCACAGCGACAACGACTTCAAGTATATCAAAGGTCAGTATGCCGCAAAACGCGCTATGGAGATAGCCGTTGCGGGCGGACACAACATAATTATGATAGGACCTCCCGGCGCGGGCAAAACGATGCTGGCGCGCGCAGTGCCGTCGATTATGCCCAATCTCACCTTCGAAGAAGCGTTGGAAGTGGCTAAGATACACAGCGTGTCGGGTCAGTTGGACGGGTTTATCTACGAAAGACCTTTCCGCACTCCGCATCACTCGTCTACTATGGTGGCGTTGACGGGCGGCGGCAACAAAGCGCGCCCCGGTGAGATAAGTCTGGCGCACAACGGCGTTCTGTTTCTTGACGAACTGCCCGAATACAGCCGTCAGACCTTGGAAACGTTGCGGCAACCGTTGGAGGACGGGGTTATCACCGTGTCGCGTAACGCCGTTTCGGTGACGTATCCCGCCGATTTTATGCTTATCGCAAGTATGAACCCTTGCCCTTGCGGCAATTACGGAAGCGCAACGGCGGAGTGTACTTGTACAGCTTCGCAGATACATAGGTATCTGAACAAACTTTCAGGACCTTTGCTCGACCGAATAGACATTCACATCGAAGTGGACAACGTCGGTTTCGGCGAATTGCAGGAGGACGCTTTTGCCGAACCGTCTGCCGTTATACGGGAACGCGTCAACAAGGCGAGGGAAATTCAACTTGCCCGTCTGTCTCCCTATGGACGCCGTTGCAACGCGCAAATGACTTCCGCGGACATAAAGCGGTTTTGCAAGACGGACAAACAGAGTGCGGAGTTGTTGGAAAATTCCTTCAAAAAACTCAATCTTACGGCGCGCGCGTACAATCGTATTCTGAAAGTGGCGCGTACGATCGCCGATCTGGACGGGGCGGAGAACATCGCCGTCAAGCACGTGGCGGAATCGTTGCAGTACCGTCAGTTGGACAGAAAATACAGGGTTTGATATGTACACGGCAGAGGAAAAAATTTGCATACTAATGGGCGAATCGGGCGTGTCCTCCTCCAAATTCTTTCAGGTTTGGAGTCTTTTCGACGGCGCGGAAGATTTGACGGCGAATTTCGACAAACGCGAGGAAGTAAAGACCATTCTTGGCGGCAGTTATTCGGCGGTTTCCGGTGCGTTGAAAAAGCGGCAGTTTGACAAAAGCGTCGAGCGTATGTACAAATATTCCGTCAGCGCGGTTACGTATTTTTCTTCGGACTACCCCGAAACGCTGAGAGAGATAGACGAGAGACCCTACGTTTTGTTTTGTAAAGGCAACGTCAAATTGCTTTCGTCTCAGTGCCTTGCCGTCGTCGGAACGCGCAAAGCGTCGTCGTACGGGCGGCGTGTAACCAAAGATTTTACCGCTGTTTTGAGCGATTACTTCACGATAGTCAGCGGATTGGCTTACGGAGTGGACAGCATAGCGCACGAAACGACCCTGGAAGAGCGCGGCAACACGATAGCGGTGCTGGGCGGAGGCTTGATAAATGTCTACCCCGCCGCAAATCAGGGTTTGGCGGACAGAATAGTGCAGAACGGCGGTTTGCTCGTTTCGGAATACGGCGTGGAAGCACAACCGTTTGCGTACCGTTTTCCCCATCGCAACCGTATAGTGTCGGGATTGTCCAAGGGCGTTCTCGTGTGTCAAGCCCCGCTCAAAAGCGGCACAAATTCCACGGTGGAACTTGCGCTCAATCAGGGGCGGGACGTGTTCGTAGTACCGGGAGAAATTTATGACGTAGGCTACGGCGGAAGCAACAGTCTGATAAAGTCCGTTCAGGGCGCGTGCGTCACAACGCCGAGAGATATTCTGGATTTTTACGGATTGGACAGAGGCGAATCGGCAAAAGAAACTTATCAGATGAGTATCGAAGAACAGGCGATAGTCAACGCTTTGTCCGTTGGTCAGTTGTCTTTTGACGAACTTGTAATACAAACGGGAATATCTCCCGCCGAACTTAATTTTTTGTTGGCAAATTTGGAATTAAGGAGTATAATTGCTAAGTTGGCAGGCAACGCCTACCGACTTTATGGAGGAATTGAATGAAACTTGTTATTGTCGAGTCCCCTGCAAAGGCGAAAACAATAGGTAAATATCTCGGTCCTGATTACCGCGTGGACGCTTCGCGCGGACATATCTGGGATCTGCCCGACAAGGAAATGGGCATAGATTTCGATCACAACTACGAACCGTCGCTTGAAGCGCGCAAACCGGAACAGCGCGAGACGATAGAACGCTTGAAAAAGGAAGTCGCCAAGGCGGAAACGGTTTATCTTGCAACCGACCCGGATCGCGAAGGCGAGGCTATATCCTATCACCTTCAATGCGCGCTCAATCTCGACCCCAACGCAAAAAACCGTATTATGTTCAACGAGATATCAAAAAAGGCGGTCAACCACGCTATCGAGCATCCCGACTACATAAACAAGGGTCTGGTGGAGGCGCAGCAGGCACGGCGCGTTTTGGACAGATTGGTCGGCTACACGCTTTCGCCTGTTCTGTGCAAAAAAATAACAAACAAACTGTCCGCGGGACGGGTGCAGTCGGCTGCGCTCAGAATAATAGTGGACCGCGAAAAAGAGATAAAGAAATTCAAACCGGAAGAATTCTGGCACGTATCCGCGCTGTTGGAAAAACCCAAAAGCAAACCGCAATTCAAAGCGGTATTGACGGAAATCGGCGGCAAAAAAGTCAAATTGAAAAACAAAGAGCAATGCGACGCGGCGCTCGCAACTCTCAACGGAAACGAGTACGTCGTTTCTTCCGTAAAAAAATCCGTTACGCAATCGCGCCCGCAACCGCCCTTTACCACAAGTACTATGCAACAGGACGCAGTCAACAAACTGCGTATGTCCAGCAGCGTCGCTATGTCTGTGGCGCAGCAGTTGTACGAGGGCATAGACATAGCGGGTCTGGGACACGTCGCATTGGTCACTTACATTCGTACGGACTCCGTGCGCGTTTCCACGGACGCTGTTTTCGCCGCGCGTGAAAGAATTGCGGCGGTGTACGGTCCGAAATACGTCCCCGACAAACCCAACGTCTACGCCACGAAAAAACAAGCGCAGGACGCGCACGAGGCGATTCGTCCCATCAATTTGGAAATAACGCCCGAATCCGTCAGGGACAAGGTACAACGCAATCAATATTTGCTTTACAAACTTATCTACGAGCGTTTTCTCGCAAGTCAAGCCGTTCCCGCCCTGTTCAACAGCGTGTCGGTGGCAATCTCCTGCGGAAATTGCGGACTGACCGCGACGGGCAGGACTCCCGTTTTCGACGGTTATCTTGCCATCTACGGCGAAACGAAAACCAAGGACAAGGAAGAGGACGAAAACGCCGCGCTTCCCGTATTGGAAACGGGCGACAAACTTAAACTCGTCAAACTTACCGACGAACAGCGCTTCACCAAACCGCCCGCGCGTTACACCGAAGCGAGCATAATCAAAGCGATGGAAGAAAAGGGCATAGGTCGTCCCAGCACTTACGCGACGATTATGCAGACGCTCTACAAACGCGAATACGTAACGAAAGACGGCAAATCGCTTGTGCCAAGCAATCTCGGTATTCAAGTCACAGACTATCTGCAAAAATACTTCGCGGAGGTGGTAGATGTGCAGTTTACCGCCGAAATGGAGGACAGATTGGACGCGATAGAGGACAACGGCGAACCTTGGTACAAGGTCGTGGACAGTTTTTACAAGCCGCTTATTCGGGAAGTGGACGTTGCTATGCATTCCCACAAAGTGGCTGTACAGGACGAAGTGTCCGACGTCGTGTGCGACAAATGTGGCGCGCCGATGGTGGTAAAGACGGGCAGATACGGAAAATATCTTGCGTGCAGCAACTATCCGAATTGCTCCAACATAAAGAGCCTCAAAGAAAAGACTCCCCCAAAACCAACGGACATCGTGTGCGAGATATGCGGCGCAAAGATGTTGGAACGGCAGGGAAAATACGGCAAGTACCTTTCTTGCAGCAATTATCCCGCTTGCCGAAACACAAAACCGATAACGGAAGTGGTCGCAAAGTGTCCGAAATGCGGCAAAGACGTGACTAAACGCGTGTCCAAACGCGGTATCGTTTTTTACGGGTGTACGGGCTATCCCAACTGCGATTTCGTTTCGTGGGACGTTCCTACGGGAAAGTTGTGCCCGAAGTGCGGAGCGCACCTTGTGTACAAAACGTTGCGCGGTAAAAAGTATATTCGCTGTTCCAACAAGGAGTGCGACTTCGACGGCGGTGAAGTAAGTGAAAGTTAAGGTCATCGGCGGTGGTTTTGCCGGTTGCGAAGCGTGTTATCAACTGTTGAAGCGAGGCGTAGACGTTACCCTCGTGGAAATGAAACCGCTCAAACGCTCGCCCGCGCACGAACTCGACACTTTGTGCGAGGTGGTGTGTTCCAATTCTTTCAAAAGCGAAGATCTGACTACCGCGTCGGGACTGCTCAAAGCGGAGATGAGGTTGTTGGACAGTCTTGTACTTGCTGTTGCCGACCAAACGAAAGTGCCGGCAGGCAACGCTTTGGCGGTGGACAGATACGCCTTTTCCGAAAAAATTACCGCGGTACTGCAATCTATGTCGGGGTTTCACCGAGAAACGGCGGTGGAAAGTTCTCTCGACGCGGATGGTTACGATTTTGTAATTGTCGCAACAGGGCCGCTGACTGACGAAGCGCTTGTCGGCGCAATAGGGGAAACGGTTGGAAAAGATTTTCTGTACTTTTTCGACGCCGTAGCGCCGATAGTGTCGGCGGAAAGTATCGATTTCGACAGCGCGTTTGCGGCGAGCAGATACGGAAAGGGGGAGGCGGACTACCTCAATTGCCCGATGAACCGTCAGGAATATCTCGAATTTTACGAGAATCTCATATCCGCCGAAACGGTGGAGTTGAAACAATTCGAAAACAACGTATTCGAAGGTTGTATGCCCATCGAGGTGATGGCGAAGCGCGGCGTGGATACAATGCGATTCGGACCGTTGAGACCTATCGGCTTGCGGGACGAGCGTAAATCGGAAAAGCCGTACGCCGTTTTGCAATTGCGCAAGGAAAACGCCGAGGGAACGCGCTACAATCTCGTGGGATTTCAGACCAATCTCAAATACGGCGAGCAAAAACGCGTTTTCAGTATGATACCTGCGTTGCGCAATGCCGAATTTGTGCGTTACGGAGTGATGCATCGCAATACGTTCATCAACGCGCCGAGGGTGCTGAACGGCTGTTTTCAAGTAAAAAACCGTCCGAGACTGTTTTTCGCAGGGCAGTTGACGGGCGTGGAAGGATATATGGAGTCCGCAGTCAGCGGTTTGGTCGCCGCCTTGCAGGCGTACCGTATTTTCAGCGGAAAGCAGCCCGTGGAATTCGGAGAAGAAACGGTGACGGGCGCGCTGTGCAAACACGTTTCCGCAGAGTACGGAGAATATTCGCCTATGAACAGCAGTTTCGGTATACTTGCGCCGCTTGCGGACAAAATACGGGACAAGGAACAGCGCAAACTTGCCTATTCGCGCAGAGCGATAGAGGCAATGACAAAAACAGTAAAACAATTGTAAGGAGAATAATATGTCAGAGGTTTTTGCCGATACGATCAAAGGAACAACTATTTGCGCCGTCAAACGCGACGGAAAAATCGCCGTGGCGGGCGACGGACAGGTCACTCAGGGACAGAACGTCATTATGAAGGGCAACGCCGTCAAAGTGCGCCGTATTTACGACGGAAAAATCGTGACGGGTTTTGCGGGATCTGTTGCGGACGCGTTTACTCTTTCGGAGAAATTCGAAGAAATGCTGCAAAAGTTCAGCGGCAATTTGTTGCGTTCGGCGGTTGAAGTGGCGCAACTTTGGCGCAGAGACAACGTTATGCGCAAATTGGAGGCTATGATGATAGTCGCCGACAAGGAAAATATTTATTTACTTTCGGGATCGGGCGACGTTATCGAACCGGACGACGGAATTTGCGCGATAGGAAGCGGCGGCAATTACGCTCTTGCCGCGGCAAAGGCGTTGCTTCGCAATACCGACTTGCCCGCAAAGGATATCGCCGCGAAATCGTTGGAAATTGCAAGCGAAATTTGCGTGTTTACCAACGGACATATAACCGTAGAGGAGGCGTAATATGACACCCAAACAAATAGTCAATGAACTCGATCGTTACATCGTAGGACAATTCAACGCGAAAAAGGCTGTTGCCATCGCGTTGCGCAACAGATACCGCCGCAGTCAGCTTTCCCTTGCCGACCGCGAGGAGATAACTCCGAAAAACATCATTATGAAAGGACCGACGGGCGTAGGTAAAACCGAGATCGCCCGCAGGCTCGCAAAACTCGTCAAAGCGCCTTTCCTCAAAGTGGAGGCGACAAAATACACGGAAGTGGGCTACGTGGGACGCGACGTAGAAAGTATGATACGCGATCTCGTCGAAGTGTCGATTCGTCTTGTAAAGGACGAGCGCTACAAAGAGGTGGAAGCGCGTGCGTTCGAACAGGCAGTGGAAAGAGTGGCGGATTTGTTGATGAAACAATCCAAGGAATTACTGCCCGAAGGGATAACGAAACTTGCCGTTCAAGACGAATTGTCCAAGCACAACCTCGATCAGATGCAGGTGGAAATAGCCGTTGCGGACATTCCCAAACCCGTAGAATTGCAGGCGGGGGGCGGCGAGATAAATATCGGAAACATTTTCGGCGACATTCTTCCCAAGAAAACGAAAAAACGTACCGTCACGGTGGAGGAAGCGCTACGCATTTACGCCGCGGAAGAAAGCGAAAAACTGATAGATTTGGACAGCGTGGAAAACGAGGCTTTGAGACGCGCCGAAAACGACGGTGTGATTTTCATCGACGAGATGGACAAAATCGCCGGCAAGGCTTCGCAAAACGGTCCTGACGTATCCCGCGAGGGCGTACAGCGCGACATTCTTCCCATTGTGGAGGGCTGCACGGTAAGCACCAAATACGGCAATATCAAGACGGACTACATTTTGTTCATCGCAAGCGGCGCTTTCCACGTGAGTAAAGTGTCCGATTTGATACCCGAATTGCAGGGACGCTTCCCTGTGCTGGTGGAGTTGGACAGCCTCGGCGTAGACGATTTTGTAAAGATACTCACCGAACCGGAAAACGCCATTACGCAACAGTACAAAAAATTGCTTGCCGTGGACAATATCGACCTAAGTTTCACGGAGGACGGCATCGCCGAGATCGCCAACGTCGCATACGACCAAAACAATACGTTGGAAGATATAGGCGCGCGCAGATTGCAAAGCATAATGGAACACATCGTCGAGGACATTTCTTACGACATAAACGAAGAGGGCGAAACCAAAAAAGTGGTGATCGACAGACAGTACGTGCTTGACAATTTCCGTACCGAATCCCGCAACCTCAAAAAATACGTTTTGTAATTCAGGAGAAAATATGGCAGAACTATTGAACGGACAGCGCCGCAGTCTGATGTGCGGCGAAGTCTCCGTAAAACACATAGGAACACGGCTCACACTTATGGGTTGGGTGCACAGACGGCGCGACCTCGGCGGATTGATTTTTTTGCAATTGCGCGACAGAAGCGGCATAATGCAAATTGTATTCGACTCCGACGTTTGCAACGAAGCGTTGCTTGACAAGGCCTCCGCTCTCAAATTGGAGTACGTAATCTCCGTGACGGGCAAGGTGCGCCGCCGCGTAGGCGACAACGTCAACCCGGATATGAAAACGGGCGAAGTGGAGTTGGCTGCGGAGGAGTTGAAAATATTGTCCGAAGCGGATACCACGCCTTTCTCCATCGGCGACGACGGCGCGAACGAAGCGCTGCGCCTCAAATACAGATATCTCGATCTCCGCAGAGACAAGTTGCAGAAAAATCTCGTCACGCGCAGCAAAATTTGCCGTATTACGCGCGACTATCTTGCCGACAACGGTTTCATCGAGATAGAAACGCCTATGCTCGGCAAATCCACGCCCGAAGGCGCGCGCGATTACCTTGTGCCCAGCCGTATCCGCAGAGGAAGTTTCTACGCCTTGCCGCAGTCCCCGCAACTTTACAAACAGTTGCTGATGATCGGCGGAATGGACAGATATTTTCAGATAGCCAAGTGTTTCCGCGACGAAGATCTGCGCGCAAACCGTCAGCCGGAATTTACGCAGATAGACCTCGAAATGAGTTTCGTGGATCGCGAGGAAGAAGTGATGACGCTTACCGAAGGGCTATTGGTAAAGATGTTTGCGGAGATACGCGGCGTAAAACTGCCCGAACACTTCCTGCGTTTGCCTTGGAAAGAGTGTATGGACAGATTCGGCTCGGACAAGCCCGACTTGCGTTTCGGTATGGAAATACAAAACTTGGACGAAACGGTGCGTAACAGCGCGTTTCCCGTGTTTGCAAGCGCGTTGGAACAGGGCGGAACGGTGCGCGCTATCGTTCTCGAACAGGGCGCGGACAATTTGTCCCGCAAGGAACTGGACAGACTTACGGAATTTGTAAAAACTTACAAAGCAAAAGGTCTCCTCTGGTACGGTCTCGGCAAAGACGGCGTGAAGTGCAGCTTTGCAAAGGCGGTTTCGGAAGAGGAATTGCGGGCGATAGGCGCAAAACTCGGCTTGAAGCAGGGTGATATTGCGCTGATAATCGCAGGCGCAGATTGGCAAACGGCGGCGGTGGCTTTGGGCGCGTTGCGCTGTCATCTTGCCGCAAAGTTCGAGATGTACAAAAAAGGCGATTTCGCCTCGCTGTGGGTGGTGGATTTTCCGTTGTTCGAATATTCGGAAGAGGAAGGCAGATTCGTCGCTATGCATCACCCGTTTACAAGTCCCAAAAACGAAGATCTGCAATATATGAAAACCGACCCCGCGCGCGTTCGCGCAAAAGCGTACGACGTTGTGATAAACGGCGACGAAATGGGCGGCGGCTCGATGCGTATTTACAATCGCGACGTTCAAAAACTGATGTTCGAAACGTTGGGATTCAGCGATGAGCAAATTGCCGACAGGTTCGGATTTTTCGTAGACGCATTCAGGTACGGTACGCCTCCTCACGGCGGATTGGCTTTGGGGCTGGACCGTCTTGTGATGGTGCTTACCGACACCAACAACATAAAAGACGTCATTGCTTTCCCCAAGATGCAAAATGCCAGCGATATGATGAGCGACGCGCCTTCGGAAGTGGAGGACAAGCAGTTGAAAGAACTCGGCATCAAATGTGAGGTCACCGATGACTGAGCAAGGCGTGGTGTTGAGCGTAAAAAAGGACTTTGCAAAGGTACGCGTCGGACGTAACTCCGCTTGCGCTTCCTGCGGAAAGTGCGGAATGACGGAAAAGCAGAAACACGTAGATTTTTTTGCGAGCAACACGGTAGGCGCAAAGGAAGGCGACACGGTAACGCTGAATATTCCCGAGGCTAACAGCGCAAAATTTGCATTGGTGGGATACTTTCTGCCCATTGTACCGGCGTTAGGCGCGATGTTCTTGGCGTTGGGACTGAAATGGGCGGAATGGATAGCCGCGTTGCTTTTCCTCGGCGGACTTGTCGTGGGGTTTGCCCTCGTCGCTTTGGCGGACAAGTTGCACCGCCACAAGTGGATGGAAACGCCGCAAATAGTGGAAGTGGTAAATTCGCCCGTATTGCCGCAAACCGTTTCGCAGTCGGACGTCAATACCGCCGACAACGCTGTTGAAACGCCTGCCGAAATGACGGACAGCGATCCCTCAAACAAACAAAACAACAATCAAGGAGACAATAAAAATGAGTAAATTACCAGACGTAAAAGACAATTTCGACGAATTTATCGGCAGCGGCACTGCGGTTGTTGACTTTTGGGCGACGTGGTGCGGTCCTTGCAAAATGCTTGCGCCTATTTTCGACGAGGTTGCGGACAAAATGCCCAACGTAAAGTTCGGAAAAGTGGACGTTGACAACGCGATGGAACTTGCAAAGCGTTACAAGATCGTTTCTATTCCCAACGTTTGTATTTTCAAAGACGGCGAATTGGTGGATCGCGTAATCGGCTTGTGCGACGAAAGCGAGTTGACCGAAATCATAAGCAAGCACGTTTGATTTTCTTTTGAAAGTCGCAAAGGCAATCGATTGACGTCGATTGCCTTTTTTGTGTTTTATGAATTTTTCAAAAATTCCCACCCCATTAGTCGATTTTTCAGAATTGAAGTTCGGAAAACTGCCCGATAATGTTGGAAATTCTTTTGTGATTGGGTTTTCGAAAGGGGTCGATAAATACTTTCTTTTCCGTTAGTCGGCAAAAAGCCGCAAAAGTTCCGTCAGGTTGTTTACCTCGCAATCGGGACGTTCGCTTTCGTTACGTACAACGTTCAGACCGCCCAAACCTTGTTTTATCCAAACCGTTTTCATACCGACAAGTTTCGCGGGGACAACATCGTTGTCTATCCTGTCTCCTATCATCACCGCATCGGCGGCGGTGCAATTTGCTTTGCGCAATGCGATTTGAAATATACTCGGGTCGGGTTTGTTTACGCCGCAATCGGCGGAAGAAATGACGTAATCGAAAAAGCGCAAAATACCGAAATGCGCTAGTCTGTCCCTCAACCCCTGCGATTGATTTGCGATAACGCCCAATTTGTAGTTGCGCGACAGTTGCGCGAGGACCGTTTCGGCGGCGGGGTAGAGTTTCTCGTATTTTTTGCGATAGGGCGCGATTTGCGTGAAGCCTAATTGCCGTGCGACGTTGCCGAAATTTTGCAGATTGCTGCGGCAGGCGTTTTGCAATACGTCGTAAACGTCAGCCGCGGTTATGTTTAACGCTCTTGCTTCGTCCGAATTTGCCTGTTCCGCGCAGCGCACCTGCCAACACTCCGTTTCGTCCACAAGCGTGAAACCGACGTCAAAAAATATCACTTTGCAAAGTCGTACGCAATTTTGCGCCTGTTTGTCAATGTCTCGCATTTTTCCCTCGAAATATACGGCAATTATACCTTTTGGCGATATTTTTGTCAAGATATTGCCTTTGTTCGCTTCTTGTTGTTGCGTTTGCGTCGATTTTGTCCGCTTGGCAGGTAATAATTGACGATATATTTCGTTGCATTTGTCTAAAACGTTTGACACGCGACTACAATAGTAGTAAACTATTCATAGTAAATTGGTAGGAATTACTGTATGAAGATGTCGTCTAAGGCGCGATACGGTTTGTATGCGGCGGTTGAACTTGCGAAAAATTACGACAAGGAAGAGTATCTCAACGTTACGGCGCTGTCGCAGGCAACGGGGGTTACGGAAAAATACCTCGAACAAATAATCGCGCTTATGAAAAAAGCGAATATCGTTTCCGCTACGAGGGGCGCAACGGGAGGGTACAAACTTACGGACAGCCCGAACAACATCTCGGTGGGACGCGTGTTGCGTGCCGTTGAGGACAACCTCGAAATAGTGGACTGTTTACATTCCGAGTGCGCGCAACGCGGCAAATGTGCGGCGCGTAATCTGTGGGGAAAACTTTACGACAACATCAACGGCTATCTCGATACCGTATCTCTTACCCAACTTGCGGAGGACAATATATGAAAGTTTACGCCGATCACGCCGCAACTACGCCTTGCGACAAGCGTGTGGTGGAACAAATGCTGCCGTATTTTTCCGACGAGTTCGGCAACGCTGACAGTCAGCATTTCTTCGGCAGAGACACTGCCAAGGCGGTTGCCGACGCGCGCGAAACGATTGCTCGCATAGTAAATTGCAAGCCCAACGAACTGTACTTTACGGGCAGTGGAACGGAGGCGGATAATTGGGCTGTAAAAGGCGTTGCGCTGCACCGAAAGGACAAGGGCGACCACGTAATAATATCCGCTATTGAACATCACGCCGTGTTGGGCGCGGCGGATTGGCTGGAAAACAACGGTTTCCGCGTGACGCGTTTGCCCGTAGACGAAACGGGACTTGTGCGCGTCGAAGATCTGGAAAAGGCAATCGACGACAAAACGACGCTTGTGTCCGTAATGTACGTCAACAACGAGGTGGGTACTATCCAACCGATAAAGGAACTTGCGGAAGTTGCGCACAGGCACGGGGCGCTGTTCCACAGCGATTGCGTTCAGGCTATCCCATATATGAACGTTGACGTAAAGGAACTCGGTCTTGATTTGATGTCTTTGTCGGGGCACAAATTTTACGGACCGAAAGGCGTTGGCGCGCTGTACGTTCGAAACGGCGTCAAGTTGGACAAACTTATCTGCGGCGGCGGACAGGAACGCGCTCAACGCGGAGGCACGACCAACACTCCCGCGGTGGTGGGTATGGCGGCGGCGTTGAGCCTTTCGAGGGAAACTCTCCAAGCCGACAACGAATACGTCCGTTCACTGCGCGATCATTTCGAAAAGCGCGTCGAGGCGGAAATACCCTTTATACGTCAAAACGGCAACAAGCAACACCGCGTACCGTCCGTATCCAATTACAGTTTCGAATACGTGGAGGGGGAAGGTATACTTATGCTGTTGGACTTCAACGGAATTGCTGTTTCCAGCGGTTCTGCTTGTAGCAGCGGCAGCCTCGACCCGTCGCACGTACTGCTTGCTATGGGCGTGCCCGTGGAAGTGTCGCACGGTTCAATCAGATTCAGCTTCGGCAAACACAACACGATGGAGGAAACCGACTACATCGCGGACAAACTAAAAGAAACCATTTCCAAACTGCGCGAAATGTCGCCGCTGTTTGACTTGAAAAAAGGAGGAACGTACAATGTATAATCAAAAAGTTCTGGAAGCGTTTGCTCACCCTCAAAACGTAGGCGAAATAGAAAACCCCGACGGTGAGGGAACGGTAGGCAACGCCACTTGCGGCGATATTATGCGCATTACGCTTCGCATAGAAAACGACGTTATCACCGACGCGAAATTTCAGACGTTCGGCTGCGCCGCGGCAATTGCAACGAGTTCAACCGCAACGCAGATGGTCATAGGAATGACCGTTGACGAGGCGTTGAAACTTACCAACGCGAGGGTGGTGGAGGAGTTGGAAGGACTTCCCCCGCAAAAGATACACTGTTCCGTCCTCGCCGAAGAAGCAATAAAGAAAGCAATCGAGGACTACCGCGCAAAGAAAGAGGGCAAAACCTTGGACAAATCCAAGGTCGATTACGTGTGAGTTTCTCCGCAGTCTGTCACAAAACGGGCGAGCCGTAATTTACGGCTCGTTTTTTTTGAAATTATTTACCATTTTTTGGGGTTTTCTGCCGATATATGAGACTTGCGGCAAATCGGGAAAAATATGTTTGAGTTCACGTCACAGTAAAATTTGCGATTCGTTACGTAAGCGCGGCAGTGTGTTTTGTCCGAACGGTCGGCTTTGTCCGTAGGCGTGCGCGGTGGTGTTGTAAACGCAACGGAGTTTTCGGCGCAAGTTTCGTAGGCGGCAGTGCGCACACCGTCAAAGAAACTTTTGTTGTGAATTTTGCGCCAACTATGCCGAATTTTAGCAGTTTACAGAATACTATTTGTGACATAATATGCCAAAATGGCTATTTTTGCATATTTCGGGCGCGTTTCGTCACACTAAGTGCAGAAACATTTGTGGAGGAAGTTATGAAAAAACTTTTGATAGGTATGGCTTTGGGAGCAGCCGCAGGAATGATCATAGGAGAAATTCCGCAGGTTCAGAAAATGATCAACAAAGGCAAAAAGAAAGTAAAAGAGATGACCAAGTAGAAGCGTTATCTCGCGCAAACCGACACAGTTGTTTTGCACAAAAGACCGCGACGCGGTCTTTTTGCATAGAAAAATGTTTTGCGCAATCTGCCTCAATAGTATTGTCAAAGAGGTTGGTTTTGTGCTAAAATAAAATTGTTATGGGACGTATTTTGGCTTTGGACGTAGGGGACGTTCGTATCGGCATTGCCGTTTCCGACCCGATGGGCGTAATTGCAAACCCGTTGGAAACATACACGCGCACAAACCTCGCGAAAGACGTGCGGCACATTGCCGACCTTGCCGCGAGCAAAGAAGCGTCGTTGATCGTTTCCGGGTTGCCCCTCGACCTCAAAGGCAGAGAAACGGAGCAAGCGCGGAAAACGCGCGAATTTATCGACGCATTGCGCGCCGAGTGCGACATTCCTGTGGAATACCTTGACGAGCGCTTTACCACTTTGTCGGCGGAGTGGTTGCTCATTGAGGGCAACGTTCGCCGCGAAAACCGCAAAAAGGTAATTGACAAGGTCGCCGCGACGATAATTTTGCAAAATTATTTGGATAAAAAAAGATAATATTCGGAGGTAAACAATGGACGAGAAAGAAAAAAAGCAACACGACTGTGATTGCGAACACGAACACGACGAACACTGCGACTGCGGTTGTGAAGAAGTGGACGAGGACGTTGTGATGTTGGAGGACGAGGACGGCAATCAGATTCCCTTTTACCACATTGCAACTCTCGATCGCGACGGCAAGGAATACGCGTGCTTGCAACAAGCGGACGACGAAGACCCGATAGTGGAAATTTTCGAGTTGCAGGAAGTGGAAGAGGGCGAAGAAGTTTACTACAATTTCCTTCCCATCGACGACGACTTGTACGAAGCGCTGTACAAACAGTTGGAAGAGGAAGTCGCGGAAGCGTCGGACGACGAATGTGACGACGACGATTGCGATTGCCATCATCATCACGACGGCGACGATTGACGGCGGCACAAACCGCCTTTCCATCAGGCTAAACGAAATTATCCCCGTGGCGTTGTGCCGCGGGGAAATTTTTTTGTCAAAAACGTTTCATTTGTTGTGAGTGCGGATATTTCGGCAAACAACGAGAAAACAACAGTGCAACACCTAAAAATCGGCGCGAGTCATTTTGCGGAGTCGTTGAAAGGTTGAAACATTGGAATATTATATTGAAATTTTGTAAAATTTCTTGTAATTCAGAAACAAAACAGCGGCATTGGTCGCAGGCGTTGTGTTGACCTGTCGGCACTTCATTTTGAAAAGCAGTGAAATAGTTATTGTAATTTTTCCATTTTCGATTTGTGTACTTAACCTTTTTGATAGCAGATATTTTATTGACTTGGTCGGCAGGAATACAAATTATTTTTTCAGTATTACGTTATGTTTCTTGCGGTCGGTCGCCGCTTCGGTAAATTTCGGTGTGTTTTTTCGGTAGGTGTCTCGTCAGACAAAGTTAGGTTTTCCTAGTGGCGTAATTGAAACGATGCGAAAAAACTATGTTCAATAAAAATAGGTTTTCCAAATTATCTTAAATATCTGAGAAAAACGGTCGGTTTGGGTTGTCTGCTGTGCCGAGACTTCATTCGAATTTGTTCGTTTGTTTGTTGTTTGGGTAAATTTCGGTTTACGTTTTGCGCGGGCGGTTACTGCTTTGCGGGCTTTTGGTGGCGGCTGCGGTCGGTTCGGCGGTTGTTTCGGGTGGGGGAAAAGCGGTTTTTCCTCCTTTTTGCAAAAAATTTACGTAAATATTCCTTTTCGTTGTTGACAAAAACAGACGGGGGGGGGGGTATACTGATTTTGATTATACATTCCAAGGAGAAATTCTATGAAAAGCCGTAAAATACTTTTATTGTTTTTGTTGACTTTGGCGTTGGCGTTTGCGATGGTTGCGGGCGCGGGCTGCGCTCCGTCCGAAGCGCCCCAACACACGCACACTTTTGCGGAGGGTTGGACGTTCAACGACTCCGAACATTGGCACGCCGCCACCTGCGGACACTCCTCCGAGAGGGATTCCGTTGCTCCTCACGACATTGACGGCGACGGTAAATGCACCGTGTGCGACTACGAAACCGCCCCCGCGCCCGAAAAAATGACGTTTGAGCAACTCGTTGCGGATCACAAAGAGTAATTGAACGAATTTGTGACAGAGGCAATTGCGCCGTCCGTCCTCGCAAACAAGGAAATTCTTTCCGAGAGCCGCTACGTTGCTTCCGCGGAGGACGGAAACTTGGGCACAGTGAGCCTACTTTACATATACAAGAACGATGAGACTGTCCGTACAATGGAACTTGCCGAAGTTACGCTTACAAGCACGGTCACAAACGACGACATTGCAAACGGCACGTTTGCAACTCCTGCCGTGAGCGTGGAAAAGACTGAAGTTTTTCAATTCGACGCGAAAGAGAACTTTGAAAAGCAGGACGTTGCGGAACTTCTGTACAAAGCGGCAAAGTGCGAAAGCGCAGAGGTGAAATTGTTCCGCGAACTTGAATCCGATTCCGTCAGGATTCGTTCCTTTGCTATCCTCGTACAAAGCGACGGCTTTGTTCGAATCAAAAACATAAACGTCGAAGTGACCGACGACACGGACGAGTCGCTGAAAACCAACCTTGCAGATCGCAACAAATACGACGCGTTTACCGTCTCGGAAGTGGAATTGAAGGGCACGAATATACTTGCGGGCGATTACCAACTTGAAGAATTCGAAGTCACCCCCGACGACCCCGATACCCCAAGCGTCATTACCGACAAACAACTCATTGCCGCGCTTGAACAGTACTGCAAAGACGATTTTTTGAATAAATCCAATATAAAAAGTGTATTTGAAGATTTATATGTCACGTTTGATAAAAATAAAATGTCCGATGAGAATTGGTATATAAATGAAGATGAAGAGGAAAAAATCACAGCGATAGAATACTCCTTTTTCTACAAGGCATATGCAACACAAAGTCATTTTGTTATTTTCTATATAACGTCTGATACGCCTTGCTCGAAAGAAAATCTTGTAAAGGGAAATTTGACTACGGCTACTTTCAAAATAGAGAAAGAGTATTCATTTGTTTACAACCCATCAATTCAAACCGAGCGGAGTGCGCTTGCCAATGCGATATTGACCGCGTGCAAAGGCGCGCCCGCAGACAGCAACTCGACTGTAATTTTGGTAGATAATGGCACTATTGACGATTCACAATTTAGTATAGTATGCAAATTTAACATCGTTGAAATAAGCGAAAGCGGTGCGACGGAATATAAAGTAAAAATCAGAAATGCAAA
Source organism: uncultured Clostridia bacterium (assembly GCA_947628135.1). GTDB lineage: Bacteria > Bacillota > Clostridia > Christensenellales > CAG-314 > Fimimonas. The sequence goes on from CANQYT010000004.1 coordinate 60,677, forward strand.
GAGCCTTGACCCAAAAGAGGCTGACGCTGAATATATGCAATACATTGCCGACGGATATTGGGCTCAAACCGCAACCCCACGCGAGTACGAAATTACAGGACGCAGGTTGGTAGCGGAAGAATAGGCAAAGCGGCTATTGGGGTAGGTAAACGGAGCAACTCGGTGCAAAGAGAACACGTGCGGCAGTTAAAAGTGCTCAATGTTGCAAAGTTCCGCGCGCAACGGAAAAGGAAGTAAACCAACGCAACGGACAAGGAACAGGTTTCACTTGTTGCCTACGGTTTTGTGACTTTTACACCCAAAACCTGCACAGCGTTCCTCCTTGCAACGTCCGCAAACATATCCCGCGCGACGAAAAGCGTACTCAAAGCAAAGGCTGTCGGGCGTATTGTTGCAAAGTGGACAGCAGTATAAAGGGCGCAATTCGTTTTCAATGTCAAACGTGCGGCAGTTAAAAGTGCTCAGTGTTGCAAATGTCTGCGTGCAACGGAAAAGAAAGTAATCAATGCAACGGACAAGGGCGAGGTTTCACTTGTTGCCGACGGTTTCAAGACTTTCGCACCAAAAACAATTGCACAGCGTTCCTCCTTGCAACGTCCGCAAACATATCCCGTGACGAAAAGCGCACTCAAAGCAAAATGCTGTCGAACGTATTGTTGCAAAGTGGACAGAGGCACAAAAGGGCGCAATTCGTTTCCGACGCCAAACGTGCGGCAGTCGAAAGCGTTCCGCGCCGTTTGCGGAAAACAACAATTAAATATATTAAATAAAGTGCCTGTTTTTTGATTGCAAAAAATAGGCGCTTGTGCTATAATTTACAAGGTTTAATTCGCATTTGCGCAAGATCCGTGCGTTGTGCCGAGGTTTGCCTCTCGGTTGCGGGCGGAGTTGACGGCGCAAAGAGGTTAAAAACAACAAAAAAAGGAGAAAGAAAAAATGGCAGTTGTATCAATGAAACAGCTTCTGGAAGCGGGCGTTCACTTCGGACACCAAACCAGAAGATGGAATCCCAAGATGAAAAAGTATATCTACACCGAACGTAACGATATACACATCATCGACCTTCAACAAACGGTCGCTCAGGCGGAGATCGCTTACAAATTTGTGCGCGACATCGCGGCGGAAGGTAAGCCCATACTGTTTGTGGGAACGAAAAAGCAAGCGCAGGACGCCATCAAGACGGAAGCGGAACGTTGCGGAATGTACTACGTAAACAACCGTTGGCTGGGCGGCACGCTTACCAACTACAAGACAATCAAGTCCCGCATAGAGAGACTTCACCAAATCAACCAGATGGAAAAGTTGGGCGAGTTGGACGTTTTGCCCAAGAAAGAAGTGGCGAAACTGCTTGAAGAACGCGACAAGTTGGAAGCCAACCTCGGCGGTATCAAGAATATGAAAGGTATGCCCGGGTGTATCTTTATCGTAGACCCCAAGATGGAAGCGATAGCCGTTGCGGAAGCGCACGCGCTCAACATTCCCATCGTGGCGATAGTGGACACCAACTGCGACCCCGACCAGGTTGACGTGGTTATTCCCGCAAACGACGACGCTATCGGCGCAATCAAGATCATCGCATCGATAATCAGCGGCGCGGTCATCGAAGCCAAAGAGGGCATTGTGATGAGCGTTCCCGAGGACGATGACGCGACGACCCCCGTTGAAGAGGAAGAAAAAAAGGACGAGGAGACGGACAATGGCTAATTTTACAAATCAGGACGTAATGAAACTGCGCGAACAAACGGGCGTAGGAATGATGGATTGCAAAAAGGCGCTTGTCGCTACCGACGGCAACTTTGACGAGGCAGTGAAGTATCTTCGCGAAAAGGGTATGGCTTCCGCCGCCAAAAAGGCAAGCCGTATCGCCGCGGAAGGTATCGTGAAATGCCTTGTCGCCGCCGACAGAAAAAGCGCGGTCGCAGTGGAAGTAAACTGCGAAACGGACTTTGTGGCGCGCAGCGAGCAATTTGTGGAACTTGTGGACAAAATTGCCGCTCACCTGCTGACCTCCGACGCGGCTACCGTGGAACAGGCTCTCGAAGAAATTTACTGCGCCGACTGCGGCAAGACGGTAAACGTGCTTATCGCCGAAGCCACCGCAGCAATCGGAGAGAAAATCTCTCTGCGCAGATTTACCAAATTCGCCCTTGACGGCAACGGAATAATTTCCAGCTACATTCATATGGGCGGAAAAATCGGCGTTCTCGCCGAACTGAAAAGCGACGCCGCGCAGGACGACCTTGCCGAACTCGCGTTCAACATCTGTATGCAAATTGCGGCAAGCAAGCCCCAAGTTGTGGGAATTGCCGACGTGGACGCTTCTCAATTGGAGGCGGAAAAGGAAATACTTACCGTTCAGGCGAGAAACGAAGGCAAGCCCGAAGCGATAATCGGCAAGATGGTGGAGGGACGTATCCACAAGTACTACAAGGAAGTTTGCCTTGTGGAGCAGGAATACGTTCGCGATACGGCGTTGACGGTCAAGCAGGTAATTGCCGACGTCGCAAAGAAAACGGGCAAAGACATCACCGTTACGAGATTCGTTCGCTACGAATTGGGCGAAGGTATCGAAAAGCGCGTTGACAACTTTGTCGATGAAATTGCCGAGCAACTCAAAAACATAAAGTAATTTGTTTGTGGCAAAGGGAACAACGCTTGCGGTTTGTTCCCTTTTTGCACAACGCAAAGCGAGGTTTCAATGGCTAAGTACAAACGTATTCTACTCAAAATAAGCGGCGAGGCGCTGTCCGACGGACGCACGAATATCTGCGGCGAAAGGGTTTCGGCGGTTGCCGCTCAGATAGGGAAGATAGTATCCGCAGGCGTGCAGTTGGGCGTAGTGGTCGGCGGCGGAAACATCTGGCGCGGACGTACGAGCGAGACGATGGACAGGGCGGTCGCCGACGATATCGGTATGCTGGCGACGGTTATGAACGGACTTGCGTTGAGCGAGGCGCTGACGAGCGCGGGCGTGGACAACAGGGTCGTTTCCTCTTTTGCCATCGACAAGGTGGCGCAAACGTGCTGTCTGCCCGAGGTAAACGCTTGTCTGAACGAGGGCAAGGTGGTAATCTTTGTGGGAGGAACGGGCTCGCCCTATTTCTCCACGGATACCGCTGCGTCGTTGAGAGCGTGCGAGATACACGCGGACGCGCTTGTTTGTCTCAAAGCGGTGGACGGACTGTACGACAGCGACCCCAACGTCAATCCCGCCGCGAAAAAGTACGACGTGATCTCCTACGACAAAGTTATCGCCGACAATCTCAAAGCCTTGGATATGACGGCAATTGCAATGTGCCGCGAATTCGGCGTGACCGTCATCGCCATAGGCAAGGACGAACCGGACGGCGTTGTTCGCGTGCTGAAAGGGGAAAAATTGGGCACAATAATCAAATAACTGTTGATATGCGACAATTCTTGTTGTACAATATATTCAGCAAGTATCTTGGAGGACAATATGAATTACGCTACACCGCAAATTGAAGAAATCTTTTTGAATTTCGAATTGGATTGCGACAAAGCAATCGAATATATGAAAAACGAATACAATCTTATGCGTGCGGGACGCGCCAATCCCAAACTTGTGGAAGGTATCCGCGTGGAATACTACGGCACGCCCACTCCGATAAAGATGATGGGCAACATTTCCATACCCGAACCGAGATGTATCGTCATCACACCGTGGGACAAATCCGCGCTGAAAGAAATCGAAAAAGCCATTCTCGCCGCCAATATCGGAGTTACTCCGCAAAACGACGGCACGCTTATCCGTTTGACCTTTCCCGTGCTGACGGAGGAACGCCGCAGAGAACTCGTCAAGCAGGTGAAAAAACTTGCCGAGGACACGAAAGTGGTGCTTCGCAACGCGCGCAGAGACGCAATGGAAGGGCTGAAAAAGGAAAAGAACGCAAAGGCCGTTTCGGAGGACCTCATCGCCGATTACGAAAGCGAGGTGGACAAAGGTCTTTCCAAACAGGTGGAATTGGTGGACAAACTTGCAAAGGAGAAGGAAGCGGACGTTATGTCTGTGTAGCCTTGGCGATGGACCTCAACGATTTGATCGGACTTGAAGCTTGTGAAGCCGAAGGCGTTTTGCGCAAATCAGGTATAACGGGCTTCAAGTTTGTTTATTATGTAGACAGAAAACAACAAGAATTCGACAAGGAGTTGGTAACGGCGGTGAGAGTTCGCGACGGACAGTTGGAACTCGTGGTTTGCCGTTACAAGTTTGAGGTTGTATGAACGTTCCCGCGCATATCGCTTTTATTATGGACGGAAACGGACGTTGGGCAAAAGCCCGCGGATTGGCGCGTATTCAGGGACACAGGCGCGGCTTGGAGGTGGCGGAGAGGGTTATTGACCACTCCGTTGCGGTGGGCGTGAAATACGTGTCGCTGTACGTCTTTTCCACGGAGAATTGGAAACGTCCGCGCGCCGAAGTGGACAATTTGTTCTCGTTGGCTGACAAATATCTCAGCCGATTGGAAAAGTTTTGCAAAGACCGCGTGCGCGTAGTCGTTTCGGGCGAAAGGGAAGGTCTGCCGACCGACCTCGTAAAGAAAATCGAGCGTATCGAGCAGGCGACCGCTCAATTTGACGCCGTGTGCGTAAATTTGTGCATAAATTACGGCGGACAAAGGGAAATAGTGGAGGCGGTGAAGAAACTCAACCGCCGCGGACGGGAAATAACGGTGGAGTCCATTCGCGAAAATCTCTATCACCAACTTCCCGACCCCGACCTCATCGTGCGCACGGGCGGACAAAAAAGACTGTCCAACTACTTGCTGTTTCAAAGCGCCTATTCGGAACTGTTTTTTACGGATACGCTTTGGCCCGACTTTACCAATGAAGAATACGACGCTATACTGTCCGAATACGGAAAGCGTACTCGCAATTTTGGAGGAATAAATGGCTCTGAATAAAAAATCTTTGTTGAACCGCGTTTTGGTGGGGATCGCTATCTTCATTGTGATGATAGGTATGATACTGCTGAACGTGTTCTTCGTGAATTACACCAACTCGCCGACCGACACCGTCGTGAGCGGGCGTGCGATAAATTCCGTGATAATAGCGGTACTCATTTTGCTGTCCGTGATAGAAATGCGCAGAGCATTGGGCAGGGAACGTATCCCCGACTGTTTCAGTTGGCTATTGTGGCTGTACGGATTCGGTCTTATGCCCGCGTATTTGCTGTTCGGCTTCGTCGGGATACTTTTCTTCTCGATGATAGTGTTTATCGCCTCCGTAATTACGGCGCTTTTGCGTAACCGCGTGGACAGTCTGATATACATAGCGTTTATACTTGTGTACCCTGGATTGTTTATGGCGACGTTGCTGTACCTCAACAGAAGCGCTACAACGCACGTGTACGACGCAACTTCGCCGATGAACCAATATCTTGAAAACGATATTTGGGTGTACATAAACCGTATCCTCGGCGAACACGCCACCACGAGAGAAACTGCCCTGCTGCCGCTTAACGGTATTGCGCTGTCGCTTGTGTTTGCGGTGTCCACCTTTACGGATGTTTTCGCGTACTTTGTGGGCAGTATGTTCGGTAAGCACAAACTTTGCCCCGAAATTTCGCCCAACAAAACGGTGGAGGGCGCAATAGGCGGCATATTCGGCGGCGCGCTGGGCTCGTTCCTTGTGTTTGTCGTTTTCGATTGGACGAAGTTCTTCGGCTACGGAGCGCAGTTCGGGTTGACGTTTGATGGATTGGGTCTGTCTACGATCAATACGGTGCTTACTTACGTAGCGATCGGCTTGCTCGGCTCTGTCGCCACTCAAATGGGCGACCTGCTCGCAAGTATGGTGAAACGCTACTGCGGCATAAAAGATTACAGCAGACTGCTGGGGGAACACGGCGGAATTGTTGACCGTTTCGACGGCATTATGTTCAACTCCGTATTCGTATCCTTTGTATTTATGTTCATACTGTAATGAAAAGGGTAGCCGTACTCGGAAGTACCGGTTCGATAGGTACGCAAACTTTGGACGTTGTGCGCCAAAACCGCGACAGTCTGAAAGTCGTCTCCCTCGTCGCTTACTCCAACGAGGAAAAGTTGACCGAACAGGCGAAGGAATTTGCGCCAGACTACGTTGCGCTTATTTCGCGTGACGGCAACGAGTGTCTGACGGAAGCGGTTCGTCACGCTGATGTGGCGGTCGTCGCGACAAAAGGCATTGCGGCTTTGCAAAGCATTTTGTACTGTCTTGACAACGGTATCGACGTTGCGCTTGCCAACAAAGAAGCGTTGGTGTGCGCCGGGGAATTGATAGTCACCCGCCGCGATGAGGCGCGTATATTGCCCGTAGACAGCGAACACTGCGCAATACGGCGTTGTTTGCTCGGACACAGCGTTCCCCCAAAGCAAATTCTGCTTACCGCAAGCGGAGGACCGTTTTGGAATACGCCGAAAGAGAAACTTTCTTCCGTCACCGCGAAAGAGGCTCTGAAACACCCAAATTGGCAGATGGGGTCGAAAATTACCGTAGACAGCGCAACGATGATGAACAAATCGCTGGAAGTTATGGAAGCGAGTTTGCTGTTCGGTATGCCCGTGGAGCGAATAGAAATTGTCGTACACAGGCAAAGCGTAGTTCACTCTATGGTGCGCTTTCAGAACGGTGAAGTGGCGGCGCAACTTGCTTCTCCCGATATGCGATTGCCTATTCAAATCGCGCTGTTGGGCGACGGCGGCAACTATGTGTGCCGCGATACGGACTTTTCCGCGCTCGATCTCACTTTCGAAGCGTGCGACTTCGACAGATTTCCGTGCGCACGGCTCGGCTACGAACTGATGAGTTTTCCGCCGCTGTGCCGTACGGTGATGAACGCGGCAAACGACGTGTGCGTAGACAGATTTCTGCAAGGCAGGTTTTGTTTTGCCGACTTCTACAATATAATAATGAATGCAGTGCGGCATTTCCGCGACGACGCCCGTAGGACGCAGTTGAGTTTGTCTAATATAATCAAATTCGACGCGGAAGCCAAACTGTACGTAAATAAACTGTTAGGCGAATGATATTGAATTTGTTGTGCGACTTTACGTCGGTTATGAGGACCGTCGGCTACGTGTTGCTTGCTTTCGTGGTGTTGATGATTATGGTGTTGATACACGAAACGGGACACTACACCGCGGGCAAAATATTGGGTTTCCAAATCAACGAATTTGCGGTTGGTATGGGACCGAAAATATTCTCCACAAAGAAAAAGAACGGCGAAATCTTTTCGCTTAGACTGCTTCCGCTTGGAGGATATTGCGCGTTCGAAGGGGAAGGGGAGGACGGCAACGCCAATCCGAGGGCGTTCAACTCGCAAAAACCTTGGAAACGTCTCATCGTGCTTTTTTCCGGCGCGCTGTTCAATTTCATATCGGCAATTCTTATCGCGGTAATCGTCTTTGCGGCATACGGCGAAACGGTCGTTCAGATAAATAACGTGTATTCCTACGCGCCGTCCGCCAACAGACAACTGCAAAGCGACGACATCATATACAAGGTGAACGGCAAAAGGGTGTATATGTTGGACAGTCTGGAAAGGTATCTGTCCGACGAGCCTATGAGCATTGTCGTGCTTCGTCCGCACGAGGAAAACGGCAAGACCGTTTACTCGGAAGAAACGTTGGAAAACGTCGTGCGCAAAAAGTACTACGTCGTTGCGCTTACAAAGGTGGACAGTTCGCTGAATTTGGAATCGAACGGCAGACTGTTAAGCAAAAACGACTCTGTTTACGCGATAAACGGCGAAGTGCTGGACGAACAGGGCGAATTCGACAGACTGTTCCGCGAGTCCGTCGGTACTATGAATTTGACCGTCACCGACGGACAAAATTTCTACGAATACAGCGTGGACAAGAGCGCGTTCGAAACCGCCGCGCTGATAGCGAAAGAGCAAAGTTACACGGGCATCGGTATGTCGGTGCAGTACGTCAAATATAAGTTCGGTTTCGGCGAGGTGCTGTTACGCGTTGTGCCGTATTGCTTCGAAGTGGGTATGCTGGTGCTGCGTACTCTCGGAGGTTTGCTGACTGGCGTTGTGGGTGTAGAACAGATAGGCGGTCCTATCTCTACCATAGCGATGACGAGCGAAATTGTCTCTACGGGGTTCGGCAACGTTCTTATGCTGATGGTGTTGATCTCCGTCAATCTCGGAGTGTTCAACTTGCTTCCCGTACCCGCTTTGGACGGGTGTCAGATGGTGTTTGTCATCATCGAGTGGATCGCGCGCCGTCCGATAAACAGAAAGGTGCAAGGGTGGATCAACGGAATAGGCTTTGTTGTGCTAATTGTGTTGATGCTTCTTGTGGATATACTTAAACTATGAGAAATCCTACGAAAAAAATTTACGTTCGCAACGTCCCGATAGGCGGAGACAGTCCGATAGCGATACAGTCTATGACCAACGTTTCCGTCACGGACGTTGAGGCTACTCTCGCGCAGATAGAGCAGTGCGCGGCAAACGGCTGCGACATAATGCGTATCGCAGTGCCCAACGCAGAATGCGCAAAAGCGTTTGCCGAGGTGCGCCGTCGGACAAACGTCCCGCTTGTTGCGGATATTCACTTCGACTATCGGCTCGCTCTGGCGGCGATAGAGGCGGGTGCGGACAAAATTCGTATCAATCCCGGCAATATGCCCTTGCCTCAATTGGACAAAGTGACAGACTGCGCCAAAGCAAACGGTATTCCCATACGAATTGGAGTAAACGCGGGTTCTGCCGACAGACGTGCTATGAGCGTGGAGGGCAGAGTAAAGGCTATGTGCGACAGCCTTGCCAAGTACGTCGAACGCTTTGAGGAAAGAGGTTTTTACGACATTGTGCTTTCGGTGAAAAGCACCGACGTGCGCGAGACGGTCGCGGCAAACAGACTTGCGGCAAAATTGGGTTATCCCATTCACATGGGTGTGACGGAAGCGGGGTTGCTGCGCCAAGGGCTGGTAAAAAACTCCATTGCGATAGGCAGTTTGCTTTTGGAAGGAATAGGCGACACCGTGCGCGTTTCGCTTACTTCCGACCCCGTTGACGAAGTGCGCGCCGCAAAGGATATGCTGGTTTCTCTCGGCTTGAAAAAGGGCGTAACTTTTGTGTCCTGTCCTAAGTGCGGACGTTGTTCCATCGACCTCGAAAACGTTGCCGCTCAAATATACGACTATGTAAAAGATATAGACAAAAACATCAAAATTGCGGTAATGGGGTGCGAAGTCAACGGACCGGGAGAGTGTAGCGACGCCGATTTGGGAATGGCGGGCGCAAACGGCAAATACGTTTTCTTCAAGCACGGAAAGCGTTACAAAACGGTAAGCGCGCAAGACGCCGCGGAACAATTCAAAAGGGAAATAGATTTGATTACAAATGTTGATTGAACGGTTACATCTTAATTTTCCGTCGCTGACGGATCTGCGTATGCGTGAAATTCGCGTTGACAAAAGACAACGCAAAGTTTTCTGTACGCTGTCTTACCCTCGCGACGGCTTGGACGGTTCTGCGAAAGCGCAGATAACCGACTTTATCCGCGCAAACGTGCCGAACGGTTACTTCTGTTCCGTTCGCTTTGTTGACGATTCCTTTACGGTAAATTCCTTTCAGCGCAATCTCGCCGACTTCATCAAGGAACGCTATCCGATTTATTCCGACGTGAGCAAGTCGGATATCGAAGTACATATCGGAGACAAAACCGTTTCCGCAGTGTTGTCTGTCAGCCCCGTAACGAAAAAAAATATGGAGTTGTCGAATTTCTGTCAGACTCTTGCCGAACGCTACGCCGACTACACAAGTTATTCCGTTTCTTTCTCTTTGCGCGTTGACGAAACTTCGCGCGCGTCGATCGTCGGCGAACAGGAAAAACTCGTTCACCTTGCGATAAACAGGGAATTGCTCAAACCCGAACGCCACTTCAACATCAGCGAACAACGGCGTATTTTCGGTAAAAACGTTACGTCGTTGCCGATGTACATTTCCGACATTCGCAAACCTATGGACAGTTGTATCGTTTGCGGAGTCGTTTCCTCAAAAAAATGCCGTCAGGCAAAAAGCAATCCGCTGTTGTACGTTTGTTCCTTCGATTTGACGGACGCGACGGATTCCGTACTGCCTTGCGTTTTGTTTACGCGCCTGCAAATTACCGACGTGGAAACCATCATCAGCGAAACGGGGAGAGGCGAGGCGGAAGCACGGACGCTTTCGGAAAAGCGCGCCTTTGCCAACGACAAATTGCTCAAAGAAATAATGTGGCTGTCCGACGGTATGTCCGTGGTGGCGCACGGCAAACTGACGTACGGGCAAAACGGTCGTTTGGAATTGCACGTTTACGACCTGTGCGCTTGCCGAATTGCACCTATATCCCCGGATAAGGAATTTACCCGCGCCGTTGCGGAAGAATACGTTTTGGTCAAACCGCAGGAGTGTACGGAATACCGTCAGATAGATTTTGTCCAGAAAAGCGACGGTATATCTCTGCTTACGGGCAAAACGGACGTGGTGCTGCACGTCAACGCAACTTCGCTCGGCAACGTCATAGACGACAAACTGATAGCGCTTTGCGCCGTCAAACTTGTGGACGGTCACACGACGGAAAGATTTTTTACGTATATCAATCCCGAAAAGGAAGTAACGGACGAGGGCTTGCTTACTAAGTGCGGTCTGTCTCAATCGAAACTTATTTTCTATCCGACGCTGACGGAAATCATTTCCGATTTGTACAAGTTTACATACGGCTGTCGGCTTGTGGGAACGGATCTGCAACGTATCGTGCCGTTGCTTGATTACTACGCCGCCCCGATGAATTACCGTTTCGGCAATGAAACGCTGTCGCAAACGGAACTTCTGTCCGAATTGTTGGAAAACAGTACTCTGGATTTGCACGCGAACGTCTCCGAAACGGAAGATCTCATCAAAAAGTGCAAGATAAAATGTACAAATTACGCGTTTTGTTTCAATTCAGCTACGGCAGTGGCGCAGTGTATCAGCACTTTGGCGTTCAATTCCAAGTAAAATTTATATAATTTTATATAAACAGTTGTCAAAGAGGCGTTTGTGTGGTATAATCTATACGACAAATCGGGTAGGTTTGTCTGTCGTTTGCGCAAGTGAGTTGCACGGCGCAATCGAGACTTTTCGCCAAATAAGGGTTTACTTGGTGAGAGTGGAGGCTATTCTCCACTCTCAAATTGATGTAAGGAGGAATTATGGGCAAGATTTCCGACGAAGTATTTCGGTTGGTTGAGCCTATCGCCGAAAGTTTCGGTTTGGAGGTTGTGGAGGTACTCTACGAAAAAAAGTACGACGGAATGAATCTCACCGTTGTGATAGACAAAGAGGGCGGAGTTACGATAGACGATTGCGAAAAATTGCATCGCGCCATAGACGCTCCGTTGGACGAACTCGACCCCATTGACTGCGCGTACATACTCAACGTTTCGTCGCCGGGAATAGACCGCCCGCTCAAAACCGAACGCGACTACCGTCGCAATCTCGGCAAAAAAATTTCCGTAAAACTTTACAAACCGCTCGACGGTAAAAAGAGTTACGAGGGCGTACTTGAAAACTACGACGAAACGTCATTTACCTTGCAAGTAAAAGGCGGCACAATCAAATTTGAAAAAAAAGATACGGCAAAAGTTGAGCCGATAATCGAATTTTAGGAGGGACAGTAATGATCAGCAAAGAATTTTTCCTGGCTCTGGACGAGTTGGAAGAAACAAAGGGTATCAGCAAGGAAAAAGTTATCGAATCCTTGGAGACGGCACTGACTATCGCCTGTAAAAAACATTACGGCGAGGCGTCCAACACCGTTGTGAAAATCAATCCCGAAAAAAATACTATCAGAGTGTACACTTCCAAAACCGTTGTGGAAACGGTGGAAACTCCCGAAAAGGAAATCTCTTTGGAGGACGCTCAACTGATAAAGAAGAGTTACAAAGTCGGCGACGAGGTGCTGACGGAAATCAATCCGCGCGATTTCAGCCGTATCGCCACGCAAAACGCCGTTCAGGTAATAAAAAACAGTTTGCATCAAGCGGAAAAAGACGTTACGTTCAGTCAATTTTCCGATAAAGAAAACGAACTGCTTATCGGTATCGTCTCTCGCGTAAAGGACGACGGCACTATCTACGTCGAAATCGGCAAAAACCAGATGGAGGGCGTGCTTACCGTGCAGGAGCAGATCCCCGGAGAGAAATTCCACGCGGGCGATCGCATAAAAGTGCTTGTAAAGCGCGTGAGAGACAGCGTCGGCGGAACGCAAGTTATGCTGTCGCGCGCAAGTTATATGTTCATCAAGCGGCTGTTCGAAAACGAAGTGCCCGAAATACGCGCGGATATCGTTCAGATAAAGAGCATTGTGCGCGAGGCGGGTTTCCGTACCAAGATGGCGGTGTATTCCACCGACCCCGAAATAGACGCCGTCGGCGCTTGCGTGGGCAACAAGGGTATCCGCGTAAACGCAATCGTATCCGAAATAGGCGGAGAAAAAATCGACATCATTCCGTGGAGCAGCGATATTCTCGACTATATCGCGAGAGCGCTGTCCCCCGCAAAAGTGCTTATCGTGCAAGCCGATGAGGAAACGAAAGAGGCAAAAGTGGTCGTTCCCGATGAAAAACTGTCCCTTGCCATAGGCAGAGAAGGACAAAACGCACGGCTTGCGGCTCGTCTTACGGGTTGGAAGATAGACGTAAAATCTTATTCGGCGGCTCTTGCAAGCGGAATGTTCGACGGCGACGACGCCGAAGGAGAATAAACGTTGCGCACGGAAAAAAAGACTCCGCTACGTATGTGCGTTGCTTGCCGTCAGATGAAACCGAAAACGGACTTGATAAGAATCGTCAACACGCCGAACGGCGTAGTGGCTGACTCGACTGGCAAATTGAACGGCAGAGGCGTGTATCTTTGCAAATGCAAAGATTGTATTGACAAGGCGCTCAAAAACAAGGGTTTTGCTAAACAAAACGGCTTTTCGTTGCAAGAGATCGCAACGCAATTGGAGCAGTTCATTGAACGATAAAGTTTCGGCATATATCGGTTTCGCGATAAAAAAAGGTTCGGTCCTGTTCGGCTGCGACTGTATCGAGAGGACGAAAAGGAAAGTGTACGCTATTTTGTACACTCCGTCCATTTCGGAAAACTCGTTGTCCGTTTTGCGTAAAGTGGGCTCTCGCGTACATTGCGACCCTATGCAAATCGACGATTACGAAGCGTTGCGAAAGAGAAATTGTAAAGCGTTGGCGGTGTGTGACAAATCGTTAGCCGACGCAATAAAGGAAAATTTGATGTAGATGCCTTGGGAGGAAAAATAATGGCAAATACAACCAATACGCAAAAAACAAGAAGCATTGAAAATATCAAAACGGTCAAAACAGGCGTTTTGAGCGTTGCGAGAACGTTGCAACAGTCGTTGGCGGCATTGAAACAGCGTGCCAACGCCCTTTCCGACGCTATCCAGCAACGCAAGGCTGAATTTCGCAGGATAGAGGCGGAGGCTTTGGCTAAGGAGGCGGCGCAAGAAACGGCAACGTCAACTCCCGCGCCCGTTGAACAACCCGCGGAATCTGCCGCTCCCGAACCCGCGCAAACACAGCCCGCTGCGCCCGTTGAGACCGTTGAACAAACTCCGCCCAAACCTCAGACCAAGGTAGACACTATCATAGAAAACGGACGTGAGATCAAGCGCTACACCGACGAAAAGGGCAACGTAAAGATCAGAAAATTTATAGATATCTCCGCGGCGGGAACGGGTTCTTCATCCGCTCCGAAACGCACGGCGGGATCTAAACCGCAGGGCACGAAACCCGCAAGAGACGACTCGCGCGCAACTCAACCGCGCGGCGGTCAGGGCAAACAGTATGTTGCCGCACCGGACGTTTTGCGCAGCGAACCGCAAAAGTCGCACGGCAACAAGAACAAAACGAAAGAACATCCCGACGAAAAACGCCAAAGCAATCTCAAAAAGTTGCTTACGCGCGACTATACGGCGGATTACGACGAGGACAGAGTGGTGCGCAGAGCGCGTACGAAAAAGAGCGATTCGGGCAATACCTCCGTTGCGCCGAAAATCACTCACGCAGTCGTAAACGACAAGGAAGTGCCTATCAAACTGCTCAGCGAGCGTATCGGCGTGTCCGCTTCGGAAATAATCAAACAACTGTTCAAAGAAGGCATAATGAAAACGATAAACGATACCGTTGACTTCGACTATGCCGAATATATCGCGGGTATGCACGGCGTAACGCTGGAACTCAAACAGGAACTTACCGCCGAAGAAATCATCGTGGACGCAGACGCGGACGACGGATTGGAAAACAACGCGAAACGTCCGCCCATCGTTACCGTTATGGGACACGTCGACCACGGTAAAACTTCCTTGTTGGACGCTATCCGCAACACCAACGTTACAAGCGGCGAGGCGGGAGGTATAACGCAGCACATCGGTGCGTACACAGTCACCGTAAACGGCGAGACTATCACCTTTATCGATACGCCGGGACACGCCGCGTTTACTGCAATGCGCGCTCGCGGTGCAAAGATAACGGACGTCGCGATAATCGTCGTTGCGGCGGACGACGGAGTTATGCCGCAGACCGTCGAGGCGATAAACCACGCCAAGGCGGCGGGAGTGTCCATTGTTGTTGCCATCAACAAGATGGACAAACCGCACATCGACCCCGACAGAGTGAAACAGCAATTGACGGAATACGAACTTGTTCCCGAAGAGTGGGGCGGCGACACGATAATGGTTCCCGTCTCCGCAAAAACGGGAATGGGGTTGGATAAATTGTTGGAAAGTTTACTTTTGGTGACGGAAATAAAGGATCTGAAAGCCAACCCGGACAAACGCGCGACGGGTACGGTTATCGAAGCCAAGTTGGACAAGGGCAGAGGTCCTGTTGCGACCGTACTCATCAGCAACGGCACTTTGCACGTGGGCGACAGTCTTATCGCGGGTTATGCCACGGGTAAGATACGCGCTATGTTCGACGACAAGGGCAAAAAAGTCAAGAGCGCAGGTCCGTCGATGCCCGTTGAGGTGTTGGGTTTCTCCGAAGTGCCGCAAGCGGGCGACTATATGTACGTTGCCGACGAGAAACTCGTCAAGAAAGCCGCGGAAGAACGCAAAAACAAAATCAAGTTGGAAAACGCGCGTCAAACGCCTTCCATCACGCTGGGCGATCTGTTCGGACGTATTTCGGAGGGACAACTCAAAACTCTCAACCTCATTGTGAAAACGGACGTTCAAGGCAGTCTGGAAGCGTTGAAAGGCAGTCTGGAAAAGATATCCAACGACGAAGTGAAAGTGAGCGCGATCCACGGCGGAGTGGGCGCTATCACCGAAACGGACGTTATGCTTGCCAAGGCTTCGGAAGCGATCATCATCGGCTTCAACGTGCGCGCGGACAACAACGCCAAAGCGCTTGCCGAAAAAGAAGGCGTGGACATACGTTTGTACAACGTTATTTACGACGCGGTGGACGACGTTACCGCCGCTATGAAGGGTATGCTTGCGCCTAAATTCCGCGAGACAGTACTTGGAAGCGCCGAAGTGAGAGAAGTATTCAAAATTACCGGCGTCGGCTCGGTTGCGGGCTGTTACGTTACGAGCGGCAAGATACTCAGAAGCGGCAAAGTGCGCATATTCCGCAACGACGTAAGCATTTACGACGGCAATATACTTGCGCTCAAACGTTTCAAAGACGACGTAAAGGAAGTTGCTTCCGGTTACGAGTGCGGTATTTCCGTGGAAAATTACAACGACATCAAGGTCGGAGACGTATTCGAAGTTTATCAAATGGAAGAGATAGAGCAATGAACGACCGTACAAGCAAACTCAATTCCGAGTTCAAACGTTTGATTGCGGAATTGCTTACGAAAAAGGTGAAAGATCCGCGTATCACGGAGATGTTTACCGTCACAGAAGTCGATTGCGACAGAGAACTTTCCACTGCGAAAGTGTACGTGAGTATTTTCTCGACCAACGCCGACAAAGCCGACGCTACGTTCTGCGCGATAAAGGAATCCGAACCCATCGTGCGCCGCGAGATTTCCAGAATTATGCATATTCGCAAAGTGCCGCAATTCATCTTTTTGAAGGACGGCAGTCTCGAATACGGACAGAAAATCGACAAACTGCTTTATGAACTCAACAAAAAAGACGGCAACGATTGAACAAGTTGCGCAGTTGCTCAGGCGGTACGACAGTTTCGCGTTGTTTGCGCATACCAATCCCGACGGCGACACGATAGGCGCGACGGTAGCGCTTGGGCTTGCGTTGCGAAAGATAGGTAAGCGAGTCGCTTTGTTTTGCGACAGTCCGATGGACGAAAAAATTCAAAGAGAATTTCCCGAAACGGCGGAATTTCGCAGAGAATTTTTCGGAAAATACGATATGTTTGTCGCTGTCGATTGCGGCGACCTCAACCGTTTGGGCGAATTTGCCGACCTTTACGGCAGATTCGGAGAAACGTTGACGTTAGATCATCACGGCGGCGAGTACTATTCGCGCTACAATCTTGTGGCGAAGTACGCAAGCACTTGTCAGATCGTGTACGAAACGGTGCGGCAACTCGGCGTTGAGTGGGATAAGCGTATCGCAACGTACCTATATATGGGTTTGTGTACGGATACGGGCAACTTTTCTCACAACAATACGGACAAAGAATGCTTTTTGACGGCTGCCGACCTGTGTGAAAAACACGCCGATATGGAAAGAGTGAACCGTGTGTTTTTCAAGGATACGACGCTTGCGGAGGTTAAACTTCTGGGGCGCGCCTTGAACAAAATGCGCGTTTACTTCGACGGGAAAATGGCGCTTATGTACCTCACGAAAAAGGACTTGGACGAGGTCGGCGCAGATCTTTCGGCAACTTCGGGAATCGTTCAGAACGCCGTAAACGTAGATACGGCAAAGGTGGGCGTGATGCTTACCGAGTATGCCGACAACGTGTACAAAGTGAGTATGCGCGGCAAGGACTTCCCCGTGAGAGAGATCTGCCGCAAATTCGGCGGCGGCGGTCATCTGTACGCGTCGGGTTGTATGATAAGCGGCTTTCTTGAAGACGTGATAGAAAAAATTGTACGTGAAGTCGGGTTCGATCTATGAACGGATTTATCAACGTTTTGAAACCCGTCGGCGCAACGGCAAGCGACGTTGTGGTGCGCATAAAACATATTCTGCACGAAAAAGCGGGACATCTCGGCACGCTCGACCCCGGGGCAAGCGGCGTTTTGCCTGTGGCTGTGGGGCTGGGTACGAGATTGTTCAATCTGCTTACGGACAAGGTGAAATACTATCGCGCGTTTTTCACTTTCGGAAAAACTACTGATACGCTGGACTCCTACGGGACAGTGACGGAAAAGCGCGACTTGCTGCCGTCCGAGGAAACGTTACGCAAAGTCTTGCGCGCTTTCGAGGGACAGTTGCAACAACTTCCGCCGACATACTCGGCTATATCGGTGGGCGGCGTTCGTTCCTACAAACTCGCCCGACAGGGCGAAGCGGTGCAACTCAGTGCGCGTTGCGTGACCGTATACGAAATCGGACTCGTTTCGCAGGTGAAAAAAGATACGTTCGTCGTGGATATAAAATGCAGCGCGGGAACGTATATTCGCTCGCTTGCTCGCGACGTTGCCGAGGCGTGCGGCACTGTGGGATATATGAGCGGACTTATACGCCTTGCAAGCGGCTGTTTCGACATTTCGGAAGCCTACACGTTGGACGAGATCTCGGAAAAACGGGAGAAATGTCTGTTGGAGTTGACTTATCCTCTCTATGACTTGTCGGAACTTTCGGTAGATGACAAATTTTACGAAGATCTTCAACACGGCAGACCCGTCTTTGTGGAGAAGTTCGACGGATTGCGTAAGGTGTTTTGCAATGGAACGTTTTGGGGAGTAGGCAGCGCTGCAAACGGCAAACTGAAATTGGATTACTACTTGAAAAACGCAGATTAGGAGAAACGTGCGGCAAATCGAATTCGGAAAAAAAACAAATTGCCCGATCGTGGTATGCTTGGGTTATTTCGGGTGTATGCACCTCGGACACGTCGAACTTGTTCGGCGCGCGCGTACGCTTGCCGAGCAACTGTACGCGAAAACGGCGTTATTCACCTTTTCCAACAACCACCTTGCGCTGCTCGGCAGGGAAAGCAAAGTTCTCTACACGTTTGACGAGCGTTTGTCACTGTACGAAAGCATCGGAACAGACTACGTGCTGTCCGCACGGTTCGACGACAGTTTCCGCAGGACAACGGGAGAAGAATTTGTACGCAGACTGTGCGAATACCCTTTGCGCGGCGTAGTGTGCGGATTCGATTACAGTTGCGGAAGCGACAGATTGGACGGAGTGCGTTTGAAAGAGTTGCTTAAAGACATCTGCCCCGTTGAGATAGTAGAGCCGATATGCGTAAACGGCAGTAAAATCAGTACGACTCTCGTGCGGTCGCTTTTGGCTGACAACCGTATACGAGAGGCAAACGCGCTTTTGTGCGAGCCGTTTTTCGTGTCGGGCAAGGTCGTCCACGGCAGAAACGTGGGAAGCGCGTTGGGATTTCCTACGGCGAATATTGCGACGGAAGAGGAAAAATTTGTGCCTACGGGCGTATACGGCGGTCGCGCTGAGGTGGACGGCAAAGGGTACAAAGCAATTGTGAATATCGGCGGGCAACCTACGTTCGGAGAGGAATCCGTCACGGTGGAGGCGCATTTGTCCGGTTTTCACGGAGATTTGTACGGGCGCAACGTTAAATTGTCTTTGACGGAGTTTCTTCGCCCGACTTGCAAGTTCGAAACCGCAGAACAACTTGCGGAACAATTGAAAAAGGATTTGGAAAGGGTATTTGATGATTAGATTCGGACCAAGCGGCAACAGCACAAGATTTTACGACGAGGGTCACGTATCCAGCGTTGACGCGCCCAAGTGGCTTGCGGAGCAGGGACTGAACGCCTACGAATATTCTTTCGGCAGAGGGATAAATATCAGCGACGAAAAGGCAAACGCTATCGGCGAACTCGGAAAGACTTTCGACGTTGCAATATCCGTACACGCGCCGTACTACATAAATCTTGCCAATCCTTCCGGCGAGATGGCGAATAAGTCTTTCGGATACGTACTGCGCAGTTGCGAAAAGGTACGCGCTTTCTACGGAAACAGAGTAGTTTTTCACCCGTCTACCGTGGGCAAGATGACGCGCAAGGAAGCGGTGGAATTGACTCAAAAGCGTATGGCGGAGTTGGCTCGTCTTATTGTGGAAAACAAAATGGACGATTGCATATTCTGTCCCGAAACGATGGGTAAGATCAATCAGATAGGAGACGTTGAAGAAGTAACTTCGTTTTGCAAAACGGCGGATTTCTTCGTGCCTACGGTGGATTTCGGTCACATCAACGCGCGCACTTACGGCAGTTTGAAAACGGAAGAAGATTTCGAACATATAATAGTGCATATCATCAACGAGTTGGGCAGAGAGAGGGCGAGTTCGATGCATATACATTTTTCCAAAATAGAGTACTCTGCGGGAGGAGAGGTGCGGCATTTGACTTTTGCCGACGCGCTGTTCGGACCGGAATTCGAACCGCTGGCGCGCGTTCTCAAAAAATACGCCCTTTCACCCGTGGTCATATGCGAATCGGACGGTACGCAAGCCGACGACGCTTTGCAAATGAAAAGAATATACGACAGCATTTGAATCGGAGGCAAATATGAAAAACACCGACAAGTTGTTTGAATTGTCCAAAGCGGACGCCGTTTTGGTTATCAGCGAGAAAAACCGTATGTATTTTACGGGATTTGCGTCAACGTTCGGGTATCTGGTGCTTATGCGCGGCAACAAAAGCGTGTTTATCACCGATCCGCGTTACTACGAGATGGCGCAGACCCTTGCTGACGACGGCGTAGAAGTCGTGCAGATCGCCAACGGAGCGAGCGCGGACGACACTCTCATCGAAATATTTACCGAGAACGGCGTAAAAACGGTGGGCATCGAAGATACGGAATTGACCGTGCGCGATTTTACCTCGCTCAAACACAAACTTGCGGGCTTCAAACTCATCGCCGCAGGCGAAGATATATGCCGCGTCAGAAGTTTCAAAACGGATGAGGAGATTTCCTTTATCAAACGCGCGCAATCCATCACGGACGCGGCTTTCTCCGAGATATTGAGTTTCATAAAGCCCGGCGTAACGGAACGCGACATACAAGTCGAGTTGGAATACCGTCTTGCGCGCAACGGAGCGGAGGGGCTGGCGTTTGACACGATTATCGCGTCGGGAGTAAACACCTCCAAGCCGCACGCGCACCCCACGGACAAAATTATCGAAAACGGCGACCCCGTAACTATGGATTTCGGCGCGCGTTACCACGGGTATTGCTCAGATATGACGAGGACGGTTTTCGTGGGACAGCCCGGCGACGAACTGCACAAAATCTACAACGTGGTGCTTTTGGCGCAAAAAATGGCTATCAACAACGCCTATTGCGGTATGGGCGGAAGAGAGTTGGATTCTTTCTGCCGTGAGGTTATCAAATCCAACGGCTATGAAAAATACTTTGTGCATAGCACGGGGCACAGTCTCGGTATAGACATTCACGAAACGCCGAGCGCGTCCACCCGTTCGACGGATATACTTTCCGCGCGGCAATTCATCACCTGCGAACCCGGCGTTTACATACCCGGCGTTGGCGGAGTGCGAATAGAAGATTTGTTACTTATTGAGGAAGATGGTATAACCGACTTGACAACATCAGACAAAAATATTATAATTTTATAGGAAAACTTAGGGAGGCTGTATTTTATGATTTTAGCAGGCGATTTCAGAAAGGGCGTAACGTTCGTTTACAACAACGGAATTTACACGATAGTGGATTTTCAACACGTCAAGCCGGGTAAAGGCGCGGCGTTTGTCAGGACGAAAATCAAAAACGTCGTGACGGGCGCTGTTCGCGAGGAAACGTTCAACCCGTCCGAAAAGTTCGAACTTGCGCACATTGAAAACAAGGAAATGGAGTACCTGTACACAGACGGCGATCTGTACTACTTTATGGATGCGGAAACGTACGAACAAGTTCCCCTCAACAAGGGACAGGTGGAGGACGCGTTGCAATTCCTCAAAGAGAATATGTCCGCAACGATTAAATTTTACAAAGGCGAAGCGTTCTCTGTTGAACCTCCCAACTTTGTGGTGTTGCAGGTCGTAAGTTGCGAACCTGCCGTTGCAGGCAACACGGCGACAAACGCTACCAAACCCGCAACCGTAGAAACGGGTTACACGCTGATGGTCCCAATGTTCGTCAACGAAGGCGATATGATACGTATCGACACCAGATCGGGCGAATATATGGAACGCGCAAAGTAAAAAACGATATCTTTAAGAACCTATCGGCAACGGTAGGTTCTTTTCTGTTATAAACTGCACGGTTACTATTGACACTTGCAATGAAAGTCGTCATCGCTGTCGTTTCGCCAAGAAGTGAAAGTGCGTGTTGCTCATCTACTTCATTTTATACTTGCCGAAAATGTCGCGATTGACTGAGTGTTTGGCGTGAGTTTACGTTGAATTAAAACACTTTCCTGACAAAACGAGATAGATTTAGACTATTAAATGTGAAGTATCATTCTGTTTTGTAAAATGAGTTAAGTAGAAATGTGCTATATTGAATTGTAAGTATTGTATTTGCACTAAGTAAAGAATTTTTTTCAGAAAAAATATTCATCAAATTTATATAATTAACACTATTGGAATTTTTGTCCTGTTGCCGATGTCAAAAATATAAATCGATAATGCTGTTGTTTTATCGAGGTGGCGTGTGCTTGCGCAAAGACTTCTAAGTATATTTTCCAAAAATTCCGCGATTGTAGGGGGGGGGATTACCATTGTACAAAAAAACTTTCTATACACAATTTTTGACATATTGACCCCTTACTGCAATGTCGCTATGGTTTTTAATTATTGGACGAATTGTGAAGAAATAGATAGCGGAACACTTGGCGAAAACAGAGAAACGGCGTAATATATATAAAATAAATGCTCTGTTCTTAAAAAAAAGCCCTGTTTGCAAAGGGTAATTTGATTCGCAGTTGTTAGACAGTTGCAAAAACAACTGAGGGTTTTTAACTTGTAATTAAAAATATTGCATTTTTAATGTATACAATTTTTTAATAGAGACAACTTTGTCGGTGAGTATTTATTGTTGCAAAATTATGCCGCGCGAAAGCGGTCGCGTTTTAGCGTTCTATCGTAGGTGCAAGTATCATATACTTTACCAAACGTATTTTGGAGGCAGCAATGAACAACATTTATCAGGACATCGCGGAGCGCACCAACGGCGACGTATATATAGGCGTTGTCGGACCGGTGCGCAGCGGCAAATCGACGTTTGTTACAAACTTTATGACAAAACTGATTTTGCCGAACATAGCGGATAAAAACGAGCGTAAGCGCGCCAAGGACGAACTTCCTCAATCCGCGGACGGCAAGATGATTATGACGACGCAACCCAAATTCGTTCCCAATGCCGCGGTGAAACTGTCGCTCGGCGACAAGGCTACGGCAAACGTGCGCTTGATAGATTGCGTGGGGTATCTCGTGGAGGGCGCGGAGGGGCATCTCGACGGCGAAAAAATGCGCCTCGTCAACACTCCGTGGTCTGCCGATCCCATTCCGTTTGAAAAGGCGGCGGAAATAGGCACGCAAAAAGTGGCAACGGAACACTCAACGATAGCGGTGGTCGTCACGACGGACGGCAGTATAGGGGAAATTCCCCGTCAAAACTACATCGGCGCGGAAGAAAGAGCCGTTCGGGAACTGAAACAGTCGGGCAAGCCCTTTGTCGTGGTACTCAATTGCACAGATCCTCGCAGCGACTCCGCCAAGGAACTTTCGCTTGCTCTGCGGGAAAAGTACGGAGTGGAAGTGATTCCTCTCAACGTTCTGTCCGCAAGCGGCGGCGAGTTGGAAGAAGTGTTGCAGTGTATTTTGAAAGAGTTCCCCGTAAGGCGCATAGCGTTGAATCTGCCTATGTGGATGCGCGCGCTGGAAAAGGACAACAAATTTATCGCGGAATTGTTGGACCGCGTAAAAAAGTGCTGCGACGATATCCGCAAGATGAAGGACTCGGACAAACTTATCGCCGCGTTCGACGGGTGCGATTTTGCCGAATCAATCGCCGCGACGGATCTAAATATGGGCAGCGGTGCGGCAAACTATTCTTTCACGCCCAAGTCCGACTTGTTTTTCCGCGTGCTTTCCGACGAGGCGCAGATGGAAATTACGGACGAATTTTCGCTGATGAGTTTCGTTACGGGCGCGGCATACGCCAAGCGACGCTTCGAAGCGATGAAAGACGCTCTGGAACAATCTGATACGAACGGCTATGGGATAGTGTACCCGAAAACGGACAATATGACTCTCGACGAACCGCAAATGGTAAAGCAGGGCAACGTCTACGGTGTAAAACTCAAAGCGACTTGCCCGAGTTACCACATTATTCGCGTGGACGTCAACACGGAAGTGAGCCCGATGGTGGGAACGGAACAGCAAAGCCGTTACCTGCTTGACGAGTACAAACAAAACCCCGACGCTATCTGGAACACAAATATGTTCGGAAAGACGATGGCGGACCTTGCCAAGGAGGGGCTCGAAGGCAAATGCAACGCTATGCCTGCCGAAATCAAGCAAAAACTGACCCGAACGGTAAGCAAGATCGTCAACGAAAATCGCGGCGGATTGTTCTGTCTGATTTTGTGAGGTCTTACGCAAAGATTTCTCTGTTTTCCTTTTGATGCAAAAGCAGCCTTCGAACGTTTTATTTTGAAAAGTCGCTTCGCTTCGGCGGAGCGACTTTTTATTTTGTGTGGTAATACCTCGCGTTCGCCGCAGCTGTGGCAGTGATGTTTGTCGGTAAGCGCAAAATTCGGCTAAACTATGCCGAATTTAGTTGATTTGTAGAATACTATTTCCGACATAATATTAAAATTTATCCAAAAAAAGCGCTATTTTACTGTTCCGTATACAATTCGCGCAATTTTTTGAGTATCTTGTTTTCCAGACGCGATATCTGCACCTGCGACACACCGAGTTTGTGTGCGATCTCTCCCTGCGTCATATCGCGGAAGTAGCGCAGTATAACTATCTTCTGTTCGCGGGGCGGCAATTTGCTCAGCATATCTTTCAATATCAATTTGTCCAGCATCTTCTTGTCCTCGTCGGTAGGCAGATGCTCTATCAGTTCCGTTTGTTTTCCGTCTTTGTCGCTGGCTTTTTCGTAGAGGGACACGGGCATTCGCGTTGCGTCCATTGCGAATATCGCTTCCGAAGGCTCTATTCCGAAGTGTTGGGCAATTTCCTCGACGGTGGGGTTTTCCTCGCCGTTTTTGATACGTTCGTCCACGTAGCGCGTAATTTTTGCCGAAAGGCTTTTGAGGGAGCGCGAAACTTTGAGATAACCGTCGTCGCGCATATAACGTTTGATTTCGCCCAGTATCATCGGCACGGCGTAGGTGGAGAAACGTACGTTGTGCTCGTAATTGAAATTTTTTATGCTTTTCAGCAGTCCGATACTTGCTATCTGGTACAAGTCGTCGTATTCGATGTGTTTGCCGAGATAGCGCTTGATTATGCTTTTCAGCAGGGGCGCGTTTTCCGTCAGAAGCACGGTTGACGCTTCTTCGTCGCCCTGTTGCGCGCGCGCAATGAGCGCCATTGTTTCTTCGTGGCTAAGCATAGGCAGTCACGCAACCTTTTTTACGAGTGTGACGGTGGTCAGTCCTTTTTCGGAGGTTACGCGTACGCTGTCGCAAAACGCCTGCATAACGGTAAATCCCATACCCGATCGTTCTCCCGTGGAAACGGTGGTAAAAAACGGTTTCATCGCCTGTTCGACGTTTGCAATGCCTTTGCCGAAATCGGCTATTTCAACGGTCATATCCTTTTCCGTCAGCGTGCAGGAAATTTCTATCGAGCCCGTTTGCGCGCCGTCGTAGGCGTGTACGATGCAGTTTGTCACCGCTTCGGATACGGCGGTTTTCACATCCTCAACCTGTTCGAGGGTGGGGTTTATCTGTATGAAAAAAGCCGCTACTACGCTGCGAGCGAAACTTTCGTTTTGAGATTTTGCTTCGATGGTGAGTTTCATTTTGTTGATTGTTGACATTATGTTTTGACCTCTTTCAGATTTTTTAAACTTTGCCGTTACGCGCGTGCGATAATTTCGTAAAGACCCGACATTCGGAAAATTTTGTCCACGGTAGGCGACGGATCGCGCACAAACAGTCGTTTGTTTTGTTTGCAAAGCAGTTTGTACCTGCCTATGACCACGCCTATGCCCGTAGAATCCATAAAAGACAGTCGGCTGAGATCGAGTACCGCGTTTTCGAAATTTTCCTCTTGCAGTTTTTCGTCCATTTTGCGCCGTACAAAGGCGGCGGAGTGTTCGTCCAACTCTCCAACCAGCCCGAATACGATGTTGTTCCCCTCAAAATTCGTATATACTTCCATTTCGCTCCTCCGCAGATAATGGTAGTGTATTTTTGTCACGCGAATTTGTATTGTTTTGTAATTTCCCTTTGCAATATGTCGATATCGTAACAGCCCCTTGTCGCCGTTTTTGCTGACTGCGGCGTTGTTTTTCTCGTCGGATTTCGTCTTTTTCCGCCTGTTTGCCCTCATTTGAAGTAAAAACGCAACTGTATAGGGAAAATTTGCCGCTAAAATGCTTTCGCATATTGACGTATTTTTGCTGTTTATGTTATACTGATAAAAGTAACCGAACCTACCAATCAAGAACGGCAGACGCCGTTTACGTAAAAACGGAACTATGAAAAAACTGTTGAAGTCTCTGTGCAAACTTTTAGGAAATTTTTGGGTCAGATTGTTGTTTCTTCTCGCCGTTATCGTAGGCATATTCGCTTTGAGCGGTGCGTTCAACTCCGCGCAGGATATGGGCAAGCATATTCTCGAAGTGATAACAAGCGGCGACGTTTTGTCCGTTTTTCTGGTTGCGGCGGTGTCGCTGATAGTTGCCGACGTGGCTATCAGGGTGGGCAGAACGCTGGAAGAAACTCTCAAAATAGAGGACGACCACCACAAAATAGTGTGCAAGTACAGCAAGCACGAACGTCCCGTCATTGTAAACGGCGTCCCGGAAAAGGTCACGGACAACCTCTACAAGCCCAACGGCAGTTTTATGTATATTACGCAGGTGGCTGATACTTCCGCGCATATTCGCAATCCGGAAAAAAATCACACGGCGGAGTACCGCTTGCGCAATCAGGACATAAAGGCGTATCGCGGCGGCGTGCTGTATTTGCCCAGCGTCAACGTGTTCGCCAACGTTTGCGGCACGCAGGTAAAGTTTGACGACGTCAACGCGCGCGTCGAGCCGCCTCGTTTCGTAAGGGAAAATTCTCTCGCGCTGATGGAGGCGCACAAGGGCAGTTCCTACAAAAACAGCGTCACAATTCGTCTCAACGACGTTGACTACCGAAACGGCGTATTCACGTTGAAAACGGGGCGCAGTCAGTACTTCGATATGCTTATCACCAATCGCTGTATGGATTACAGACTGCACGATCTTACCACCGTCCGTCAGGTTTACGAAAGCGGCGACACCGTTCAGCCCTTGTCCAAAACCAAAATGGGCAATCAAATCGGTATCAACGGGTTGGTGTTCACCTGCGACGGATATTTGCTTGTGGAAAAACGCGGTTACAGCAAAACCACTTGGAAGAATAAATTCGCTCAGCCCATTTCTCTTGCAATGAAGCGGGATAGCGTTCCTCTGCGCGAGGACGGCACGATAGACCCCGACGGCGCGCAAAGCGTATTCAAAAAGATAGTGATGGGGACGTTGAGCAACAACTTCGGTCTCACGGACAAAGAGGTGGAGTCGTTCGACGTCACGAAAAACCTGTTCGGTCTGGCGCGCGACCTTTTGGAGGGCGGCAAGCCCAACTTGTATTTCTACGTCACGGTAAAAATGACCGCCAAGCAGTTTGACGAATTTCTTCGGGAAAAATTCCGTTCCGCGTCCGAACGCGCGCAGCGTATGGACGAAATGAACCGCGAGCAGTACGAAAGCGCACTTGCCGAAGAAAAGCGCAATGGGGTTTGTTATCCCGAGATTTTCGGGCAAAAATTGGACAGCGATTACTATCTTATCAAGTACGACGATTTTCGCGTAAACTACAACTACGAACTCAGCGTAAAAGCGAGAAAGATACTTCGCATAAAACGCAAGTACTATCCGCGCGTAAGCAGAGCCGCTCAACACCGCGAGGGAGTCGATTTCAAGTTCCGCAAGGCATTCAACGCAAGTCTGAAACGCGAGTGCGGCGAAGCGCTGTTGGCGTGCCTGTACTATGCGGAGTTGTGCCGCGACCGTCTCAGCGCCGAACAAAAGAGAATAGCCGACAGTTTGTGATTTTCAAGGAGAAACAATGTCAAAAATTCTTGCATACGGAGAAATAATGCTGCGCCTTTCCACGCAGTCCAACATCGCAGACAGCGACCGATTCGACGCTTGTTACGGCGGGACGGAAGCAAACGTTCTGGCGTGCCTTCACGCGTTGGGACATCAGGTAAAATACCTCAGCGCTTTGCCCGACACTCAATTGGGGCAAGCGGTACTCAACCATTTGCACGGTTACGGTGTGGAAACGACGGACGTTAAAGTCTGCGGCGACACGTTGGGTATTTACTTTGCGGAAAACGGCAACGCGTCGCGCGGGTCAAACGTGGAGTATCTGCGCCGTCATTCCGAGTTTACGCGCCTGTGTGCGGAGGACGTCGATTTCGATCGGCTGTTCGACGGCGTGGATATGTTCCACGTAAGCGGAATTTCTTTCGCGCTGTCCGACTGTTCGCGCGAGTTGGGTTTCCGCCTGCTTGACGAAGCGAGAAAACGCGGCGCGGCAATCAGTTTCGACTTTAACTATCGTTCCAAGTTGTGGAGCGTCGATGACGCGCGCAAACAGTTGGTAAAGGCGGCGGGCGCGGCGGATATTTTGCTTGCAAGCACGTTGGATCTTGAAACGTTTTTGCGGCTTACGCCGCGCGAGGTGTTCGACAATTACCCCAATTGCCGCTATCTTGCGGTACGCGATCGCAAGGCGCTTACTTCCGACAAACATTCCGTTTCCGTCAGCCTCTACGCGAGAGACGGGCGAGCGTTTACCCTTGCGGAAACGCCGTTTGCCGTGTTGGAGAAAATAGGCGGCGGAGACGCTTTCAACGGCTGTCTGCTGCATAGTCTGTCGCAAGGTTGGGACATAAAGCGCGCGACTTTGTTTGCGAGCGCGGGATTTATTTTGAAACATCAACAAAGGGGGGATACGTTTGCCGCAAACGCCGACGAGATCGCCGAGTTTGCCGCAACGCTCTATCAAACGAGATGACGAAAACAAAGGTTTTGCTTAGTATAGACAAGATGGACGACGCCTATCGCGCGTTTTGCGACAAGGTGGGTGAGATAGCCTCGGTAGAGGTGGCAAACACGACCGATTTCGACCTCGACGGTGTGGACATTTTTGTCGGGAAGCGACTTCCCGCAGACAAACTTACAAGAGCCGACCGTTTGAAAGCGGTGTTCACATACAAAACGGGAGTAGACGAAATCGCCCTCGACGAACTTTATCGCCGAGGAATTATCTTGTGTAATTCGCACGCAAATTCCGTGTATATTGCGCAGTACGCGTTTACTTTGGCGCTCGCGATCACCGCGCGCGTGGTGGAGTTCGACAAAAATCTTCGCAAAGGCGATTGGTCGGCGGAGCAAAGTTGGCGCAGTTTGTTCTCTATGAAGGTGGGACTTGTGGGTTACGGTTCTATCGGCAGAGAGATAGACAGGCTTTTGCGCGCCAACGGCATAGCTACCTGCACCCTCGATCGCGGACGCAACTACGAAATCGAAACGGCAAGCACTCTCGCCGAACTGTGCGACAGGTGCGATCTGCTCATATTGTCGCTGCCCAAGACGGCGGAAACCAACGATATGTTCGACGCGGCGGTGTTTTCTCATTTGAAAGGCAAGTACATAGTAAACGTGGGCAGGGGCAACTGTATCGACGAGGAAGCGCTTTACCAATCGCTCAAAAATCACGAAGTTATGGGCGCGGCAATAGACACGTGGCGGCTCAAAAGCCGCGGGGAAGAAAAACTGTTCCCCTCAAAAAAGCACTTTGAGAAATTGTCCAACGTTTTGCTTTCTCCGCACAAGGCGATGCAGGTTGCAGACGGTCACGCAAAATACGTCGAGGACGTGGCGAACAACGTAACGGATTACATAAGCGGCAAGCCTCCGCGCAACGTCGTCGATCTCAAAAAGGGGTACTGACGTAAATTTTACGATATTTGAAAGCGTTTGCGCGGCAAAACCAACCTGCTAACGGTTTTTCGCAAGTAAACGCTTGCGGCGCACGATAAATTTTTTTGAAATTCTGTCTCAAAAAGTTGACAGCGCGCGCAAAATATTGTAATATGAATAGGCTGATGTGCACACATCGGGGTGTAGCGCAGTTTGGTAGCGCATATGGTTTGGGACCATAGGGTCGCAGGTTCGAATCCTGTCGCCCCGACCAAACGATTGCTCGCTTAGTAAGGGCCTTTAGCTCAGTTGGTTAGAGCGGTCGGCTCATAACCGATTGGTCCGGGGTTCAAGTCCCTGAAGGCCCACCAAATGCAAAACATCAATCTGGCCCGGTAGTACAGATGGTTAGTACGCCAGCCTGTCACGCTGGAGGTCGAGGGTTCGAGCCCCTTCCGGGTCGCCAATGTTTTGCTTCGGTAGCTCAGTAGGTAGAGCAGGGGACTGAAAATCCCCGTGTCGGTGGTTCGATTCCGCCCCGAAGCACCACATTGTTGGCAACAAAATAGTGCTGGTGTAGCTCAATCAGGCAGAGCAATTGATTTGTAATCAATAGGTTGATGGTTCGATTCCGTTCACCAGCTCCATTTTTTTATAAGATACATTTTGGGAGGATTCCCGAGCGGCCAAAGGGAGCAGACTGTAAATCTGCCGTCCACGACTTCGATGGTTCGAATCCATCTCCTCCCACCAAAGCCTCTCGATTACGCAATGTTGTGGTTGGGGGACTTTTTTTGTGCTTTTTTGTCGTCAACTTGCTTTTTTTTATTGAAAAACGTATTTTAGGATAGTTTGCGGATATTTATTGTTGTCAATTTTGCCTTTCACTGTTGACAAATCGCCATGGGGGGGGGGTATACTTATTTTATATATAAACTAATGGAGCAACTGTATGAAAAAAAAGATTTTTTTATTTGCATTGTTGGTATATATCTTTGTTGCCGCGTTTGCGCTTGTTGCCTGTACGCCTACAGATCCGCCCGTTACGCACACGCACTCTTTTGCGGAAAGTTGGCAATACAATTCTACCGAACATTGGCACGCCGCCACCTGCGGGCACTCCTCCGAGAGGGATTCCGTTGCTCCGCACGATATTAACAGCGACGGCAAATGCACCGTGTGCGACTACGAAACCGCACCCGCGCCCGAAAAAATGACGTTTGAGCAACTTGTTGCGGATCACAAAGAAGAATTGAACGAATTTGTGACGGAGGCAATTGCGCCGTCCGTCCTCGCAAACAAGGAGATTCTTTCCGAGAGCCGCTACGTTGCTTCCGCAGAGGACGGAAACTTGGGCACAGTGAGCCTCCTCTACATCTACAAAAACGATGAGACTGTCCGTACAATGGAACTTGCCGAAGTTACGCTTACAAGCACGGTCACAAACGTCGACATTGCAAACGGCACGTTTGCAACTCCCGCCGTGAGCGTGGAAAAGACGGAAGTTTTTCAATTCGACGCGAAAGAAAACTTTGAAAAGCAGGACGTTGCGGAACTTCTGTACAAAGCGGCTAAGTGCGAAAGCGCAGAGGTGAAATTGTTCCGCGAACTTGAAGCCGATTCCGTCAGGATTCGTTCCTTTGCTATCCTCGTACAGAGCGACGGCTTTGTTCGAATCAAAAACGTGAACGTCGAAGTGACCGACGACACGGACGAAGCGCTGAAAACCAATCTTGCAGACAGCAACAAATACGACGCGCACGTCGCCGTCTCGGAAGTGGCATTGAAGGGCACAAATATACTTGCGGGCGATTACCGACTTGAAGAATTCGATGTCACCCCCGACGACCCCGATATCCCGAGCGCCATTACCGACAAACAACTCATTGCCGCGCTTGAACAGTACTGCAAAGACGATTTTTTGGATAAATCTGCAACAAAAGAAGTTATCGAAATGATATATGGTTCTTTTGATAAAAACAAGATGTCAGATGAAAATTGGTATATAAATGAAGATGAAGAGGGGAAAATCACAGCGATAGAATACTCATTTTTCTTCAAGGCAAATGCAACACACGGTAATTTTGTTATTTGTTATATGACGTTTAATACCCCTTGCTCGCAAGAAAATCTTGTAAAGGGAAATTTGCCTACGGCTACTTACAAGATGAACGAAGAGTATTCACTTAGTTACAACCCCTCAATTCAAACCGAGCGGAGTGCGCTTGCCAATGCGATATTGACCGCGTGCAAAGGCGCGCCCGCCGACAACAACTCGACTGTAATTTTGGTGGATAACGGTAGCACCGTAGATGGTTCTTTGGGCGGTGACGGACACGTCTGTCAATTCAACGTCGTGGAAATAAGCGAAAGCGGTGCGACGGAATATAAAGTAAAAATCAGAAGCGCAAAGAGCCTTGACCAAAAAGAGGCTGACGCTGAATATATGCAATACATTGCCGACGGATATTGGGCTCAAACCGCAACCCCACGTGAGTACAAAATTACGGGGCGCAGGTTGGTGGCGGAAGAAAGTGATACAAAAATTGACAAGCAGATTTTGGACGCGCTTGAAAGCAATTATATGCAAGGAATAATGAAGAAGACGTTGATAGGGCAAACCATAAATACAGAAAATGTAACAAATATAAATTGGTATTTAGAGGACAATAACGGTGATGATTTGATAGAAAAGGTGTATTTTTCCTGTTATTACGAAAGAACTAAAACAAGCGCTTACTATTTGGTTGGTTCAGCGACATTCGACACTTCGATTTCAAGAGAGGACCTGATAAAAGGCGATGTTTTGAACGTAACCTATGCAAAAGAATATGTGTTAAATTACGACCCTTCAATTCAAGCAGAGAGAAGTGAACTTGCAAATGCAATCTTAACCGCTTGCAAAGGTGCCCCTGTTGCCGAGGGCTCTAACGTAATTTTGGTTGATAATCGTACAACAACAAATGCACAATTTGGAACAGTAGGAAGATTTACAGTTGTTGAAGTAAATGAAAGTGGTGCAACAGAATATCAAGTACAAATCAAATATGCAGAAAGTGATAAACAATACATTCAAGAGGTAGCAGACGGAAATTACGTTCAAACCAAAACCGCGGCTGAGCACAGTGTCACAGGCGACAAATTGACTGTGGAAGAAGAAACAAGCAGTGTAGCAAAAGAAATTGCAAATATAAATGGTGCTTTCCGGGACGAAACTTGATTAAAAGAAAACAAAATAGAAAGCAATTTGTTTTGTAAAACAAAATTAGGGCGTTGTGCTAAAAAACTCTCGTGCAATTGGTGCGGGAGTTTTTGCATATATAATTAAACAAAATTTAACTTGATATTTTTGTCTACTTAGCATGCCCCGTACCGCCCCTTTATATTTTATATGTTTGTTTTCAAATGTGATGGCAAAATCAAGGCTTCATATTGCCAAATAAATTGATGTATGGTAAAATGATACTATCAAAAGTATCCAAAATCGCAAACATTGAGCCTATTTGGCAGTGGCAGGAGAATAAATGACAAAACCGAAACTCATCAAACCCGATTGGAAACACAATATACTAAACATTTCCGCGACCCTTGCGGAGTTTTTGGGCGCGCCCAACGACAATGCAACGTTGCCCCTGCTCAAACAAAAACTTGCCAAAGGTTACAAAAATGTAGTGTACATCTGCTTTGACGGTTTGGGAGTTTACCCGTTGGAACACAACCTCGCGGAAAGCGACTTTTTGCGGCGGCACGTAGCGCAAGTACTTACTTCGACTTTCCCGTCCACGACGACTAACGCGACAACGAGCCTTTGCACAAACAAATTGCCGCTTCAACACGGCTGGTTGGGTTGGAGCCTTCACATTCCCACAATATGGCGCAACGTGGATATATTTTTGAACAAAGATTCGCAAACGGGCGAGGAAGTGGTTTTTGACAGCCCTCTTGCGGACGACTCCGACGCGTATTTTTACCACGGCACGCGTACCGACTATCAAATTTGCACCGTTTACCCCAAGTATATCAACTGCCGCGAGCAGTTCAACACGGTGGTGGCGACGCTGGAAGAGTTTTTCGACGCGTTGGCAAGTTTGTGCGAAAACGAGGGCAAGCATTTCGTTTACGCCTATTGCCCCCAACCGGACGGCTGTATGCACGACAACGGAGTGACTTGTGCGGCTACCAAGCAACTTTTGCGGCAAATATCCGACGGCGTGCGCGCGCTTGCGCAATCGAGCGAGAATACGCTGTTCATCGTGTCCGCGGATCACGGGCAGATAGACGTTGAGGGTTACGTTGATTGGCGCGAGGAAAAGGAACTCAACGAAATGTTGGAATGTCCCCCGTATTTGGACAGTCGTTCGCCCTGTTTCCGAGTGAAAAAGGGTATGAAGCGCAAATTCGCCAAACTTTTCCGCGCAAAATACGGCAAAGACTTTGTTCTATTCCCAACAGAATATCTCATCAAACACAACTATTTCGGCAGCAAGGGAGACTACGGCTATTTGTTGGGCGACTTTGTGGCGTCGGGTACTTACACGCACAAGATGTTTATTCTGCCCAAAGCCGACCCGCATTACCACAAGGGACACCACACGGCGCTAACCGAGGAAATGCTTGTGCCTTTGATACTTGTGGATTCGGACGAGGCTACCGACTGACGCAAGCGGAGCGTTGAAATTTACTTTGAAAAAAAATTTACCGAAAGGAGATAAACAATATGAAAATGTGTCACAGCGAAGTAATCAAATACATCAAAGAGTTGGAAAACCGTAAAGAAGTTCTGCTCACGCAGGAAAGGACGGGACGCACCTACACCCATTTGGAGGACGGCAGCAAAACCGTACCCGATTACAATTATTCCGAAACGCGTTCGGAAGTGGACAAACTGGACGCGAAGATACGTCATCTTCGCCACCTGCTTGCCGTTGCAAACTGCAACGTAAACGTGGACGGTTTCGGCGTGACGATCGGCGAGGCTTTGGTTATGCTTGCTCAATTGCAAAACAAATGCGAACTGTTGAGAGAGATGTCCGCCTTCCCACAAAAGTCCCAGCGCACGACCTACTCCGGCAAGGTGGAGATCACCGAGTGCAATTACGACGTTGTCGAGGCGGGCAGGGACTATGAGCAGGTCCGTCAAACTATCAATAAGTTGCAAGTTGCAATAGACAGGGCAAATTTGACCAATTACGTAGAGGTGGAATAATTTCCGCCTCTCCGGTGTGCGACCCCTTTTCCATTTTGGAATCAAACAGGAATTTTTGAAATTCGAGGGAGTTAGAGTTTACCGTTAGCGGTTGTTGGTTGTTTGCTAATATGTTACGGCTATGTGTTTACGGTTCGGTCGTTGAATAATAGCGAGGCTACTTGCATACGGCGGTTTGCGCACGAAAACTTTTTTGTCGGGTGAAGTTCGGTTTCAACCCGATTTTTTTTACATAAAATTTATTTCGCGACGCAAACTATCTTCGATGATAGTTGTAACTGCAACGCTGTTGTTTTTGACGTTGATTTTTGCGCCCATTCATCTCAGAGTAAACGTTTCGCTGTACGGCGAAAGAGGTGTGGCGCAAATTTGCGTCGGCATAGGCGCGCTGAAAATTTTCGACGAAAGGATAAGTTTGTCCGACGGCAGTTTACACTGCGCGGGCACGGTCGAAACGGATGTGCGGCTAAACGCCATCGACAGAAAGAGCGGCATAGACTTGTTTAAGTGTATCACAATTGAAAAGGTGTACATTTCCTTTTTCAAAAATCTCGCAAGTCTTTCCGCAACGTTTGCCGTACAAAACGCGCTTGTCGCCGTTGCGACCGCAACCGCCTGCAATCTGTTTCATTGCCGTATTTTTACCGAATTTCTCGGAACGGTCAGCGAAGATTGCGTCAGGTTGCGCGCACTGATAAATTTCAGCGTTGCGGAACTGTCATTTTGTCTGTTGAAACAAGGAGTGAGGAAATGGAAAACACGCAAATCAGAGAAATAGTGGAAACGGCGGTAAGCAATCTCAGCAAGATAGCCGAGGTCAACACGATAATCGGTCAGCCCCTCGTCACAATGGACGGCACGACGATACTGCCCGTGTCGCAGGTGACGTTTGCGTTTATGGCGGGCGGCGGCGAATACGGAAACAAAGCGGCAAAGCGCGGCTTCGGCAGAGATGGCGCGGACGCCAATTTCGCGGGCGGCTCGGGCGGCGGCGCGTCGCTTACTCCCGTGTGTTTTTTGGTGGTGAGCGACGGCGGAGTAAAGGTCATCGAAGCGGACAAGACCAACACCGTCGAAAAGATCGCAGACGTGGCTAAGGACATTGTAAAGACTTTCAAGGCGTAGTTATGAAACGTTTTTTGCTGTGCTTGTCGCTTGCCGCGCTGTGTTTGTGCGTATCTTTGACGGCAAAGTCGTCCGCATCCGCCGATACGGCGGAATTTTCCACTACGGCGCGCGCCGCCGTGGTGATGGAACGATCGAGCCGCAGAGTTTTGTATTCCCGCAACGCCGACGAACGTTTGCCTATGGCGAGTACCACCAAGATAGTAACTGCGCTTACTGTACTAAACAACGCCAATTTGGATGAAACGGTGGAAATTCCTCAAAAAGCAGTGGGCATAGAGGGTTCTTCCGTTTACCTGTGTGCAGGCGAACGTCTTACCGTGCGCGAACTGCTGTTGGGTTTGATGTTGCGCAGCGGCAACGACTGTGCGGTCGCGCTTGCGTTGCATACGGGCGGCAGTGTGGAGGCTTTTGCCGAGATGATGAACAAAACCGCGCGCGATTTGGGTTGCGAGGACAGCAATTTCGTCAATCCGCACGGACTTCCCGACGACGATCACTACACGTCGGCACGCGATCTTGCCGTTATCACGTGCGAAGCGCTCAACAACGATGACTTTTGTCAAATCGTTTCCGCCAAGACGGCGCGTATCTCCAACGGCGACGGCGAGGGCGAACGGCTGCTTGTCAACAAAAATAAATTGCTCAATTCCTATATGGGCGCGGACGGAGTAAAAACGGGCTACACAAAAAAGGCAGGCAGGTGTTTTGTGGGCAGCGCGACGCGCAACGGAATGCAGGTCGTGGTAGTAGTGCTGAATTGTCCGCCGATGTTTGAGGAAACGGCGCAAATGCTCGACGCGGCGTTTGCAACTTATAGTATGCAAACGGCAGTCCCTCAAAACAAAGTGGTGGCGATCCGCAAAGGCAACGGCGTTTCCTATTACCGCTGTCCCGAACGGTGTCGTTACCCCGTCAAGGCGGATGAGCGGCTGAGAGTGGAAACGGATGAAGCGGCTTTGACGCTGAACGTCAGTCTGAACGGCGAACGCGTTTGGACGTACCCTCTTCAAAAGATTCGATGACAACTGCTTAAATATGTAAAACAATTGTGCGTTCATATCGCCTGTAACGCAGAAATACAAGTCGGGTTTGCCCTTTCGTACAAAGCCGTGCGCCGTATCGCACGGTTTTTGCAACGTCACACCCATTGCAATATTTTCGGCATTGAATTTTCAAATATCCGCGCTTTTAACTTTTTTTATTTGCGCGGTGTCGCCGCGCGCAGGTTGCACCTGCGTTTACATTTTTTATGTTTCGGCAAAAAAATTGCCGCGGCAAAGCAAAGCGCTTGATTTTTCCGTAAAAAAAATGTACTATATAATCACTATAAATATCGGACGTGCGCTTTTTCTGCGCACATTGTCCGTGTTGCGGAGTAAAATGACAAGACTTAACAAATTTTTGGCGGAATGCGGCGTAGGCAGCAGGAGAGTTTGCGACAAATTGATTGCCGACGGCGTTGTCACGGTCAACGGCAAAACTGCGGAATTGGGCACGATGGTGGGAGAAAACGACCGCGTGACGGTAAACGGCAAGCGTGTGGAAAACAAGCAAAAACTTTGCTACATAATGTTGCACAAACCCAAAGGGTACGTAACCACGGTCAGCGACGATCTCGGACGTAAGACGGTAATGGATCTTGTGCATACGCAAGCGCGCGTTTATCCCGTCGGACGGCTCGACTACGACACCGAAGGGTTGCTTTTGCTTACCAACGACGGCGAACTCGCCAACCGTCTGACTCATCCTCGCAACGAAGTAAACAAGACGTACGTTGCTCGCGTTTCGGGCGCAGTGACGGAGCAGGAGCGCATTGCGTTGGAAAAGGGTGTGCTTGTGGACGGAGTAAAAACCGCCCCTGCGCGCGTACGTATTTTAAGCAGAGACGCTCATCACACCCGTTGCGAGGTCACCGTTCACGAGGGGCGCAATCATCAGGTACGTAAAATGTTCGAAGCCGTCGGTAAGGAAGTGGAGTTTTTGAAACGCGTCGCCATAGGCGATTTGCGTCTCGGCGGGCTCAGTCGCGGCGAATCGCGTTTTCTGACGGAAAGCGAAATCGACTACATCAAAAACATTTAAGCGCAAAAACGTTGGTGCAAACTATGAAAAAAGTAGCGGTGGTAGGCGGCGGACCTGCGGGAATGATGGCGGCAATAGCCGCGGCAAACGGCGGAGCGGACGTTACGCTGTTTGAAAAGAACGAAAAACTCGGCAAAAAAATGTACATAAGCGGCAAAGGTCGTTGCAATCTCACCAACGATTGCGAGCCGCGCGATTTTTTGGACAACGTTGTGACCAATCCTCGATTTCTATACGGCGCTGTCAACAAATTCTCACCACGCGACGTGATGCAATTTTGCGTGAGCCGCGGACTCAAACTCAAAACGGAACGCGGCAATCGCGTTTTTCCCCTTTCCGACAAGTCCTCCGACGTAATAAAAACGTTTGCAAAGGAAGTAGAGCGTTTGGGCGTTAAAGTGTGTCTTAACACGCCGATTCGTAGTGTAGAATGTCAGGAAAGCGGGGTTTCATTAACTACTATTACAGACATAGTAACGTTTGACGGCGTTATTTTGGCTACGGGCGGGGTAAGTTACAGCGCAACGGGCAGCACGGGCGACGGCTACGTGTTTGCACGAGATTGCGGTCACAACATAGTTGCGCCCAAGGCTGCGCTTTGTCGGATACTTTGCCGCGGAGCAGAGCAGTTGGAGGGACTTTCACTCAAAAACGTCTGTTTGTACGTATGCCGCGGCGGCAGGTGTGTAGACGGCGAGTTCGGCGAAATGCTTTTTACCGACGACGGTGTAGGCGGTCCTGCGGCGCTGAGGTTGTCTTCCCGTCTCAACACGCTCGATCTTACCGACGCAGATGTTTGTATCGATTTGAAACCCGCTCTTGACGAAGCGACGTTGGACAGGCGAATTTTGCGTGACTTTGCCCAACGTCAGAATAGAATATTCGTCAACTCACTTGACGCTCTTTTACCTGTTCGTCTGATAAAAGCCGTGGCGTTGCAAAGCGGTATTCCCCTTGACAAAAAAGTCAATGGCATAACGGCGGAAGAGCGTTCCCGTCTTGTCGCCGCCTGTAAGCGGCTGCGTTTTCCCTGCGCGGGATTGGACGACGTGGAACACGGCATAGTGACGAGCGGCGGCGTAGATGTAAAACAAGTCGACCCGAGTACTATGCAAAGCCGTCTGCACAAGGGACTGTACTTTGCGGGCGAGTTGTTGGACGTGGACGCATATACGGGCGGTTTCAACATACAGATAGCATTTTCTACGGGATACGTGGCGGGCAAAAGCGCCGCCGAGGAGGAATAAATGGGAGCGATCAGAGGCGCGATCTGCGCAGCGAACACAGTTGAGGACATTTCCTCGCGCGCAATTGAACTTGTCGAAACTATTCTGCAACGCAACGGCTTGTCCGTCGACGACATTCAGGCGGTAATTTTCACCGCTACGGCGGATCTGAACGCTTGCTATCCCGCAACGGCTGTCCGACGGAAATTAAACGCCGACAATACCGCTTTTCTTTGCGTACAGGAAATGAGCGTAGACGGCGCTTTGAACAACTGTTTGCGCGTTTGCGTGCTGACGGACGCGCGCAGTCAAGCAGAGTGCAGGCACGTTTATTTGGGAAAGGCGGCGGTTTTGCGTTCCGATGTGTGTTGAGGGCGCGTATCGGTTGACGTAACGCATTTTTTCTGATAAAATAAAATTTATCGTATTCGGATCTTCATAGGAGAACGCAGTGAACCGTTTTGTTTTGTTTTTGGTCAAGATAGCGCGCGGCGCGTGCCGTCCCTTTTTCCCCGTAAAGGTGTTCGGCGATCGTAAGATCAAAAACAAAAAATGTCTCATAGTGGGCAACCATATATCCGGTTGGGACCCACTTTTGTACACGATGTGGATGAAAAACGTCGTGCCTTTCGTTTACAAATCCGAGTTCGACGACAATTTGTTTCTGCATTGGGTGCTTCACGGTCTCGGTTGCATACCCGTGCGCCGCGGCGAAGCGGACATTTCCGCCTCCAAGGCGATACTTCGCTATCTTCAAAAAGATGTTCCGGTGTGTCTGTTCCCCGAGGGAACGCGCAATCGCGAAGTGGACTGCTTGCAGCCTTTTCACACGGGGGCGGCTCTCTTTGCGCTGAAAACACACTCTCCTCTCCGTCCCTTCTACATTTGGGACAAAACCAAAATTTTCCGTAAAAATTATATGGCGGTGGGGGAAGAATTTACTTTGGAGGAGTTCTACGACAGACCGCTGGACAAGCAGACGTTGGAAGAAGCCACCGCGGTAATACAGGGCAAGGTGGAAGAACTGCGTATCAGGCTCAATCGCACTTTGGACGCTCGCGGCGTAAAGCGCGCGTCTTGCCGCAAGCAAGGAGGGGACAAGTGAACATCTGGCTGCCGAAAGAGATAGGCTTTTGCAACGGCGTGTCCTCCGCATTGAAGAAAGCGGCGTCGGTAAAAAGCGGCGCGTACTGTTTGGGGCAACTCGTTCACAACGGCGCGGTGGCGCGCAGACTGCAAGAGGACGGACTGAAAATAGTGGACGGCATAGACGAAGTGCCCGACGGCGCAACGCTGATAATACGCGCTCACGGCGCTCCGAAAGCGGTGTACGACGAAGCGGCGCGTCGCGGTATAAAGATAGTGGACGCGACCTGCCCCTCCGTCAGGGCTATCCAACAAAAGGCGCGCAGTTACCACGCCGACGGCTACGCCATCGTGCTGATAGGCGACGCGACCCATCCCGAAATAATCGGTATCAACGGCTGGTGCGACAACTCCGCGATAGTGTTCGACGGCAAAGGCAAACTCGACCTCGGAGACGTCGAAAAAGCGTTGGTGATGTTTCAAACCACCTTCGATACGCGCCTTTTTGAAAAAAGTTTGCAAAATATTTCAACAGACCGCGTAAAAACGCTTGAAATATTCAATTCAATTTGTTATACTACTTGTCAAAGGCAGTATTATGCCCAAATGCTGTCCGCCAAGTGCGATCTCGCAGTTGTGGTGGGAGACGGCAACAGTTCCAACACTCGCAGACTGTTTGAAATTGCCTCCCAAAATTGCAGAACGGTACTTACGGACGGTTCGGCGGACATAGACTTGTCAAATTGTAAAAATGTCTGTGTAATATCAGGCGCATCGACTCCGACCGAGTTGATTAAGGGGGTTTTGAAAACAATGAGTGAAAATGCAAAAGATACCGTTGTTGAAACGGTTGTAGCTGACGACGCAGTCGGGATCACCACACCCGAAAACGCGGAAGAAAAGGCTATGGGCAAGGACGAGGCTCTGCTTGCGAAAGCCGTCTCCGAGATGAAAGAGGGACATCGCTACAAGCCGGGGCAAAAGGTAAAATGTCGCGTCGTTCTTGTCAGCGACGACGGGGTGTACGTAAGTATCCCCAGTTCCAAGAAGGAAGGCTTCATTCCCAACGAGGAACTCGCCTTGGACGGCAACTATCAGGCTGTTAAGGACGAACTCAAAGCGGCTATGGAAGCGGACGACGCCGAAAAGTGCACTTTGGATTGCGCGGTAACGTCGGTAGAGAAGGGTATCACCCTTTCCAAAAAGGTTATCGACGAGCGCTACAAGGACGACGCTTTGGTAGAGGGGATAAAGCAAGGCAACGAATTTCAGGCGACGATGACTCGCGTGGGCAAAGAGTGCCTCACTGGTAAACTCGGAAGTTACACGGTCATCGTACACGCTTCGCAAATAAAGATCGGCTACGTAAAGAACCTCGAAGATTACGTTGGTAAGACGTTGCGGTTGGTCGTAAGCGGACCGGAAAAGGTTGACGATCGCAAACGCGTAATTTTTGCAAGTCAAAAGTCCATTCTTCTCGCGGAGAAGAAAGCAAAAGAGGACGAATTCTGGAACAACATCGACGTCGGCGAAATAGTGGACGGCAAAGTGTTGAGATTCGCTTCCTTCGGCGCGTTCGTGGACGTTCGCGGCTTCGACTGTCTCGCCCATTCCACCGACCTGTCTTGGGATCGCATCTCCGGACCGGGCGAAGTGTTGGAGATAGGCAAGACCTACGAATTTGTCGTTCTCGCTCTCGACCGCGAAAAGAACAGAGTATCCTTGGGCTACAAGCAGTTGCAACCCCAACCGTGGGACGTTGCCGAGCAGAAGTTCCCCGTGGGCGCTCACGTTGTGGGCAAGGTCGCGCGCATTATGCCTTTCGGCGCATTTATCGAGTTGGACAAGCACATCGACGGACTTTTGCACGTTTCCAACGTTTCGTGGGAGTGGCTTGACGACATCAACACCGCGTTGAAAGTCGGCGACGAGATAGAAGTGGAAGTTTTGGAATTCGACAAGGAAAACAAGCGTATCACTCTTTCTCGCAAAGCGTTGCTGTCCAAAAACGACGTCACCGTCAAGCAGGAAAGCGACGGCGAATAACACAGTCAAACTACCGATTCTCCGAGGACAGACGACTCCGACTGCCCCGTAGATCTCGGCAAATAAAAAATAAGGAGAAAAACAATGACAAAACAGGAAATCATCGCCAAATTCGGCAGAAAAGAGGGCGACACGGGTTCACCCGAAGTTCAGATCGCGTTGCTCACGGAGCGTATCAATCACTTGACCGAGCATTTGAGAACGCATCAAAAGGACCACCATTCCAGACGCGGCTTGCTGCAAATGGTAGGACGCAGAAAAGGCTTGTTGGACTATCTCAAAGAAACGGACATCGAGAAATACCGCAAGATTATTGCAGATCTGGGACTGAGAAAGTAAAGCCGACAGAGGAGAAAAGGCAAACTATCTAAGCCTTCTCTCCTCTTTTTCCATTTTCGGCGGCAGCGCCGACATAAAAACGTTTATATCGAAGGATATTTCAACGTCCTTCAAGGGAAATATAGAGTAAGGAGAAAGTAAAAGAAAATGCAACAATTCAAACGTATCGACGGAAAAATCGGTAACAGAGATTACCATATTTTCCAAATGGAGATCGGCGGCAGAACGGTCAGCGTAGAAGTAGGCAAGTACGCCGAGCAGTCCAACGGCTCGGTAATGGTATCTTGCGGCGAAACCGTCGTGATGACCAACGTCACGCTCGCCGACAAACCCCGCGACGGGATAGATTTCTTCCCTTTGGGAGTGGATTTCGAAGAAAAAATGTACTCCGTCGGAAAAATCCCCGGCGGCTTCAAAAAGAGAGAAGGCAGAGCGAGCGACAAGGCGATACTTACGTCGCGTCTTATCGACCGTCCCATACGTCCTTTGTTCCCCAAGGGATTTTTGAACGACGTATCGGTGGTAGCCACTGCTATGTCCGTAGAACCGGACATTCAACCGGAAGTGTACGCAATGATGGGCAGTTCCATCGCGCTGACCATTTCCGACATACCTTTTGCAGGTCCTACGGGAAGCGTTGTCGTGGGATACGTTGACGGCGAGTACGTCATCAACCCCAACGCCGAACAAAGAGAAAAGAGTCTGCTCAACCTCAACCTCGCGGGCACGAAAGACGCGATTATGATGGTGGAAGCGGGCGCAAACGAAATTTCCGAAAAGGAAATGCTGGACGCGATACTGTTCGGACACGAAGCTATCAAGGAACAGTGCGAATTTATCGAATGGATACGCGACCAAGTCGGCAAACCCAAGAAAGAAGTTACGCTGTACCTGCCCCCCGCAGAACACGAAGCAATCATTCGTCCTTATGCGGACAAAATGCTTACCGAAGCGCTCAAAACGTTTGACAGATACGAACGTCAGGCAAATCAGGACGAGGTGGAGAGAAAAGTCAGAGAGCATTTCGCCGAAACCAACCCCGAAGTTCTGGACAGTATCGGCGACGTGCTGTACAAGATGACCAAGGAAAAGGTGCGCGCCCGTATACTCAACGAGGGTATCCGTCCCGACGGCAGAAGTCTTACGGAAATTCGTCCTATCTGGTGCGAAGCGGGAATCCTGCCCAGAGTTCACGGCAGCGGCGTATTCACCCGCGGAATGACTCAGGTCATCACAACGGCAACGCTCGGCACTATCTCCGAAGTGCAGAAATTGGAAAATCTTGACGACACCGACACATTCAAACGCTATATGCATCACTACAATATGCCCGGTTACTCCACAGGCGAAGCAAAGCCTTTGCGCAGTCCCGGCAGACGTGAGATAGGACACGGCGCTCTTGCGGAACGCGCGTTAGAGCCCGTAATACCCAGTGAAGAAGAATTTCCGTATGCTATTCGTACCGTCAGCGAGGTCGTCAGCAGCAACGGCAGTACGTCGCAGGCAAGCGTGTGCGGTTCTACGTTGGCGCTTATGGACGCGGGCGTTCCCATCAAAGCGCCCGTGGCTGGCATTGCGATGGGCTTGATGAAGTCCGAGGACGGCAGCAAAGTAGCGATACTTTCCGATATTCAAGGTTTGGAGGACTTCCTCGGCGATATGGACTTCAAAGTAGCGGGTACTGCGAAAGGTATCACGGCTATCCAGATGGACATCAAGATCAAGGGCATAGACGAAAATATTCTTCGTACCGCCCTCGAACAGGCGCGTCAGGGCAGACTGTTCATTTTGGACAAGATGTTGTCCGTACTGCCCGCTCCGAGAGCCGAACTTTCCAAGTACGCTCCCAAGATCATTTCCTTCACGATAGACCCCGACAAGATCAGAGAGGTCATCGGCAGCGGCGGAAAGACCATCAACAAGATAATCGACGAAACGGGCGTAAAGATAGACATCACCGACGACGGTACGGTGTTTATCGCAACTCCCGATCAGGAAATGTCCGACAAAGCCAAGAAACTTATACTCACCATCGCGCAAGACCCCGAAGTGGGCGACGAATTTACGGGCAAGGTTGTGCGTATACTTACCTTCGGCGCGTTTGTTGAACTCGCCCCCGGCAAAGACGGTATGATACACATTTCCAAACTCAGCAAAGAACACGTTGACAAAGTCACCGACGTAGTCAACATCGACGACGTAGTCAAAGTAAAGGTTATCAAGGTAAGCGAAAAGGGTATCGACCTCAAACTTATCAAGAAACTGTAACGGCGCTCGTCCCAAATACGGTAGGAACGCTCCGCTGCCTACGAGACAGCGGAGCGTTTTACACAATACTGCGCAACAGCAATTTTTTTCCGTTTCATCTAATATAATATATCGGCAAGCCGCAAGGCTTGTACAATATTGTTTCGGTGAAATATGAAAGGCAGATTTTTTACGCACGTTGTGGCAAACGCA
The DNA here is from genome assembly GCA_947628135.1 of uncultured Clostridia bacterium. Taxonomy (GTDB): domain Bacteria; phylum Bacillota; class Clostridia; order Christensenellales; family CAG-314; genus Fimimonas. Next base: position 105,541 of record CANQYT010000004.1, read on the forward strand.
GTGTTGGCGGTGCTGATAGTTGCCGTTGCGGCGGTGGGGTTTGTCGGCGCAACGACAAACGTTTTCAGCAACAACGACGCCGCCCCTATCTACCGCGGAAACGGCGTCAAACAAGTTTCCTTGATGATAAACGTCTATTGGGGAACTGAATACATAAAGGACTTTTTGGCGATATTTGACAAGTACGGAGTAACTACCACGTTCTTCGTAGGTGGCAGTTGGGTCGCGCAGTATCCCGAGGTGCTGAAAGAAATCGTTTCCTACGGACACGAGATAGGCAATCACGGCTACTTCCACAAAAATCACAGCACTCTCGGTTACGACGCCAACGTTGCTGAGATCAACGCCTGCGGCAAACTCGTATTCGAAACTGTCGGCGTCGGAATGACGCTTTTTGCACCCCCAAGTGGCGATTTCGGTTCGGAAACGCTTCGTGCCGCGCGTGACAACGGCTACAAAACGGTGATGTGGTCGCGCGATACGATAGATTGGCGTGACAAAGATCCCGCCGTAGTTTTGAGCCGCGCCACCAAAGACACTTCCGACGGCGAATTGATTCTGATGCACCCGACGGCGCACACTCGCGACGCGTTGGAACAGATAGTGCGGTACTACATCGACAACGGCTTTCGGATAGTTCCCGTAAGCGTAAATATAGGAGAAATATGGACTTCTGCAAACAATACCCAAGCGGACTCAGGCTTGTCGCAAAGCAATTGGACGGTTTCTACACGGTCTCTCTCGGCGTGTTCGTAGACGTGGGCTGCGTAAGGGAGACGGCGCGCGACAACGGCTATTCCCATTTTATCGAACATCTTGTTTTCAAAGGCACAAAGCGGCGCACCTGCCTGCAAATATCCGAGGAGTTGGACGACATCGGCGCAAATATCAACGCGTATACGGCAAAGGACGCCACCTGTTTCTATACGAAAAGTTCGGCGGACGATCTGGAAAAGTGTATGGACATACTGTCCGATATGTATTTCAACGCCTCCGTGCCGGAAGAGGAATTGGCGCGCGAAAAGGGCGTTGTGATAGAGGAAATAAAGATGTGCGAGGATTCTCCCGACGACGTAAGTCAGGATCTGGTTTCTTCGGCGATTTTTCACGGGCAAAGTTTGGGTCAGACGATATTGGGCTCGCTCGAAAATATACGTCGGGCAGAGCGGCGCGACATACTTGCTTTCAAAGACGCTCACTATCTGCCGTCGGCAACGGTAATTGCCGTTTGCGGCAAATTTGATGCCGACCTGCTGAACACGTTGGTGGAAAACTATTTCGAAAAGCATTGCGACGGCAGTATGCGCGTTTCCGAATCAGAGCCGACTGCGGAGTACCGTTCGGAATTTTTGCACTCGTTCAAAAAGATAGAGCAATCGCATCTGCAACTTGCTTGGGGCGGATATTCTCTCTGCTCTCCGCAGCGTTACGCAAGCAGTATGCTTGCTTCCGTTTTGGGAGGCGGTTTGTCCAGCCGACTCAATCAGACCATTCGCGAGCGGCACGGGCTTGCCTATTCGGTGTACGCGTATCCGTCCTATTACACAAATTGCGGCACGTTCGAAATATACGTCGGGCTAAGTCCCGACAACAACGGCAAAGTGTGTCGGCTCATCGCTTCGGAGTTGGACAAACTGTTGCAGGACGGAGTTACCGAACAGGAATTGCAAAGGGCGCGTGCGCAAGCCGTCAACGCTTTGTATATGAATGCGGAAAGCAATATGACACTTATGCGCCTTTACGGACGTTCTATGCTCAAACTCAACAGTCTGTTCAACGTGGACGAGGAGGCGGCAAAATACAATTCCGTCACTGTCGACGACCTCAACGTAGTAGCGCGCAACGTCTTTTCTCAACCGTACGCTTCGGCATACGTCGGACCGAAAATTTCCGATTACGCAGCGGTGTCCAAGATACGCACGATCTGACGGTAGTTTTCTGCACACCGCAAAACAGAGAGTTAGTCATTTTTTTGCAGTACGTTCCCGATTTTCGGGGCGTTTTTGCTTTTTTCCGAGCCGTCGCGGCAAAAAGTGAAAAAATTGTCCCGTACTTTGATTTTCAATTGTTGATTATTTGCTAATAGTATAGTATAATATATTTTATATTGGAGTAATACCGTCTGTTGTACGATAGATACGGATTCGGGAGGTGACGTTTTGAAGTCACGGAATATCACCAAAGGTAAAATGATTGCAAGTATCGTAGGTATTTGCGTTGCTACTTTACTGATTATTTTCGCTTTTTGCGGCAGATACGCAGAGGGCGGTTTCAGACAGTTCGGCAACTTCTTTTTGGGTACTTTCGGTATGTCGTTTTACGGAATGATGGCTGCGGTCATCGTTTGCTGTTCCTTTACGCTTGCCGGCAAAAAAGTAAAAATACCCGTAAAGTACGCGATATTTTTTGCGCTGACTTACGTTGCGACGGTGCTGTTGGTACACACTCTTACCACGACTTATCTCATCGACATCGAGTTCAGCAACGATTCCGGCACGGGATACGTTCAACTTATTTACAACTACTATGCCAACACGATGGGCGTGCCGTCGTTCGGCGGAGTGGTGTTCGGTTGTATCGCTTGGGCGCTTACAAAGGCGCTGTCCGTGTGGGGGTCGTCCATACTATTCGCCGTTTTGCTTGCGCTGTCGGTGTACTTTGTGGGAGAATTTTTCTACTCCTATTTTACGGGCAAGTTAGCTTTGCAGGCGGCAACTTCCAAAGAAGAGGACGTTGTTCCCACGACGGAAACGGTGTCCGTAACGCCCGTTACGGTGGATGACGACGACGATCCCCGTCAAAAAGCGCTCAAAACGCTGTTCAGCAACGACCCGTATTCCGAACCCGTTTCCTCACAGCCCACTCCGCAAAAGTTTGAAACTTCTCCGCAGTCTACTTTGGACGGCGCTACGGAACGCTCTCACGCCGCGGAAGTGCTTTTCGGCGACAGCCAACCCGATTCGACTTCCACAGAATCCACCCGTCCGAGCCCCTCGGGCAACAGTTTTTTCCGTCCCGCGGATTCTGCACAGCAGGACAGCAACGTCGTGCGCGGATACTACAACACGCCCGACAAGCAGCAGGAAGAACAATTTGATTGGAAAGTGCCCGAACCCGTTCGTCCGACCGCGCCTGAAACCCCGCAAACGGTCGAGCCCGTTACTCCCGTTGTGGAAACTACGCAGACCGAGTCCGTTTCGACGGAAAAGACCGTCGATATTGCAGACGTGACCGTTGAGGAAAGTCCCGCCGACGCGTTGTCTTTTGCGGAAACGGCGTTTACCGAAACGGACGACGAAGAACCCGCGGAAGAAACCGCAACTTCCGTGGAGGAACAGACGGAAACCGTTGTCGAAGAGAACGGCGACGAGATGATTGCCATTCCGGGCGAAACGGTCATCGATACGCCGACAGGACCTGCGATACAAACCAAGTTGGACATAATTTCCCGCGACGAACTGAAACGCGAGCAGGAACGCGTCCACAAATTCCCCAAGTACAACAATCCCCCCGTCGAATTGCTCAACGACATAACCATCATCGAGGACAGCGAAGCGGATTCCCGCGCGCGTGCCGCCGAAGCGATAACGAAAAAACTCGCCGTGTTCGGCATAAAGGTGGAACTTGCCGACACGATAGTAGGTCCTTCCGTAACGCGGTATATGTTCAACGTGCTTTCCGAAAAAACGCGTATGAGTCAATTTGCGCAGTATTCCGACGACATCAAAGCCTGCGTCGAGGCGACGGACGACATTCGTATAGAAGCGCCCGTTCACGGTACGAATATGGTGGGCTTCGAAGTGGCGAACAAAGTCAAACGTCCCGTGGTGCTGAGAGCCCTGCTGGAATCGGAAACGTTCAAAAAGGGCAAAGGCAACCTTGTATTTGCGATAGGTCAGGAAATTACGGGCAAAGTCATCATAGGCGACCTTTCCGATATGCCGCACCTGCTTGTGGCAGGTACTACGGGATCGGGCAAGAGCGTGGTGCTTAACTGCTTGATAGTCAGTCTTATGTACAAGTACGGTCCGGAGTACGTGCGCTTTATGATGGTAGACCCGAAGATAGTCGAACTGTCCCGCTACAACGGTATTCCGCATATGCTTACGCGCGAAACAATAACGGCGGCAAACGACGCCATTGCGGGTATGGACTACCTCATCAACGAGATGGAGGCGCGCTATCAACTTTTCCGTCAGAACAACGTCGGCAACATCAGCGAGTACAACAGCCGTATCAACCCCCGCATAACCAACCGTCTGCCGTACCTTGTGTTCATCGTGGACGAGTTGGCGGACTTGATGTCCACAAGCAAACAGGCATTCGAATCCAGATTGCAACGTCTTGCGCAAAAGTCGAGAGCGGCGGGCATACACATTGTGCTTGCAACTCAACGTCCCGACGTAAAGACCATAACGGGTACTATCAAGACCAACCTTCCCTGTCGTATCGCGCTCAAAGTGGCTTCTCCCGCCGACAGCATAACGATAATCAACGGCGGCGGTGCGGAAAAACTTTTGGGCAAAGGCGATATGCTGTTTATGTCTCCCGGTTCGGCGGCTTTGGAACGCGTACAGGGCGCGTTTGTATCCAATGACGAAATACGCAGCCTTGTGGACTTTATGCGCGATTCCAACGTTGCCGACTTCGACGAAAAGATATCCAAAGAGATATTCGTTTCCGAACGTCAGGCAGCGGAAGAGGCACAGGAGCAGGAGGCGGCAAAAGAGGGCAAAGATACTATCGACCCGCTTTGCAAAAGAGCGCTGCGTTTCTGGTTGGAACGCAACAGCGGCAAAGCTTCCATCGCGTCGATACAGCGCAATCTCGGAATAGGTTTCAACCGTGCGGGACGAATAATGGACACTTTGCAGCGTTTGGGTTACGTAGAAACGCTTTCCCCAAGCGACCCGAGTTCCAAACCCTTGAAAGTGCTCATCACCCCCGAAGAGTTGGACGGGCTGTTCCCCGATTTGCAAGATTAAACTACTGATATGAAAACAAAAGTCGGAGTGGTGTCCCTCGGTTGCGACAAAAACCGCGTGGACACCGAAGTGATGTTGGCAAATCTTGCGGCGGGCGGTTACGAAATTGTTTCCGAGCCGTCCGAAGCCGACGTTATTATAGTAAACACCTGCGCTTTTTTGGAGTCGGCGCGAAAAGAAGCCATTGAAACCGTTTTGGAAATGGCGCGTTACAAAACGTCGCACTGCAAAAAAATCATCGTAACGGGTTGTCTCGGTCAAAAGTACGGCGACGAGTTGTTTGACGAACTTACCGAGGCGGACGCGATAGTCGGCGCATACGAGTACGGCAACATCTGCGAAATAGTTCGTTCGGCTCTCGACGGCGAGCGCAAATTGTACAACGGCTGCGACAACGGTCTCACTTTCGGAGAGCGCGTATTGACGACCGCACCGCACGTAGCCTATCTCAAAATCGCCGACGGCTGCAACAACTTTTGTACATACTGTCTCATTCCCTACATACGCGGCAGATACCGCTCCGTACCTATGGAAAAGGCTGTGGCGCAAGCGCGGCAGTTGGCGTCGCGCGGCGTAAAAGAGTTGATACTCGTTGCGCAGGACACAACGCGCTACGGACAGGATATTTACGGTCGCCCACGTCTTGCTGAGTTGCTGCGGGAACTGTCCCAGATAGAGGGCATACGTTGGATAAGATTGCTGTATTGCTACCCCGAATTGACAAACGACGAGTTAATTGATGAGATAGTTGCCAATCACAAGATAGTAAACTACGTAGACATTCCTTTGCAGCACGTAAACGACGAATTGCTCCGCAGAATGAACAGACGTTCCGACGGCAAAAGTATCAGGGAATTGTTCGGCAAACTTTCCGCAAAGGGAATTGCCGTCAGATCCACGTTTATTTGCGGTTTTCCGGGAGAAACGGAGGAAACCGTTGACGAATTGAAACAGTTTCTGCGCCAATACAAACTTCGCAACGTTGGTTTCTTCGCCTATTCGCGCGAAGAGGGAACGGTAGCCGCGGGATTCGACCGTCAGGTTGCCAACCGCACCAAGGAACGCTACGTTCGTGAAATGTACAAAGTCCAACGCGCCGTAGCCGAACAACTCAACCGAGAAGATATTGGCAAACTTTACGAATGCGTCATCGACGGGTTTGAAGATTTCGACGGCGAATACTATTTCTACAAAGGAAGAACTTACTTTATGACCCCCGAAATTGACGGCGCGATATACATTGCGTCGCGCAGTCCTCTCGACGTGGGCGGTTTTTACAACGTGCGAGTAAACGGCGCACAGGAATACGATTTAAGCGGAGACGTGGAAGAATGAATTTACCCAACAAATTATCGACGTTGCGAATATGCCTTGTGCCGATTTTCGTGGCTGTGTACTTCCTCCCTTTTTGGTGGAGCGCGTTCATCGCGGTGGGGCTGTTTGTTTTGGCGGCATTTACCGATTTCCTTGACGGACACATTGCCCGTAAATACAATTTGGTAACCGACCTCGGCAAACTTTTAGACCCCATTGCCGACAAAATACTTGTCTGCGCCGCGCTTTTCTGCGTTGTAGCCACCAATCCGCTTACCTACGGCGACATAATGGGGCTCTCCGATATCGCGGCGGCAGCATACGTTCCGCAGTGGTCGGCAGCGTTCGGACGTATTTTTCTTGCGGTAGTAGGCGTTATCATTCTCGCCCGCGAATTGTTCATCAGCGCCGTTCGTCAAATTGCCGCCTCAAAAGGAGTTGTGGTGCAAGCGAACGTCTACGGCAAAGTCAAGACTATATTTCAGGATATTTCTCTGCCCGTGCTTATCGCTATGAACGCAACGACGATGATTGCCCCGTCGGAACTTGCAAGCGGCAACTGCAAAAACTTATATCTTGCGGGCTGGTGGACGGGCGTAGCGCTGTTAAGCGTGGCGACGGTACTCACGATCGTGTCCTGCGTGATTTATCTGGTACAAAACAGAAAGGTGTTCAGCGTCAAATGATAAAGGTATTTGCAAGGCAACACAGCCACGCGCTCAGGTATTTGTGCGATAGATTGGACGGTGAATTGGCGGAATACGATTTATTCATCTCCGACAACAACGCTTCGATAGCGCAATTTCTGCGTATTTCGATAGGTTGTTCGGCGGTAGTGATGGTGGATTCCGTCGGAGACAGCGGCACGCTTTTTGCGGAAACGTTTGGACTTTCGATGTTCTACGACAAGTTCGCCGAACGAAACGTAAGAGAGTTTTGCAAACTGTCCGCAAAGGAACTGCCTCCGCAGCACGCTATGGACAAACTGTGCATAGCGCCGGAGTCATTCAATCACTATGCCTTGACCTACGGCTATCAGTGCGCGTGCTACGGCGAATACAAAAAAACGCACGTATATATGATCCCAGACGACCCGCGCGAGTGCGCCGCGATTTTTGACAACTATATGTATAAAGACCTGTTCAGAAATGTGGCGGGTGCGGAACATTTGATATACAAAGTGTTCGGCTTGACGGAAAAGGCGGTAAAAGAACGTCTGGCAACATTGGGAAAGTATGTTTCACACAAGTGTGAAACAACCAATCTCGACACGAAAATAGTCCTCACCTTTCCCCCGAAATGCATGTCAAGCGTAATAGCGCAAACGGCGGAAAGCGTCAAAAAACTTTTCGGAGATTTCATCTATGCCACTGCGGACCAATCGCTGGCGCGCACGGTGGTGGAACTTATGAGCGGTTTGAACAAGACCCTTTCCGTTGCGGAATCCATAACGGGCGGCTTGATATCTTCGTCAATTGTAGACGTTCCCGGGGCGAGCAGCGTGTTGTACGAGGGCGCGGTGACGTATTCCATTCCCTCTAAATGCAGTCGCCTGGGAGTCAACCCTCACTTTGTGGACGAGTACGGGGTGGTTTCTCAGCAGGTCGCGCAGGAAATGGCGCTCGGACTCATCAAAAACGGCAGCGACGTGGCTGTATCTACCACGGGTTACGCAGGACCGACTTCGGACGCGGGTTTGCCGGTGGGGCTGTGTTACATCGGCGTTGCGACGGCAAAGGGCGTTTCCGTCTATCGAAACGTTTTCGGCGGAAACCGAAACTCAATCAGGGCGCAAGCGGCGAATATGGCGCTGTACCTTGTGTTCAAAACCTTGACAAAATAATTTTACGATACATCAAAGGAGAATAACTATGACCGACGACAAGAAAAAAGCATTGGAACAAACGATACTGCAAATCGAAAAAGAATTCGGTAAGGGCTCGATAATGAAACTCGGAAGTTACGCCGCGACGCGCAATATCGAAGTGATACCCACGGGTTGTTTGCCTCTGGACGTTGCTTTGGGCGTAGGCGGACTGCCCAAAGGACGTATAATTGAGATCTACGGACCGGAAGCGTCGGGAAAAACGACGGTTTCCTTGCACGTGATAGCGCAAGTGCAGAAAATGGGCGGTACGGCGGCTTTTATCGACGCGGAACAGGCGTTAGACCCCGTTTACGCAGCCAATCTCGGAATAAACCTCGACGATTTGTACATTTCGCAACCGGACAGCGGCGAACAGGCGTTGGAAATTCTCGATTACCTTGTTCGCAGCAACGCGATAGATCTTGTCGTCGTAGACTCCGTTGCGGCGCTCACTCCGCGCGCCGAGTTGGAGGGCGATATGGGCGACAGTCATATGGGCGTTCAGGCGCGTTTGATGTCTCAGGCGCTGCGCAAAATCGTAGCGGTGGGCAACAAGTCCAACACTTGTATCATCTTCATCAATCAATTGCGCGACAAGATCGGCGTTATGTTCGGCAACCCCGAAACCACAACGGGCGGCAAAGCGCTTAAATTCTATTCCAGCGTGCGTTTGGACGTAAGAAAAATCGACCAGGTAAAGGACGGCGCGGAAATAATCGGCAGCAAAACGCGCGTAAAAGTCGTAAAGAACAAGGTTGCGCCTCCTTTCAAGACCGCCGAATTTGAGATAATCTTCGGCAAGGGCATAAGCAACTCCGGTTGCGTGTTGGATATGGCGGTTGCGGACGGTCTGATAGACAAGAGCGGCTCGTGGTTCAGTTACAACGGAGAGCGTATCGGACAGGGCAGAGAGAACGCCAAGAACTATCTCGAACAACATCCCGAACTGATGGAGCAACTTTCCGCACAAATCAAAGCGAAACTCAATCCGACAACGGACGCCGAGGAGAGCGGTGCGGCAAACTGATTCTGCGGTATAGGTAAAAGAAAACCGCGATTTTGTAAACGCCGAAATATTAAATAGTGCTGTTTGACTGAAAAAAGACGCGAAAGTAGTGCTGCGGCAATTTGATTGTCCTATCCAAACACTTCCCGAAAGAGTGGACAAAAAGATAAATCAAATTCCGTAATCTACCCAAAAGATAAAACAGTTCAATCAAACTTCGTAATTTACTCAAAAGATAAAGCAAACGCCTATTATAATTGAATACGAAAGGCAACTATATATAATTGAAAATTTATCGTTGAAGTAAACCGCGCAAAACAGCGCGGTTTTCACTATGATTTTTATTATTATATTAGACGACTCGCGTTCGAAAAGCGGTACTTTGCGGCTGATAGAGAAATCACGCGCCAAGTTACTTTTCGCAAATAGCAAAAAGCAGAGGAATATTGTTGATTTATAATAACTCCCTTATTGCCGAATTTACTGTCTATTCCGCCGCCTATTTTCTGAAATTCTGTTGACATCTACCGCAAAATGAGATATACTAACAACAGTTGAACGGCATTTGCGCGTTCATTCCCGCCAACTCACTTGTGGCAGCGCCCCGAACGGATTAGTTTCGGGGACATTTTTTAATATGAGAAAAGTGTTTCGCACGTTTATTCACGTTTGTCCCGTTTTGTAATAATACTCCACAGAATGAAATTGACATTGCCAGATCCACGACGGCGCTCACAAACCGCCGCAACACGGGAAATGAAAGCCCCGCAAATGCAAGCAGGGCAACGGTAATAAATATGCAAATTGTTAAATACCATTTGTTTTTGACACTCATACTTGAACCCCATTGAAAGTGTAGACAACGTAACTTGCCGCGAAAATCAGCACAATAATGCCGAGCAAGATAAGCACACTTTTCCAAATTTTCATATCGTACTCCCTATAATTTTCCATAGCCGTCTTGCATACCGTCGGCAATACCGCGATAATATTGCCGCAACTTGGGAGTCAAAGGTACACCTTTTGAAGTGTTTTTCACTCGCATATCATTCGCGTATTTAAGACAAGTTTTAGCAGCTTTATCACAAATACGCAAACCCTTGTCTCCCATTTCACGAAATTCCCGCTGTATAGTACGACACCCCCAACGGTATCCGCTTTTATAATCGTGTTTTGACATAATATTTTCTCCTTTACAAATTTTTATATCGTCTGATTTCTGAAATTTTGTTGACATCTGTCGCAAAACGATATATACTAATAATAGAAGTCGGCATCGCTGCGGTTAAACCGAGGTGCGAAGGAGCGCGTATGTGCACCGACTTCATTTTTTATACTGTTTAATCGTTGCTTTATCGTCTGGATGAATGCGATATTTTTTGTCAGAATCCCGCAAAGCGTCCGAGTGATTAACCTCCGGTTTTTTCTTTACATACGTATCACGCTTTCCATCTTCCGCAGGGTCAATATTATATTTCAACTTTTCATAATCTCACTCGTTATCTGGTTTATGCGTGAATACAAAATGTAAGGCAAGTTGAATATAATAAACGTTGGTGTCGCCGAGCCTTGTCATTGTGCAAGGATCTGCGCCCCAAGAAGTAGCGCCGCCGGCAAAGTACAAGGACGCATATTCGGGAACATCGGCTTGTATATTTGCTCTCAAAAACAGAGTTACAAGTCCCTCGGTTGTGGGCAAATTTTGCGGCATACCATTGCAGCAGTTTACCAAGTAAAAAAGGATTGAAACAAATATTTTTTTTACGACGGCTGGGTCGGGACTGAATTGATTGTATAAAAAACGTGTTGTTTTATGCTTGTTTCATCACCAACAAAATATAATGCTAAGAGAATGGTGCAATTTAGCAACTGCTTACCAATTGAAACTAGTAAAATAGCGGGAAGATAAATTCAATTAGCAGTCGTGTAGTGTAATAACTGTTCAACTAAACAAAGGAAGATTTTCCGAGGGAATGGCACGGATATAAACGTTCAATATCGGTCGTATAAGTCAAATAATAGGGTGGAAGTGTTTTGTGTGAAATTCTGAATAACAATAAGTTTCGTTATATATAAAAATTTTATAAAAAATATGTTTCGATAATTCTGACTGTGTGCAATTTCGGTGCAAGTGACCTCTACATAACAAGTCATAACAGCAGTCAAGCGAAATTTTGCTTAATTCTAACTGATTTCCGTTAGTCGTAGTGCAACTTCAAATACCGATTCGATTTATTGTATTTCTTTGTAAATTTATTTTACGTATTATCGATTTTCTTGTTGTGCATAATACTATTTCAGTAATAGTATTCTACAATAACTCGATTTCTGTTATAGTTGTGTATAAAAGAGCGAGCGGTGTAAACCTTTAAGTACATTTTGACGGAGTGGGAACGAGCAACCGCAATCGTCGCAAAATAATATATGTAAAGCGGTTTTGTGTGAAATTTTTATACTTTATTTATAATATATCTTGACATATCAAATCAAAATGGTTAAAATATATCACAGTGGCGATAAAAGCCGCGTCAGATATTATTTCAGGAGGAATCGACAATGCATTCATTGCTAACGTTCTTCCTTGCCGAAAGTACTATTCCTTCTTGGGTTTGGTTTGTTCTGCCCGCCGTAGGCATTGTTTTTGCAGGCGTCGGCGTCGCAGTGGGAATCTGCATATATAGAAGATATAGAAATCGAAAAATCGGCTCTACTCAGGCGCAAGCGGATTCTATTTTGAATTTTGCGCGCGAGGAAGCCAAAACGTTGAAAAACGAAGCCATAAGAGAGGCAAGAGAAGAAAATCAAAGACAGAAAAACGAAGCTGAACGGCAATTCAGAGAACGCAGCGGCGAACTTGCAAAACAAGAAAGCCGTATGAACCAAAAAGAGCAGGCTCTCGACAAAAAAGAAGAGATGCTTCTCAAAAAGTTGGATCAGATAGACGTTCAGCAAAAGCAACTTATAGCCCAGCAGGGCGAACTTAACCGTCGCTCGCAGGAAATCGACAAATCGGAAGAGAAAATTCAACAAGAGTTGGAACGCGTCGCTGGGCTTACCAAGGACGAAGCAAAGCAGTTGCTCGTCGAAGGTATGGAGTCGGAAGCGCGTAAGGAAGCCGCGGGCATTGTGCGTAAAATCGAAGCGGAAGCCAAGCAAAGCGGCGAACAAAAAGCGCGCGAGATCATTGCCACGGCAATTCAGCGTTGCGCAAGCGATCAGGTCAGCGAGATGACGGTCACGACCGTGCCGCTTCCCAATGATGAAATGAAAGGTCGTCTCATCGGGCGCGAAGGCCGCAACATCAGGGCGTTGGAGAACGCTACGGGTGTGGAACTCATAATAGACGACACGCCCGAAGTAGTTATCCTGTCGGGGTTCGACCCCGTGCGCAGACAAATAGCGCGCATTACCATTGAAAAACTTATCGCCGACGGACGTATCCACCCCGCTCGCATTGAGGAAATGGTGGAAAAAGTCAAGCGCGATATGGAAGTAACGATAAAGGACGAGGGTGAAGCCGCCTCTTTCGACACGGGAGTATTCGGTCTGCACCCCGAACTCATCAAGTTGCTCGGCAGACTTAAATTCCGCACGAGTTACGGACAAAACGTACTTCGCCATTCCATCGAAGTTAGTTACATCGCGGGCATAATGGCTTCCGAATTGGGGCTTGACGTTGCTCTCGCCAAACGCGGTGCGTTGTTGCACGACATCGGCAAAGCGGTGGATCAGGAAGTAGAAGGCACGCATATGCAGATAGGCGCAGACCTCGCGCGCAAGTACAAGGAAAGCAAAGAGGTCGTCAACTGCATTGCTTCTCACCACGGCGACGTTGAACCGATGACCGTTGAAGCGGTTATTGTTGCCGCCGCGGACGCGGTAAGCGGAGCAAGACCGGGCGCTCGCAGAGAGTCTTTGGAAAACTACGTAAAGCGTCTCGAAAAGTTGGAAGAGATAGCCAATTCTTTCAAAGGCGTTCAGAAGTCCTATGCGGTGCAAGCGGGGCGCGAAATTCGTATCATTGTCAAGCCGGAAGAGGTCAACGACGAATCTACCGTGCTACTTGCCAACGACATCGCCCGCCGTATCGAAAGCGAAATGGAATACCCGGGACAAATCAAAGTCAACGTCATTCGCGAAACGCGCAGTGTAGACTACGCAAAGTAGCGTGATCTATGAAAAAAACGGACAGGTTTTCTGTCCGTTTTTTTTATTTTCAGTTAAATGGTGGCAGTTTTTCAGCCGTTTTCTTCTATGATCTTCTTGTATCTGTCCACCTCACCGCGCGCCAACTCGTCGCAACGTTCGTTCAGTTCCACGTCGGCGTGACCTTTCACTTTGACGAATTGCGTTTTGTGCTTGTTGGTTTCGTACAGTAAGGCTTTCCAAAGGTCTTGATTTTTTACGTCCGACTTGTCTGCGGTTTTCCAGCCCGAATTTTGCCAAGACGTAAGCCAACCCTTGTTGAACGCGTCGGCGATATATTGCGAATCGGTGCAAATGTCTACGTCACATCGCTGATTCAGACACCGCAGTCCTTGAATGACGGCGAAAAGTTCCATTCTGTTGTTGGTGGTACTCTTGTCGTAGCCGCTTATTTCCTTTTTTACGCCGTTGTACAGCAGAACTGCCGCCCAACCCCCGATCCCGGGATTTCCCGAACAAGCCCCGTCTGTGTAGATAGTCACTTTCTTCATAATTTCCAAACTATTTTTGCCGTATCAATTGACATAAAATTCTGTTTACATTATAATAGAAAAGTACCCAAAGTTGCAAACGTTTTGCGACAAAAATATTTAGGGGAGTGGCTCAATGGTAGAGCAGCGGTCTCCAAAACCGCCGGCTGCGTGTTCGAATCGCGTCTCCCCTGCCAAAAGCACGTTGAGATTTTTCGACGTGTTTTTTTTTGTTTGGAATGAACGACTTACCAAGTGGAGCGATTCTCCCACGCAGCCTCGGCTGACGTGTGACGTGATCGACGCTAATGCGTAGCGATCACTATTCCGTCGTTCAATAGAGCGGAATTAGTGCAACGAACCTGCGAACTCCTTACGAATCGCGTCTCCCCTGCCAAAAGCACGTTGAGATTATTCGACGTGCTTTTTGTTTGGAATGA
>CANQYT010000005.1 GCA_947628135.1 uncultured Clostridia bacterium
AAGGGTGTTGCGGGAGTAGGCTCGCCGCCTGTTCCGCTGCCTCCGCCTGTTCCGCTGCCTCCGCCAGTTCCGCTGCCTCCGCCAGTTCCGCTGCCTCCGCCAGTTCCGCTGCCGCCGCCTGTTCCGCTGCCGCCGCCTGTTCCGCCTTGGTTGGGGTCAACAGGCTCTTCGGGCGTGCAGGCGACCGCCGCTACCATCGTGAACACCATCACGAAAGCAAGTAACAAAGCGACAAATACTTTTGCAGTCTTTTTCATTGTTTTTCTCCTTGTTTATTTTTTTTCTAAAAAAAGCGCCGCTTACGTCCTGCCGCAAGGCAGAACGCAACCGACGCGTTTAGAACACAACGCTCACTTCCACAAAGTTCCCCTTTGTGTGCTGACAATAATTGCGTATTATTGTACCGAATTTGCGCACGATTTTCCTCCGCATTTCTACAAAAACATCGACTGTGCGACGTTGCCGAATATCTTACCGTACACAGATATTTTAACACACGAAAATGCCCGTGTCAATACCCTACATAAAAATAGATTACAGTTATTTATGCCATAAACGCCGCGACAGGACGCACAAAAAAAGGCGCGCTCAATCGTCGTCGGAGCGATAACCGCGCACCACCGCGTTGACCACGTCGAAATCGTAACCGCGGCTCAACAAGTAGCGTTGCAAACGCTGCAACACGGCAAGGTCGCGAGGCTTGGAACGCATATACTTGTCCGCAAGGCGCGAGGCGTTGGCAAGGGCGGAATCGCCGTCCTCGGCGGAAAAACGGTCGGCAAGAGAGGGGGAAATACCCTTGGAGATAAGTTCCTGCCGAATGCGGCGCGCTCCCTTGGCAGAGGAATTGAGTTCCGCATAGGTGCGCGCGTACGCCTCGTCGTCGAGATAGCGGTAGTCGCGCAGTTTTGCGACGACGTACTCCACCACGTCGGGGTCGTAGCCGCGCTTGGCGAGATAGTCCCGCATCTGGCGCACCGTTTTCGCGCCGCGGGCAAGGTAGTTTGCCGCTTTGTCGAAAGCAACGGAACGCTCGCTGTCGACGGAAGCCTCTTTGAGACGGGACTCCGTTACCGTTTGACCGATCTTCAAGCCCAACTTCATCACGGTGAGCATTTCCAACGCACAACAAAATTCGCCGTCCACATAGACGTTGGCGCGCGTTTTGTTGTTTTTTTGAATTTGCAGGTCGGTTATCGTTGGCATAAAAAAAGAATAACACACCGCCGCCGAATTGTCAACAGGGGGAGGAGGTTGGTTGAGATAAACCCCTCTTCCGCCTCGTCCGACGTCGCGGGTTGTTAAAGGATATACAAATTATTTCGGAAAACCCCTCTTCCACCGCGCGGAGCGCAGTCCCCCTTCCCCGTAACGGCTTACCCGTGACGGGGACGGTTGTTTGTTGCTGTTTAACATATATTCCCTACGGACGAAGTTGTAGAGAGTAAGGAGAAAAATTGGATAAGTTGATTTCGAGTATTCCTCTCCCGCCTCGTCCGACGTCGCGTTCTGTCAGCGCCGACCGAACAAAGTACGGTCGGCTCGGTTGACTCGCGCGTCGTCCTCTCCTACACAAGTCTGCTTCGCTACGACTTGTGCAGGTAACCTTGCGGGCGACACCTTCCCCGTAACGGCTTACCCGTGACGGGGACGGTTGTTTGTTGCTGTTTGACGTGAATAACCTGCGGACAGAGTGTGAGAAAACAAATTACACTTGTTTTGTGATTTTACCGATAACAAAAACAACGTTTCAAAAACACACTGTGTTTGCAGTCATAAGTGCAATTCAGCAACAGACCTTCCCCGTAACGGCTTACCCGTGACGGGGACGGTTGTTTGTTGCTGTTTGACGTGAGTTGCGGGCGGTCACTTCTTCAAAGAACGGTAGCGGTCTACCGCGGCGCGGTACTTTGAGGCAAGTTTGGAAAGGTAGGTCTGGCGCTCGGATGGAGTGAGTTTGTCCATATACTCGCGGTCGGCAAGTCGCATAATGGGGTTGGAAATCAGTTCGTCGCTTTCCAAAATCTCCACTACCTTTGCATAGAATTGCTGCTCCTCGCAAAAACCGTCGTAGTCGTAAATCTGACGTTCCAACATACGTCTGCTTTCCTCGCCGACTTTGCAAGCGTCCAGCCCCAACGTCGCGGCGACTTGCCGTTCGGTGCGTATGCTGTCGTGCGCTTGCTCCCAAAAGCCGCTCTTCAAACGTTCCTTGGCTCGCTTGGCATATTCCTTGAAAGTAGACATCTGTTCCTCCGAAAAAACCGTGTGTGTTTTTTTCGCGTAAATTGGCGGTTACGCGAGAAATTTGACAAAAATTCTCCGTAAAATACAAACTGTCTACCGATGTGTTCGGTAGACAGCAGTAAATTCTTTGGTATAGTCAGGATCTGTTGCGTTTGCGCGCGGCTTCCGCTTTCTTCTTGCGGCGCACGCTGGGCTTTTCGTACTGCTCCTTTTTGCGGAGGTCGCCAATGATACCGTCGCGGGCGCAACGTCTCTTGAAACGGCGCAGCGCGCTGTCGAGCGTTTCGTTCTCTCCCACTTTGATAGTAGCCATATTTTCGCCTCCTTTCGGCAGTGCCGCTGTTATGCTGTTATATTATGCCACAACGACGGCTTTTTGTCAAACGTTACAGAGCAAGTTTTTTGCAGATTTCGGCAAGGTCTATGTCCCGTTTGCCCGAGAGCGGCCACATACTCATACCGTCGCCCTCCTTGCGGGGTACTATGTGGAAATGCAGGTGAAACACCGACTGCTCCGCCGCCGCGCCGCTGGCATTGAATACGTTTACGCCGTCGTAGCCGCAATCTTCCACGTAGTGACGGGAGACGTGCTTGACTGCCTCGATGACTGCGTCGAGATAGTCGGCGTCGCAATCGAGTATGCTTGCGAAATGCTTTTTCGGTATGACGAGAGTGTGCCCTACCGCGTCGCAGGCGATATCCAAAAATGCGTACGCCTTGTCCGTTTCGTAAATTTTGTAGGAGGGAATTTCTCCGCTGAGTATCTTACAGAAAATACAATCGTTCATAGTTTTACTCCTTTTGCGCCGTCTTTGAACGGCTCTGTTATCTTTACGCCGACAAGTTCGCCGACGTTTGCTTCGCCCTCGAAATACACCCGCAAGTACTCCTTGGTGTAGCCTTCCCACAGACCGTTACGCTTGCGCTCGGCAAGCACTTCGCGCGTTGCGCCGACAAAACTTGCGGCAAACTCCGCCTTGAAACGCTCTTTGAGAGCGCCGAGGATATTTGCGCGGCGCGCCTTGACCACACCGTCTACGTCGCCCCAAGCGTACGCCGCAGTGCCCTCGCGCGGGGAATAGGGAAAGACGTGTATATCCGCAAAATGCACCTTGTTGAGAAACGCTTCCGTTTGGGCAAATTCGTCGTCCGTTTCGCCGCAGAAACCCACTATCACGTCAGCCGTGACGGCAGCCGTCGGAAAAACTTTGCGTATTGCGCATACGGCGCGGTAGTACTCGTCCGCGGTGTATTTGCGATTCATACGCTTCAATACGCTGTCGCACCCCGATTGCAAACTCAAATGAAAATGGGGGCAGAAATTTACCTCTGTGAGACTTTGCAACAACTCGTCCGTGACAACGCGCGCTTCCAGACTGCCCAGCCGCAATCGGGTGGGCACGCCGCCAAGCGCCTTGAAAAGTTGGGGCAGACTTTCGCCCGTGTCCTTGCCGAATTGCGAAATGTCCACGCCTATCAGCACCGTTTCCGCACTGTGCGCCTGACGTACCTCCGCAACGACGTCGGCGATTTTCCTGCTGCGGCTGCGACCTCTGAGGTAGGGCACTATGCAGTAACTGCAAAAATTGTTGCAGCCGTCCTGTATCTTGACAAAGGCGCGGGTGCGCTCCTGCGCGGCAAAGCCGTTTTCCGCGAAAACGGTCGGAAGCCGCTCCACGTCTACGCCGACGCGCTCGACGTTTGCGCGCTCTATTTCGGCAACTATCGCGGTTTTGTCCGCAACGCCTTTTACGAAAGCGACGTTGCTCATATCTGCAAACTGTTTGGGATTTTTTTCCGCGGCGCAACCGACGACTATTACGCGGCAATCGGGGTTGAGTTTGCGAGCGCGCTCCACCGCCTGACGGGATTTGCGCTCCGCCTCGCCCGTGACGGCGCAGGTGTTGAGAACAAACACGTCCGCAGGAACAAGCCCGTGTACAGCGTCGTGTCCCTTTGCGCAAAGCGCAGCCACTATCTGACAACTTTCGTACAGGTTGGTCTTGCAACCCAAAGTAAATACGGAAACTTTCATATCACTTTGCCGCAAGCAGCGCGGCGCGCCACTCTCCCTTTGCGACCGTTTGCAACAGGCGGAATCGCTGCGTGTACTGCGCAAGAACACCGTCCAGCCGCACGTCGAGAATACCGGAAATTACCAACAGCGTGCCGTCGTGCACTACGGCGGGCAACTGCGCGTACAACTTTGCCAAGACGTCCGCGGTGAGATTTGCAAACACAACGTCGAACTTGCCGCTTACGCCGTCGGTGAGATTTCCCGTGAGGACTTCGGCGCGCTTGGCAAGGCCGTTGACCTCCGCGTTGTGTTGAGCCACTTCCGTCGCTTGCGAATCCAGATCCACAAGCAAGGCGCGCTCCGCACCCAACAGCAATGCGCAAAGACCCAATATGCCGCTGCCGCAACCCACGTCGAGGACGCTTTTGCCCGCGAGGGTGAGCCGCTCGGCAAGTTGCAGGCACATAGACGTGGTTTCGTGACTGCCCGTGCCGAATGCGACGCCGCTATCCATATAAAATACCTTTTTGTCGGTGGAGACGGTTTGCCACTCCGGGCAGATGACGAGTTTGTCCGTTTCGATGGGGCGGAAAGTCTCCTTCCACTTGGCTACCCACGCGTCGCCGTCCACACGGCGCGTTTCCACGCGCAAACTGCCCGCATTGCGCAATCCTTGCAACCTGCGGCGTAAAAAACAGAGAACACGTTCCGTGTCCTCTACGTTGCAATATCCCTTTACCGCGACCTCGCTGCCGTACATCTGCTCGGCGCTATCGTCTTTGTAGTCCCAACTCGGCGAGTCGTAAAGGTCCTTTTTGTCATAAATACCGACGCCGTCCATACATACCTCTTGCAGAAAATAAGCGATCAATTCCGCCTGTTCCGAGGTTGTGTAAACGGCTATTTCGCTGTAATACATTGCGTACCTTCCATTTACTTGATGAGCAGGTCTATGAGCAACTTGGCGTTTTCCCAATCGCGCTTGTTGAGCAAATAACGGTTGCGGCCGTCGTCCGTAATCGTGTAGTACTTGCGCGTTGCGCCTACGTTCTCTCCCCAATAGCCCTTGATGTAGCCTTCGTCCTCCAAACGGTGATACGCCGAATACAAACTCTGCTCGTTGGGAATGTACAAGTCGTTGGTTTTTTTTGCGATGAACTTGCGTATCTCGTTGCCGTACTTTGTGCCGTCCATAAGCGCCGAAAGCACGAACGTGTCGATGTGTCCGCGAAGCAGATCGCTGGAAATTACGTTTTTCATTGGTTCTCCATACTATGTCTGTAATATAGATTAGCAAACTTGCTCGGATTTGTAAAGCAACAAAAGGGTATTTTTTGAAAAATAAAATAATTGATTTTTTTGTCGCAAATATGAAACTTTGTGAAACAAAAACACGAACGCAGAGGAGATAAATGTCCGCTTGGGGATGGGCGCGGTTAAACGGCGATTTCGCAGCAAAACCGTATCGGACGGGCGCTGCCGCAAACCGTTGAAATTGCGCGGAAATACCCTTTATCCCACCGAATCTGTTGGAAATTTAACCGCGTTTGGCAAATATATGCGACAAATAAAATCATTACCGGCGAACTATGATTATGTGAAAATTAAAATCTCAACGGCACAAACCACATAATTGATTAGTAATGTTATATTGTATATTCAATATTTACGCAATTTATAATTTTGTCTATTTAGCAAATTGCTTTCCAGACATTGTTATTTAAACATTTTTGTGCTATAATTACAATTCAGAAGGGGACTTTATGAACTACATCGGTTCAAAATACTCATTGATTGACTTCTTAAAGTCATCAATAGATAAAACTCTCGAAAACAGCAACGAATCTCGCCAGGCAAGCGAGATGATTTTTGCCGATTTGTTTGCAGGCACGGGAATTGTAGGCGGATCTTTCAAAGAACAAGGTTATTCTATTATTGCCAATGATATTCAATATTACAGTTATGTGATTATTAAACATATGATTGAAAACAACGGCAACCTCAACGAAGAACGTTGTCAAAAATTGATAGAGAAACTCAATGTAATAGAGGGTATCGAGGGTTTTCTTTATCAAAACTACTCTTTCGGCGGAACGGAAGGACAAGAATTCAGAAGAATGTATTTTTCCGATGAAAATGCCAAGAAATGCGACGCCATACGAATAACCATAGAGCAGTGGTATCAAAATTGTGAAATAACAGACCACGAATACTATTTTCTGCTGGGTTCACTAATAAACAGTATTGATAAATATGCAAATACCGCATCCGTTTACGGCGCTTACCTTAAACATCTGAAAAAATCCGCTCAAAAACCGATGACGCTTGCTCCGCTGCCTATTATGCGCGGACACGTGGATTGCAAAGTTTTTAACGAGGACGTCAGCGCGTTGATAAAAAAAGTTTCGGGAGATATTTTGTATTTAGATCCGCCATACAACGCAAGACAATATTGCACCAATTACCATCTGTTGGAGACAATAGCAAGATATGATAACCCGATTATTCACGGAAAAACAGGACTTCGTGAGTATTCTGAGCAAAAGAGTGTTTTTTGCAACAAGCAAAAAGTAGAAAGAGCGTTTGCCGAATTGCTCAAAAACGCACAATTCAAATATATTTTTCTGAGTTATAACAACGAAGGTTTGATGTCGCTTGACACAATAGAACGCATAATGAAAAAATTCGGCAAATATGCGGTGTTTATGAAAGAATATCGCCGTTTCAAAGCTGACAATGCGCGAGACGCAAAAGCAGAATCAACAGTCGAATATTTACATTGTCTTATCAAAAATTAAATGTATGGAAAAGATAAACGATTTGGATTTGTCCAATTGGAAACAACTTTCAAACGTTTGGACAGATACGCTGTGGATAATACCAAACAGAGACAATTCCGGCGCGCATAATGGTCACTATCACGGCAATTTTGTGCCGCAAATACCGCATCAACTGCTGTTGCGTTATACAAAGCAAGGGGACTTCGTACTTGATCCGTTTGTCGGTAGCGGAACAACGTTAATCGAAGCCCAACGTATGGGCAGAAACTCTGTCGGTATAGAATTGCAGGCGGCAGTTGCGGCAGAGGCTATCGAAAGAATTCATTCGGAAAGCCGACCGGGAATTGTGGCGGATACTTTTGTAGACGATAGCCGAACGTTTGACACAAACCGCATTTTGGAAATGTACAAAATACAAAATGTGCAATTTGTCATTTTCCATCCGCCGTATTGGGATATAATTAAATTCAGCGAAGACGAAAATGATTTATCCAATTCCAAGACATTGGAAAGTTTTTTGGAAAACTTTCGACAAGTAGTGAATAACACTATTTCCATTTTGGAAAATCGCAGATATTGCGCAGTGGTAATCGGCGACAAATATGCTAACGGTCAACTGATACCGCTCGGCTTTTATTGTATGCAAGTTATGCAGCAAGAGGGATTGGTTTTGAAAGCGACTATTGTCAAGAATTTCGAAGAGACAAAAGGAAAGTCAAACCAACAGGCGTTGTGGAAACGCAGGGCATTGCAAAACGGCTTATACATTTTCAAGCACGAGTATATATTTGTATTTAGAAAGGAAGCGACGCGGTGATTTGCTGCGTCGCTTTTCATATTTCAGGTACTACTTCTTTTCTTGTAAATGTTTTTTGAATTCTATCGGATCGTACCAATAGCAACCAATGCAAGCATTCTCTTCAAAATTGTGGTGTGCTTGTCCTGCATAGTATGACATTGGATAACCTAATCGCTTGGCGTCGAAACGGATTTGCGTTCTTTTACAGTCCTTGCAAAATTGCCTTTTTGCATCGTTAGCCGCCTTGCTTAACGGTTGAAAGTCCTCTAAACGCTGATCTTCATTGCGCATAACACGATCTTCGTTTTTCATTCCGTTTTTGTGGTCAACTTCGGGGTCAGATGTGCCAAGAACTACACAACGTTGCGCCTTTATTGCACGTTTTATGTCAGAACGAATATGCTGAGAATAGTCTCCGTCTCTAAAACCTGCAAGCCGTATTCTGTCAATTCCATTGCCCTTTGTAATTGATTTATCAAATTCGATTATATATTTTTGGGCAAATGCAGACTCTTTGCGTGCCCAAGAAGCACCGTTCCCGAAAGTCAAACAGGCGTATTCTCCGACAAATTCGCCCACGTTGACCCAACGGCTTACGCCATGCTCGTTCGGTTGCGCCAATTTGATAAACAATTCTGTTTTCTTCATATGTGTTTCCTCCGTTAAAAATCAAAAAATTCACTCAATGATACATTGAGAGCAATGACGATCTTTTCCAAAGTGGAAATGGA
The DNA here is from genome assembly GCA_947628135.1 of uncultured Clostridia bacterium. Classification (GTDB taxonomy): domain Bacteria; phylum Bacillota; class Clostridia; order Christensenellales; family CAG-314; genus Fimimonas. Next base: position 8,575 of record CANQYT010000005.1, read on the forward strand.
AACATTTCGTTTTCCAACCTCCAAACTTGCAATATATGTTCTATGTACGCCGGAACGGAAACCCAACTCTTCCTGGCTGATTCCCAATTTATTGCGCAATTCTTTTATTCGTTTTCCGACTTTTTCTTCAATCATAGGACAACTCCTTATATTATAATTTTATGGCATTGTTACTTATTTATCAACACTCAATGAGTAACAATTTTTATCAAAAAAAGAACGAAACATAAAGATGTGATATTCTAAATAAAATACTCAACCGACTCCTTACGGGGTCGGTTGAATGGTGTTTTTCTTCGAATACACGAGCGACTATTTTTTGGGGTAGGTTTTGGCTATTTCGTCCAAAAAGGCGCGACGCTTGGAATAGTTTTTGAGAGAGTTGTCGTTTTCGAACTGCTCCAAAGCCTTTTTTTGACTGCGGGTGACGCCCTTGGGCACTTCTACGCTTATCGTGGCGAATAAATCGCCCGTAATTCCGCGCTGAGTGCGTATGCCTCTGCCGCGGAAACGCAAAGTTTCGCCGTTTGCCGTGCCCTCGGCAAGATTGTGTATGAACACGCCGTCGGGCGCGGGGATCTCTATCTGACCGCCGCATACCGCCGTGAGATAACTTACGGGGACGGTGACGTACAGATCGTAGCCGTCGCGTCTGAACAGCGCGCTGGGCTTGACGGAAAACTCCAACAGCAAATTGCCGTTGCGCCCGTTGCCCGACCGCGGCGCGTTGCCCTCGCCCGTAAGTTGCAGCACCGCTCCGTTTTCCACGCCGGCGGGTATCGTGACGTTGATGACCTTGTTTTTGGTGACGACGCCTTTGCCGCCGCACGCTTTGCACGCTTCCGTTACTATCTTGCCCGTGCCGCCGCACTTGTCGCAAGCGCCGACGGTTATTTGCTGACCGAAAATAGTGTTTTGCACGTGGCGAATTTGTCCGCTTCCGCCGCACTTGTCGCAAGTTTTGCAGTGCGCGTCGTCTTTTGCGCCCGTTCCGTGGCAGGAGGGGCATTTTTCCAAACGGGAAAAGGTGATGGGCTTGGTGCAACCCAAAACAGATTCCATAAAGGTCAGTTCTATCCGATAGGTTATGTCACTACCAACCGCCGCTTGCGCGCTTTTGCGGCGCGCACGACTTCCGCCGAAACCGAAAGCGTCGCTGAACATATCGAATATGTCGTCGAAGCCCGTTGCGGTGAAACCGCCCGCTCCGCCGCCGAAGGGGTTGAAGCCCGCACCGCCGCTGCCGATGTCCATTTCGCCGCGATCGTATTTGCCGCGCTTGTCGGGATCGCCGACGACGGAATACGCCTCGTTGATCTCCTTGAACTTTTCGGCGGCTTCCTTGTCGTTGGGATGAAGGTCGGGGTGGTACTGCTTGGCAAGACGGCGATACGCCGACTTTATTTCGTCGGCGGAAGCCGTTTTTTCCACGCCCAATATTTTGTAGTAGTCTTTTGTCGGCATTGTTACCTCTTTACATCAAGCAGAAAGCCGTGCGCAAGCAAGGCTTTCTGCCGATGAAACGTTTGCTTTGAATTTTTTATTTCTTGTCGTCGTCCTTGACGTCGTACTTCACTTCGCTGCCGTCCTGCTGCTGAGCGGATTGCTGCGCCGCCTGTTGGTACATCTTTTGGAAGATGGGCGCGCAAGCCTGCGCAAGACGGTCGGTTTCCGCTTTGAGTTCTTCGGTGGTTGCGCCTTGCTTGTCCAAAACCTCTTTACTCTTTTTGATTTCCTCTTCCAGAGTGGCTTTGTCCGCTTCGTCCAACTTGGCGTTGGGGTCGCGAAGAACTTGCTCGACGGAAAGAATCATCTGGTCCAAACCGTTGTGCGCTTCGACGGATTCGCGGCGCTTCTTGTCCTCTTCGGCATACTTTTCGGCGTCCTTGATCGCCTTGTCGATGTCCGCTTCGGAAAGGTTGGTGCTGGAAGTGATGGTTACCGATTGCTCTTTCTGCGTGCCGAGGTCCTTTGCGGTGACGTGTACGATACCGTTGGCGTCAATGTCGAACTTGACTTCGATTTGCGGGATACCGCGCGGCGCGGGAGCAATGCCCGTGAGGCTGAAACGTCCCAACGTTTTGTTGTCGGCTGCCATTTCGCGCTCGCCTTGCAACACGTGAATGTCCACGCTTGTCTGATTGTCCGCCGCGGTGCTGAATATCTGCGATTTGCTGGTGGGTATGGTCGTGTTGCGCTCGATGAGACGCGCCGTTACGCCACCCAACACCTCGATGCCGAGGGACAGCGGAGTTACGTCAAGCAACAGTACGTCCTTGACCTCGCCGCCGAGCACGCCGCCTTGAATAGCCGCGCCGATCGCTACGCATTCGTCGGGGTTGATGCCCTTGTAGGGGTCTTTGCCGCAGAAGTTTTTGACGGCTTCCACAACGGCGGGGATACGCGTTGAACCGCCCACCAAAATTACGCGGTTGAGGTCGGCGTTGGTGACGCCCGCGTCCGCCATAGCCTTCTTCATAGGCTCGATGGTTTGCTTGATTATGCCGTCTATGAGACTTTCGAACTTGGCGCGAGTTATCTCTATCTCCAAGTGCTTAGGACCTGTTTGATCCGCAGTGATGAAGGGCAGAGATACCGTGGTTTTGAGGGTGGCGGACAGTTCGATCTTTGCCTTTTCCGCCGCCTCTTTCAGACGTTGCAACGCCTGTTTGTCGCTGCTGAGGTCGATACCGCTGGTCTTTTTGAACTCGGCGATGAGGTAATCCATTATTATCTTGTCGATGTCGTCGCCGCCGAGACGGTTGTTGCCGTTGGTGGCAAGCACTTCGAACACGCCGTCGCCGATTTCCAGAATGGACACGTCGAACGTGCCGCCGCCGAGGTCGTATATCAATATTTTCTGATTTTTGTTTTCGCCCTTGTCCAAACCGTAAGCAAGCGCCGCCGCCGTGGGTTCGTTGATGATACGCAGCACTTCGAGACCGGCAATTTTGCCTGCGTCCTTGGTCGCCTGACGTTGAGCGTCGCTGAAATACGCGGGCACGGTGATGACCGCCTGCGTTACCTTTTCGCCGAGGTAGGCTTCCGCGTCGGCTTTCAGTTTGCCGAGAATGATGGCGGAAATTTCCTGCGGCGAATAGTGTTTGCCGTCGATGTTGACGGTGTAGTTTGTACCCATTTCGCGCTTGATACTGAGTACCGTTCTGTCGGAATTGACGACAGCCTGACGCTTTGCCACCTGTCCGACAAGACGTTCGCCGTCTTTTGTGAAGCCCACCACCGAGGGGGTGGTACGATTGCCTTCCGCGTTGGCGATGACGACGGGTTCGCCGCCTTCAAGCACCGCTACGCAACTGTTGGTAGTTCCAAGGTCTATTCCTATGATTTTTCCCATAATTTTATATCTCCTTTGATTATTTTTTATTTATTTTGTGCGCGCTTTGAGATTTTTCCAACCCCATTTGCGCTTTTTTGCATTATGCGCCGACTATTACCTCGGCATATCTCAGCACCTTGCCGCCGAAAGTGTAACCCTTTTTGTACACTTCTACGACAAGATCTTTGTTGTCCTCGCCTCTGTCCAACTTGGAAAGGGCGTTCATCGTGAGCGGGTCGAAAGGTTTGCCCATTACGTCCATTTCCTCTACGCCGCACTCGTTGAGTATCTGCATAAATTGACAGTACACCATTTCGAACGCTTTGAGATTGTCGCCTTCGAGATGCTTTTTTGCCAATTCGAAATTGTCCGTGACGGCAATAAGCTTGGCGATGACGCTTTGCGCGCCTTCCGATTTTGCCTGTTCCGCGTTGAACTTCATTCGGCGTTTGTAACTTTCGAAATCGTTTTTCATTGCGACGAGTTGATTCAGATACGAATCGGACTTGTCCGCAGAACTTTGCATACGTTTGACCGTTTTGTGCAATTTTTCGTTTTCCGCTTTGAGAGATTCCGCTTCCGCAATCAACTTCTCGTTCTCGTCGGTGAGCGCCTGCTCCAACTCCGTGAGAGTTTGTTCGCTTGTTTGCGGTGCGGCTTCTTTGTGTTCGCTGTGTTTTTCTTTACTCATTTATTCTCCTTTGCCTACCAGATCGATGATGATCTCGCTTATTTTGTCCAATACCGAAAGTACCTTGCGGTAGTTCATTCGGACAGGTCCTATGACGCCTATGCTGCCGCTGACGTTTTCGCCGAGACTGACGCGCGTGGTAACTACTGCGCAACCTTCGGGGGCGTTCTCTTCCGCGCCGATCTTTACGGTAAGACTGCCGTCCTCGCCGCCGTCGTTGGTGAGTATCTCCGCGATACGCTCCTTGTTTTCCATCTGCGCCAAAAATTTGCGCGCGTCCTCGACGTTGGCGTATTCGCTGTGGGCGAGGGTCTTGTTCTCACCGTACATTTCGATGTCCATACCGTTTGCCAAAGACACCTTTTTGAGTACGTCGATGATTTTTTTGAACAGGGCGTTGTATTGCGCGAACTCGTCGTTGACAAGCGCGAAAGGATAATCGAAATTGATGAACTCGCTGACGTGCTTGCCGCAGAAAATCTTGTTGAGCCATCGCTGCGCCTGCGCTATCATACCCTCGCTGAAATCGTCGGGCAGATCCACCATTCCGTCCTTCAACACGCGGCTGTCCGTTACTATCACAACCAACAGTTTGCCGTTGGACAAGTCCAGCAGTTTGATTGCCGTGATGGTATCGGACATATCCTCCTTTACCACCACCGACGTGTAGTTGGTGATTTCCGCAATCACGTGTGTGACCGCCGTCATAACCTCTTCCAGACTGCCCACCTTGCGGGAAAGATACCGCTCTATCAACTCCGTTTCGCGCACGCTGAGGTTGCTTTCGCACATCAGTTCGTTTACGTAGAAACGAAACGCCTTTTCGGATGGAACGCGCCCCGCAGATACGTGCGGCTGTATGAGATATCCCATACTTTCCAACGTGGAAAGTTCGTTGCGTATAGTGGCGGAAGAACAATCGGGCAGATACTCTTCCTGAATATCCTTGCTGGCAACGGGCGCAGCTTTTTCTATGTAACTGTCCACCACTGCGCACAGTATCTTCTTTTTCCTGTCGCTTAGCATTGCGCAACGCCCTCCCTGTCACGGATTTCGTACGAGTGTTAGCACTCCAACGCTTGGACTGCTAATTTCTGCTTCTAATATATCACTATATTGTCCGATTGTCAATTATATTATTCAATTTTTCAAAAAGTTTTTTTGCTGCGTATGTGTGCCGCCAACGCCGCCGAATCTTCGCGCCGCCGCCCCTCCGCTCTGCTTCAATAACTGTTAATTATTGGGAGGAAATCAAATGCAGTGGTATAATATTTTGTCGCTGACAATAGGTATTGCAGCTTTTGTGATTACGCTGATCAATCTTATTATTTTAATCATAAAATTTTGGGCGCGTAAAATTTGTACGATAAGCAGACGAAAGCGTCTTGAAAAGAAATTACTTAAAAAAATTTCTACGTTTAATCCGAGTTGCATCGTTGCGCCGAGCAGAAACGGCGTGGAAATTGCGGAAAACATTTTGCGCCGCTGGGGAAAATCTATCCCGATTTGCCAAGCAACAGTATACGATCGCGATTTTTGGGCCGGTGGCAATGGCGAATTTTTGTTTACGTCAAAATTTGCGATCGAAGTGCCAAAAGTAAAGAAACAATATGCGGATAAAATTCTGATCTTAGACGACGTTTCGATAACGGGCGAAACGCTCTTGGTGTTGAAAAACTATCTCGAAGAAGAATTCCCCGACGCCAATATCAGAACTTGCGCATTGGTAGCGGACATAACCGTACGCAATCTAAAATACGTTCCCGATAAATGCTCTTGGTACACCAATATACATAATTTCTGTTTTTGTTGGAGGAAATGATGAACTCCGACAAAATATTGAGAGAATTCAAAAAATTGTATGCGGAATATCGCGAGTTTGACAGGAAGAAAATTCCCCTGTGCGCGGCGGAAACGTTTGTATCTCCGTTTGTCAAGCAAGCCCTTAGTTCCGAATTCGAAGGGAAATACGTAATGGGTTCGGAATTCAACCGTGTGGAGGGCGATTTTATCGGCAGCGATTACCTGCGCAAAGTGTACGTTCTTGTGGGAGAGCAGTGCCGTCATATGTTCGGAACAAAATATGTGGACGCGCGTCCTCTTACGGGAATGAATTGCGATATGCTTCTGCTTATGTCCCTTGCCGAAAGGGGCGACAGAGTGCTTCTCTCCACACCCGAACAGGGCGGTCACGCGTCAGTTCCGTTGATTTTGAGCAGATTGGGAGTACAATACGATTCAGTTCCGTATGACTTTGAGCATTTTCAAATAGACTACGAACAAACAGACGAATTGCTTGCCACGGGCAAATATTCTTTTGTTATGTTTTGCCAATCGGACTTGATTCAACCTCCCGATATCGCCAAACTGCATATCCCTCAAAACGTTACGTTGCTTTACGACGGTACGCAGACTTTGGGAATGATAGCGTGCGGTATTTTGCCCAATCCAATTGCCGAAAACGACAATTCGTTTTTATTCGGCGGTACGCACAAAACACTTCCCGGCGCTACTTGCGGATTGATTTTGAGCAACAACGACGCTTTTGAAAAAATCGATAAACAAATAAACCCCGATTATCTTCGCAACACGCAGGTAAACAACATTGCAGGTTTGTTGTTGGCGCTGATAGAACAAGACGCTGTGGGCAAACCTTATCAACAAAAAACCGTCGAACTTGCAAATTTGCTGGGAGCGCAACTTGCTCAACGCGGTTTCCGCGTAGCGCAAATAGCCGACGGCGTATATACTAAAACGCATCAAATATTTATTTTGTCCGACAAGGCGCAAAGCGAAACGCTCTATCGCAACGGCGTCAAATACGGCGTTACGCTAAACAGCAAACACAAACGGCTGTTCGGCGATTACGGTACGCGTTTGGGCGCGCAGGAAATAGCGCGCTACAATTGGGGCAGGGAAAAAATTGCCCTTCTTGCGGACCTGATAGCGTTGCTCTCGCGAAGCAATCCTGACGAAAAATGCGTCTGCAAAATAATTGAGACGCTCTCACAAAGGAAAACGCCTCACTTTTGCCTTGAAGATAATTTTATGATTACAAAATGATAAACGGAATTTTGTTAAACAGTTCCTCGAAGTAATCGCGCGGCTTTATACTGCTCGGCGTCGAAACCTTGTTCTTTATTTGCAACAGCGCGTGGCAAATATTCTGATTGAATTCCATTTCCTTTTCGATACAGCGCTGTTTTACCGCGGCGATGTCTATTGAGAGCGAATTGTGGATTTTGTATACTGTTTCCAAGTAGTACAGTATCGCTTCCACCTGCGATTGTAAATTGTAGTCGTGATTGTGCAATGCCAACGCCCAGATATGGACATAATCCGGAACGAGTTCGGACAGTTTGTTGAGGTAATTTGCGGGCTTAGACTTTATCAATGCAACGCGCGTTATTTCCGCCTTAACAAACATATCGTTTGCTTCCAACCGTTTGCCGCGGGAGAAATTTTCGTAAGCATATTCGGAATTTTCGGGCAAGCATTTTCTTATATTCGCATAACCATTGTTGCAGTATTCGCTGAACCACTCGTATATGTCCCAATAGCGGTAAAAATATTGTTGGTCATCAGCCGTTCCGCCATTTAGATCGGAAAATTCCTTGATGTGACAATTGAAGAAATTGCGCAAAGAACTTACGCGGTCATCAAGCGTTTTGTTGCTGTCGTATTTCAAAAGATAATCAAGCGCTTTGAGTAAATACAAACTCATCAACTTACGTTTTTTGCCCGTTTGTTTTTCTATACAGATGGCAATGTCGAATTGACCTTTGTGTTTGTAATAATGCGCAAGGGCGACCTCCACCTGGTAATCGTTGTTGAAAGGTTGATACTGCTGCAAAAGTACCACTCCGCCTTGTGCCTCAGACTTTGTTTTGTCTATAAGTTTGCTTATCTCCCAAATTGCCATACGATATTTGTTCAGCAGGTGAAGCGCGTCGGCATATTTGAGAACGTACTCAAACTCCAACATATAGTTGTTGTTTATCAAATCGCTATACTTTTGTTGCAAGGCGCACAATTCGCTTTCCGCAACGACATACTCGCCGCGCACAAGTTTTGTTTCTATTGCGGATAGTTCTCTTTGCATTGCTATCTTATAATTGTTTGTGGCAAAATCTGCGTAATTTTTAATTATTTCGTCATAGTTGCAATTAAAATCCAACTTTTTGATGCTGCCGCCCGTCATTTGAATGAATTTTTCTGCAATTTCGGGACATACTTTCCGATTGGTGCGACATTCAAGATACTTTTGGGTTTGATCCTTGTCAAGTTCTTTCAATTTCACAACGTTTTCATCGGTGAAATCAACGCTTTTATTTACCGCAAAAATAGAGAAATATCCTTTATCACTTATTGCGTCGGCAATCGTTTTGTAATTTATCACGTTGTCAACAATAATTATATTCAGTCTGCACTCTAATTTTACGTTCGGCAATTCTTGCAAAAAACTTTCTATGTCGCCGTCATTGATGTCAAAGGCAAAAATTTTACCCAGTTTGCGGCGGACTTTGCCGATTTGTATCTCCGAGCGCTTTTTCTGTTTAAGTTCTAATTCAAGTTTGCGCAAAAAGGATGTTTTCCCCGTGCCTGCGACGCTTTTTCCCGCAATGATTATCGGTTCGGCTATGTTATTTGTGCAAACTTTTGTCCGCTTTCTGTCACACAGCCACAACTTTTCTATTTTGCCGACTACCTCATTTACGGTCTCGCTTTGATCCAACTTGTATACCGCTTGGGGTACGCTGTAATATTCCCTTCTGAAACAATGCAATTGGTACACATTGAGTGTAAAATTAACCGCAAAACCAATCAGAGCAGTTACAAAACCGCCTATCGTGCCGGTATCCTTTTCGTCCGTATAGCAAAAAAACGCTATGGATACCCCGATTGAAATCAGAAAAAAAACTATGCTCACCATCATAACAAATCTATTTACACGGCTTTGTATGGGTTTCAGATAATATTTGTTCATTTGTTCCTCCCAATAATTAACAGTTATTGCGGCAAATAAGTTGAAAACTTTTTTGCTTATAATATATACCTTTTCAAAGGCATAAAAATTAAGAGAAAAATCAAATATTCTGTAAAAATTTTTTTTCGAGCGAAATTGTGCGGCGAAATAGCACAAAAAAAATACATATCGCAGACGGATAAAGTCAATACTTCGGTCTGCCGAAAAACAAAAGTGCCGCGCGAGAGTTGACCGCGATGAGATTTTACTGTATACTGTCGGTATGCAAAAGAAATTCGAAGAAATGTCCATAAAAGAGTACAACACGTTGTTGGGCAGCAACGAACCCACGCCCGGCGGCGGAAGCGCGCTGTGTCAAGTGGGGGCGTTGGCGTGTTCGCTGACGGAAATGGCGATAAACGTCACTGTTGACGGTCGCTCTTGCGACGAAAAAACGCGGACGTACCTCGCGGAAAGAAGAAAAGAAATTTTGCAAGCGAAAGAAACGCTGTTGCGGCTGTCGAACGAGGACGCGCTGGCGTTCGGACGTATAACAAATGGTTTCCGTCTCCCGAAAAACACACCCGATGAGGCGGAAACACGCGCCGCCGAATTGCAGGAGGCGTACCGTCAAGCCGCGCTTGTGCCGCTGGAAGTGATGGAAATGTGCCGCACGCTTGCGATTGCAAACGCAGAAATACTGCCTCTGCTGGGAAAATACGTGGCGAGCGATTGCGTCATTGCAAACGATCTGCTGCGTACCGTTGCTAAAAACAGTATGCTCAACGTCCGTGTCAACGTTTCGCTTTTACGCGACGGCGCAACCGCTTCCTCCCTCGAAAAAAAAGGAGAGAACATTTTGCGGGAATTGAGCGCGATTTGATTCCACAAACCGCACCGCCGCTTGCGCCGCCGACAGCAAACGCCGCAAAACAAATTTACGCCGACAACCGCACGACCGAAATTGTTTTCGGTCGTTTTTTTTGTTTTCCGAAAACGCCGTTGTTGCCGTAGGGTTCGGCGGGGTTTTAAGTTAAACATCGAATAATTTATCAAAAATCAAGCAATTTCAAATTTTAAGTACCAAAATAATGAGTTCCTACGCGGAAGGTGTCGCGTAGATTCCGTCGGCAAAATATATAAAACCGATTTTATTGAAATAAAGAATAATAAAAAATAACAAAGTTAAAATACAGTTTGCAAAGAAAGACGGTTTGCCGACGTATGACTGCCGCAATCACAATGCGTAAATTCGTACAACAACGGAGTTTTACTATCTTTTGTAAAATCTCGCTCAGCCGCGGATATTTACTTAATAAAAGCCACAAGCGGACTTAACGTAAAAATAATACAGCAAACCTACTTTATAAAATACACAATAATGAAAATGACAAGGTAAAAGATATAATCTGCAAAAAAAGGTTTGTCGACATATGACTGCCGCAATCACAATGTATAAATTCGTACAACAACGGAGTTTTACTATCTTTTGTAAAATCTCGCTTAGCCGCGGATACTTACTTACTAAAAGCCACAAGCGGACTTAATGTAAAAAACACAGAAATCATCGCGTACGCCACGACGGAAAACGAAAATCGTGCGGAAGCCTCTAACGTAATATATGCAGAAAGCGCCGCGGGCAATTAACCTGCGGCGCAAGTTGTTCGCCGAAAATATTGTTCAATCGTCTCGGGCAAAGCCGTCAAAGCGTTTGCGCGTACGGCAACAGGGTTCAGATAGCCACTTCGAACTTTTCGTCGAAAGGCTCGTACTCGTAACCCTCCAACGCAAAGTCGTCAAGAGTAAATCGGTAGAAATCTTTGACGTCGCCGTTCATCACGAACTTGGGCGCGGGGTGCTGCTTGCCCGCAATCAAACGGCGAACAGCGTCCTCGTGTCGGTCGTAAACGTGAGCGTCGGCAATGACGTGTACCAATTCGCCCGCGCGCAAACCGCTGACCTGCGCCAACATATGTACCAAAACGGCGTACTGCACCACGTTCCAATTGTTGGCGACAGCCATATCGTTGGAGCGCTGGTTGAGTATTGCGTTGAGTCTGTCCCCCGTCACGTTGAATGTGACGGAATAAGCGCAAGGATACAGGTGCATTTCGTTGAGATCGGCGTGCACGTAAATATTCGTTATTATCCTTCGGGAAAGGGGATTGTGTTTCAAATCGTACAAAACGCGGTCCACCTGATCGAACTCGCCCTCGGCATACTTGCTTTTTACGCCCATCTGATAGCCGTACGCTTTGCCTATGCTGCCCGTTTCGTCCGCCCAACTGTCCCATATACGACTGTGCAGATCGTGAACGTTGTTGGACTTCTTTTGCCAGATCCACAGCAATTCGTCCACGGCGGATTTGAACGCCGTACGTCTAAGCGTGAGAATGGGAAATTCCTCTTGCAGATCGTAACGATTGACTACGCAAAAACGTTTGCGCGTGTACGCGGGAACGCCGTCCGCCCAATGAGGCCGCACCGCCGTACCTCTGTCCGTAGCGTCGCTGTTCAAAATGTCGTTTATGTTTTGTACGAAAATTTCGTCCGCCTTGCTCATTTGTCCGTACCTCGCGATTATGCCCCTATTCTACCAAATACGCCGTCGCCCGTCAAACGAAACCGCCGCACCGTTTCAATAAAAAAATATCAAAAATTTTTTGCGCTTTTGAGACAAAAAAAACGGGAGAAAGTCTCCCGTAAAAGCGTCAGCCGCGCATACTGTTTACAAGATTTTGCACCGCTTGTTTCTGCGCGTCGGTCAGCCCCTTGTAACAGGAGAGCAGCCGCGCTTCGTCGTCGTTGAGATTGCGCACTACCGTGATGTTGCCGACGTCGTCCTGTCTGCCCGTGAGATAGTCGGTGGAACAATCGAAAAAATCGGCGACTTTGCACAGCGCGGAAAAGTCGGGAAGTCTGCCCAAATTCGTCCAGCCCACAACGGTTGGATAGGGTATACCGCTACGCTCGGCGAATTGTTTGCGATTCAGCCCGTTCTCTTGGAGCAGTTGAATAAGAATTTCGGAAAAAATATTCTTTTTCATAATCTATAATATAACACAGTATTGAAAATTGGGACTTGACATTTCTTTTTAGATACTATAAAATTATGGTAAAATATCTACTTAGATATACGGGCGACACGCAAACAGACCCTTGCAACGAAAAGTTGCAAAATAACAAAACTATATAAAAAATATTCTCAACTTGGAGTTGACGGCGTTGTTTCGACTCAACTAAATATTACAAAAACACAAAAATCGCATAAAAAACAACCAAACGTATCAAAATACAACTTTCAGTTGCAAAAAAAGTCGATACAAACGCGCGCGTTTTTGGTACAATGTTGATGTCGGCGGAAATCGTCGAAAATACGTTTTTAGTGAGGGAATATGACGAACTACGGAACAAAAATCGCAGAACTACGCACTGCAAACAAAATGACGCAGGCACAGTTGGGCTCTATGCTGAACGTCACGTCGCAGGCGGTGTCCAAATGGGAAAACGGTCTGTCCGAACCGGACATCGAATCTATCAAAAAGATGTGCGAAATATTCCACATCTCGTTTGACGAATTTTTCGGGGCGCAGCCGCGCACGGAAGAGACGGCGTCGGAGACGGCAAAACCTCAACCGCAGCAAAATCAGGTTATACTCGCCTACTGCGAGATGTGCGACAAACCTATGTCCAATCCAAAGGAATACCGCGTGAGTATCGTGGACGGTATCCAACACACGCTTTGCAACGATTGCACCGCAAAAAAAGACCTTGCGGAAAAAGAAGCCGCAAAGAAAGCCCTCGAAGCGAAAAGGCAGGCGAGAATGTCGGAGGGCAAACACAATCTGTGCAAGGGAATGCTGTGGGGTATACTCGGAGCGGTGATACTTGGGGCTATTATGCTTACGACGGGGATCGTAATTAACGAACCGCTCGTGTACATATTGGGTACGGCGCTGGGCGCATACGGCGGATTTACGTTTGTGTCGCAGATGATCTGGTGCAACAGCGTCAACGACGTGTTTATGTTCTTTCTGAGAACGCTCAAATTGCCCGGGGTGATCTTTACATTGGACATCGAAGGAATACTGTTCCTCATTTTCGTAAAGATACTCGGCGCAATCGTAAGCGCGCTGTTTACCACGCTGTGCTTCATTGCGGGCGTGTTCGTATCCGTGGCTTACTCGATGATACTGTTTCCGTTTGCGTTGATAAAAGAAATCAGAGATATAAAAGCAATGGCGTAAATTTCAATAAGCCGTTGTAAAATCAAATAAAAAGAGGTGAACTATGAACAAAAAAGCAGCAAGATATGTTTTGATAATTGTCGGATCGCTGCTTGCGATAGTTGGAATCGTGATGATAGCCGCAACCGAATACACCGCGATAGCCGCCGTTGCAATCGCTTTCGGCGTAGTTGGCGGAGCGTGCGGAGTGTTTATGTTACTTTCCGACAAAAAGAAACTCGGCAACGCACACAGTTTGGAAGCAACGTTTTTGAATATCGACCCGCGTTCCGGTCAATACGCTTCCCTTTGTTACTTCGAAGCGGACGGTAAACAAATCAAGATAGCCATTCCCACGGAAGTGTTCCGCGGCGAACGTCTTGCGCCCGGCGCAAAATACCGTGTGACTCTCGACCCCAAGGAAGAGGCAAAAGGCAGCAATTTTGCCATCAAGGTGGAACGCATAGGCTAAACGGATTGCACCGCCGCTGTTGCGCTGAACTATTAAACGTTTTTTCGCGCTATGTAAATTTACTCGACGAAACGGTATATTCGAAAAACGTCGCCTTTGCTTTTTGTTGACGACGTAACTGTTTCGAGTAAACCGTTTTTCGTTTACAGCGAAGAACCGTTTGCGCAAAACGTCGGAAGTACCGAAACACTTTGTTGCACTGCTTTTCAACGGCAGCACCCAACACGTTAGCCGAACAAAGGCTAACGGTTTGAAAACTATAAAACTTTTTTTACAAGGAGATCAACACTATGACGTACAAAAAATCCGTAAAATACGTTCTTGTCGTATTGATGATAGCGTTGCTGACGCTTTCGATAGCGCTTGTTGCCTGCAACGGCAACGGCACACCGCCGAGCAACCCGACAGACCCGAGCGGCGGCTCGCAAGGAGGCGGTTCGCAAAGCGGCGGTTCGCAAGGCGGCGGTTCGCAAGGCGGCGGCTCGCAAAGCGGCGGCTCGCAAGGCGAGCCGAGCAAAAAGGATATAACGGGAGTTACGTTTGAAAGTAAAACGTTTACTTACGACGGACAGCAACACGAACTTACCGTAAGCGGAGATGTCCCCTCGGACGTAACCGTTACATACACCGGCAACAAGGGCACGGACGCGGGTATTTACAACGCGAAAGCCACATTGAGCGGAGAAGGATACAACTCAAAGGAACTTACCGCAACGCTTACCATCAACAAAGCCGAATGGGACTACTCAGCCATTACATTTGACGGCGACATTGTGGAATACGACGCAAAAGAACACTCTTTACAAATTGTGGGCAACGTCCCCAGCGGCATCACCGTAACTTACCTGTACGACGGCGAAGAAGTTTCGGGCGTAACCGCCGTCGGCACACACGAAGTTGTGGCGGTGATGAGCGGCAAAAACCACGTCGAACACAGACTCAGCGCAACGCTGAAAATAATATCCACGGAAGAAATGTTGTATACAATTTATCACGACGGCAACGTTTACTTCCAAAACAATCTTGACGGAAACAAATTGTATAAAGTTTCCGCAAGCGGCGCGGTGTCCAAAGTGAGCAACGACGTTGCGCAATACTTTTGTAAAGCCGACGGCAAACTTTACTTTTACAGCGGAAGTTTGTTTACTCAAACGATAAAACAATTGAGCGGCACGACCGTTGACTCCAAATACTTCCCCGGAAGGGCAACATACTTGGCGAGCGACGGCACAAACGTATACTACGCAAAAACCAACCTTATCGACACCAAGCACGAAAACGGCATATACAAAGTGAACTTATCGGAAGAAAACGCGGAAGCCGTGCGTATTTGCACCGACAAGGCAAGCGATCTTGTGTATTGGAACGGCTACATATACTACATCAACACGAGTGAAGGCGACAAGTTGTACAAAGTGTCCGTAACTGCGAACGACGGAACGGGAAGCCTTGTCCACGACAAAAAGATATCCGACCTTGTTGTTGACGACGGATACGCCTACTTTACTCAACACGAAAACGCCACGGCGGCTATATTCCGCCTCGACCTTACGGGCGGTGAAGCCGTCAAAATGACGACGGACAACGGCGCATATATAACCAAAGTGGGCAACTACTTGTACTACGTCAACAAAGATATGTTGACAAGCAACATTTTCGGCAAAGGTATCTACTGCGTATCGATCAACGCTAGCGGAAACTTGACAAGCCAAAAAATACTTGAAGCCGAAAACGGCGACGGCTACTACTCGCTTACAAGCGACGGAACGAACCTATACTACTACCGTCGGAACGACAAACATCTCTACCGCTACAACGTCAACTCCCAAGCGGAAACGGACTTGATGCGCAACTTCCAAGCACCCGAAGAGCAACCTGTGTTTGCCGCAAGCCCGTACAGTTTTGTTGCGGAACACGACGGAGAAATTTACTACGCCAATCCGTTGGACTTCGGCGCGCTGTACAAGTTCAATCCCACTACAAAACTCAACGTCAAGATGCTGTCGGAAAGCGTTTCCAACGTATACTTCAACGGTGATTATATGTATTACAGCACATATATCCTTACCAACTACGCGCTGTGGAGAATAAACATCACTACGTCGAACGCCGAACCGGAAAAGATTTCGTCGCACCGCTACGAAAATCTTATTTTCCAAGGCAACTACTTGTATGCAACGCGAATAGGCATAGCGGGCAGTCACGACAATCATATTGTAAAATTCGATTTGAACGATTTGTCTGCGGAAGAAATACAACTTTACAACGATAAAAACGTACATATAACAAAGTTGTATCTGCTAAACGACAAGTTCTATTTCTGTATCAACCCCGCAATCGGATACAAATATATCTATACGCACGATCTCAACGGAGAGTTGACGCAAAGCGTAAATACAAATTTGTATTCCGACAACTTTGTCATAGTAAATGACAAATTCTACTACTACAACCACCGTGACAACAATCTCAGCGCTGCAAACATCGACGGAACGGGTATCAACATACTTACGAGTAACGTTGAAATCACAGACATTGTTGCTTTCGGAAACACGGTGTACTACACAAGCACAAGCAGCAAAAACACGGGCATATTTGCCTACAACACGGTAACGGGCGCAACGACCAAGTTGACCGACAAAGTAGGACACGGCTTGACTGTTTTGAACGGAAAATTGTATTTCATCAATTTGTCTGTGACCTACGATCTCGACTATCCGCAAAAAGGCAGCGGCGACGGACACCTCTACTGCGTGGACGTTGCGGGAGGCACGGCGACAAAACTCGCCTGAAATTACCCTCGACAGAAAACGGCAAGACCCCATCTGCACCATTACAAGGCAGATGGGCTCTTGTTTTTTTGCAAAAAACGACGTCAAGGCTTGTCGTGTTGGGCAAAGGTCGCCACAACTTCTTTGAGCGCTTCCGCGGCGCTATCCCCTTCCAGGTACGCGCGGACGGTGTTTTCCGTGCCGCTGCGGCGCAACACTATTCGGCAATCGGGATAGAGCGCGCTTATCCTGTCGGCAGCAGCCGCAAGGCAGGAATCGGTGGAAAGTTTGCTGTTGGCGCGCGTGATGGGAATGTTTGCGCCCGCGCAAGGTTTGTCCACGCACTCCGCAGTGTAGTCGAGCAGACTGCCCTTTTCCGTGAATATCTTGCAGACGAGCAAAGCGTTGACTACCGCGTCGCTGCCCGTGGCGTAGTCCGTTACGAGATAGTGTCCGCTTTCTTCGCCGCCGAATGCGAGAGACATCTGCGCCATCTTGTCGAAAACGTTGGCGTCGCCTACGGCGGAACGAACGAGTTTCACTCCTATTTTCTTCAACGCCTGCTCCACTCCACCGTTGGTCAACACCGTGCCGCACACCGCCGAATTGCGCAGTTTGCCCTGTTGGTGAAGATACTTGGCAATGGCGTAGAACACTCTGTTGTTTGCCACTTGCTCCGTACCCTCAAACACGGCAAGCCTGTCTGCGTCGCCGTCGAAAGCAAAACCCAACCGACAGCCGTTTTCGCGCATACGCTCCGCAAGAAATTCGGGGTGGGTAGCGCCGCAATCGACGTTTATCTTAGCGCCTGCGCTTTTGTTGCAGTAGGAAACGGTTTGCGCGCCCGCCTCGGAAAATACGAGGGGCGCGACCCTGTACGCCGCGCCGTAACAGCAATCGAGCGCAACCGAAACGCCGTTAAGCCTTACGTCTACCGCGCGCAAAACGTCGTCGCAATAGATGCTGTCTATCGCGTAGAACACAGGTTCGTATATCCTGACTTCCTCGGCGCGTTCGCCCGTAAGCGATGACATCATCTGCGACACCGCCGTCTGCTTGGACAGGCACAGTTTTACGCCGTAGCGGTCGAAAACTTTGAGCCCGTTGTCGCAAGGCGGATTGTGACTTGCCGTAATCATTACGCCGTAGTCGCCGCCCAACTTGCGCACGAAATGTCCCACCGCGTTGGTGGGCAGCACTCCGAGGTTTATTACGTTGCCGCCGCCCGAATACACCCCCTGCGCAAGCGCGGTAAACAGCGCGTCGCCCGAAAGCCGAGTGTCGCGCGCTATCACTATTATCGGGCAGTCGCCCAGCAATGCCAGACTTTTGCCAAGCAAAAAGGCAGTACTGTCTTTGAGGGTACTGCCATACGTTCCGCGTATTCCGTCCGTACCGAAGAAATTCATTGTCATTGCTCCAAAAGTTTGATTGAATATCTTTGGTGCGGCGCAAATCTTTTGTTATGCCACCGTTGCCGAATAGGCTGCGGCAAACGAGCCCGCTTTTGCTCCGTCGGCGCAAGCCGTTACGATTTGTTTGAGCGTTCCGTCGGAAACGTCGCCCGCGGCGAACAGTCCCTTTACGCTCGTTTCGCATCTGCCGTCCACGACAAGATAGCCGCGGTTGGTTTTGACGCCGTCGATTTTTATAAAGTCGGTGACGGGCTTAGAACCCGTTGCAACGAATATCGCCGAAAGGGCAAGTTCCGAAGTTTGTCCGTTGCAGAATATTTTTACTCCCGCTACGTCGCCGTCAGACACCAAAACGTCAACTACGCTTGCGTTGTGCGTGACGCAGACGTTGTCGCGAGAGAGCAACGCGTTTACTTCGTTTTCCTCCGCTTCGAAATGCGATTGCGGATTTACAACGTAAACCGTTTGGCAGATATCCGCAAGATAGCGCGCTTCGCTGACCGCCGTGCGCGTTCCGCCCACTACCGCAACGGGTTTGCCGCGGAAAAACGCGCCGTCGCACGTGGCGCAGTAACTTACGCCGTGCCCGACGAGGTTGTCGCCTATTCCCAACTTGTTGTGACTTGTGCCCGTTGCAACGACCACTGCTGGGAAAACGTAATTTTCCTTTTCGGTGGCGACGGTGAACAGGTTTTCGTCCTTGGAGAGGGAAAGCACCTTGCTGCGAATCACTTTAAGCCCCAGCGCCTTAGCCTGCGCGGCTACGTCGCTTGCCAACTTCCACCCCTCGACAGACGCGTAGGAGGGATAGTTTTGTATCTTGTCGATGGTGGCGACCAAGCCGCCCAACCCGTACTGCTCGAAAAGGACGACCTCCGCGCCGCTTCTCAAAGCATAGATCGCCGCGGACAATCCCGCGACTCCTCCGCCTATGATAGCAATTTTTTTCATAAATCTCCTTTGTACTGTTTTATTTTACCAACTGTTACGCAACGAAATATGTAGTTTCGTGCCGTATCTGAGGTATTATTGCCAAACAGTCAAATGGCAAAAAATTTGAATTTTTCCATCGCACAGTGTGGGCGCAATCGTCTGTTGATAAAGCGGGTCAACTCCCACAATGCCCAAAACAGCAGGGCGACAATCACATACCACACGATGTACCACCACCATTGAATGACAAAGTCGGGCGCAACTTGCAAAATCAAAGTCCCTTCCACAACGCCCGTCGAAACGGGATTGACGTAGGGGGAGTGTAAAACATAGGTTGCAATTTCCGTATATGCCGCAAAAAACGCCGCAAAACACAAAACGGGGATAATATCCCACTTGTTGACGCCGTACTGTCCCAACAGCAACAAACTTCCCGAAAACATCACGATGTGCATAAGCCAACTCGTCCACACGCCCGCGCCTTGCACCATTTTGCCCACGACTATATCGGGGTAAAACAGAAAT
Source organism: uncultured Clostridia bacterium (assembly GCA_947628135.1). Taxonomy (GTDB): domain Bacteria; phylum Bacillota; class Clostridia; order Christensenellales; family CAG-314; genus Fimimonas. The sequence goes on from CANQYT010000005.1 coordinate 27,911, forward strand.
GAGCCGAGATATATCCCGCCCGATAACAAACAGCAGAATGCCGCGGTGGCTTTTAGCGGACGTAACGGCACAAAAACCGCTATTCCGAACAAAAAATAGCAGAAGTAGGAAAAAGCAATGTAAAACACGCCCGATTGTACCAAAAGGTAACTTTGATAAACAAGCACAAACAACCCCAAAGCGCACAATATTACGCGCGACGCATATTTGTGCCGCGAAGCCTCCATCGCCGCCAATACCGTAAGCGTTACAACAAGCAACGTCAACAAGCCTAAATACCAATACTCTTTACTGAACAATTGCCACCTCAAATGTGCTTGTCATTTGCACCTACCAAACAAAGTTGCCTTTTGTTTCGCTTTTGCAAAGAAACAGTTTTTTGTTGAGCAAGCGGATAACTTCCCATACACCCCACAGGGCGGCAAGCAGCACCGTGTACCACAGGATATACCACCACCAAGTGAGGGGCAAATCGGGAAAATACTCGTTTTTGAGTACAGACCCCTCTACCATACCCAACAGAAAAGCGTTGATGTTGTTCCATTGCCAGACGTGCGCGCCCAACTCGGTAAGTACAACGACAACGGCAATCGCTCCGCCCAAAACGGCAAGGTCGTACCTCTTTACTTCGAATTGCGACAGCATCAACAGCGAACCGACCGCTAAAACGTTGTGTATCACGTAGCCCGACATATAAGCGATGGAAAACTCGCCCATATGCGTAAGCATTTCGGGATAAATCAAAAAGCCCGACGTGTAGACAACGCCCGCGATAAATGCGAAAACGGCGCATACGCTCTTCAACGGCCGCCACGGAACAAGCACTCCCAACAAAAACAGCCAATAGGCAATTGTGGAAAAGGCGAAAAAGAACGTTTTGGTTTGGGAGAGTTCGACGATTTGCGTGATGAGAACATACGCCGCCAACGCCCACAGTACGATACGAGACAGCCATTTGTGCCGAGCCAGATACAGTACGGCAAAAAATTCCATTGTCATCAATATCAACGTCAGAAAGCCTATGTACCAAAAATTTTCGCTGAACAATTTGTCTCCTCTCCACCCCATTCGACGATTTCGAAAGAGTGGATACATTATTTATACTATAATAATTATTTTTAGTCAACCTTATTCGACCCAAAAAGGGAAAAGGGGAAACACGCGAAGGGGGCAAAACAAAGCGGCAAGCGTTGCTCGGCAAGTTTGCCGACGGGCGGATAAAATAAAACAAAAGACGTGCAAACGGCGATACGCCGAAACAATCAATTTCTCTGAAAGATTTACCGTTTTTGTAAAATTGTCGTATACTACAACGCTGCTCTTATATGATAAGATGAGATAGTTCATATAAGTCTCCTCGCGTGTAATTTAACCTCCAATCACTTTTATACAGAAGATTTATTTGAACTTTTTTTCTTTGGGTGTTGCACTTGAAAGTATAATTCACTCGCAACGAAAAAGGACCGACTTCGAAAGTCGGTCCTTAGGGTGATAAATTTGCGGATAAATACCGTTTGCCGCAACAAACGCAAGTTATCTCTTGCTGAATTGCGGGGCTTTACGAGCCTTCTTCAAACCGTACTTCTTACGTTCCTTCATACGAGGATCGCGCGTGAGGAAACCGCTCTTTTTGAGAATGGCTTTGTCCTCTCCCGCAAGAACGAGGGCGCGGGCGATTCCGTGACGGATAGCGCCTGCTTGTCCCGTGTAGCCGCCGCCGCTTACGTTGACCACCACGTCGTACTTGCCGAGCGTTTCGGTGGCGTTGAGCGGTTGACGAACGATGTACTTCAACGTGTCAAGTCCGAAATATTGATCGATGTCGCGTTGGTTGATCGTTATAGTGCCGTTGCCGCCGGGAATGAGACGGACGCGGGCGATGGATTTCTTTCTTCTGCCCGTTCCCCAGAACTGTATTTTTTTGGTTGCTTTTACCTTTGCCATACTGTGAAAACCCTCCTTACTCGATCACCAGCACTTCGGGATGCTGCGCTTCGTGCTTGTGTTCCGCTCCCTTGTAAACGCGGAGTTTCGTGAGCATCTTTCTGCCCAAACTGTTGTGAGGAAGCATACCCTTGACGGCGTGCATCATCGCAAAGTCGCTGCGCTCCGCCATCAACTTGGCGTATTGGGTCTGTTTGAGGTGACCGGGGCGCGGAGAACGGCGAACGTACATCTTTTGGGTGAGTTTGTTGCCCGTCAAGACGACCTTGTCGCAGTTGATCACTATTACGTGATCGCCGCAATCTACGTGCGGGGTGAACGTGGGCTTGTTTTTGCCGCGCAACACCGTGGCAACCTGACTTGCAACGCGTCCGAGCGGTTTGCCCGCCGCGTCTACAACGTACCACTTTCTTTCAACGGCCTCTTTCTTAGCCATATAAGTCTTTACCATTGTTTTACTCCTGAATATTTAAGTTTGTCGCTGTTCACGGTTGAGAAATTACTGTCAAGTGGAAATACAGTTTAGACGGGGCAGAGCTTAAAATACCCCGCCGAATTACTCACAGCCTTTTTATTATACAAACTATAAAGTTTGTTGTCAAGCAAATGTAAGCCCTAAGTTGCCCGATTTGTTGCAAAATCGGCGCAAAAATCATATTGTATACAGGAAAAAACGATGAAAAACACCAAACGAACGCCGTTTGCGGACAACGTGTTCGACGACGGCAAAATGAAGCGGCTGCTGCCGCGAAGTACATACAACGCCGTAGTAGCCGCAAGAGAGGAATTGCGCGACGTGCCCGAAGAGGAAAGGGAAATTTACGCGCGCGCTCTCGGCAAATGGGCGGTAAGCAAAGGCGCAGTGCGCTACTCGCATTGGTTCTGCCCGCTGAGCAAAAACGCCGCGGGCAAGAGCGACAGTTTGCTGAGCGCAAACGAAAATGGTTTCGCGCTGAAATTCGGCGCGAAAGAACTGTGCGGCGAGGCGGACGCAAGCAGTTTCCCCAGCGGCGGTATGCGCAAGACCAGCGAAGCGCGGGGAATTACGCGGTGGGACGCGACAGGTTACCCCTTTGTAAAAGACGGCTGTCTGTACGTGCCTTGCACCTTTTGGGGAGCAAAGGGAGAAGCGTTGGACGAAAAAACGCCCCTTTTGCGCAGTTGCAAAGCGTTGGACAGACAGGCGGTGAGAGTGCTGAAAGCAATGGGCGAACAGGTCGGGCACGTGTGGAGTACCGTGGGCGCGGAACAGGAATACTTTCTTGTGGACAAAGAATTGTTTGAGCGGCGTGCCGACCTTGTGTACACGGGCAGGACGCTGTTCGGCGCGCCTCCCGAAAAGGGACAGCAAGCCGACTGCCACTACTTTCGTCCGCCCGACGCGAAAACGGCGCGTTTTATGCAAAAGGTCAACGAAGAATTGCGAAAGTTGGGCGCAGTCGTCAAGACGGAACACAACGAAGTTGCGCCGCACCAACTCGAACTCGCGCTCTGTTACTCGCGCGCAAACGTCGCAAGCGATCTCGACAAGATCACCGCCGAAATACTCAGACAGACGGCGGAGGAAACGGGATTTGCGTGTTTGCTGCACGAGAAGCCCTTCGACTGCGTAAACGGCAGCGGCAAACACAACAATTGGTCGCTCGCAACGGATAGCGGCGTAAATTTGCTGGAAGCGGGAGAAACGCCTCTGCAAAACGCAAGGTTTCTGCTTATGCTTGCGGCGGTGATAAAAGCCGCCGACGACTACTCCGAATTGTTGCAATGCAGCGTGTCCTCACGCGGAAACGATTGCCGTCTCGGAGGGTTCGAAGCGCCGCCGAGAGTGCTGTCCGTGTTTCTCGGAGCGCCCCTCACAAAGGCGATAAGCATAGCCACAAACGGCAAATGGCGATATGGGGTGGATATTTTGCCGAATATTTACGATAATACCGACCGCAACCGCACTTCGCCGTTTGCGTTTACCGGGAACAAGTTCGAATTCCGCTCGGCGGGTTCGAATACGTCTGTCGCGCAAGTGAACACCGCGCTGAACGTTGCCGTTGCGGAAAGTTTGCGGCAGTTTGCGGACAGATTGGAACGCTCGACCGACGTGATGAAAAGCGTCGGGGAAATAGTCGGAGAGTGCTTTGCCGCACATAAGCGGGTGCTGTTCGACGGGGACTGTTACTCCGAACGATGGGCGCGGGAAGCCGAACTTCGCGGTCTCAAAAAAACCGACTGCGTGGAAAGCGCGGACGCTCTGTGCAACGCGCGCAATCTCAACGTGCTGGAAAGGCACGGGGTACTCAACCGCAAAGAGACCTCCGCGCACAGACAAATACTGTTGGAAAACTACGTCAACGCGGTACTCGTGGAAGGAAAAACCGCCGTCGAAATTTGCAACAAATATATCCTCTGCGCGGGAGAAGAATATCTGCGGACGCTGTTTGAAACGGAAAAAGCCGCGCGCGATTGCAAACAATGCCGCATAGCGGAAAAGGAACGGCGCGAAACCGTCGCTCGACTGACGGGAGAGATACGCGCACGCCTGTACAAACTGCAAAAACAACTGAAAAAATCGGAAACTATCGACGGGATAGAACGGCAAGCGCGCTACTGCCGCGACAGTATCGTGGCAACTCTGAACAAACTGCGCGTGCCGACCGACCGCTTGGAGGCGCTTTGCCCGAAAGAAATATGGAAGCTGCCCACATACGGACAAATGTTGTTCGACTGCAAATAGCGCGTTTGTTTTCTGCAAGTAAAAGGTTATATAATAAATATTGTAGCGCAAACAAGTCGGCAAAAAGACAAACCCGTTGAGTTTCAACCAAACACCGCAATCACGGACCTGCGCCGAGATTGCGGTCGTCGTCGCACCAATTGTTAGTTAGCACCAAGCACGCGTAAGCGTACTCGGTACCGCTGACACAATGGTGCTCCTCTCCCACACAATTTTCGTAAACTCAAATTGTGCGGGTCCCCTATCGAGATGCCGGGGGTAGGGGAGACCTCGGCGAAAGGTCTATCCGACCGCGCAGGTTTCCTGCACCACTCCCAAGTCCGACTGCGGCGGCGCGTAAGCGCACAGGATAATGTTACTAAGTATATAAAAAGAAACCGACCTCAGCCGAGAGTGTCGGTTTCATATATGTTGCCTATTAAATTTTAGTCGCGTATACCCGAAATAAAATTTTTCAACAGGTTCAAACTTCATATCCGCGAATAGGGGCGGGCGGTCGGGGACATTGTAACACCGAGAGTGAGGGTGTTCCAACGCAAAATAATCTGCAACAAGTGTGCCGCACCCTATTAGGTGCGGCACACGAAGTGAAGCCTTTTTGCGTGGAATACCCGATACGACACGTCGCACGTGTGGTCGGTTTACGTTTAAGAGTATTCCGTTCAGTAGCGCAGTTCCGCCTTGATACGGCGAACGCCCGCGGAGGAGGACTGCTCCTTTGTGATGACGAAACGTCCCAACTCGCCCGTGTTGGCGGCGTGAGGACCGCCGCATATCTCCTTGCTGAAATCTCCCATCGTGTACACCTTGACGACGTCGCCGTATCTGTCGCCGAACAGCCCTATCGCGCCCGTTTTGCGCGCTTCTTCGATGGGCATTTCCTCGCAGGTGACGGGCAGTTTGCGCTCTATCGCTTCGTTGACGAGGCGTTCCGTTTCCGCTATTTCTTCCTGCGTCATAGGACGGGAGAAACTGAAATCGAAACGAAGTCTTTCGGGGGTGATGTTGCTGCCCTTTTGCTTGACTTCGTCGCCGAGGACGCGCCGCAAAGCCGCCTGTAACAAATGCGTTGCGGTGTGAAGGCGGGTGGTCTCTACGCCGCCGCCCTCAGCCATTCCGCCTTTGAAACGCTGTTCGCTGCCCGCGTGAGACTTTGCCTGATGTTCCGCGTACTTCTGTTTGAATCCCTCGACGTCCACCGTGTAGCCGTTTTCCGCCGCGAGTTCCACCGTCATTTCCACGGGGAAGCCGAACGTGTCGTACAGTTTGAAAGCCGTGCCCCCGGGGACAACGCTGCCCTGAATGTGGGAAATGACCTTCAAAAACTCCTTTTCGCCCGCTACAAGCGTCTTGCGGAAACGCTCTTCTTCCTTGTCCAACTCGTCGATTATCTTTGCGGAATTGTCGGAAAGTTCCGAATAGACGTCGCGGTAAACGTCAACGTAGACGCGCGCTATCTGCGAAAGGCTGCCCTGAGGCATACCGAGAGTGTTTGCCATACGCACCGCACGGCGTATAAGACGGCGCAGAACGTATCCCTGATCCACGTTGCTCGGCACTACTCCCACGGGATCGCCCAAAAGGAATGTCGCCGTCCTTACGTGGTCGGCAATTACGCGCATCGCCTTGGTTGTTGCGGCGTCGTCGCCGTAGGTTTTGCCGCTGAGTTGGCATATCTTGGCAAGCGCGCCCTGAAACAAATCGATGTCGTAGACGGAACGCATACCGTTGAGTACGCAGACAGTGCGTTCCAAACCCATACCCGTGTCCACGTTCTTTTGCGCGAGAGGTTCGTAACTGCCGTCCGCCTTGCGATAGTACTGCATAAATACGTTGTTCCAGATTTCCAGATACTTGCCGCAGTCGCAACTTGGATCGCAGCTGTCGGAACAGGCGGGTTTGCCCGTATCCCAAAATATCTCCGTATCCGGTCCGCAAGGTCCTGTCGTACCCGCTATCCACCAATTGTTCTTTTTGGGGAGGAAATAGATACGCTCGCGAGGTATGCCGCAGTTTTCCCATATCTTTGCCGATTCGTCGTCGCGGGGCGCGTCGTCGTCCCCCGCAAACACCGTTACCGAAAGGCGGTCGGGGTCAAGCCCCAAATACCGCTTGCTTGTGAGAAATTCGTAACTCCACGCGATGGATTCGCGATTGAAGTAGTCGCCGAGCGACCAATTGCCCAACATTTCGAAAAACGTCAGATGGCTGTCGTCCCCCACTTCTTCGATGTCGCCCGTACGCACGCACTTCTGCACGTCGGTGAGCCTGCGCCCCGCGGGGTGCTTCTGCCCCAACAGGTAGGGAATGAGCGGGTGCATACCCGCCGTAGTAAACAACACGCTCGGATCGTTTTCGGGAATGAGACTTGCCGACTTGATGACGGCGTGTCCGCGCTCGCGGAAGAAATCGAGAAATTTGTCTCTGAGATACTGTGACGTGATTTTCATAAGTTACCTCTTTCAAACAGCACGAAAGACCACGCTTCAAACAGAAATGGTCTTTCGGGTTTGAGTGTTATTTTTATGTTTGGGGTTTATTTCTCTTTGAGTTTCTTGGCGCGAAAACCGAGGGACAGCAAAAAGAAGAACAAGTAGTATACGGGTATGCCCCAAATCGCATAGCCGAGCGTGAAACCTTCGGGCAGTAAGAACGCCGACGCTATCGTTTGCAAGAAGCCTTCGCCTACGGAGATGGTGTTGAAGAGCAATATGAGACCCGCTACGACAACGGACAATATCCCCACAATGAGATAAAACCAACCGATATGCTTGGGACGCTTGCCGTTGACGGAACGAACGATGTACTCAATAAGTTGCACTACCATCGTTACCGCGGTGATGACGACAAGAGCGGCTATCATAACGGAAGAAATTCCGTTGGAGAGCAATCCTCCGTTGATTATGCCCGATACGAGCATTCCGATGTAGTTGCCGCCGTACAGCGCGCTTTCGGCGGAGGAAGTTATGCCCTTGTCAAGGTTGTTGAGCGCCGTCAACCGCAAAGGAGTGCCGTTCAGCACGGCGGGGCAAAGCAGATAGTACGCAAACAACAGCATCAATATCAATGAGGCGATAGCCCAACCTCTGCCGCCTTTGGTGTTGTATATCTTTTTGCTTTTGGTATTTTTGGATACTTCGGGCAATTTTGCGCTCGATACGGGAACTTTGGCGGGAGCGGTCTGTTGAAGCGTGACGAACGAGTAACCGCACGCGCACACGTTGTCGTGGGCGTCCACCTCTTTGCCGCACTTGGGGCATATCTTGGTTTCCCAACCCACTTTCAATTCCGTACCGCAGTTGCGGCAATAGTTTGCCATAGGGCTGTTGTGCGTGTGACACTTGTGGCACACGACCGGCTCTTCCGGTACTTTGAGTTGACCTCCGCAACGCGAGCAATACTTTGCGCTCAATGAGTTGCTGTTCCCGCAACGCGGGCATATATTGTAGCTGTTAGCGCTGTTCATCCGAACCTCCTAAACTTTTTTCTTTTGTCCGCAGTTGGGACAAAACACATCGTCTTTATTGTTGACGTGTTCGCAAGCGGGACACGTCCATTTTTCTATCCTGTCGGGAGTTTCTCCCTCGAAACTGTGACGGCACTTGGCGCAAAAGGCGCTGTCGGCGGGATTTTCCGCGCCGCAAGCGGGACAGTATCGCTTTACTTCCTCTATTTCCAACTTCAAGCCGCAATTGACGCAGAAAGGTTCGCTTTCGGGGTTGAGCGCGCCGCAGTTGGGGCAAATCACGTTTTTGCCGTTGACGCCTTCGAGATACGCCTGCCGCACCGTCAGATCTCCCAAATTGCGGCTTTCGTGCGTGACCTGCAACTGCTCCGTCTCGGCGTGCAGCAGCGAGCCGAAACAGTAGGAACACATATCCGCTTCCAACTTGTTGAGCCTGCCGCAATGCGGACATACTTTGCGTTCCACCACGCGATGACTGTGCAGATTGGCAACGCTTACGCCGCATTTCTGGCAGAAAATAGCCGTTATCGGCACGAGCGCGCCGCAATGAGGACAGCGAGCCGTCTCGGAGGGGACGGACATTGCGCCCGTGGCAAACCCTCCCGCCAATTCGCCTTTCAGATTGACGGGGACGGGCGTGTACCCTTCCGCTTCCTGTTGAAGTTCTTTGCCGCAGTTGGTGCAGTGATGATAGGAACTGTCGTTGACCGCGCCGCAATCGGGACATATCTTTTCTTCCCGAACGGTAAATTCCGAAGCGCCGCAGTTGCAACAATACAGCGAATCGTTCACATTGATCTCACCGCAGTTTTTGCATACTTTCATATCGAAATCCTTGTTTGTTACTTCCTACTACTATATACTATTTTATTCGTTTTGTCAAGATTTGCGCAACGCAGGCTTGCCCTATTTTGCCGAATTGAAGCTATCCTTCAAAGAAACTATTTCGTTGAACACCTGTTTGCCCTTGCCGCTGTCCCTGTCCAGCACGTAGTAACCCACGCGCATAAACTGAAACCGCTCTTCCGCCTTTGCGGAAAGCAGACCGCGCTCCGCCTTTGCGGTGACGACCTGCATACTGTCGGCGTTGAATCGCTCGTTGAAATCCGTCACCCCGTCCACGGCGTCGGTAAGCAGACTTTGCAACTTGCGCACTGTGACGTCTATGCACGTAGCCGCGTCCACCCACTGTATCACGCCCTTTACCTTTACGCCGCTGGTGTCGTCGCCCGAACGCGAGCCGGGCACTACCGAACAGCGCAACTCCGTCACGTTGCCGTCCGCGTCGGTAACAGCCTCGTCGCAATGAATGATGTAAGCGCCTTTCAAACGCACGTAGCCGTCCACTTTCAAGCGGTGATACTTGGGCGGGGGCACAAGCGCGAAGTCGCTGCGGTCGATGTACAACACGTCGGAAAAAGTTACCGAACGGTAGGTAACGGGCTCGGCGTTGGGGTTGTTTTCCACTTGCAACGTCTCGCTGCCCTTGTAGTTGGTGAGCACCACTTTGAGGGGATCGAACACCGCCATTACGCGATCGGCAGTGCGATTGAGGCAGTCGCGCACGCAGGACTGCAAATAACTTTCCTGCACTTCGCTGTTGGCTTTGGATACGCCTATGCGCTCGCAAAAGTCGCGTATCGCTTCGGGGGGATAGCCTCTGCGGCGTATTCCCGCCAAAGTGGGCATACGCGGGTCGTCCCAACCCGTCACCTTGCCCTCGTCAACGAGTTTTTTGAGGTAGCGCTTGGACATAATGGTGTTGGTTATGTTAAGACGGGCAAACTCTATCTGTTGCGGCAACGGTTCGGGAAAACCGCATTCTCTTACCACCCAATCGTACAGAGGTCTGTGATCTTCGAACTCCAACGTGCATATCGAATGGGTGATACCCTCGTGCGCGTCCTCGATGGGGTGGGCGAAATCGTACATAGGATAAACGCACCACTTGTCCCCCGTGTTGTGATGGGTGGCGTGCAGCACGCGGTACAGCACGGGATCGCGCATATTGAGATTGGGCGAACTCATATCTATCTTTGCGCGCAACACCTTTGAGCCGTCGGGATAAACGCCGTCGCGCATTTCGTAGAACAAACGCAGATTTTCCTCCGCGCTGCGGTTGCGGAAAGGACTTTCCGTGCCCGCTTCGTACAGCGTTCCGCGGCGTTGGCGTATTTCCTCGGCGGTTTCGTCGCTTACGTAGGCGAGACCTTTTTTGATGAGTTTTACCGCGCAATCGAACATCACGTCGAAGTAGTCGCTGGCAAAATACAGTTTGTCCCACTCGAATCCGAGCCAACGTATATCCGACTTGATGGACTCGACGTATTCCGCGTCCTCTTTGCTCGGATTGGTGTCGTCGAAACGCAGATTGCACTTGCCGCCGTACTTGGATTTCAGTCCGAAGTTTATGCAAAGACTTTTTGCGTGACCTATGTGCAAATACCCGTTCGGCTCGGGCGGAAAGCGAGTGCATACGGTCTGCACTTTACCGCTTGCCAGATCGCCGTCTATTATTTCTTCGATAAAATTTTTCGATTCTTCCATAAAAATTTGTCCTTACTGTCAGTCTTCCGGTTTGTCGTCCTTGATGAACGAGCCTTCTTCCTCGGCGGCATATTCCGGTTCGCCTTCCGATTCCACGGGCTGTTCCTGCGTTTGCTTTTCGGCGTCGGGCAGGCGAATACCGCTTTTTGCCAGATAGTCCTCGTCCACAAAACGCACGATGTTGCCCAACCAACGAATGTCTATGCTGCCCGTTTCGCCGTTGCGGTGTTTGGCGATTATCAGATTGAACTTGCTTGCGCCGGAAGAATCCGTTTCCTTGTGGATAAACAGCACTATGTCCGCGTCCTGCTCTATCGCGCCCGACTCTCTCAAATCGGACAGAACGGGTTCGCCGCCCCCCTCTTTGCTGCCTTTGATGTTGCGAATTTCCGCGTCGCGTTTAAGTTGGGAAAGCGCAATGACGGGAACGTTGAGTTCCTTGGCAAGCAGTTTGAGCGCGCGGGAAATGTTTGCCACTTCCTGCTGACGGTTGGAATCTCTGCCGCCGCCGTTGTCCGTCATCAACTGTATGTAGTCTATCACGATGAGATCGAGACCTTTTTGCGCTTTGAGTCGGCGGCACTGCGACGCTATCTCCGACGGCTTGATGTTGGCGTAATCGTTGCCGTACAGGTGCATAGTGGAACAAATGGTATCCTGCGCCACACGCAACTTGGACAGATCCGCCACCCCTCCCGGGAATTGTCCGCTCTTTATCTGCTCCAACGGAACTGCGGACATACTTGAAAGCAAACGCTCGATAAGTTGCTGATTGGACATTTCCAAACTGAACACAGCCACAGTCTTGCCCTGCTTGGCGACGTGTTCCACTATGTTCATAGCGAGCGCAGACTTACCTACGCCCGGCCGAGCCGCAAGCACTATCAGTTCGCCGCCGTGCAAACCGTTTGTAAGTCGGTCGAAACGGCGGAAGCCCGTTTGTATGCCGCGGAATTGTCCGGGATTTTTGAAACGTTCGTTTATCTGCCAGAGCGCCTTGCTCGTTTCGTCGGCAAGGGACACAAGTCCGCCGTCCGACCCGCCCTGAGACAGTTTGAAAATTTCCTCCTCCGCAAAGGTGATGGCTTCTTCCGCGCTGCCCAAACTGCGCGCCTTTTGCGTGACTTCGCCGCAAATTCGTATAAGCTGACGCATCTTGGAGGCTCGCAGCACTATCGACAGATACTCGTCGTAGTTGGCAGTGCCCGGCAGAAAATCGTTGAGACGGGTTATGTAATCTATGTCGCCGACGTCGGACAACTTGCCGTTGCGGCGGAGATAGTCTATCACGGAGGCTATGTTTACCGTGTTGGACTTGTTTTCGTCGCCTGCGCGGTGAGTTTGCAAATTGATGTCCTTCATCGCTTCGAAAATCACGGCGTGATTGGTTTGATAAAAATCTTCCGCTTTGAGAGCGGCTATTATGTCCGCTTGAAACGCGCTGTCGCGTAAAATACAGCACAGAACAGCCTGTTCCGCTTCGACGCTGTTGGGCATTGCGACAAGAGTGGCTCGATCATTTTTGGTGGGCATTGCTTTCTCCTCGGAGGTGCGGCGCAACGCCAATCTTTACGCTGCGCCTATTTGGGTAGTATAATTATACTTTATTTGACGGCATAAAGCAATAAAATAAAAGTAATTTCAAATGAAAGATTTGTACGCGCGCCGCGCCCAACAGGCAGGCGCTTCGCTTTCGCGCGCAAGATAACCGCGCGCAATCACCGCGTCCACGCGCTTGTAACTGTCGGTACGTATCAACTTTGTTTGCACGAGTTTGCCGTCGAGATAGTATTTGAGATATGATTTCGTCTTTACTCCGTCCGACCCGCTTACGACTACTTTTGTCTGGTCGGTGTAGATGAGTTCGGGGTATTTTTGCCTGTCCACGACGTACTCGGTGGCGAATTTTTCCCGCTGTTCCGTGCTTTCACGTACTATTTTGTAGGGATTGGGCTCGCCGTAAACGTCGAAACGTACCGTTTTGCCCACCGTCGTCGCGGAAATGTACAATGGGTGATCGGTGTCGTTGACAAAGGTCAGATCCGCACTGCCGTAACTTACCATTGCGTCGAAACCCGCCTTTACGTAGGAAGAAACAAGAGAATGCCGCACCGCTTTGGGAACGAAACCCGCAAGCAACAAAGCGTTGTAGAGGGTGGTGGAAACCTGACATACGCCTCCGCCGACGCCGTCGGTATAGCCGCCATCCCGTATCACCTTTGCCGTTCGGTAGCCGTTGGCTTCGGTGCGGTCGCCCACCGTCTCGTTGAAAGAAAACGTCTCCCCCGCTTCCACCGTTACGCCGTTGACGCTTTCCGCCGCGCGCGCGATGTTGTGACAGCGGTTTGCGCCGCTGTTAGCGTAGGAAGTGACGAAAGAGCCGCGCAGCACCGTGTTGCGGGAAAGTTCTTCCGCGGTCAAAGCGCGATCCACAGTGACGGGCAGCTGCACCGTGATGAGCCGACCGTCGGAGCGCAGCATTTCGTCAAACAGTTTGTCTGCGTTTATCGACGCGCCGTCACGACCGTTGCGGTAGCAAAAGCCCTGCTTGCCGAAACTTACGGCGGCGTCCTCGCGGCGCGTTTCGACGTAGCCGAAGTGACGAAGTATGCCGTCGAAGTCGGGCAGAAGATAGTTGTAGACCGCTTCGCGCGGCAAACCCGCGTTCAACAAACGCGCGCACAAATCCCGACGGGGGCGCTCGCAAAGGTAAAATCCGCGCCGCTCCGCTTCGTCGCGCAGTTTGCCGCATTGAGTACGCAGATCGTAGCGGAACACGTCGCCGCGGTACACTACGTCCACGGTGACGTTCCACGGGTATGTTTGCGCCGCATACGCCTTTTCGCAAACAAAAGCGCCCGCAAAAACTGCGAGCGCAACAATCAAAACAACGGCAATTCTTTTCATATCCCCAATATCCTGCAAGTGTAGGCGTTGGGCGAAAAACTTTTCGTACCGATCTCGACGCCGTGGACATAGTCGTGAAAATCGCTTCCGCCGGTGGAGATCAACGAGTATTTCTTCGCCAAACGATCGTAGTAGTTACGCTCGTAGATATTGTGTGTAAAATAGTTCGCTTCGATACCGGCAAGCCCCACGGAAACCAACTTGCGCAAAAAACGCTCGAATCGCGGCTTGTCCATACGCAACTGTTTGGGGTGAGCCAACACGGGCAATCCGCCGAAACGCAGCGTGAGCCGTATCGCTTCTTCCGGCGAAAGCCTCTTTGACTGCACGTAACAGCACTTGTCCGCGCCGATGTACTTGTCGAATGCCTCGGCGACGTCTTTGCAGTAGCCGAGACGCACCATTTCGCGCGCAATTACGGGACGTCCCACAAAACCGTGGGCGGCAAGAGCGTCCAAATCTATCGGAAAACCGTGTTGTTTGAGTTTGTCCGCCATAAGTCTGTTGCGATCGTCGCGCAGACGGGAAACGGTTTCCATAGCAACCGCAAGGTCGGGATCGTCCACATCCACGTTGTACGCAAGTATGTGAACGTCAACGCCCTCCGCAAGGGTGGACAATTCCGCCCCGACAACGTAGCGCAGACCCGTTTGCAAAGCGTGGGCGCGGGCACGGCGTGTTCCTTCGAAACCGTCGTGGTCGGTTACGGAGATACAGTCCAAACCGCGCTCGACGGCTAAGTCCACCAAGCGCTCGGGAGAAAATATGCCGTCGGACATATTGGAATGTATGTGCAGATCGCATTTCATTTTTTTAATATACCAAATTTTGCGACTTATGTCAATATGCGACACAATGGGTATCCGCGCAAAATCGACGTAAATTCCGACGTGATTTTCCGCCGTAGTTAAGTAATTGCGTTGTTTGCTATTGAAATTTCGACAAAAATCTGCTACAATATGAAGAAATACGAATTTGCGCGGCACGTCGCGCTTTTTACGCGGTGCGATACGCGCCGAAAAGGTTATGAAAAGAATTTTCCCCACTCCTCAACTGCTGCAAACGTTCAGATCCCGCCCCGAAACGCTGATTTTCGAGGGTTACTGCGACTACACAAAGGAAATCGCGCTGTGGCAGGAAGGCAACGGCTACGCGCTTGTCGCCAAAGTGCGGGGAACAAACAAATGCTGTTTTTCGACGGAGGATGCGCAGTTTGCCGAACGGGTGATAAACTCCGTTGAAGGCGAAACGGAACTGTGCGGCATTGCGCCGGAACTCACTTGCGCATTGCGCGAAAAATATCGATTCGAATGGGAGACGAATTGTATCCTGCACGTGTGGAACGGACAGCCTCTGCCGCACAAAGTTTTACACGAAACGCACCCCATATCCGCAAAATACGCAAAAATCATCTCCGACGGAACACCCTATCGCGCAGCCACGGAGGAAGTGGAGGAATGTATTGCGCGCCGCCCTTCGGCTGCCGTGTACATCGACGGACAGCCCGTGAGTTGGTGCTTGTGCCACTTGGAGAAGAGCCTCGGAATGTTGTTTACTCTGCCCGAATACCGCCGCAAAGGTTTGGCGCTTGACGTGATGACTGCGCTGTGCAACGAAGTTATCTCCCGCGGAGACACGCCGTTTGCTTACATAATAACGGACAACACCGCCTCTCTCGCACTTGCCGCAAAGTACAATCTCGTGCCCGTGCGGCGTGCGGACTACGTAAAATTGGCAAAAGACCCGTCGGAGAAGTGATTGCCGAAACGCGCTTTTGCGCAGTTGTGCCGCGCGAATATATTCGGCGGCAGAAAGATTTTCAGAAAAGGAGTTGTATATGGATCTGCTGCTCTCTATACTTGACGAAACGCGCTCGTTTCCTCAAATTTTGCAGGACGAATGGATTGGACTGCTGGCTTCGGCGTTTATTCTCGTATCGTTTTTGTTTTCCAAAGCGACGCTGACGCGCATAATCAACCTGTGCGGTTGCGTGGTGTTTGTTGTGTACGGCATTTTGCTGCCCTCCTACTCCACCGCCGTAATGAACCTTGCGTTGATAATCGTGCATATCGTGTTTATCACAAAAGATGTGCGCGCAAAATTAAAGGCGAAAAAAGCGCAAACGGAAGAACAAGAGCAATCGAAAAACAAAACGGACTAAACGCAAAATGACCGACGGCGAACGTTATGCGGCAAGCGGCGCGGGCGAGTGACTTTGCCGCAAGGACGATTTTGTGTCAAACGGGAAGAAATCGGGCAAAAATGCGCATATTCTTGCGCACTAAAACGTATCAAAGCAATTGACAACTCGCCGCAAAAGATATATAATTGAATCGTCGTTGGGGTATCGCCAAGCGGTAAGGCAACGGATTCTGACTCCGTCATCCGCAGGTTCAAATCCTGCTACCCTAGCCAAGCGGGCAACTGCGCCTATTAGTTGCAACGGAAAGGAAGCACAGAAGTGCTTCCTTTTCCATTGCTGCCCTTTTGCTTGTTGCCCTTTCCTTTCGTGTGGCAAGGACTGTTTGAAATAACGTAGCGCGGCTCAACTTTCATTGCTCCGCTTACCTCGTTTCACTCGGACAAATCCTGCTACCCTAGCCAAGTCGAAGCAACTCGACTTTTGAGCAGTCCGTCGAAAACATTCGGCGGACTTGCTTTTTTCGTCGGTTGCTTCTTCTCCCCGCCAAGTTCGCTTCGCTACTACTCGGCGGGGTCCCCGTTTTCTGCGCCTATTAGTTTCGACGTACGTCGAAAATTTGAATAGTTCGACGTACGTCGAAGAGATGTATAGTTCGACGTACGTCGAAGGTATATATACTGCAACGGAAAGGAAGCACCGAAGTGCTTCCTTTTCCATTGCTGCCCTTTTGCTTGTTGCCCTTTCCTTTCGTGTGGCAAGGACTGTTTGAAATAACGTAGCGCGGTTCAACTTTCGTTGAAAGTGACGACATATGTTCGACGGAAATGTAAATTTTAATATTTTTATATCGAAATTAAACCTCGTCAGGAAGCGGCAACGTAAAAGCGGGAACTAATGTTCCCGCATATGCGTTGTTAGTCACAAAGCCGCTTCGTTTTAATTCTGAAATACGCACGCCGAAAATCGGGATTTGCATTTACAGAAATAAACTCTGTTGTATTACTGTCATTGTTTTGCCGTGCAAATTACTTCGCGGCAAATTTGCTGCCTTATATTGCCAAATTATTCACATAGCGAGTAAATGCCGCACGTTTACCCGGATGTTCTTGCCACAAAAGCGAATAAATATGATCCCTTACTTCCTTATCCGAAAGCAGATCGTCAAATGCAGAATTACATATATAACTTTGAATAGAATCGCTGTCATCCAGACTGTCGATATTCTTGATGTTCATTATGTATTCTTTGCGACGATCGTAATCCTGACACTTTCTCATAAACGCTCGCAACAATTCTATTGTCTGTCCCCATCGATTGTATACCATAAGTTGAGGTAAGAACAGCACGTCGAATTTGCGAGCATTGTAAACATCCTCTAAAAACGGCTGACACTCTTTCATATAGTTAAACATTTCTTCGGAATCCACGTATGCTTTTATATATTCGTCGAGAAGAATGGAACGATCGTATACGAACTCGGAATCCCACAGAGTGCGTCCCACTATATACTGTTCGTAACTCTTTTTTTCGCGAAGTTTTACCGTTATAAAATTAGGCATTTTGCCCAAATAGCCGTATTTTATCAAAACTTCGATGGTTTTCTCTGACACAGCGCCTAAACGATCCAGCAAGTCTATATAATTTGCTATATACCGATTACGTTGATCGCTGTCTGCTGCGCTGTCTATAAATCCGATGATTTTTTCCTCGGTTCTGTCTGTGAGATCACCCGTAATTTTGGCGTAATCAATAAGCGCAGATATGTTGTTGAGAGGACAAACGTTTTCATATTGTTTTTGTATCTCTTCCTTTTCGGAAGATGTCAATCTGCCAAAACCGACTTTCTCAAACGGAATGGCTTGGAAAATATATTTTACATAACTCGGCTGAGTACGCAGCAGATACATTGTCATATCATATGCGTCATTTGCACTGCGGATCAAATACGGCAACTCGCTCTTAAACTCGTCTATATGAGCGGAAATTCTCGTTAGCACGCGCGTCGCCATACATTCCGCAACCGTTATCTTCTTCGCTTCCGTTTCCGTCAAAAACGGATACGGCGACAAGTATAAATTTTTGTACTGCCGCCTTACTTTTTCCGGTTGTTTCAATAAATTAAATCTGTAATTAACAAATAATTTTGCGCTGGTCGAAAAAAGTTTGTCAACACATTGTTCGTTGAATATATCAAAGTTGTACAGCAAACGAGTAAATTTATCCAACGCCACACAGTGCCTAAGATACACATCATAGAATTTATTGGTGAACAAACTGTTCAAAACGTTGTCGTTGAGTTTTATTCCGACATCGTATTTCGCTAACGTCCGACAGTAACTTTCATCAAGGGGTTCGTTGAGCACGCCCAGATACTGTTCAAAAGCCTCGATTGCATCACGTTCATACCTGGACACAAACTCAAAAATATCGTCATCAACTATCAAATTGACGGTAAACAACTTTACGATCGCTATCACTGTTTCAATTGTGGGAACGACGCTCTTTATGTGACGTTTGATCATCGCCGTCAACAAGGTCTTCTGCTTCTCGTTCAGCATCGACACTACTTTTTCCGACAATGCCACAAGCAATGCATTTGAACATTTCGATTCCGTAAGCAATTCGAAAATCAAATTCGGGTCGGGTATTTCTACTGCCTCGGCTGCCGTCAAACAGGGAACTTTCGTTTCGATGAACATATTTTTGAATAAAATAATGTCGTTGCCGAATTCCTTTACAACAGCCAAACGACAGTTGATCGCATTGTCGTGAAAATGCGTTATCGTGGAGTAGAGTTCGCGGGCATAACTTTCCAAAAGTTGTTTCTTCCCCGTGAATTTGTACTTGTTTATTGCTGACAACACGTGTACGACCTCATCCGTATCCGCATTCTCCCAAGAGTAATTTTCCACAAGCATATTTACGGTTTGGTCTTTTTGTGTCTTGAAACAGTACTCTAAAAGACGTTCGTTCTTCAAAATTACGGTCGGCAAAGTCTTTTTGAGTTGAATCAACTGATTCAGACTCTCCTGTGCTACCGGGCAATCGCCGTTTTTCGAAAAAGACCCTTCTACTATTTCGTCTAGTTTTTCCTGTTCGCAACTCTCTCCGAACAAAAGGATATTTTCCAACCGACGTTCGGACGCACTTTTTATATAACTTCCTTTCGGGTAACTGAAAAAATACTCCCTGTAATTGTCGTCTATTATACCGTCTATTATTAGATTGCTGATTTCATTTATAAAAGTCGGCGTCAAAGCATAATCGTTGATGAAATCTCTTTTGATCGACGTTATCAGATTTTGAACTTTGTATTCTTTTCCGATATTTTTGTCTATTCTCTGTAAATAGCCCGTTTTTATTGCCTGCTCGAACAATAACTCGTGTTCGACAAGATTGTAATAATCTTTTTCATATTCGCTTTTCAGATAGGCAACGGCACAACACGTAACCATATTCGGTTTGCCGCTCTCGTTGTTATATTTTTTCGATTGGATCGTTTTATACAGAACTATGGCGTCATTCAACCGATGTTTAAGATCTCGAACGGTCAACTTTTTACCGCGAATAAGATAGGAAAATTGTCCGCATATCTCGCTGTCCAACGTATCCGATTGCACCGTATGCGATTCGGTATTGTTATCCCCATCAAACATTTTTGTTATTTCCTGCGCTTTTTCCTGTAATAATGAATTGAGAATTTCCGAAAAATTGCCTATATGCACCGCTTTCAAACTGAGCATATAATCAAAAAATTTGTTGTATTCCTTTTCTTCTTTTTTCTCTTGTTTGATTGCTACGACAAAACAAAATTTTGACTCACTGCAATAGTTGGACAGTCTGTAAAGTAATTTTATAAAATCGTTTGCAGTCCATTCGCCGTTTGAACCGGTTTCTTTGATTCGATCGAGATCTTCTATGAGAATGATCCGCGTTTTCTTAGATTTGACGGTCTCGATTATTTCCTGAAAAACAGAAAATACGTCGCTGCTGTCAAACTGTCTGTGTCCTTCCGTTCTCCAACTTGAAAACGCTGCGTTGTATTTTGCCAGACCTACCGCCAAAAATATTGCCGATATGAAATAGCACATCGGACCTAATTCCATCGACAAAACAAATGAACTGCCGACGGAATCGGTGATGTTTGAATAAGGCAGCGTTAATCCTGTGTAACGCAAAACCAATCCTGCTACAAAAAAGAACAGCGCGACTACCAACCATATCCACATTTTCCGCGACCTGAATGTGAAAGATATGAATCCGCTATTTTCGCTCAGTCGCTTTGTGACGTGCTTGGTAAGAGCATTCTTGCCGCTGCCCTTTGCCAATTGATACAAGAAACTTTTTTCGAGTTTCATTTCCTTCGATTCGCCTTTATCTTCGTTATTCTTTTGCAAACCGTCCCACATATTGATCTTGATGGTAGGGTCATACTTTGTGTTGTCAGCAGTCAACATATTGACTAAACTGCTTTTTCCGTAACCGTAGTCGGCAATGATCCCCACCATCCTCGCGCCGGAATCTATCGCATTATCCAACGCGTCTTTCTGTGCATCGAACCCGATATAATCACGTTCGCTTTGTGAAATTTCCTTGTTTACATACGAGTAACTCGACACATCTTTTGTCTCCGACTTTTGTTTCATTTTGTCCTCCGATTTTTTTGATTATTTTGTAATTGTCAACGCCGCTTTGTTTTGTTAAAAACGTATTTCGGATAGTTGTTTGTTTTGCACTGTTGTCATACAAAGGCACGTTTAATAACGACGATTAAACAAACAAGTCCGATTTTATTCCATAAATGTATTTTTTATAAATACTTTTCAATTAAGAAAAAATTAAGCAAAAATTAAAAATTGAACAAAAAATTTATAATAAAACAAAAAAACGCTTAATCCACGGTGAAAAGGCGGAAACAAAACACCCGTTTCTGTTCTGCGGATAAGTTTGAGTAAATTTCCTCTTTGGGCAAGCGTAAAAA
Source organism: uncultured Clostridia bacterium (assembly GCA_947628135.1). Lineage (GTDB taxonomy): Bacteria > Bacillota > Clostridia > Christensenellales > CAG-314 > Fimimonas. The sequence goes on from CANQYT010000005.1 coordinate 48,624, forward strand.
TGTTGAAAGTGCAAAAGAGCGGGTCAGTCGGGGCGCAGAAAGGCGACGCGGCGGGCGACGGCGGCGCGGGCGGTCGGTGCTTTCGGACGAACGTCGAAACCGTGCATCGTGCCGACGGTTTCATTTAGCGTACACTGCACTCCCGCGGCGCAAAGTCTGTGCGCAAGCGCCTTTCCCTCGTCACGCAGGCAGTCCGTTTCCGCCGTTTCTACGTATGCGACGGGAAAACAGGACAAGTCCGTCTGCAACGGGTCGAAAGGCTCGGTATACTTTCGGCACAAACCCCACATCTTTTCGTTCAACTTGGCGTTCCACATCGGACTGTCCGTATACCTAAGCATAGAGGGAAATTCCGAATCGGGCGACACGACGGGATAGACAAGCATCATTTTGCTCGGAGGCTGCAACCCCTTTTCCCTGCACCGCTTTGCAAGCGCAAGACACAAATATCCGCCTGCGGAATCTCCCGCAAGGCAGATACGGCGGCTGTCCCAATTGGGTGCGGCGTTGTCCGATATATATCTGTACGCGCTCTCGCAGTCGTCCAAACAAACGTCTAACGAAACGTCGCAGACAAGGCGGTAATCCGCAAACACAACGACGTACCCGGCGCGTAACGCGTACTCGCGCGCCAATTTGAAGTGATAGGGAGCGCCTTTGAAAACGAATCCGCCGCCGTGCAAATACAGCATTACGGGCAATTTGCCCTCGCAACGCGGTTCGATGACGTAAATACGCATTTTCTTCCCGTCGGAAAGGGGAATACTTTCCTTGGTAACCGAAAGTTCATTTGAGGAACGCATCCCCTTGGGCAGAACGCCGAGCGCCGCCTTTGCCGCGACAAATGTCGCGCGGTTGAAAGGCGGTCGAAAAAAGCGATATAGTCCGAATTCTTTGTTTATTTTGTATTTCATATCTTTGTTGCAGCGGATCGCTGCGAAACCGACTCGCGCGGTACAAGTAGCGCCCCTTTGAGAACGTTGAGCCGCAACGGCTTTTCCCTAACTCGACTTGCCTATGCAGAGCAATCCCCGTATGGGCAGAACCGACCGATAAGACTGCTTTTGATAGGTTCACCGAAAAGGGCAAACCTATATCTTTTTTACAAAAAGGCTATTGAGACAAATCGCGTCCCCCTACATACAAACAGTAAAACTGTCTGCTGCCGATAAAAATTACGCCGTCGGGCGGACGATTACTACGTTCGGCGCGGCGGCGAATTTTCAAAGGAAAACTATCTTTCTACGATTTTGTAGCCGTTGTTGGTGAGCATCCAATACGCCTCGTCCATAAGTTGATAGTCGTACTTTATCACGTCTTTTTGTTCCTCATCAACATTGTCGCGCTTGGCAACTATTCTGCGAAACTCCTCCAACCCGTCCATTGTGGTCAGATTGCCGTGACGGCGCAAACGGTAGTTTTTGCCGTTGGTATACTTTTCCTTGCCGTCCTTGCCGACGGTTTTCTCTTTCAGAATGGTTTGTCTGTCGGCGGGTATCATACCTTGGCTGATCATAAACGAATTCCAGCGGTAATGTTCCTGTACGGCAAGATTTCTGCGCAGAGAATCGGGAAAATCGAGGGTGTACTTCACCTCGCGGAAGCCCAACTCGTCCTTTTCCTCGTCAAGGTACTTGATTTCTTTACCGACGTCGTACTTAGCGAAATACTCTTCTTCGCTCAACGCCCGCTTGTTCGGTTCGCTCTGTGCGCAGTAGTCAAGACCCATCATATTGAGTTTTGAACGCAAACTCAAACAGCAATACAAATTGGAATCGCGTTCGATACCGTTCTTTCCGCGATACCACTCCCTTTTCTCCGCATTGTGAACGGAACGTTTCAATTCCGAAGAATACTTGCTGCCGTGCTTTATCGCCCACTCCAAGCAATAGAGTTCGTCGCGCATATACGCCATAGAGAAAATCCTGTCCCGCAAGATGGCGTCTACGTTGTACACGTCGTTTTTTTCGTTGCCGAAAACGTAGCAGTCCTCGGCGTCAAGAATGTGCTCCTCTTTGCGGAAATCGGTCACGCGCACGAAAATGACGAGATTTTTGACACCCCATTCGCGTTTTTTGGCTATGAGTTTGTGCGCCATATCGATATTTTCAAGGTCCGAACCGAACGCAATGATGACAATATTTACGTCGTCGGCATTTCTTTGCACCACCTTACGCAAAGAATTGTAGAAATCTTTGTCGTTTAAGTCCAACTGCTTGTACGATTCCTCCGCGGGCAGTTCCGGCAAAGGAAGATAGTCGGAAATATTCTCATCGCACTCGTTGCGGAAACGATAGTAGTTGTGATTGAGATTTTTGTGATTTTGCGTAGGTTCTTTGTCGAAGATGTGATATTTGACGGCTTTTAAGCGCACCTTGTTGTTTGCGTCTTTGCAAACGAATTGATTGTTGGCTACGGACGTGAGAAATATCTGTTGGTTCGTCTTGCCGAAGCCCAACATACAGACGTTGACGTCCACGCCCTCTTTGACGCACGCCGTGGCATAGTCGATTTGTTTGTCGCTCATAAACTCCGTAAACGGATGACTGTCCACAAACGCAATAGCCACTTTACGGTACTTGTTTACGTAGCGTATACAGCCTTCGCTGCGCTCCGCAACGTCGCCGTATATGTCGGCGTACTGCGGATCGCCGAATACGCACACGCACAGACGGTCGTAAATTTCCTCTTTGGTGGGCGTGCGCTTTGCGCCCTCTTGGGGCTTAGTCATTTGTTGGATCTTATCTATGATGAGATTGCACAGCGAGATCGCCGCGTCGTCGTTTTCGGTGTTGATGATGACCGTGTACTTACGCGGCGTTTGCTCTTTGCCTGCTTCCGCTTTCTCGGCGGAGCGACGGCTGCGCTTTTCGAAACGGGAAACATCCATTGCCACGTCCTTGAAAATACGCTCCAACAGCGGTTCGTAGTATAGGCAGGAAATGTAAAAAATTTTGTCCGCGTACAGACTTTCCGCTCTGCGCTTGGAAACATTGCCCGCAATTACGCCGAAACTGTTTTTGTCGCTGCGGCAGACGTTTATGCTGTTGCTGTTGCAGCCCAAAACGTACAGTTTGTCCTTCTTGGTGTGACGCAGCCCGACGGATCTACTCCACAGCCACATACGCTGTCCGAACAGCGACATCGCGAACATAACGGCGTTGACAGCCACCAACACAAAACAGTAGTAAACGGTAACTTTGAAAAAGGGATTCGCCGCCGCCAACGCTTGGATAGGTTCAAGGGAATAATTGAGTACGACAAGTTTAGAGGCTTCTCCGATCGTGCCTATCAATGCGTTTGCAAAGTCCGCTCCGCCGTAGATATACCCCATAAAATACAGCGGCAGGGCGGTGAAATAAATTACCAGACATTTGCCTTTCTTGAAGCCGCGCACGTAGGCTATGCGCTCGGGACGTTTCTTTACGAAGATGTTTACTGCGACGAAAAGCACTTCCGCAGTGAACAGCGCGAAACACAGCGCGGTAAAAACGTCATAAATCAACATAAATCGTTTCTCCTTGGTAAGCGGAATAAAATCAGTGTACCACAAAATACGGCGTTAGTCAATCCCAAACTCCCTTTCACAGCGCCGACGGCAAACGATTGCAACGAGAGCAAGAAACGCAGAAACGCGGGCAGACTGTTTTAAGCGGCAAGCAACGCCTCTTTTACCGTTTGAAGCAGCAGTTGCTTTTCGTTGTCGTAGTCGAATATCCAGGAAACGGGGTACAGACGGTAGATATTCCAATTGTACTTGTTTTTCAAAACGTCCTCGGTAAGACGGGCGTATTCGCGCGGGCTGTCCAGATCCGTCCTGCGTGGGTCGTCCACTATTATGCCCAATACGAAATCTCCCTTGCGAAGGGGGTGGCGTATGCCGACGTTTATTTTGCAGTCGGAACGCCCTATTTCCGTGGCGTATTTTATGCCGTGTTCGTCAAACAGTTTGCATACCGACTGCACCAACGGGTCGCGCGACGGCGCTTCCGCGGCAGTTCCGCCACCGTAAAACGACTCGGCGTATCCGAGGAAATCGCGAAGCATAACCGCGCCGCTCTTGTTCTCGTCCGAAGCGGCGCTGACGGACAGCGCGCGGTCGAGTACGTCGCGGGTAAGCGTGGACACCACAGTCATACGATGACGGGCGCGCGTGACGGCGACGTTGAGACGTTTTCTGCCCGAGGCGAGCCGCAATCTGCCCAAATAGGACAGCATAAACTTTCCGTTTGCGTCGGGGCTGTAACATACGCTCAAAATGACCGTGTCCCGTTCGTCGCCTTGCATTGTGTCCAGATTGCAAAATACTATCGGTTCGTCGGCGTGACTGCTTTCCCACTCGTCAACGACGGGCTTTTTGTCGGGGGCGCACTTGAATTGCTCCCAACGTTCTTCTATCTCCAACGCCTGCGCGTTGGAAAACGCCACCACTCCCAACGTAAATTTTTTGCGAATGGGGTGGGTTATTTCCCGCCAGAGCAGTTGCACAATCCTGTCCGCCTCGCCCGAATTGACGTGAGAGCCGTTTTTGCCTGCGTCGTAGCAGGCGGAGGGGTCGTAGGGTACTCCGACGTACTCAACACCGTCGTCGGGGTTTTTGACGGCGGAGGGAAAAGTGATGAGGTCGTAGTCCATTTCCTTGTTGGAAAAGGCGATGAGCGCCTCGTCGTAACTGCGATAGTGCCAGCAAAGCTGCATCGAAGTTTCGTTGAGCGCTTCGTCCGCCGCGGTGAGCAGAGAACAGTCCTGCTGAGACTCCGCCTCGTAGTACTCCGCGTCCTCCTCTACCGAAACGTCCTTGGTGCGGAAGAAATCGCAAGGGGGAAGTTGCTTGCTGTCGCCGACAACTATCACCTGCCGCGCTCTGACGATGGAAGCAAGCGCGTCCTCGGTGAATATCTGCGAGGCTTCGTCGAAAATGACAAGGTCGAAAGTCACGTCCGTATCCAGATATTGAGCCACGTTGAGCGGCGACATCATAAAGCAGGGCTTGATACGCAAAACGAGGTCGCGGTTTTCCGCAACGGTGCGTTTTATCGAATAGCCCGTTTTCGAAACTATTTTGCGAAGGTTTCCGCCAGAAGCGCCGCAGGCGTTGCGCAGTAATTCGGCGAGACGCGCGTACAGCCTTTCGCCGCCGACGGAAAGTACCGCTTTGTCCGCCAAAGCGTAGCGGTTTATCAACGCTTTGTGAGCCGCCCTGTCGAAATTGGTGACGGAAGTGAGTTTGTTTCTTTCGGCAAACTGCTTTGCGTCGCGAACGTATTTGCTGCGCAAAAGCACGTTGCGCGCCGTTTGGTAATCCTTTACGCCCTTGGACAGCAACTCGTCAAGGATAGCCGTCCAACCGTTTGCTTCAAATTCGCTCAGCAGCGCCGTCACGTTGGTCCACGCGCCGAGACGCCCTTTCTGCTCAACGGCGAGCGTTGCCGCACTGCGGAAACAGGGGTACTTGCCGTCTGCGCTTGCGAAATCAAAGTAGCCGGAAACGACTTCGGCTTCTTTCTTTTCCGTATGTAACGCCGAAGCGAGTTCCTCTTTGAGCCGCGCGAGAGCGCGCACCGTGTTGTCGCGGCTGTTCGTCTCAAACGACAGCAAAAACGACTCGTTGAAAATGCGGCTCTCCGACAGCGCGGTGCGGTAGACGAGCAGTTTGTCCGTAAGTTCGCTCCACTGTTTTTCCGTTTGCGGAGCAAATCCGAACATTTCCGCATCCGTAAGCGATTGCTTGGCGTAAGACGCGCGCCTCTTTTCCAGATGAAAGAAATCATTCAATTGCCGAAGCCGAAAGAATACCCTTTTGAATCCGCGCTTGCCGCTCTGCCGAAAACAGCCCGTGATCTTGTCGGCAAAACGCCTGTAACGCTTACCCCAACGCCGCCAGAACATCTTGTAACGCGCGCTTTCGTTTACAAGACTTTCGACGTTGACTCGCTCGTACCGCTCGCGGTCTATTTCCGCCTCGACCGCGTTTCCGCTATGAATTTGCAATGCGTACGCTTCCTTTTTGCGCCGTTTTGCGCGCGCGATGAGTTCGTCGACGCCCTCCGCCGACGAAAGGGACAATATCTCTTTGGGCAGCGCGGGTACGCTTTGCCAACTTGTCAAGAAATGCGCCGTCTGTTCCAAAGAGGACGGCGCAAGTTCTACTCGAACGCCCAAACCTTGCAGTTGCTCAACGGCTTTTTCCAGACGGGAGACGGCGGACAGATAGCGTTGGGACGAAAGAAGAAGTTGACTGCCCGTATCCCCTTTGCAACCGTACAAAGGGTCTTGCTTGTAATCGGGAGACACCTGCCTCGCCTTTACCGCGACGTAGTAACGCTCCAACAATCCGCACAAATGCGCAAGCCGCTGAGGATCGCAGGGCGCATTGGGCGCGGCAAGCATATCGTATTCGCAGTATGGTGCTGCGTCGCGCAGCAATTGCAAACAATTTTTGCCCTCTTTGCTGCGTTTTAACTGCTCGGAATACCGCTCTATCTGCGACTTGGCGTACATCTCGTCGTTGACGGATTGGTCGTCGGAAACGTTTATGTCGCTCGTTTGCAAACATTTGTTGAGTTCCCTTACGAAAGGTTCTCGGCCGACAGCGCCCCCTCGCTTGGCAAAAGTTTCGAGGTCCAGCACGAAATCGGTGAGCGAATGCGTTCCGTCCGAAAAGGCGTGTTTGAGATTGTCGAGAATCACCGCCCGCGCCGCCGCTTTTTCGGTGACGAAAAGCACTTTTCTGCCCGCGCCCAACGCGCAGGCGATTATGTTTGTGATGGTCTGACTTTTACCCGATCCCGGAGGACCTTGCAAAACGAAAGATCTGCCCGATTGCGCCGCCGCTATCACTTCTTCCTGACGGGAATCGGCGTCCATAAGCATATAATCGATTTCACCGCCCGACGGCGCAGGAGGAACGGCGCACGAGCCGTCGCCGCACAATCTGCGAACGACGGGGTGGCGCAGATACTGCTGTGCGTGCGCGGTAAGATCGTCGTACAGTTGCAGTTTCTGATAGTGGAACAATCCCAACCCCATATTCTGTTCCACATACCAATCGGCGGCAACGTACGCAAGACGTTTGTTGGCGTTTTTGAAGTACTCTTTAATTAGCGTGAAGTACGTTTTTACGCTGCCGCCCTCAAATTGCGGCAGAGATATTGCCAATTCCTCCGAATAGGCGGACAGCATATACAGCAAAGTTCTGTTTACTTCGAAACCTGCGTCCGCTCCTCGCATAACGACGGACGTTTCGCCCGTGCTTCTGTCCACGTTGACGGCGGCGGGACAAAGCAACAGCGGCGAACGGTATTCGACGTTGTTTCTGTCCTTCCAATGCAGAAATCCGCACGCGAGGTACAGCACCTGCAAACCGAAATTGCGTTCCATAGCGGCGGAACGGTTGAGCAAAGACTTCGCGGTGAGAGCGACGTTGGCGTCCCCTACGCCGCACACCGCCTCGTTTCGCGAAAGGGCGTCGAGCGCGCATTGCCCCACTATCGGGAAAGACTCCGCATTGTACGTTTCGCCGCAATTTTTGCATAGGAAATCGCCCCGCGACAATTGTTCGACGGGGATACTTGCCGAACAGCGGGGACATTTTACCGCGTCGTCGGGCGCTACGACAAGTTGTTCCTTTACGGGAAGCATACTTTTCGAAACTCGCCCCTTTGCGCCGTCGCACCGTTCGCAGAATACGGCGTGCTGTTTTTTCGCCGAGAAAACATAGGGGACTACTTTGTAATTGCCGCAGTTGCGGCATTTTACGATAGTCTTTGCGCCTATTTCGTCCCAACTGCCCAAGCGCAAACGTCCGCCCTTTTTGAGCGCAGAAGCCGCGCCGTTGACGTCTTTGCAGTACAACATAAGCGCGCTTCTGCCCGACGGGTGGAAATGCACGAGTTGATTTGCCCGCGAAAAGTCCAGCAGGCGCGCGCCGAACTTTTTCAGCCGACGCTGTTCGGGACTGAGCCCGTCCTCGTTCTCCCGCGCTTCGAACGCGACAAACTCGTTGGCGTCGAACTCTTGCGCGTCAACGTCGTCTATGCGTTTGCGACCGATACACACCGCCGCCACCGACAGCACGAAAAAGTATGCGCCGAACCTGTACGACGAACTGCCGCAACGAACGGTCATCACGCCGGCAAGTTCGTACAAATCCGTTTCGCCGCCGTACTCTTTGAGCAGACAGCAAGCGTCGGCAAGCAGGTCGGACAGCGCCTGTCCGTAGCCGTAGGACGTGCTTTCGCGCAGGTAGTCGCCCACTATCGAAGAGGGACGCTCCTGCCAATCGGGCACGAGCGTCATCATATCGTTTATTCTTTTGCAGTAGGACTGAAATTCGTATTTTTCCATAATTTCGGAAACCCTTTGCGGGTCATTTGCTGCCGTCGGAAGCGCCGCGCGGCACAAACGTCTTGTATTTGCCGCTGTTGACGGGCGCAGTTCCTCCCCTCGGTACGAACGTAGGATATTTGCAAGCGGCACGCGCCGCCGCCGACTTGGGAGAAACGAACGGAACGGCTCTCAAAGAGGCGGGAGACACGCCCGCGCGCGCCAAGGAAACTTTTTTTGCGCCGAGCACTTCGTCTATCAACGTTATCCATTTGGCTGCCATAGGACGGTTTGCGTAGTCGAACGGGTCGCGGAATACCTGCCGAAACATTTCCTTTATCCGCTCGTCCAAACCGTTCCAGATCTTTATCACTTCGTCCAATTGCTTGCGGAAAATGACGCATTCGGGATTGGTACTGTTGCGGAACAGGTCGTCTATGCCGTTGCTTCGGTTGTCCTTGTCGAAAACAAACACGCGCCAATTTTTGTCAATTTCCCCCTCCTGCTCGTATTCCTTTACCTGCTCCATACTTTCGCAGGCGGGGACTGCGGTGTACATCGCTTTGCCGTGATAGGGAGATTGCAGAACGTTGTCGGTGAGTATGCGGAAAATGAGAGTCGCAAGCGCGTACCTGTCGGCGTTGTCGGCGGCGTAAGCCAAGTCGAATGCCACTTCGGGCGCGATGAAAAACCCCGTACCTTTCAAAAAGGCGCACTTGCCGTCCTTTATGTCCGTGCGGCTCGCCACGTTTTCGCAGTCTATCACGTACATCGTTTGAGTTTGCCCGTTCCACATAAAGTTGCCCCAATTGATGTCGGTGTAGCAGTAGCCGAAATCGTGAAGTATTTGTATGGAGGCGGCGATTTTCTTTACCAGAAGCAATTTGCTTTCCACGGACATATTGCGTATCTTGCCCGACATAAGCATTTTGTTGAGCGTTTCCCCCTCGACGTACTCCATTACGTAGCCCGTCTCGCCGCTTTTTTTGTCCGAAAAACTGCATATGGGAAAAACGTGATTTACGTTTTGCCTGCGCCCCGGTGCGTCCGTCTTGTCGTCAAGACGCTCGTTTATCAGCTTTTGTATGTTGTATATCTTTTCCCTGCGCCTGTTTACGTCCTTTTCGTTGATGATCTTCAACGCAAACAACTTGGAATCGGACAGCCGCACCGCTTTCCACACAGAGCCCTGTCCGCCCGCGCCCACGCCCTCGGTGACGCGGTAAGTTTCGTTTTTTACCGTGACGGTGTCGTTTACCTGCATATATCACACCCCCGCCTTTACCCGCACGTACGCCAGCGAACTGTCGTCGCCGCTGCCGTGATGAGTTTCGTTGCAATCGGAACACAGATCGGCAAGTCGGCGCAGACGTAAACACCTGCTGTCAAAGGGCAGCGCGCTCAGTTCCGCAACCGTCGCTTCCGTCTGACGTACCGTATCTCCGAAAACGCCCAACGCGCCGTCGGACACTATCAAAACGTCCGACACCTCTTCGGAACGGAAGAAATCCACCGAAAGCGCAGATGGGTCGGTTTTGAGATTGAGCAGGGTGAAAACTTCCTGCCGCGTTACGCCGGAAAATCCGTCATTGAGTTGCACTCCGCCGTACAGCGTTTCTTTGCCTACGGTGATTTTCTTGCGCAGGAAAAACCCGCCGTCGCCCAACCGTCCGCAAGCCACAAACCCGTCGCAGCCGAAAACGAATTGCAACGTGGTAGCAAAGTCGCTTATGTCTGCGCCCCCTTCGGCGTACTCTTTCGTGAGTTTTATCGCGCTTTCCCAACCGGAATACAGTTCCGCCGCAAACCGAAATTTGAAGTAGTACATAAGTCCCGCCCAATCGAGGGACTTTTTACGCTTGTTTTTGCCGCGCATTTTCCGTTGCAAGTGAACGCGCAACGTGTCGGCAAGCACGTCCACCGCCGTTTGCGAACCGACAGCCGAGTGTACGCAGCTGCCCACTCCGTCCGCCACCGCCGCAAGCCACGCCGAACCGTCTAAAAAATCGGCGAACGAGCAGTCTTCGCAGCCGTCGTGGCTGGGCTTGTCCAACATACCTTCGTCGGAGATCGCGTACAACTGCGCTTCGGTATTTGTGCGCACCATCTCGCACCGACTGCAATACTGCTTTTGCCGAAATTCGCTTATCTTCTTTATCCAAAGGGCAGCGCTGTAATTGCCGTACTTGGCGACGAACACTTCCCAAAGCATTTCGAAAATTTTGACTGCGCCTACGCCGTCGCAATCGCCGATAGCCGCCGAAACGTCCCTCTTTTCCAACTCGCGGCGCAGTCGTTTGACATCGTTGAGCAGGTCGGCGGCTTGCCTTTCGTCTGCCGTTTTGCGGGCAAAAGCGCAAAGTTCCTTGCCCCTGTTCCACAATTCGCCCGCGGCGGTAGCGGCGTATTCGTTGACGGAATCACGCCAGAAGTCCTGCGGATACTTGCCTTTGGTGAGTATGTAAAACACCACCCCGGCGACTGTTACGTTGAAACGCTGTTCGCTTGTGAAAACCGCGCTGTCCGACACGTCCTGCAAATTTCTCGCGTCGAAACGCGCAAGGAATGGTTGCGCCGCAAGCGTTTGCCCGAAACGCCGAGCGGAGAGCGGGTCTTCGCTCAAACGTTTGAGCACGCTCTCCGCCAACAGCAGACGGTCGGAATAGGACAATGCTTCGAGTTGCGCGTATGATTCGGAGGACGGCGGCTTTCGTTCGCAAGAAACGGTCGGCACGACGTCTGCTGAAATAATTTCGTCCATTTTGCTTCCTCTCAATCGGAATTTTGCTGCGGGCTAGCCGCAAACGCTTTCGCTGTTCTCAGCCCACCGACGCGTTGACCGTGACGGATTTCAGAATGGATACGAAATCGTCCACGTAGTCCTCCGAGCAATCGTAGTAGGAGGCTACACCCGCGCTTGCCATCTTGGCGGAAACGCTGCCGAACTTTTTGAGACTTGCGCGACCCGTGTCGTTGACGTCCATTCCCAGAGCGACGCGTATCGCCTTGCGGAACATTTTGTTCTCGTTAGGTCCGCCTTTTACGGCGCACTCCATCACTGCGTCGTAGGTGGGGTTGTCGCCGTTGGGTTCGCCGTCGGAAATGAGTATGATGACGGGAGCGACTGCGTTGGGGTCGGGCTCGCCTCTGCGACCGCCGTTGAGATCGTCGATGACGGCTTTAAGTCCCGCGCCCGTGGGCGTGCCGCCGTTGAACATATCCGATTCGATGGCGTCCCAATGGTCGAAGTCGTCCAACTCCGTGCGGGGCATAAGTTCCACCACCTTGCCGTTGAACGCGTCGGAAAAGCCCAACACAACGAAACTTATGCTGAGGTCGTCGTTCTTTTGCGCCTTGATGGCGGGAATTGCCTCGGAAACGACCTTTTCCATTGCCGTGTTGACCGCGTCGCCGCGATTGCCGTACATAGATCCCGAGCAGTCAATCAAAAAGTACACCGTTTTGTTCATAAATTTTTCTCCTTTTATTTTTTCGATGCGGTAACGATGAACGCGCTATCGCACTTTTCGAATATTATTATAGCATTGTCATTCGGTTAAATCAAGCGTTTATAACAAAATTTTTCAACAAAATTGCCCCACTCGGGCAAAAACGCGATATGCGTAAAAAATGAGAAACTTCGCCGCAAGGGCAAGCAACGTTTGACAACTGCCGCGCTCAAATGGTACAATGACTGTGAGGTGACGAAAGATGAGTATTGTTATCGGAATTGCGGGCGGAACGGCGTCGGGCAAAACGACCGTTGCGGAAAGACTGTTTGAAGCGTTCGGAAACGACGCGGTACTGCTCAGCCACGATTGGTACTACAAACCCAACGACGAACTGACGTTGGAGGAGAGGAGCAAACTCAACTACGACCACCCGGACAGTCTGGATACGGGTATGCTTGTGGAACACGTGCGGGAGTTGAAAAAGGGCAACCGAATACTGCACCCCACTTACGACTTTGCAAATTACCGCAGAAATGCCGAACTGCAACCCACCGACAGCGCAAAGATAATCATCGTGGAGGGCATACTCATCTTTACGGACAGCAAATTGTGCCGTCTGTGCGACATCAAACTGTTTGTGGACGCTGACGCGGACGTGCGCTTCATCAGACGGCTGAACAGGGACGTAAACGAACGCGGGCGCAGTATGCAATCGGTGGTAAATCAGTATCTCGGAACGGTCAAACCTATGCACGAACAGTTTGTAGAACCGTCAAAAGCCAAAGCCGACCTCATCATACCGCAGGGCGGACACAACGAAATTGCCATTTCTATGATAATTGACGGTATAAAAAAGAAATTGAATTGGGAGAACAGATGAAAATACTTTTGGAGCAGGTAGCCAACGCGCGCGATCTCGGGGGAATACCCACGGCTTACGGCAGGGTGCGGCAAAACAAACTGATACGGTCGGGACATCTGAGCATCGCAAGCGACGGCGACGTAAAGACGTTGCTTTCCAAAAATTTGCGGCGCGTGATAGACTTGCGGACGCCTGCGGAAATAGCCAACCACCCCGACGTACAAATAGAGGGGGTGGAAATTCTCAACGTATCCATAATGAGCGCCACCACCTTCGGGATAAGTTACGAAACGCTGGACGGCGCGGCTATCGCGGTGAAATTGCAGGCGGGAATAGACAGAATGTTGGCGCGGGGAGAAACTCCGATAGACCATATGCGGATACTTTACCGCAGATTCGCCGAAGACCCGCACAGTCACGAGGGATACGGAAAGTTTTTGCAAACGCTCGCCCACTCGCCGACGGAGGGCGCGACGCTGTGGCACTGCACGGGCGGAAAGGACAGATGCGGAACGTGTACCGCACTGCTGCTGCACTGTCTCGGAGCAAGCCGCGAGGAAGTGATGAAAGACTACCTCGAAACCAACGTGCAGATAGGCGAACACGCGCAGAGCATTCTCGCGAAAGTTCAGCCCTTTGTGGCGGAAGAGCGTTTGGAATTGGTGAAGTCGATGTTGCTCGTGGAGCAGAGTTATCTGGAAAGTTTTTGGCTGGAAATAGAAAAACGTTTCGGAAGTTTGGACGAATTTATAAAACACTGCGGCGTAAGCGACGGGGACATAGCCCAACTGCGCGCGAACTATCTTCAATAAAAAGCAATTAAATGCGCGGTCTTTCGCAAAGAAAAGAACCGCGCAAAAAAATACGTAAAATTCAAAATTGCCTTCGCTATATCTGAAACAGCACGGACTTTTCGGGACTTACGGACAGTACCGTGCGGTGAAACTCCCCTTCGTCCGCCGCGTTTACGCAGAAACTATACGAAATTTCCCGTACAAATTCCGCCTGTTCGGCGTCGGTAAAACGTACGCAGCGAGCGAATTTGTCCATAGAGATTGCCGAAAGGGAGGGATAGATACGCTTGACGTCGTCGTTCCAAAGATACACCGACGGATACAGTTGGCATATATCGGACAAATCGCCCGTAAAAAGCGTAAACGGTTTCCAATCGAACAGGGACTCCGTTTTGCGCTCGTTGCGAGCGTCCCTTTTCAGCGCGGGCAGATCGTGCAAATACGCCAAACGCCACTCGAACTGCCAATCGTACTTCTCGGACTTTACGAAACAGTTGCAAAGGGGCTGCGCGACTTTGTCGGTATATCTGACGGGCGCGCCGCAAACCACGTCGCGGTTTTTCTTCGCGGCGGAGGCGACCCTGCGAGAAAATTCGGGAAAATCTTTTATCCTCACGGCGTAATCGCCGAAACGTTGCATCAAGGCGGTGGGTCTTACTACGTACCCGCCGCCGTCGTTTACTATCAGACGAGTGAAACAGCCGACGTTGCAATATCTGTAAGCCAACGGTCGGTCTACGACGTCGCCCTTTACGTGCGCGCAAAGTTCGTCGGGCAGGCGTAACTGCCGCGGCGAAAAGGACCGCGCCGCCGCCTCGCCGAAATCGCCCTGTCCCTCGAAACCGTTCTTCCAGAAATAACCGAGAGCGTTGAGATAAATTTCACCTCGGACAAACTGCTCCGCAAACGCTTTTTGCAAAAAAAATCTGTAATATTCGATCATTTTCGGAAAAAACGACCGCAGTCAACGCTTTTCGGGCAGAGGATAGTTTTCTCCGTGGACGTCCACGCGTATCGACGCTATTTTTTGCGCATTGTAGGGACGGTCGCTGAAATCGGTGTACTCGTCGGCTATCTCGTCCACCACGTCCATACCGCTTGTGACCTTTCCGAAAGCGGCGTAAGCGCCGTCCAGATGGGGCGCGTCGCGATGCATAATGAAAAACTGACTGCCCGCGCTGTCGGGATCTGCCGCGCGCGCCATACTTATTACTCCGCGGGTGTGCTTCAAAGTGTTGCTTGTGAAGCCGTTTTGCGCAAATTCGCCTGCGATGGAATACCCCGGACCGCCCGTGCCCTTTCCCAAAGGACAGCCGCCCTGTATCATAAAGCCGCGAATTACGCGGTGAAATATCAAACCGTCGTAAAAGCCGCCGTTGGCGAGGGCGATGAAATTGTTGACGGTGTTGGGCGCAACGTCGGGATACAATTCCAACGTGATGGTCTTGCCCGTAGTCATAGTGATGGTCGCAGTGGGTTTTACTGACATAGTTATGTTGCTCCTTGTCGGCATAACAGTCCTTTCGCGGCAACTTGCGCCGCAAATACCGACGGATTTATTCTACTACAAATCGCGCGCTTTGGCAAGTACAGTTGACTTTGCGCGGCAATTTGCTGTATAATTCAGATACAAGGAGAAAAAAGATATGCTTACACAAAAACAAATGCAAAATTTTGCCGAACTTGCCGTACGCGTGGGCGCAAATATGCAAAAGGGACAGGAAGTAGTGATACGCTGTGACGTGCAGTGCGCGGACTTCGCTCACCTGATTGCAGAAAAAGCCTACCGTTTCGGCGCGAAATACGTGCGTATCCAATGGCGCGACGAGGCGTTGGAACGTATCAATATGCTCAACGCAAGCAAAGAGGCGCTTTCGGATATACCCGACTTTCTTGTTGCGGAAAGCAAACACTACATCGAGCGCAAGGTGTGCCTGATAAGTATTTCCGCGGGCGACCCCAACATAATGAAAGGCTGCGACCCCGACAAGATGCAAGCCGCGTCTCTTGCCTCTATGCAGGCGAACAAAGAGTTCCGCGCGGCAACGATGAGCAACCTTTTGCGGTGGACGATAGTTTCCATACCCACAAAGGCGTGGGCGGCGCAGGTCTTTCCCAACGACGACCCCGAACAAGCGGTAAACAAAATGTGGGACGCGATAGGACATATTATGCGGTTGGATACTCCCGACCCCACCGCCGCTTGGCGCAAACACATAGACACTCTGCACCGCAGGGCGGATTTCCTCAACGCGCACCGCTTTGAGTACATTCACCTGAAAAACGGCTGCGGTACGGATCTGCGCGTGGGACTTGCGACGGATCACCTGTGGCTTGCCGCGGAGGAAACGGGTCAGGACGGCGTTCCGTTTACGGCGAATATGCCCACGGAGGAAGTGTTTACCGCGCCGCACAACCGCAAGATAGACGGCAAAGTGGTAAACGCGCTGCCGCTTGTAAACAAAGGAAACGTCATCGACGGGTTCGAAATAGAATTCAAAGAGGGACGAGTGATAAATTACAAAGCAAAAACGGGCTACGACGCGCTGAAAAATATCCTTACCACCGACGAGGGCGTGCTGTCGCTGGGAGAAATTGCGCTTATCGGCAAGCGGTCGCCCATTGCGGAGAGCGGAATACTGTTTTACAACACGCTGTTCGACGAAAACGCCAGCTGTCACCTTGCGTTCGGCGCAAGTTACCCCACCACCGTAAAAGGCGGCAACGAAATGACGGAAACGCAACTTGCCGAACACGGAATGAATCAAAGTTTGCAACACGTGGACTTTATGGTGGGAACGAAAGATATAGACATAGACGGGATCGGGTTCGACGGGGAAACCGTCGCGCTGTTCCGCGACGGTGAGTGGGTGATTTGACCCGAAATTTTCGACGACTGCGCACAACGCAAAAAACTACGCGCAACGGGGGTTTGCAACTAAGCAGACCCCCGTCGTTTATGCAATAAAATTTCGTCGGACTAAATTCGCACGTCGTTACGCGCGTCGGCGACCCCGTCAAAGGGCAACGCACATATATTGCCGACTTCGCCCTTACATTGCGTCGCCGATCGCCCGACGCGTGCCGAAGTAGACGACAGAGCCTTCCTTGCGAACGTCGAAACCGTCGGCATTCTTGTACGTTTCGGAAAGCCCCTTTATCTCATCGGTGTTGGCGTTCCAGAATTTATTTGCGGCGACAGAATCCTTGAAATAGTAGATATAGATGAAATTTTCGGGGACGTCGTCGTTTACTTCCCCCTTGACGGCGGAAATAACCGCCACAAGTTCGCCAGCGGTAACTTTCATCTCGTCGCTCATTGCGTCCAACTCCGCCTGCGCGTCAAGATCGTTGTCGCCGATGATGGCTTCGACGGTGTAATCTTTTTCTTCCAAAGCCTTTTTCGTCGCCTTGGGGTTGTTGGACATTCCGCAGGCGGCAAACGCGGCGACAGCAAAGGTCAGCGCAAGCGTCAAAGCGATGGCGCAGATATATTTTTTCATAATAAAACCTCCAAAAGTAACTTTCGGAGGTAGTTTGCGCAATTTGCGAAATTTTATAAGCGTCAACTGTCCAACTCGCTGTGCCGAGAAAGCGCGCGGCTGCCGACGGCGTCCACAATGCGCAACAGCGCGATGAGCCAAGAAAATACGACAAACGCAAGCACCACGCCCGTAACTATCCAACAGGTAGCCCACTGTTCGAAACCGTTGACGGCGATTTTCTTGTTGAGACGGTAGCCCAACGCAACGAAAAACTGCGCCGCAAACGCGGCGACCGCTCCGCCGTAAAGGCAGTAACTTGCAACGTCGCAGACGCCGAGCAGGCAACTTGCCGCAACTATACACCCAGCCGCAAGCGCAATGAGAGGATAAATTGCGGCGCGGCAAATTATTTGTTTGTTGTTCATAGTGACCTCCTTAGCCCCGCGTTCAGTAAAAAACTTCTTCGAGAGTCAGCCCCTTGGCGGGCAAAGTACGCAGCCGCAGACGCGTTCCGTTCAGCATTTTTTCCACGTCGGACAAGCCGTATACGCCCCGTCCCACTTCCACGAGCAAACCGCACATCAAGCGCACCTGATTGTACAAAAACGCGTTGCCGTTGACGGTGAAACAGGTTACGCCGTCCCGTTCGGTGACGTCGAAACTGTTTACCGTGCGCACAGTGCCTTTCAAATTGCTGCCCTTTTTCCTGAACGCGACGAAATCGTGCGTTCCCACAAGCAGTTGCGCCGCCTGCCTCATAGCCTCCGTATCCAGCGGTCTGTACACCTGAGCGTGATTTACGTCCAACGTGGGTCTGCGCACGGGGGAAGCGTATATGCGGTAGCAATAGGTCTTGGACTTGGCGGAAAACCGCGCGTCGAACTCCTCGCCGACGACTTCGGCGGAAGTTACGGCAACGCTCGCGGGCAGGGCAAGGTTGACTCCCAAACACAGTTTGTAACAATTTACGGCTTTATCCGTGGAAAAATGCGCGACCTGTCCCCTTGCGTGAACGCCCGCGTCCGTTCGCCCGGCGGCGTAAATTCGCACGAAATCGCAGCCGAAATAACTGCCCAAAGCGCGTTCCACCGTATCCTGTACGGTAGGACCGTTGGTCTGACTTTGCCAGCCGCAGAAATCAGTGCCGACGTATTCGATTGTGAGTTTTATCTTTGTCATAGCCCATCAATAGTAAAGCCAGACGATTCCGCCCCACTTGCTCGACATTCCGTACAGGAGAAACACTCCCGTGAAGAAAATCACCATTACAAGGCTTGCGACGAGATCGCGCCAAGACAACTTCATCACCCGCATACACGTGCGCTTGGTAGCGCCCTCGTAACAGCGGCTGTTCATAGCGTTGGCAAGTTCCTCCGCGCGGCGGAAACCGCCCACCAACAACGGAATGAGTATCGGGACGAACGCTTTGGCGCGTTTGACCAACCCGCCCGTGTCGAAATCCGCTCCGCGCGCCTTTTGAGCGCGTATGATACGGTCCGTTTCCTCTATCAGACTCGGAATGAAACTGAGCGTAAGACTCATAATGAGCGCAAATTCGTGGACGGGAAACTTTACCACGCGCAAAGGTTTGAGCAAACTTTCCACCGCGTGGGTAAGATCCACGGGCGTAGTCGTAAGCGTGAGTATGCAAGACCCGACTACAAGGTACACCAACCGAAGAAATATCTTGGCGGCGCTTTTCAGTCCGTTGACGTAAATTTCTATCGTGAAACCGTTCCAGGGAGACCACGCCCACAACGGCTGTTCGCTTGCGTCTGCGCCTTTGGTAAAAAACAGATTGAGTATCGCGGTAAACACCAACAGCACCACTATACCCCTGACGGAGCGCAGCACCGAACGCAGCGGTACGCGCGAAACAAGCACCACGGCAAGCAAAAGCACCGTCACAAACCCGAACACGACGAAACTCTGTACGAAAAATATCCCCACCATATAAAGCAACGTCAAGACGAGTTTTATACGCGCGTCCATTTTGTGTACGAAAGAATCGGCGGGATAGTACTGCCCGAAAGTGACGTCTCTAAGCATCGCGCGCCTCCTTCAAAGCGACAACGGCGGCAAGCGTTTCGTCTACCGTCCTGCACTCTTTGGGAAGTACGATACCGCGGCGTTCCAATTCGTTGCAGAACGCAGCCACAGCCGGCACTTCCAGATTCATAGATTCGATTTCCTCTTCCATACGGAAAAGGTCGCGCGGGGGCAAATCGAAAGCAATCGCTCCGTCGCGGAAAACGAGGATACGGTTGGCGTTTTCGTATACTTCGTTCATATCGTGCGACACCATCAGAACGGTGACGCCTTCCGTTTGATTGAGTTTTTTTACAAGTGTAAGAATTTCCGACTTGCCGCGAGGGTCGAGTCCCGCGGTGGGCTCGTCCAAAACGAGAATTTTCGGCTTCATAGCCAGCACTCCCGCAAGAGCGACGCGGCGCTTTTCTCCGCCGGAAAGGTCGAACGGGGACTTGTCCTTTACCTTGGCGAAATCCAACCCGACAAGTTCCAGCGCTTCGCGCGCCATATTCTCGCGTTCGTCCTTGTCTATGCCGAAATTTTTGAGACCGAAACATACGTCGGCAAGCACCGTGTCGGCGAACAGTTGATATTCGGGGTACTGAAACACCATTCCCACCTGTCTGCGAAGCAGTTTCAGATCGGGCTTCTTTGCGGACAGATCCTGTCCCAAAACGTTGAGATAGCCGCTCTGCACGCGTATCAACGCGTTGAGGTGCTGAACAAACGTGGTTTTGCCGCTGCCCGTGTGTCCCACTATCGCGACAAATTCCCCCTGACAAACGGTGAGATCCACATTTATGAGCGCGTGCTTGGCAAATCCCGACTTGGGGTTGTAGATGAAATTGAGGTTCTGCGCGAAAATCGCTGCGTTTTGCGGAACGGTGGGCGTAGGCGCGGTCACTTTTTCAGATTTAGGCATACGTCTCCTCCCAATTTGCGAGCGTCCCTTTCACGAGCGTTTACGTCGAAACCCGCCTCGCTGAGTTTTTGCGCCAATTCCACCGTGCGCGGAGCACGCAATCCCACTTCGTCCAATAAACTTCTGTTGTCGAAAATTTCGTTTGGCGTGCCGACACTCACCACGTGCCCGCCGTTCATCACGACAACGCTGTCGCAATCCAGCACTTCTTCCATAAAATGCGTGATAAGCACCACCGTCATACCCTGCGCGTTGAGTTTGTGCGCAACTTCCAACACCTCTTTACGCCCGAGCGGATCGAGCATAGCGGTGGATTCGTCCAACACCAACACTTTTGGGCGTATGGCAAGCGCGCCCGCAATGGCGATACGCTGTTTCTGTCCGCCGCTCAGACGGTGCGGAGAACTCTTGGCATAGTCGGACATACCCACCTGTTCCAACGCGTCGTACACGCGCTCGGCAATTTCCTTTTGCGGAACGCCGAGATTTTCCGGTCCGAAAGCGACGTCCTCTTCCACTATGCTCGCCACCATCTGGTTGTCGGGGTTTTGAAAGACCATTCCGACGTTTTTGCGTATTTCGAAAATGTTTTCCTTTTCGGAGGTTTTCAGTCCGTTGACGGTGACAACGCCGCTCTGCGGCAGCAACAAACCGTTGAGCAACTTTGCGAGGGTGCTTTTTCCGCAGCCGTTGTGCCCGACGAGCGCGACGAAATCCCCCTCCTCAACGGAGAGGGTGACGCCTTCGACGCCGACGGCAGAGCCGACCGTTCCGTCGTCGTTGTACGCTTTGTAGTAGTAACTTACGTTGTCCAGACGGATAATTTCCATAGGTAGCCTTATTGTACCAAATAAATGCGCTTTTGGCAACAAAAAATGCGTTCCGAACAAGCGGAACGCACTTTGTCAAAGATTTATCAGTCCAATTTGATGGCCTTGCCGCCAGTCAGCGCGATCATCTTGACGGCGTCGATACTGAAATCGTCCGCCTCCACCGTCAGCGCTTTGTCCAGCGTGCCGCGGGCAAGTATCTTGACCGCCTTTTCCTTGGCAGGGACAAGTTTTTTGTCTTTAAGCGTCTGCAAATTTACCGTGTCGCCGCTGTTGAAATGAGCGCTGAGCGTGTCTACGTTGACAATGAACTTTTTGCCGCCGATATGCTCGCCGACGCGCTTTTCCACAAGCGCAGCCGCCGTCGTGTCGGACATCAGTTCCTCCGCTTCCTCTACGGTGACCGCCGCAACAAATTCTATCGGACCGCTTACTATCTCGCCGTTGCCGTCGCCGCTGATTATCTTCATCTTGATGAGTTTGCGCTGTACGAGGTGTTCGGTGGTGTCGTACGGATAGTCCGACGCGTCAAACTGACTTGCGGCTTTGTACGCAAGTTCGCGCTTTGCCGCCAATTCGTCTATCAATTCGAAAGCGTACTTTTCGGCGCGGGCGGAACGTATGCGCGTCATTGCGGGCACGTCCTCGAAACGTTTTACGTCCGAAGCGTCCTCCACGCGATACTTGGTGTCCGCATACGCGGCGGGGTCTAACGCCAGATACAAACAAAGCGTTTTGCCGCGAACGTTGAGCCGCGCGACGACCTCTCTGCCTTTGAAGAAACTTACGCAGCGCCAACTGATACGCTTACGCAAGCCGTAACCGACAAGGTAGTTGGCTACCTCCGCAAAATAACGCTTTGCGTCGTCGCTGCTCTGTATCAAACGCGCAAGGAAAGATTTGTTGTACCGCACCACCGTACGCGGTTCGGTCGCGGCATTGTTCGGCTCTTCCCGAACAGCCTCTGCAACGACGGCAGCGGTAATTGGTTCGGACGATTGCGCAGGCCGGGCGGGGTTCTCCCGTTGAACGTCGGCGGCAGAAGTTGTCTCCTCTGCGGCAGGCGTACTCTGCGCCACTGTTGCGGTCTCGTCGGGAATGACCGTTTCTTCCGCCGCAGGCTGAACGTCCTCTTCGGACTGCGACGTGGGTTTGCGGGGTTTTTGACGTAACGCGAGAATAACTATCACCACCGCCAACGCAAGCACTACCGCCGCGGCGACGCCGATGATAACGTGCATTTGGGTGTCGGTAAGCGCACCGAAAAGATTTGTCATAACGTGGGACTCCTTTGTGTAAAAATATCCATAAAAAATATAACACAAAAAATATGCCGTGTGAAGTTTTTTTTGACATTCATCGGAATTTTTGCATTTTTGCAATAGCATTGCTACAACAAAACGAGTCCTTCGGACTTTTATCCGAAGGACTCGACGTTAAGAGTTCAGTCTGTAAGCCGAGTTCTGTATTGGACGGTTATCTGTCTAGCGCTGTCGTTACCGACAGTGTCAAGCGAATATGTCGAGATGCCGAGCAGGCATTTTATCTCATTTCTTGCACCGAGTGGGGTTTACAGTAACGCGTTGTCACCAAAACGTTTGTAGGCTCTTACCCTGCATTTCCACCCTTACGGCTTGCGCCGCGGTATATTTCTGTTGCACTTTCCTTGAAGTCGCCTTCACAGGCCGTTAGCCTGCACTCTTGCTCTGTGGTGCTCGGACTTTCCTCGTGGAAGAACTCCACGCAACCGTCTGACTGTCTCTTACCGCTCAATTGTAGCGTAAAAACGTTGTTTTGTCAAACGAACGAAACGCTTTGCCGCAGCGTTTGGCTGTAAGTTGCGCCGCACCAGCCGCGAGCGCGTGGTTTTCGGCAAACCGCACCGCGACGAACCGTGACCGCAACTCCGACGACGGCGATTGCGTGCGTTGTATTCGATGTCCGTATTCTTTGTTTTTGTGCAGCCGTAGCGCTGTTGAAGTAGGGCTTGGCGTGTGCCGAACGGCGGTTTTTGCACAAATCGCAAGCCGAAAATCGTGATTCAGCCGACCTGCTCCGCTTGCGAAAGAAAGTCGTCCGCGGGCACTTCGTCGGCAAACGCCGCAAGTTTTACTATGCGGTAGTCGCCCGTAAGTTTGTATTCGTTCATCAAGTGCAAAAGCAGTCTGTCGGGGCGGAGATTGTCGTTGCCTGCGGCAAGGGTGACGACAGCCGCGTTGCGATTTATACGCTCGGAGGCGAATATCTTGCCCGAAACGTCCTTTGTGACGGATACGCCGCGATCGTCGTAAGTTATGCGGTAGGGCGCGCTGTCTAATCTGCTTGCGGCGACGGCGTTTCCTATGCCGTCCGTCTCGAAACGGTACTGCGCGCGGTTGAACTTTGCCGCGAGATTGACTTCGGCGCGCCACTGCGCGGTAAAGGACACCCCCGCGGGACTGACCGCGTTGAGTTTCGGCAGCATATCCGCCCTGTCCGTCGTTTTTACCGATACGTATTCGGCGAAACTTTCCACTCCGAGGGGAATGGGCGGAGAAAAGCCCAACTCTATGTGCGGGTTGAAACCCTGCGAATACTGCGCGTTGACCCCCGCGCGGCGCATAAGATAGGTTACCGCGCGAAGATTGTCCACGTGGGACACCAACGCGGACGGACCTGTTTTCGTAAATTTGAATATCAGCATATCTTTGTGTTTCCGTGAGTATTTTTGCAGTAGCCGTGAGCGGATAGACCGCAGCCGTTGCACTGTTTGTTGCAGGACGGGGTGGTTGCGCCGCGCATCGCTTTGAGATACTCGTTTTGAAAATATTTTTTCGTTACGCCTATGTCCACGAAGTCCCACGGCAACGTTTCGTCAAGTTGCTTTGCGCCCACTATCTGCGCCGCGTCTACGCCGCACTGCTCAAACGCCTTGCGATAGTGTTGAAAGTCGAAACGGTCGTTCCAGGCGTCGAAACGCGCGCCGTCCTTGTAGGCAACATACAGCGCGTCGGCGATACTTCTGCCCCCTCGCGCCAAAACCGCCTCCATAAACGAACAGTCGTAGTCGTTGTAACTGAAATCCACGCCGCTCTTTTTGAAAGAATCGGCAAGATAACGCTGCTTTGCGGAAACGTCCTCCGCGCTTGCAAGCGCGCACCACTGAAAGGGCGTAAACGGCTTTGGAATAAAGGTGGACGTGCTTACGTACAGCCGCAGCGGCTTTGCGGAAACGCGCGTCTTTTTGTACAGCGCCTTTACGCGCAAAGCAATGTCGTATATCCCCTCGACATCCTCTTGCGTTTCGGTGGGCAGACCGAGCATAAAATACAGTTTGACGGAGGAATACCCCTCGCCGAACGCTTCGGAGAGCGTTCCGAAAATGTCCTCGTCGGTGATATTTTTGTTTATCACGTCGCGCAGACGCTGCGTTCCCGCTTCGGGGGCGAAAGTGAGACTGCTCTTTCGGTTGCCCCGCGCGAACTGTCCTTTGAAACTGTCCAGACGCATACTCGGCAGATTGAGTTGCACGTGATGAGCCTCGGCATAGGGATACAGTCGGGTGAGCAGTTCCGTCAAACCGCTGTAATCGCTTGTGGAAAGACTGTTGAGCGACAGTTCGTCGTAGCCCGTGCTTTCCAACAGCGCTTTGCACAACTCGAAAGCGTTGTCGGGGGTGCGCTCGCGCACGGGTCGATAAATAAAGCCCGCCTGACAGAAACGGCAGCCGTTTGCACAGCCGCGGAACAATTCCGCCACGGCGCGGTCGTGAACGATCTCCATAGAGGGCACAAGCTGCGTTTGCGGAGTGAATACCGCGTTCATATCCTCTTCGACGTTGCGCCACGCGCGGCGATCGGGCAGAGACTTCACCTGCTCCTTTTCGTACAGGGCAGGGTGCAGACTCGGGACGTAAATACATTCGTAATTTTCGTCCACATAGCGAAGAAATTCACTTTTTTTGACCCCATATTGTGTTTTTTGCTTTTTATAGTCCTCTATGATGTTCTTCCACGGGGTTTCGCCCTCGCCGATGAAAAAGAAATCGAAGTACTTGTACATCGGTTCGGGGTTGACGGTGCAAGGTCCTCCGCCCACGATGAAAGGCATATCTTCGCCGCGCTGTTCGCTCAAAACGGGTATGCCCGCAAGTTCCAGCATATAGAACACGTTGCTGTAACACATCTCGTACTGCATAGAAAAGCCGACGAAGTCGAAATCTTTCAGCGGGCGCTGCGTTTCGAGACTGCACAGCGGCATATTGCGCGAACGAAGATATTGTTCGTAATCTTCGAAAGGCGCGTAGCAACGCTCGCACACCACGCCCTCCAACGAATTGAACAAATAGTACAATATCCTGACGCCGAGGTTGGACATTCCCACCTCGTAACTGTCCGCAACGCACATACAAAAACGCACGTCGCATTGCTTGTTCATATCGGGAACGTTGTACTCGCCGCCGAAATAGCGGTACGGTTTGAGTACGGTTTCTGTCAGTTTGGTCACGATTCAACTCCTATCAAAGCGCCATAGTAGCCATAAGAGTGCCTACGAGATTGAGTTCCTCGCCCTGCACTATCTTGAAACTTATGCCGCAACTGCCCAAAATTTCCGTCAGATACCTTTCGAATGCGCTTCGGTAGCCGGGCAGTTTTTTGAACGTCGTCCCCTCAGCCACTATCGCTACGGGCAGCGTTTTGTTGCGGCAGGAAGAAATTGCGACGGCGGCGTTGACGATTGCGCCCATCTTTGCCGCACGCTCCACGAGACCGCGGCAAACATCCGCCGCAAACTCCGCGTCGCCGCTTTCGAACATACCGTGGAAGCCGCTCCCCTCCAAAAACTCGCTTACGTCCCTCAAATCAAAGGGTTGCAAGTGCGTTTCTCCCGTAAATTTGCCCTCACGTTCGGCAAAGAGAAAGGCGCGGTAAATGACTTCGGCAAGGTACTTGCCGCTTGTGGTCTTTTCGAACAGTTGCCTTTCGGGATCGGCGGTGAGCGCTATCGCCTCGCGGTCGAAATCGCCGCGCAAAAATCCGTTGAAATCGCCGCACTCGGTGTTGACGAGCATTCTGCCGCGGGGCAGCCCGCGCACCTTTTCGATGTTTTCGGTGTCCTCGACATAGCAAACGTTAGTTCCCGTGCCGTAGATGTAGCCGATATATGCGGAAAAACGCTCGTCGGTAGCCGCCATTCCGCCCAGCAACGTCGCTGCGGTGTCGTTGAGAACGGCTATTTTGCGGTCTTTGCCGTCCAACGCCTTACACGCAGCCACCGTTTCGCCGCCCACCAGAGTACCGACGGCTTCGGGCGCTTTTATCTCCTTGGTGAACGGGCAAACGACGCCGTCTATACGTTCGTTCATCTGCACGGGATAGGAAAAACAAAAGCCCACCGTGTCCGACAGCGGTAAAAGTCGGCGCACGTTGTCGGCTATCTGCGCGTAAAACTCCTCTTTGGTGAGAAAACGGTCGGACGCGGGCATACGGGTCTTTTCCAACTGCTCGATGTGCGCTTTGCCGCTTTTGTCGAAATAGCCGACGGCGCTGCGGAAATTTGTGCCGCCCGCATCGATGAGTATGCGTTTGGAATCTGCACGTATGCGACTTCTGTCCAGATTGGTCAGATAGGTGGGTATCATCGGCATACCGCCGCTGCCGTACAGTCCCATCCGCATTTGTAAGCGAAATTTTGCAATCGATGAAACAACGTCCACGTTGTCGGGACTTTGTCCGTGTTCGTACAAAAACCGTCTCGCCGTCATAACTTACCCTCCAAAACGTCCTCTACCGAAATTACTTTCATAAGCCCCTGCTCCACCAACTCGCCGACGCGCTTTTCGCGCATAACGTCCGCTTCGGAACGCTGTCCGTCCGTTACGTAGTAGTTGCCTTTGAAAAGTTTCGCCGTGTACCGTCCGCCGTTTTGTGCTATCTTGTCCAACACTGCGAACAACGCTTCGCCGCCGCTCAGTTCCAGCGAACGCGACAGACAAAACGCTTTGTTTTTGTAATCGCTGCCCGTCCGTCTGACTCCGCCGACATATTCCTTGATACGCTCTATCGCCTGCTGCGTGACGTGCTTTTTGCTTACCTGCCCTTCCAAAGACACGGGGCGCGTCAACTGCATATTTACGTTGCTGCCGCGGCGCACGCGATACTTTTCCATCAGTTCCTCCACCGACATACCGCTTTGCTCCACAAGATATTTGAGCGTCATCATAGAGGCGTAGGCGTCCTCTTCCGAATTGTGCTGACAAAATTCCAGCCCTATTTCGTCGGCTATCTTGCCCAAACCTTTTACCGCGCTTTCGCCTTTGTACAGTCTGTACAGCAGTTGGGTGCAGATAAATTCGAAATCTATCCCCGGCAAACGGTAGCGTTCGCACGCTTTGTTGAGCATACGCACGTCGCTGTCTACGGCGTGTCCCACCACCGTGTACGATTTGTCGGAAAGCAACGCTTTGAGACGGGGATAGACCTCGCGGAAATCGGGAGAAGATTCCAACAAACGCCTGTCCAGATGCAGGTCTATGCCCACGTTGGGACGCGTGCCGTTGAGATTGTACCTCGTGCGGGGGTTTATCCAGATATTTTCGCGGCTGAGAACGTTGAATCGCTCGTCGGCTATCACAACGCCGACGCTGCATACGCTGCCGAGCATATATCCGTTTGCCGCTTCTATGTCGAAAGCAAGATATTTCATAAAAAACCTTGCCTATATGTTACCATATTTGCAAGGCTTTGCGCAAGAGAAATAAAGGAAATAGTCAAGTTTACCTGCGGCGGCTGCGTACGGCGTACCTGATCGCCACAATGAGCTGCCACGTGCCCATCGCCAACAGAAACGCGCCGTAACAGTAGCGCAAAAGGGCGTTGTCCGCCTTGTTTGCCGCCAACGCTCCCGCAACGGCAAACGCCAACGCGGGCACTATCATCCACAGCACGCCGTGCGTTTCGAGCAGTTTGTTCTTGGAGTGGATAGCCAACGCCACGCAGCACATAGGCAGAAAACTTATCAGATTGGCGGCTTGCACCGTCTTTTGCGGCAAATCGAGAAAACTGAGCAAAGGCACTAACAGCGTGCCGCCGCCCATTCCCATTCCGCCTACTATCCCCGCGAGGAAACCGAACAATATCAACAGAAATATTTGCATTGCGCTCTCCTAAAAAAACATTTTTATCCCGCCTGCGATGAGTACCGCGGCGAAAATCATCTTTGCGACGTTGCCTTTGAGCCCCGACAGCAGCAACGCCCCCGCCGCGCCCCCTGCCGCTACGCCGAGAGTGGTCCACAGCGTGGGTATCCAATCGACGCTGCCCTTTATCAGATACACCGCCGCGCTTACCACGGTGAGGGGTAAAACCACCAACAGCGCCGTCGCCTGAGCGCTTTTTTGATGAAGTTTTGCCAAAGCGAGCAACAGAGCGACTATTATCACCCCGCCGCCACCGCCGAGAAACCCGTTTACGAAGCCCGCCGCCGCCGAAAACAGCGCCGAAAGCCATTTGTTTTTTGCGGATAGTTCCATATTTTTCCCGTCCCGATTTATTTTGTTGCCGTATTTGATTGATTTTTATTTTAGTTTGTATTAAAATAGAGATACGTATGTATTGAAACATACGCAAAAACGAACAAATCATATTTGAAAAAGGTATCGGAACAACTATGAACAAGAAATCGAAAGCAGTACAACCGTTGTCGGAGAATACGCGCAGAGCCATCATCATCACGGTGATAATCGTGGTTGCGGTCATCATTTTGTCCGTGGCGCTCGCGCTCATTCTCAAACCTGCGCAAAACACTCCCGCCGACAACAATTCGAGCAGCAGCGGAAGTTCCACTTTGCCTATCCCCAACGGTGACTTCCACTTCGTCAAATCGGAAGAAACGGCTTACCCCAAAGCGGCGCAGAACTGGACAAGATACGGATACAGAGCGCCTACGCGCGCCGATTCCGCCGACCCGACGAGCGAAATTACTTCGCACGGGTTGGAATCGGTATCCACCAACGAAACCGCACTGATGGGCGTTGTCACCACCGCTTCGGAGGGGGACGGCGACACTTGGGATACGGTGCTTGCCGACCTGAGAGCGGAAGGTTTCACAGACGTAGCCAACCCCGGGACGTACAGTTCGGAATTGGAGGACGACAACGTCTTTATGATAGCCACCAAGGAAGCCACGGCGGAAAGTATCTTCTCGGACAACTTTTCGGTGTCCAGCGGCAAATCCGTCAAGATAACGGTACACATCAATACCGAACAACTTGCCGACGGCAGTTACGCCGTGATAATGATACAGGACCGCACCGTTTCCGCTATGTCCAAGTATTGGTACGCTTACAACTTCAACGTGGCTAAGCAAGAGGGCTGGCAGACGTTGGAATACTACGTATTCAACCGTGAAACGAGCAGTAAGTCGCTCAAAATCAGTATCGGCTTGGGCAACGTTTACAGCGGAGAAGAAGGAGCGGGCAGCGTGACCGACGAAAGCGGCGAAACGCAACCCATCAAGGGCGAAGGTATCCTGTTTGTGGACGACATTCTCAGCGAAGAAGTGACCGCAAACGACTACCGTAACGTAGTGGACGGCAACGAAGAATTGCCCGAACACTCCTACAAAGTGATAGAAAACGAAGATATAGAGGACGAAAGCGTGTACCTTGCGTGGGACTCTATCGGCGAAGGCAATCTCGGCACGTATGAAAACGCGGCGGACGTGGCGGAGGAAATGGGCGGTTACTCTCCCTTTACCGACACGGACGACTTCTTCAAAGACGGCGAGGCGGCGGAAGAGGGCGCAGACCCCGAACGCGTTGCTACCGGATTTACCGTGTACAAACTCGCTTACGACGGAACTAACCCCGCAGGACCTATCGGTCTGCGGCTGGACGCTTCCTCCCTCAACAAGGACAGCGGCAAAAACATAAATACTATCAGCAGCCTGTGGCAAAAGGACCACCACCACATCAGTTTCTGGGTGAGGGCGGACAGACAGGACAATGAAGCCTCTCTGATAAACATCTACGTGCAAACGCTCAACCAGAGCGCGACGTCCGACGCAGACAAGTGGGAGGACATCAAAGACGGCAGTTGGACGTTGATAAAGACAAGTCAAGACATCGATACCGACTCGACCTGCGGCTGGGTGAAATACGACGTTTACATCAGACCGTCCGCTGTCGAACAGGAAGTAAGCGTACTTGTGACGTTCGGCAACAAAGATTCCTACACGCAAACGGAGATAGACAACGGACTTGTTCCCTCCGGAAATATGTACGTAACAAGCCCCGCTTACGAGAAAATTTCTCTGAGCAACTACAACAGCGCCTCCTCGGGATCGTACGCGAAGAAATTGGACCTCATCGGTACGAGCGCGTCCTCCGCAGGTGTGACCAACGGCAGTTTCTCTTCTCTCAACAACACGCAACGCCAGCCCGCAAGTTGGACGGGAACGTTTGCGGGCGACAGTATGCTCTACCGCGACGGACGCGGAAACCAGACGCCTGATGGCATCAACAGACTGTACACAGACGTTGAGGGCAGCGGCGTAGAACGCGGATTTGCACAGGGCGTTGCGCTGAAAGCCGATCAAGTGCCGACGGACAAAAACCCCGGACTTGACGACCAACAAGGCAACGTACTGCACATTCAGAACAACGTCGCGACAAGTTTCGGATACTATTCCGCCGACATCACGCTGGACGCTCGCTCTGTGATAGTACTGTCCGTATACGTCAAAGCCGACGGGACAGCCAAACCCCACTTCTACCTGATGAGCACCGATACTTCTCTCGCGAGAGAGGACAGGATAATAGCCGAAGGCAAAACGATGGCGGACAACGAACGCGCGTTGGGTCAAGGCTTTGCAAGCAGCCAACTTGACAACGGCTGGACGCGTCAATACATCGTCGTGGTGACGGGCAACACAAGCAAAACCGCCCGTATGCTGCTGTTTAACGGAAGCATAGACGGCACTGAACTGAGCCAAGGCAGCGTTTACTTCGACATAGCGGAAAAGACCGTAATCGGAACGTACGCTACCGCCGAAAACACCGAAGTTGAGGACGCGGACAAATACATCGTCAATTGGACGATGAACGAAGAGGAATTCTACTTTACCAACGATCAAGAACAAAGAGAACTTCGCGATCTCGAATTGACAGACCTGCTTACCGCTCAACAAATACAGGCGCTTTCGGACGCAGGTGCGTACACGTTGGAGGACGAAACTCCCGTCGACGGCGCGCTCAGTTCGCTGACGGTCATTGACGTAGACGCGAACGCTTGGGCGGAAATGCTCAAAATTCCCGAACCTACCGACAACGAAACCAACGAGGAAGAAACTCCGACGGAAACCGAACCCGTGGATTTGGGGTTGCTGTTCTCGGTAATTTCCAGCGTAGCGCTTGTCGCCGCACTGCTCGTCGTTATCGTCGTCAAGTTGTTCCGCAACAGAAGCGGCCGTAGAAAGGCGGCTTGACGATTTGCGGTAACGCATAGACTGCAAAACCAAAAAAGTTGTTTACCTCATCTGAAAACTCTCTCCGCATATCGGCGGAGAGAGTTTTTTTGGCTCTATGTCAAATGTTGGGGTGCAAACAAGTCGGCAAGATAAACCCGACGGTTTTCCGCCAAACTCCGCAAAGTTCGGGTGCGTACCGAATCTTTGCGCTCTTGCGGGGGCTGTTGGGAAAATCTCCTCAACAAAGGTCAATCCGACCGCGCAGGTTTCCCGCACCGCTTCGTTGCGCATTATGTTAGTCAACATCAAGCACGCAAAAGCGCACTCGATACAGTTGACGCATAGGCACTACTCTCCCACACAATTTTCGTAAATTCAAATTGTACGTTTGCCCTACTTCGACTGCGGCGGCGCGTAAGCGCACAGGATAATGTTGTTTACTAAAATAAAAAGAAACCGACCTCAGACGAAAAGGTCGGTTTCATATATGTTGCCTATTTAACAATCGATTGCGCAAGCGTTAAGAAGTAGCAAGCAATCGACTTGCCGACGGTTACTTTACCAAAGATTCAAGTTGATTGAGAGTATCTTCGAAAGAAGCCGTAACGATGTCAAAGGGCTCTTGCGTGGTAAGATCCACTCCCGCTATCTTCAATTCCGAAACGGGGTCGAGCGAACCGCCGAGAGAGAGGAACTTTTTGTATCTTTCCACTGCGGGCGCGCCCTCTTTGAGTATCTTTTCCGCGATACAAACCGCCGAAATGATACCCGTGGCGTACTTGTACACGTAGAATGCGCGATAGAAATGCGGTATACGCGCCCATTCGTACTTTATTTCGTCGTTGTGCGTAACGGACGGTCCGTAATACATTTTGTTGAGTTTGAGATACTCGTTGCACATCACGTCCGCAGTGAGCGGCTGTCCCGCTTCCACCAACGCGTGAGAAATTTGCTCAAACTCGGCAAACATCGCTTGACGGTACATCGTTGTGCGCAACATATCCAGATAGTACTGCAACAAATATTTTTTTACGTTGACGTCCTTTTCCGTCGCAAGCAAATATTTGAGCAACAGCACTTCGTTGCAGGTGCTTGCCACTTCCGCCACGAAAATTTTGTAACCTTCCTTGGCAAAGGGTTGCGCCTTACTGCTGCAATAGGTGTGCATAGAGTGTCCCATTTCGTGCGCGATGGTAAATATGTCGTGAGTGGTCTTTTGATAGTTTAGCAACATATAGGGGTGAACGCCGCTTACACCGCTACTGTACGCGCCGCTACGCTTGGTGGGCGTTTCGTGAACGTCTATCCAACGATTGTCAAACGCCTGCTGTACCACTTCGAGATAGTCCTTGCCAAGGGGCGCCAAACCCTTCAAAACCAGCTTGCACGCGTCCTCGTATTCGCAGGAAATGTCGGCGTCGTCAAATATCGCCACATACAGATCGTACATATTCAGCGTTTTGAGCCCCATAAGTTTTTTGCGAAGGGCAATATATCTGTGAAGGGGCGCAAAACTGTTGTGCATGCAAGCAATCAAATTGTCGTAGACGGATTTGTCCACCTGCTCGTAAAACAACGCCTTTTCCATAGCACTGCCGAAGTTGCGCGCCTTTGCCGAAAAACAATCCGCCTTGACGCTGCCTTCGTACAGCCCTGCCAAAGTGTTTATCTTTTCGATATACGCTTTGTAGTAGGTTTCGAATGCCAATTTGCGCACGGCTTGGTCGCGGTGTTGCAACAACATAGAGTAGGTGCCGTGTCCGAGTTGTACTTCCTTGCCGTCCACCGTTATTTTGTCAAACTTGATGTCGCCGCTGTCCAAACGGTTGAACACTTCGTGGAACTGTCCGCTGAAAGAACCCACTCCCGCAAGCAAACGCTCTTCCTTTTCGCTCAAAATGTGCTTTTTGCCGCGAAGTACGCTACTCAAAGCCACGTCGTAGTCGCTAAATGCGGGGTCGTCGATGAAACTTTGCAATTTGTCATCGGGAATTGCGCTCAATTCGGGGCTGACAAAACTTGTCGCCTCGCTGTACTGCGTAAGCAATCCGTACACGCGCGAATAGCGCGCTTGCTTGTCGGCGTCTTGCAGATCGCTGTCGTAGTCCATGTGGGCGTAGCCGAACAGACGGTCGAGTTTTAGCTCTACCGCGTCGGACAATTTGAGAAACGCCAACAAACTGTCGCGGTCGGCAAGTTTGCCCTTGAAATCCACAAGTTTGGGATACTCCGCGGCGAAAGCGGCAAATTCCTTTTCCCATTCGGCGGGGGTGGCATAAATATCGCCGAGATTCCACTTGTATTTTTCGGGGATATCGCTGCGTTTTTGGTAACTCATAACAAAAATCTCCTTTGATTGAAATTGATTATATTATATACTGCTTTTGCCGATATGTCAAAGCAAAAACAAAACGCCGAAAGCAAATTGCTTTCGGCGGAGAAAATTTATTCAAGACTTTGGGTGAAGTTTATTCCAAAGCTCAAATTCACCTTGAAACGGCGTTAATGACGAATTTAGACAACCTTCTTGACGCATATAATTCTCTATTACCTTTTGGTTGTTCAAGTAATCTTGTTTGTCCAAGTACATAACGCGTGGATCTTTTACTTGGCATTTTTCCAAAATTTTATCGTCAAACGTCACATGACAATGTTCAAAATATTGCGCATATTGGCTGATATTATTTTGGATATCATCAAAACAGTAGATGTATTTGAACGTCATGTTTACAAGTTTTTGGGCGCAACCGTATTCTATACCAATTTTGCCATCTTTGTGTTGAAATTGCGCAAATGCCGCAATCAACTTTTGACACAAGTCATCGTGCCATGCGTCAAAGTCTTGTTTCGACTTTGACTGCGACGAAAAATACGACATAAATGCTTGTTCCAATTTGCTCAAAGCGTTGTCGCGCAAATTATGATAATTGCCTATACCGTTCAACGTGCGTTTCACGTCACCGTACGCCCAATCTTTTGCATAAGATACTATTTCGTGAAACCGATTTTTTCCGTATAATTGAGCTACTTTATTTTGTCTGCCCTTTCCCCAAGTTTGCTTAAAAATATTTATTTCTTTTTGTATTGACATTTTTTTTCTCCTTTTTTCTTTATTATTGTAAAATAGCTTTTTTCAAATATCAGTATTTTGTCCAAGTGTACATGGTATAAGTACTACTTGTCAAGTAAGTCGCTGCGGTTGCGGGATCGTCAAGACCTGACAACAAAGTTCCCCCACTCCTCCATCTTGTCGGATCTTGGAATATGACTTTTGCCAACTTTGAGCAATCGAAGAAAGCGTCGTAGCCTATCCATGTGACGGTGCTTGGAATTGTTATTTCCGTCAAACTGCTACAATCGTTGAAAGCGTATTCGCCTATACTTTGCAGTTGACTGTCGCCGTCAAACGTTACAGTTTGCAAATTGCTACAACGATTGAAAGCGTAGCCGCCTATGCTTGTAACACTGCTTGGAATTGTTATATCCGTCAATTTGCTACAATTGTTGAAAGCGTAGCCGCCTATGCTTGTAACACTGCTTGGAATTGTTATATCCGTCAATTTGCTACAATTGTTGAAAGCGTATTTGCCTATGCTTCGCAATTGACTGTCGCCGTCAAACGTTACGGTTTGCAAATTGCTACAACCGCTGAAAGTGCTGTCCAATATGCTTGTGACCGTGCTTGGAATTGTTATTTCCGTCAATTTGCTACAACTGCTGAAAGCGTAGGTGCCTATGCTTGTGACAGTGCTTGGAATTGTTATTTCCGTCAAATTGCTACAATCGTAGAAAGCGTAGGTGCCTATGCTTGTGCCGCCCGTTATAACCACTTTTTTGAGAGATGTCGGAACATGACTGTTGTTGTATGAATAGCTGCTTGCACCGAAAATATACCCAAAGTGCGTTGCGCCCGTGCCGTCGGCATTTTGTCCTACAAAGGGCAATGTGATGCTTTCCAAACTGCTACACTCCCAAAAAGCGTAATCGCCTATACTTGTGACCGTGCTTGGAATTGTTATTTCCGTAAATCCACAACCGCTGAAAGCGTAGCGGCCTATGCTTGTAACACTGCTTGGAATTGTTATATCCGTCAATTTGCTACAATCGTTGAAAGCGCAGTTACCTATGCTTTGCAAT
Organism: uncultured Clostridia bacterium; assembly: GCA_947628135.1. GTDB lineage: Bacteria > Bacillota > Clostridia > Christensenellales > CAG-314 > Fimimonas. Next base: position 83,908 of record CANQYT010000005.1, read on the forward strand.
TGACTGTCGCCGTCAAACGTTACAGTTTGCAATTTGCTACAATTGTTGAAAGCGTATTCGCCTATGCTCCGCAATTGACTGTCGCCGTCAAATATTACCGTTTGCAAATTACTACAACCATTGAAAGCGTAGGTGCCTATGCTTGTGACAGAGCTTGGGATTGTTATTTCCGTCAAGCCGCTACAATTGTTGAAAGCGTATTCGCCTATGCTTTGCAATTGACTGTCGCCGTCAAACGTTACGGTTTGCAAATTGCTACAACCGTCGAAAGCGAAGGTGCCTATGCTTGTGACCGTGCTTGGAATTGTTATTTCCGTCAAATTGCTACAATCGTTGAAAGCGTATTCGCCTATGCTCCGCAATTGACTGTCGCCGTCAAATATTACCGTTTGCAAATTACTACAACGATTGAAAGCGTTATCGCCTATGCTTGTAACACTGCTTGGAATTGTTATATCCGTCAATTTGCTACACCAGCTGAAAGCGTAGGAGCCAATGCTTTGCAATTGACTGTCGCCGTCAAATATTACCGTTTGCAAATTGCTACAATCGTAGAAAGCGTCGTTACCTATGCTTGTGACGGTGCTTGGAATTGTTATATCCGTCAAACTGCTACAACCGCGGAAAGCGTATTCGTCTATGCTTGCACCGCCCGTAATAACCACTTTTTTGAGAGAAGTCGGAACGCTTGTTTTGTTTGCTTTGTAATCTTTCGCACCGAAAATATACCCAAAGTGCGTTGCACCCGTACCGTCGGCATTTTGCCCCACAAATGGCAGGGTAATGCTTTCCAGACTTTTGCAATTTGCAAATGCGCCACTGCCTATACTCGTCACATAGCTCGGCACTACAATATCCGTAACAGCGCTGTTTTTTACGCCCGTAATAGTACAAGTTGTGGGCGTAGACGTAAACATAAATAGGGACATAGCTTCGTCCATTGCCCAAGTTGCCGTGTAAATTCGGTTTTGATCGGGCATGTAAAAAGTGAATGTGGGATCGTCAGAGACGATACTTTCGCCATTGAACCACCCTAAGAAAACATAGCCCAAGTTGGTGGTCGCAGTTAGCGTTACTCTGTCGTTGTAGTTGTATGTTCCGCCGCCTTGTACAGAGCCGCAAGCATTGCCGCTAACTTCAACGCCCAAGGTGTAGTCGTTTATTTGCCAATGTGCTTGAAGTTGTACGTCGTCGGCTATATTCCACGCTTCTATGTTGGTGTTGGTGCCGTCGGTTATTTCGTCCGCGCCGTTGTACCAACCCAAAAAGGTGTGACCCTCGCGAGTGGGCGTGGGCAAAGTGAACTCGCTATCGTAAGTAATCGAATACTCCGTTGGGTAAACAATGTCGCCGCCGTTGAAGTCCAATACGACCTTGTAGCTGTTGGCTGTGGCGTCGGCATATAGATCCAGCGGCGCCCACAACGTTTGCGTTACATATTGTTCTTCGCCATCGTCGCGCCAACAATTGAAGGTATAGCCTGTAAAGTCGGGAGTCCACTCCGCTTGCACTTCGTTGCCCGTGTAGAACTGTTGGGTGTGGACGACGGAGTTTTTGAAGTGGTAGCTGATTTGCGTTAAATAACTGCGGTGAATAGTGACCGTATAAACGCTGATAAGGCTTGGGTCAAATTGAGAAGAAACCACTATATAAAATGTGTTGTCGCCGTTGACAAGTTGACCGTCCTTTTGCGTGGCGACCTTGGAGTTGATGACGTCGTTGCCGATCTTGTCGTAGGAAAGAGTCCAAACGCAACCGTCGCTTACCTTGACGGCTTGCGCAAGCGGAACGTCGGCAACAGTCGGCTCCACCAACATAAAGATGTTGAGACCTTGTATTTGACCGTTTTGCACTTCCAAGACCGACGCACCTACAACGCGTTCGTAACCGCATGTGTCGCATGTGTTGTCGTTGCCGAAGTTGTGTGGAGCCATCTCGCTTGTTACTGTATGTCCGCAATTAGCGTCCTTCCAATGGTAAGCGTTGTCGTTGCTCCACGTTTCGGAAAAACTGTGTCCCGTGGCGTCAATCGGCTCGATGACTATTTTGTCGCAAATGGAACATTGCTTTGTTTCGCTACCCGGCTCGGTACATGTGGGTGCCGTGTAGTCTATTTGCTGAAAAGTATGCGTTGCAACGTCGGCACGCTCGGTTTCGTGTCCGCAAGTGGCGGCGTGCCAATGGTTGACGTCATCGCTACTCCACAAGGCGGAAAAGCTGTGTCCCGTTTCGTCAACCGACTCGGTGATGGTTTTGTGGCAGACGGAACATTGCTTTGTTACGCTACCCGGCTCAGTACATGTAGGCGCAGTGTAGTCTATTTGCTGAAAAGTGTGCGTTGCAACGTCGTCACGCTCGGTATCGTGTCCGCAAGTGGCGGCATGCCAATGGTACTCGTCGTTACTGCTCCACTCCTTGGCAAACGTATGTTGATGTTCGCCGCCCGTGTCTGTACCCGTACTGTCGGAAGGATCGACGCTCGGCTCGCCGTCGCCTTTGTTGCATGCGACAAGTACGCAAAGCGCCAAGACCAAACATATCAAAATTGTCAAAACAAGCCGAATTTTTTTCATAATATTATATCTCTGCTATTTTATTAATTGTAGTATACCCCCCCCCCGTCCCCAAATGTCAAGATTTTTTACAAAAAATGCAACAAAAAACGGCGGGGTGAGCCGCCGTTAAATGGGGTGGGGTGCTACCGTTTACATAACGGTGTAGCCCTCGGTGTTTTGGATAACTTTGAACAACTCCGCCTCTTCTCCCGTGCGGCTGTCTACGTAGACGTAGTATTGACGGTCGCCCATCATAGCCTCGAATTCGTAGCAGGCGAGATATTCGCCGTTCTTTTCGATGAGCGCTTTCGCCGTGTTGGTTACGCGCAGTGCGCCGTTGACGGCTTTAAGCGCGTCCGCTTCGCTCACATCGCCGAAAGATACGTCCCAATCGCGATGATTGATGAGGTACGCCTTTGCTTCCAAACCGACCACTTCGCCGTCGGAACTGACCGCGACCTTGATGAGATCGGGATACACCACAACGCCGTCCGTTACCGTGGCGCAGTTGACGTAAGTGACGGCGTCCTGAGTTTTGCTGACCCATACGCCCTTGACGTCGTAGCCGAGTTTGGCGCAAAATTCCTCCGCGATGGCTATGCACTCGGCGCAATCGACGTTGCTTTCACCCGTGGGCTCGGCATACGTTTCGTACTGCACAGTGCGCCCCGTACAATCGGTCAGTACGCGCCCGCGAGACGTTTCGAACACGTAAAGCAGTCCTTCGTTGTTTATCTCGCCGATGAATTTACCCTCTCCGAACGTTTCCGCAACCTTGGCGGCGGCGTCCTCGTGAGACAGTTTGCCGTCGCAACTCAACGTCTTTTTCTCTACGCTTTCCGAAAACGGTCCGTCGTAAATGAGTTTTTCGTAGGTGAAAGCATTGTTTTCCACCTTGCCGAAACTTTCCGACAATGCGCCGACGTTGTTTATGCCGTTGCCGTTGGTGATGAACATTCCGCTGTCGCTTTCGCTGTACTCTTCCAATACGTCGTACAGTCGGGTCGCCACGTCGTCAAGTTCCATCAACGCGGCGCGTTCGCCGTCCGAAAGTTGGTTGCCCTTGCCCAACTTGCCCAAAAGGTATTTGGCGTAGTCCTGAGTCTGGTTGACGAAACGCTGGCAGGAAGCGAGATTGTCGCTTTCCTCTATGGGCATTTCGCCTATATTTTTGTTTACCTCGTTGGCGTGGATTACCACGTCCGTCAGCATTTGCACCTGATGTCCAGTATCCTGCGAGACGGCTATCTTGCCGAGATTGGCGTCTATGTTCTTCATACTGTCGCACGCGGAATACAGCGCGCGTTTGTAGTTGTTTTCCTGCGAAATTTTGTACACGTTTTCATCCGTTACCTGCGACATACGCATACGCGCCACCTTGTCGGACAGCGCCGTCGTCAAAATTACCGCCGTTGCAATGGCAAGCGCCGCAATCGTACCGAAGAAGATCATCCAGAAATTTTTGATGGATTTGTTTTGCCGTACCATAATTCACCTCACGAACAAAAGATATGCTTGCCTATCGTAACAAGCTGAGGGCGCGACCATATCCATTTGCTTGTCGCCGTGGCGGGGTTGAAGTAGTAGATCGCTCCGCCTGTGGGATCCCAACCGTTCATCGCGTCCTGCGCGGCGCGCGTACATTCGTCGTTTGTGCCGAGGTTTATCTGCCCGTCGGAAACGCAGGTAAACGCGCCCTGCTGATAAATAACGCCGCTTACGCTGTTGGGAAACTTGCTGCTCTTTACGCGGTTGAGTATCACCGCCGCAACAGCCACCTTGCCCGTGTAACTTTCGCCGCGCGCCTCGCCGTAAACGCAACAACTGAGCAGGTACAGATCGCTGTTGTTGAGTTTGCCGGACGAAACAGTGCCGCTGCCGGACACCGTACCCGAGAGCGATATGCCCATTGCTTTTGCCGTGGCGCTGCCCACTATGCCGTCGGCAGTCAGTCCGTTGCGGCGTTGAAAGTACTGTACGGCGGACTTCGTCTTTGCGCCGAAAATGCCGTCGATACCGCCCGTGTAGTAGCCCCAACGTTTGAGTTTGGTTTGTATCGTCCTGACCGTTTCGCCGCGGCTGCCCACCTTGACTACGGCGGCGTCAGCCTTGGAAACGGTAAGCGCCGCAAGCAAGAGCGCCGCAGTGACAAAAGCCAGCACGACGGCGACGATCTTGACAGTTCTTGTTTGTGTCACCTCAAATTCCTCCCTGATATTTTTTTTGTTAGTATGGATAGTTGCGAAACGAATATTCTTTTGCGCAAAAAAACTCACGCGTTTGTGCGTGAGTTTTGAATTTGTTGCGTATTTTTCGCACCCCATTGGGCGTTTTGCTGTTTCTGCTACAAATCGCCGTGAGGCGGCTTGGTGTAGTGCTGTTCGTAAAAGTCCGACGGCTGCGTCCATTCGCTTTCGGTGGGTTCTTCCACAATGACTGCGTTGACGCCGTCTTGTACGTTTATCTCATAAATTTTGTCCATATCCTTTTGCAAGTCGAAGGCTATCTGCAATTCGGGAAAACGGTTGGGCAGATCGTCCGTCAACTCGTCGATCTCAACGGGCAAGACCGCGTGAAAAAGCGTTACGCTGTCGAAAATTTCTATGTCGTCCTCTATGTCGTCCTTCGCTTCGCCGCAGCGCAAAGACATCACAACGCAAAGCAAAGTGCGGCGACCCGCGTACTTGCTCAGTTCCGTGCGGCAGTTGGCAATACGGGAAAAGGGAACGATGTCCTTGTACAGCAAATTACAGGCGAAACGCTTGCTTTCGAAGTCTATACATACGTCTACGTCGTCGTTCAGTCGGTATCGGCGCTGTACGTCGAAATCGGACGCGCTCAACTTGCGCTCGAAATTCTCCTCGAAGGCGGACTTTACCCTCATATACACGCAAAGCCCCACTGCCGAGATTGTGACGAAAATCGCCGCGGGCAGAACGAACACCCACCACGGCAGTCCGTCGCCCTCGGCACGGCGCACAAAATACAAGACGGTAACCACCGCCTCCAACACGGCAAGCGCCGCAATATCCGCAATACAAAAAATTTTGAATTTCTTCATAAAAATTTACTTGGCGTTTTTGTCGGAATCGGTCTTGTTCAGTTCCAGAATTTTGACAACGTCCGTTTTAAGATCGTACAGGGGTTGCAATTCGGGATACTTTGCCACCATTTCTTCGGTTACGTCCGGTTCGTCGGGAACGTCGGCGGCGTCTACTTCCGTTTCGAACATAGGCAGATACAGATAGGGGCTGTCTGCTGTCGGGTCGCTTTTGCGAAGGGTAAGCACTACGCTCAAAAAACGTCTGTCGTCGCTAAGCACGCGTTTACTGCCCGTCTGAAAACACTCCACGCGGAAACCCACAACTTCGTCGAAGCGCACTATCGGCTTGGTACTCAAATAGGTGTCGGCTATACGCTTGCTTGCAAAATCGACGTACAACTTTTGCCCGTCCGACTCGTAGACTTTGTCCGTGCAGACGCCCTCGCGCGCTAGCAATCGCTCGAAACGCTGTTTGCTTATACCTATCAGAAGATATACGAGATACACTATCATCGCGTAGATAGCCGCTATCGTCAAATACGCCCACCAAGGCAGAGACCGACCCGTGACGTTTTTGAAAACGTAGTCGGACAAAACAAGCAACAGCACGGCGCAGGCGACTATTACCACAACGCTCAACAAAATTGACGTAAACGATAACTTCTTTTTGTTCATAATTCCTCCCGCCCGAAACGGGTAGACTTTTTTTTCGAGGACATTATACCACAAATAAATTCAAAAATAAATAACTATCAGACGTATATGTGAAAAAAACAAAGTCGGTGGAAAAAAAGTTGCGTTTGCCCGAAACGCACGACGGGGACGCGCCCCCGCTATTTACCGTGGGAGGCGCGCCATTGGTTGATGATCTCCATCAATTTCGATTTGTACACTATCGTGTTGCTTCCGTTGCTTTCGCCGCCGACAAAGCACAGCGGAGGATAGACTACGCACCACCAATTGTCGCCTTTGCCGCTGCCCAATTCCAAAATAAGCGCGTCGTATACGCCCTGTTTCAGCGTCAGATCGCCGTAAGTGCGGTCGGGAAACTGTTCGGAAGTGAGTTTCGCTGTCGCCGTATATCCGAAACCGCGCGCTTGCAGCACCCTGTTTGCCGCGCACTCTATCCCGTCAAGATGAGCGCGCACGATACGCATTGCGTCCGCCTTGTCCTTTACTTCGGCAAGATACGGCGTAAGATAATCCACCACGGCGGACTTTACTTCGTATTTTACGTTTTGATCGGCAGCGTCGTTGCTGTCGGCACGGATATGTATGCGAAGATATTCGGCGTCGGATCTTCCCTGCGGAATTGCGAATATCACCGCCGCCGTCACCGCCACTATCGCCGCCGCAATAAGTATTTTTTTCATAGCGCACCTCGCAAAAAGTTTTACGCCGATGTTGTTGACGGATATGCGGCAAAGTAAAACGAAAAACCGCGCAAGAAAACGCGGTTTGAAGAAAACGATGTCGAATTGTTTGCAAAACAGCCGCCCTCTGCGACAAAAAGCAAATTCAGCGCGGAAGTTGCTCTATTCCGTACGGCACGGATCGGCACACGCGCGTAACAAAGCCCTTGTCGTTGAACAGGCGCGCCGTATGCTGTGCCTCCGACAGCGACGTAAACGGCACGTAGTAGGCGCTGCCGCTGCCCGTCATTGTGCATTTGCAGTCGATTTCACGTGCAAAAGCAAGGTATTCTTCCGCATAGACGTCCAGCGAGCGCGCCGCCGCTTGCAGATCGTTGCGGCACATTGCGCTTACGTCAAGTTGCTCCGCAACGCTCGCCGACTTATCCGAAACGTCCCGCGCGAAAAACCGCCACTCCTCGGGCTCAACCGCCGCGGCAGGAGACTTTCCGAGCGTAAGTCTGTCGAAACGGGAGTAAACGTCGGCGGTGCTCATCGGGACGTCAAACGTAGTCAAGGCAAAATACAGTTGCCTTTTCAGAGAGGAAAAAACAAGGTCGTCTCCCTTGCCGCGCATACGCGCAAGTCCGCCCCGCAACATAAAGTTGACATCGCTGCCCACGCTTGCGCAAACGTCGCGAACTTCCGCCGAAAGGGGATCTGCGCCGAACAATTTGCACATACAGTATACGACCGCCGCCGCGTCCGCCGACGATCCGCCAAGACCCGCGCCCACGGGTATGCCTTTTACGACGGATATGTCCACCCCGTCGGAGGAAAAACGGTTTTTGAACGCCTGCGCCGCGCGGAAAGCGGAATCTTTTTGACAGGGCAAGGCAAGGTCGCTGTGTAACAGTATTTTTCCGTCGCGCCGCGCCGTGACCTCGACCGAATCGAACAAATCGATTGACGTGACTATGCCGTCCACGGGGTGAAACGCGCCGTTACGCGCGCCCACCGACAGCGTAAGATTTATTTTTGCGTAAACACGTACGTTCATACGTCTTATTGTAGCACAAACGCGCCGAGAATTCAACTCTCGGCGCGACGATACAAAAGCGTTATATTTTGTTGAATACCACTATGCGCGCGTCCGCTTGTAGCGGTTCGGCGATTTCGGGGTTGGCGGCAAGCAGATCTTCTTCGGAAATATGCAGACCTTTGCACAGTTCCCACAGCGTTTCGCCTTTCTGCGCAAGGCATACCTCTATCGCGGGCAGCAGCGACTTGTCGAAAGGCTGTTCCTCGGCGGATACAATCACCGTGCAGGGTACGTCACGCTCGCTTTCCAACGCGATGTGCAACTCCACTTCCGCCTGCATATTGCCGACGTTCTTCACCGAAAAGTCCGTAACCGTAGCCGACGCGTAACTGCGGCATTGCGGCATAAGATAATCTACCGTAAGCGTTTCGTTGAACGGTATTTCCAAAGGTTCGCCCACCACGCCCGCGTCGGTGACGTACAGTACGGTAGCCTGAGCCACGCCCCGTACCTCGGCGCGGCGTTCCATAGACTCGCATTGAGTGACTGCGGCGGAGGCGTTTACCACGGCGACGGGCGTTTTGCCCGAATCGAGAGGCAGACTTGCCGTTACGCGTTTACGTTCCGACGCACTGCCGCAAGGCAACGTTGTTGTGACGCTTCTGCGCTCGAATTTGAAATCGCAATCGGAACGGTAAGCGTCGCCGATGACGTCGCAAACGCCTATCTTTGCCGCTTCGATCTGAGCAACGGCGGCTATCTCCACGGAAAACACCGTGTTTACGTTCTCTTCGGTGAGATTGAGGCGCACCTTGGTGTTTCGCACGAAAAGCGACACGCGCAACTGACTGTCTGGGTCTATACCGGACGCGTCCAACTCCCTTTCGAACTTGAACGGCAGAACGTCCGTTACGAGATTGCCCTCGGACAGGTAAGTGAAACGCACCGCGGCGTCGCCCTCTATGCGCAGCACGCCCTCTTTGAGAGTGTATTCGTTGGCGCACAACTTGCTTTCGGCAAGCAACACGGAAGAAATGTTGCGCGAGGCGGAAAGTTCTTCGTCCGCGACAAAGGGCAGGCGCAATATATCCGCCGATTGCAAGTACTCTACCGTTTCCGTCTTGCAGAATATCCCGTCCGAACTTTCCATACAGGGCACGCTTTCGGTAACATAAGCGTAGGCGCTTACTTCCAGAAGGATAGTCACCGTGGCGGTGTTGGCGTTAGTTTCCGTGTTGACGTCCACGGTGGACACGTCAAAAATCAATTTGCTGTCGGTGTTCAGCGCGTCGTTGGCGAGACTTGCGGTAAAATCGGCGTTGTAACTTTGCCCAGACACGGAAGTTCCGTCGGAATAGAGCAGCCTTACGTTGGTTTTGCCGTAAAACGAAACTTCGCCGCGGCTCGCCTCGTAGGAATTTACAAAACTGTCCACCCCGACGGACAGCACGTCTGTTATGTCGTTTTTGACGGAGATACGTATGCTCTCGGCGGTTTGAAGTTTTCCGACGAATCGGCGGCTTTGACAGGACAAGTTGGTAAATTGCATTTGACTCGGTTACCCCCACGCAAAAAAATTTGTTTGATTTCATTGTAATATACGGCGCAAAGGCGGTTGTTAGACCAACAAAAAAAACGCGGCGAAATTTCTTTTGCCGCGAAATATGTTGCGTTTTGTCGGGTCAAGGCTGCGGACGAATTACCAACTCGCCGCAGACGAGATCCACGTAACTGCAACTTATCCTGTCGAATATGTCGTCCGCAAGTTGTATCACAAACACGTTGGAATGGGCTTCGCTGAGTACGCCCCGATAATTCTTTATTTTGTTGCGCCCCCTGTTCAGACGAACGCAAACGTTTTGCCCGACCAACTTCGTAACCATTGCTTTTGCGTCATCAACGTCAAGTCTTTTCTTCAAGCCGCACGCCCTCCAAAACTTCTCTCGCGATATTGTTGACAAAAATCAACGGAAAAATACTGCGAACGGCGGTGTGTGATACAATTACAAACGAGATAACGGCAACTTGGACATAATATACTTTTTATATCTTGCTTTGTCGGCAGCGCCCGTGCCGAAACTTTCGCCCGTGTGCGCGGCGGACGCCTTTACTTCGACGACTCTTCGTATGCAGTTGTCGTAAATTTTGTCGGGGGAGACGTCGACGCTTTGCGGCGGACGTAACGCAAGCGAGCAAACAAACAATGCAACGCACAGCGCCGTCGTCACAAAACATAATGCGGTCGAATAGGTTTTCTTTTGTATATATTCATACATAGAGATTTACTCCTTACGGCAAAAACGCTTGTCGGAATAGTACACGACAACGACAGATATGTCAACCGCACCGCCGCCGAGCCAAAACATCGAAAACGTACCGCAAAAAATATAATTTTATTTGAAACCCGTATGCAGTTGAAGTAAATTTTGATTTTGAAATGCTTTTGCAATAATTAAAAATATTTTTTCGCTTTTATTTTTCGTCACCCCATAGGCGCAAAACGCCGCTCGCCGTGCCTTTGCACCGCAACCTTGCGCAATGCAACGCGTACGCGCGAAGTCGAAAAAAAACGACGGCAGCGCCGCCGAAAAGCCGTCGGCAGGGCGCGGGAAAAACAAGCGCAAAAAAAAGGCTCAACGCAAAAAGCGTTGAGCCGCAAAACGTTACGCGTCAATCGTCCTCATCATCCTCGTCTTCTTCGTCTTCGTCCTCATCCTCGTCGTCCAGATCGTCGTAGTCGTCGTTTACGTCGAAGTCGTCTGCAAGGTCGTCGGGATAGTCGTCCAACTCGCTGTCGATATTTTCCTCGTCCTCGAATTCGTCCTCTTTGAAATCTTCGTCGTTTTCCAATTCTTCAAGGGGGATTATGTCCTCTTCCTCGGTGTCCTTGGTGTCCTCGTCGTCCAGATAACTGCGCCAATCGTCGCTGTCGTCGTCCAACGAGCCGCTTTCTTCACGCTTGAAGTGAGCAAGGCAGTTTTCGCACATTTCCTCGTCCATACCGATGTAGGAAGTTTTGCATATAGGACAAAGTTTCAGCGGTTCGTCGTCGTCGATTATGTCGTCCAAAAGCATAATTTTGCTTTCCAGACCCAATTCGGACTTGCATACGTCGCACATATCCTCATCCTGCAATATATAATTCAGTTCGCAACGCGGACATTTTTTGTATTTTCCCATCATTCACCTTGAAACAGATTTATTGTGTCCAATTGTAGGCTTTGTATCCCGCATATCGGATACCTTGTATATTAGCGCAACTACTTTACCATTATTCACCGAAAATGTAAACTGTTTTTTACGAAAAAACAAAAAAAATTGACGGAAATTTTTCCGTCAACCTTTATCTGCGTTTTTTCTCTCCTCCAACAGCAGCGATTGCTGCTCGACGGCAAGGTTGAATTTGGTGGTACAGCCCACGTCGCGCAGTCGTTTGAAACGGTACACCGCGTCCTCTACGGGCAGATAAACGTAGTCGTTGTTGAAAGACAGCGTGTAGAACATACCCGCTTTGCAGCGAATAACTTCGCCCGCAAACTCCGCGGTAAGCCCCTGAGCGTCGTGAGTAAGCGTTGCGTCGCCCATATCGACGTATTTTTTTCCGACGAGTTTTTCCGCGCGGAAAGGTTCTTCGTAGCGGTAGCCGTCGCGCAGCAGTTCCTCTCTCACACATTGCGCTTGCCATTCGTACCAATCGGTAACTTTGGCGAAACGTCCGCCTTCAAGCGCGCCGAAAGCGTTTTGCGTGACCGTTTTGCCGCATTTGCCGCAAGTGAGCGCGTTGCCGCGCGCCGTCATAGCGAACTCCGCTCCGCAGTCGGGGCATTTGTACAATATGTTTTCCAACCCCTCGGTGAGGTGCGGGTCGCAAATTTCTATGTTGTTTGCCGCCTGATAAGCGTAGTCGTCGCAGGCAAGGTTGCGAATTATCCTGTTGTGTATCTCCTCGACGGATATGTTGCCCGTTTCCTCTTGGGAAACCGCCAGTCTCACGTCCATATGCACGGGCACTTTGCGCTTGGACTTGGTCCAGCGCGGACTGTACAGGTAGTTGCCGTTGAAACGTACCGTGACGAGAGGCACTTTGAGCAGTTTTATCAACTTGGCGATGGCGGGCTTGATGGGGTTGGGCGTACCCACCACCGAAAGTTTCGCTTCGGGATAAATGACGACGGGTCTGCCCTTTGATAGCACGTACTTTATGTCGCGTATAAGCGACGTATCCACTGTGAATTGTTTCTTGGGAAGCACACCCATATACTTTATCGCGGAGGGCCACTGCGCCATCTGCGTGACGGAAATCACGAAACTTGCGCATTTGGGGTACATAGACATAATCAACCCGCCGACGTCCACGAAACTCGCGTGGTTTGCCACCACCACGTAGGGAGGCTTGATGTGTTTGAACGCGTCGCCGCCGATAAGTTTGACTTTTCTCGCAAACGCCGTTTTGCCGTAGAGGGCGATTGCCGAACCGATGAGAAATTTGTTTGCAAGTTTGGGATGAGATTTTGCCATAGTAATACGCCTTGGTGCGGAAAAATATCCGCAAAAAAAATCTCTCACGGCGTGAGAGATTTGCATTGTCAATTCAGTTGTCGGAGTTGCTCGGGATCTTCTCTTCCAGCCAGATTATGTCGTCGCCCTTTATGCGGTTGTTTTCCTCCGCCCACTTTCGAACGTAGTCGTCCGTTTCGAGATAGTCGATGAGTTCCTGCAAATTTGCTTCGTCTTCCTGCGCCTTGGCGATCAGTTCCGCCAACTTTTCGGCGCGTTGACTGAGCGAACTCATCTGCATAAGCGTCACCAGCAATATCAGCGCCAGAAGCACCAGCACCAGAATTGCCGCTATTACCAATATCGACGTTGACTTTTTGTAAAACAACTTGGTCATCTTTGAGATCCGCAATCTTTGTAGTGAACCAAGTATACAACATTGACGACAGTTTGTCAAGCGAACTTTTGCAAGTAAACACAGCCGTTACGCAACCGACGACAACCGCCGCGGGGACGTAGAGGCGCAGCTGTCCGTTGTTGCAATCGAGGTTAACTCGCCAAAGCGTCCAGACGGCAAACATACCGAACGCGCAATCAAACGCGACGGACGCGATTTTCCCTCGTATCAAGCCGTTTACGAATATATAGACCGACGCGCCTATCACGCCTATCGCCCAAAACAGGGCGAATACGTATGCTTGCTCTATGCCCGCGCCCAACGTCAACGGAACAACCCCTTCAAAGACAGTCCGCCCTGACGGTAAACGATGGAAGAAACGCTCTTTACTTCCAACACCACAACGCCCTGTTCCTTGTCCAGACGAATGACGTTTAACCCGCTGCCGCGCACCGTAAGCGTGTTACCTTCCAGACGGAACACCGCTTGCCGCTCCCCTATTTCCGCAGTCTGACGCACTCCGCGAATCGAAAGCAGGTTGCCGTCGTAGTTCAAACTGTGCTGTAAAACCTTGTCCGCCATAAAAAAAATCCCCTTGCACTACACTATGCAAGGGGAAAGATTTTGATAACAAAAAGTCATTTTTTGCTGAGTTCGTAGCCGTCGGCGGTGTCGCGAACGGCAAAACCCAATTGCGAGATCTCCGCGCGCAGGCGGTCGCTCTCCGACCAATTTTTTTCTTTGCGGGCGGCAAGCCGACGCTCCGCAAGCAGCCGAACGTCCTCGGGAACGTCCGTTTGCGACTGCGCGGGTTGGGAGACTTTGTTCAGATCCAGCGCGAACACTTTGTCGAAAGAAAGCGCGAGGTCGTACACGTCCTTGGACTTGGGCAGTTTGACGAGAGACCACAGCACGCCCAAAGCAAGCGGTACGTTGAGATCGTCGTTTATCGCCGCTTCGAATCGGTCGCGAAATTCTTTCAACACGTCGGGGGAAGTTGCGACGTCGCCGTTTTTGTGCGCCCACAGTTGCGCGCACAACTTTCCGTAAGCCGTTTTCGCAGCGGCGATTGCGTCCCAAGTGAAGTTTATCTTTTGACGGTAGTGAACGTTGAGGTAGAAATAACGCAATTCGACGGGACTGTATCCGCGCTTGACCACATCGGCAAGCGTGTACGCGTTGTTGAGAGATTTGCTCATTTTGCCGCCGTCTATCAGCATAAACTCGTTGTGCATCCAATAGTTGACGGCTTTGTGCCCCAACCAACACTCCGCCTGAGCGATTTCATTTTCGTGGTGAATGGGAATGTGGTCCACTCCGCCCGTGTGGATATCGAAGGTTTCGCCGAGGTATTTTTTGCTCATTGCGGTACACTCTATGTGCCAACCGGGGAAACCGCGCCCCCAAGGGCTGTCCCATTGCTGCAAGTGATTGGGCTGAGCCTTTTTCCACAGCGCGAAGTCTACGGGGTGGCGTTTGAAATCGTTTACCTCCACGCGCGCGCCGTGGCGCTGTTCGGCAAGGTTGATTCCGCTGAGTCTGCCGTAATGGGGGAATTTTTCCACAGAAAAATATATCCCGTCCTCCGTTTCGTAGGCGTAGCCCTTGTCCAGAAGCGAACGCACTATCTCTATCATCTCCGCGATGTTGTCCGTTGCGCGCGGGCAGACCGTGGGACGCTCGATGTTGAGCGCGTCGATGTCCTTCATAAATTGCTCGGTGTAAAACGCGGCTATTTCAAGGGGAGTTTTGCCCGTTTCGTGCGCGGACTTTTCCATCTTGTCCTCGCCGTCGTCCGCGTCGGAAACGAGATGCCCGACGTCGGTTATGTTCATAACGGACTTGACTTTGTAACCGTTGTATTCCAATACGCGGCGCAACTCGTCCATAAAGACGTACGAGCGCATATTGCCTATGTGCGCGTACTTGTATACCGTAGGTCCGCAGGTGTAAATACCCACTTGACCGTGTTTTATTGGTACAAATTCTTCCTTTTTGCGTGTGAGTGTGTTGTAAAACCGCAATTGCATAGCGTAACCTCGTTGACAGTTGGGTCGCCGCAACTTTTCGGCTGCGTGCGACGGCGAATTTTCTTTTACTATTCTATCATAAAAACGCCGATGTAACAAGCATATATTGTCCAAAAATATACACACCGCGCAAAAACCCAACGTTTTCCCCGCCGCAAAACGAACTTACAGCGGCTCGTTGAAAAAGGCGCTGTCTGTCACAACTGCGCCTTTCAAAAGTTTGCTTGATTTGCTCTGCCAATGTTGTCAGCCGACGATACGCAACGCAAGTTCTTTTTCTTCCGACGTGAGCAAGTCGGGGAACTTTTCGAGAATTAGTTGCGCCGCCGCAGGTGCAAGTCCGCTGTCGATCAATTTTTTTGCGGCTTTCAAACGCTCGGTTTTTTCCGCAGGAAGGTATTCTTCTTCCACAATAACGTCTCTTACGCCCACCCGAACGAGTTGCGGATAATATTTCAGGAAAAACTTGAACCCGCTTTCCGCCAAAAGTTGTTTGACATCGGCAGCCCTTTGATTAGATTCATCCGCAATCTTTTGTTCTGCCTCATTGCGCCGTTTGCGTTCAGCCATTATTGTATTGTATTTCCGTCCGACATCCGAGCAATTTTGTGCAAGCAAACCCGTGCTTACCCAAATCAAGACTCGCGACACTAATAACGTAACAACAGTAAGTATCAGTATGGTAACGCCGAAAACTTGTATATCAAGTTCAATCACAACCTTTATTGCTTCGATATTTATCCAAACCATAAAAAAACTTGCAATTGTTGCGAAAATTTCAAGCAAACAATAACTTATAATTATATCTGTTGTTCTGAACATAACGTCACTGTTTTTGCTAGCCCAAGAATTATACATTAAGTTTGTGGCAATATTTATTGTCGTTATTTCGCCGTCAACTGCGTAATTGATTGAGTTGTATTCTTCACAATAATATTGTTTCGACTTTGTGTGGCAAATTGATGATGAAGCAAGAGTGAGGGCATAACAAGCCATCAATATCGTTCCGTAGACCCAAGCGTCACCCATTGTACCCGTGATCATAGCGACGATCCACAATATAAACCACGCGCCGAGAACGATTGCAGACAGTATAAGCGAAACAAAATTCAACGTGACCATTTTCGCAAATCTGTTGTTTACGGCAACAAGATCCGATACTTTGTATTCGTTTTGCATTTTTACGCCCCTCTATTTTATTTTAATAGGATAATCGTCTGCTATTTTGTAAAAAATTCTTTCGCACTCGCGCGACATAGGCTGCACGCAACGGAACGTTCCCGCAAAAACATATCGACCTTTTTTATTTTTTACAAATGTGATACGGTCGCGCAAGGGAAATACAAGTTCCGGATAAGGCTCGTTAGGCTGATATTCGTCAATTTGCACCATTCTGCCCATTTCGTCCGTGTACACAAAGTTGCGATGATGAATCTTGCCGTCCGGTCCGGCAACAAATTTGTCGGAACACAAATTGCTGTGACATACAAACCATATGTCTTTTGTTCCGCTTGCGTCCGCACGATATCCGTACAGCGGCTGTTGCTGTGCAAATCTGCTCGATTGAGCAACATCCCATCCGAAATCGCGACAGCAATCCGAATATATTGCTTTCGCGCTTGTGCCATACTCTTTGCCGCAAATCAATTGATGTTTTTCCATAAATTTTTCCTCTCGATTTCAGTCAAAATGTCGATACTTTTTCCTCTACAATGCTCTTGCCGAAACAATACTCCATTTTGCATTGATATACTATCATAGAATTTTCTATACGTCAAGTATAATCATAGAATTTTCTATACACAATATAAACGCAAAAACGCTCATAGAATTTTCTATAAAAAGGGCGGGCACATAGAAAATTCTATATAATTTCATTATGGACACGAAGTTCGAAGATATTTTGCAAGAATTTTTGTTGCGCCACAACTTGACTCAAACGGCATTCGCATTGGAATTGAATATTCATCAAAGTCAGGTGAGCGAATGGTTGAAAGGCAAAGCCAAGCCCGGATACGATATGCTCAAACGTATGGCGCAAACGTTCGGCGTGTCCGCAGATTATTTTTTGGGGTTGACGGATAACGAAAAGGCGTTGTGACTTGCCGAAAACAAAAACTAATTGCGACAGATTTTTACGGGTCTGTCGTTTTTTTTCGCTTTAACCCGCAACAAACGGAACAAAGGGCACGATATTGTAATCAAGAGGTGCAAACAAAAAAAACGCACCGCTGCCGAAAATTACTTCAACGGTAACGCTTTGGACGTTCGGCGAAAAGAATTTTTCGCGCAAAGAGTTTCCCCGCAAAAAACACCTCGGCGAAATTATTGCAAATGTCGTGGCGGTGTGGTAAAATAAAAGTTGAACGGGCGAAACCCGCCCGCTATTTCAAACCGAGAGGATCACTGCAATGATTGACGTAAATTTGATACGAAACGACGCTCAAAAGGTGCGCGAACGCTATCTCAAACGCGGAAAGGATATAGACTTCGCTCCGTTCCTCGCGCTGGACGAAAAGCGCAAAGCGCTGATCGCCGCCACCGAAACGATGAAGGCGCAACGCAACAGGGTGTCGGGCGAGATCCCGAAACTCAAAAAGCAAGGGCTGGACGTATCCGCCACCATTGCCGAAATGAAACAACTCGGCGACAAAATTGCCGAACAAGACGGGGAATTGGACAAGGTAAACGCGCAAATACGCGACTTTTTGCTGAGATTGCCCAACCTGCCCGACGAGGACCTGGCTTCGGGTGGCAAAGAAAACAACCGCCCCATCAAAACTTTCGCATCAAAACCGCAGTTCGACTTTCCGTTCAAAAACCACGTCGATCTGTGCAAAGAGTTGGGGCTGATAGACTACGAACGGGGCGCAAAACTTGCGGGCAACGGCAGTTGGATATACACGGGACTTGGCGCGCGGTTGGAATGGGCGTTGCTGAATTACTTCATTGACAGCCACATAGCCAAAGGGTACACCTTTATGTTGCCGCCGTATATGCTCTCTTACGAATGCGGACTTACCGCGGGACAATTTCCCAAATTCGAGGACGACGTGTACCAGATAGCCAACGGCGAAGGACGCAAATTTATGCTGCCCACCGCAGAAACGGCGCTGGTAAACCTGTACCGCGACGAAATACTGCCCGAAAGCGAACTTCCCAAAAAATTCTTCGGCTACTCCGCTTGCTTCCGCAGAGAGGCGGGCAGTTACCGTGCGGAAGAACGCGGTATGATACGCGGACATCAATTCAACAAAGTGGAACTCTTCCAATACACCACCCCCGACAAGTCGGACGAGGCGTTTGAAGAAATGGTCGGTATGGCGTGCGGACTCGTGGAAGGCTTGGGATTGCACTATCAATTGAGCAAACTTGCCGCGGGAGATTGCTCGGACAGTATGGCGCGCACATACGACATAGAAATTTACATTCCGTCGATGGACATATACAAGGAAGTAAGTTCCGCCTCCAACGCACGCGACTATCAGGCGCGCCGCGGAAATATGCGCTACCGCCGCGAAAGCGACAAAAAGTTGGACTATATGCACACCCTCAACGCAAGCGGTCTGGCGACAAGCCGCGTGTTCCCCGCGCTTTTGGAACAGAATCAACAGGCGGACGGCTCGGTTGTCATTCCCGAGATTTTGCGCAAGTATATGGGCGGAATGGAAAAACTTGTGCCGCTGAAAAAATAAACTTAATATCGATTACAAACTATGCAAAGAGCGCCTGCGAAAAGTCGGGCGCTCTTTTTCAATCGTGAAATTTGTATGTTGACGAAACAAATTGCGGCAAGTGCGTTTTCGGCGCGAATGTGATTTTGAAATACTGATAAAGTTGGCTGCGCTTTTAGACTGCACTACCGATTATCTGCTTGGCGTATCGGAATATTGACAAAGCAATCTGCCGCAAATAAACGTTGTGCGTGCGTGTAATTCGAGCGGCGGCAAAGCAAAATCTTGCCGACTCAAAACGTTGACAACGCTTGAAAAAACCGCTACAATATTGCAGGTGAACGATATGACGGAAAAAGAAAGAATGATTGCGGGACAAATTTACGACCCCGCAGATAAACAACTTGCCGAAAGGCGGACCTTTGCGCACAAAATGTGCAACGCATACAACGCTACGGACGAGGACGACCCCAAAAGAAAAAGTATCCTCGACGCGCTTATACCGCAACACAACGGCGCTTATCTGCAAGGACCTATCTACTTCGACTACGGCGAAAACACTCGTTTCGGCAAAAATTGCTACGCCAACTTCAACCTGACCGTGTTGGACTGCGCGCCCGTGACGATTGGTGACGAAGTGTTTATCGGGTGCAACGTCAGTCTCGTTACGCCCGTACACCCAATGCTGCCTGCCGAGCGCAATATGTATGCTCGCGCGGACGGCGTACTTACCGATAGAGAATACGCCAAGCCCATAGTTATCCAATCGGAGTGTTGGATAGCCTCCAACGTGACGGTTTGCGGCGGAGTGACGATAGGCGCGGGTTCGGTCATTGGCGCAGGTTCTGTGGTGACCCGCGACGTGCCGAGCAGAGTTTTTGCCGCGGGCAATCCCTGCCGCGTTATACGCAAACTTACGGAAGAGGACAGTATATATGCAAAGCCGCAATTGTGCGCGCGTAAGTGAACGACGGTATATATGCGCATACATTCATACTACAAAACAAGGCGTGCCGAATTTCGGTACGCCTTTAATTATACGATTGTTACTACCGCGAGACTTGGGCGAACAAACGGGTGAAAAACCGCAGTTGCCGCGCCACAACTTAAAAACTTGCGAAAAACCGACCCCAATTGAAAATTTTACTCCGCTATGTCTCCCACGCCGTTGAGGATCAAACGCGGACGGTAGGGAAACAGACCTACGGAACGCGTTGTAGACACGCCCGACAGCACCAACACGGGGTCGAGTCCCGACTCTATCGCGGCAATCATATCGGTGTCCATTCGATCGCCTATCATCGCGACGTCGGGAGAGTGTATTCCTTTTTCGTGGAAACGCTCCATTGCCGCGCGCATCATCAACGGATTGGGCTTGCCTACGAAATACGCCTTTTTACCCGTGGCGTACTCGACGGGCGCAACAAGCGCCTTGCAAGCGGGAACTTCGCCGTGCTCCGTGGGGTTGGTTATGTCCGAATTTGTGCCTATGAGCAACGCGCCTTTATTGACAAGCGACGTTGCTTTTTTTATGCTTTCGAAATTGTAGTTTTCCGTTTCGCCTATTACAACGTAGTCGGGGTCTACGTCGTTGAGCGTGATACCCACTTCGTACAGCGCGTTGGTAAGCCCCGCGTCGCCTATCACAAAGGCGGTGTTTCCGCCTTGACTTTTGAGAAAACTCGCCGTCGCCAGCGCAGACGTGTAGAAATTATGCTCGGGAACGTCAAGCCCCATTCGCGCCAACTTCTGTTGCAGTTCCCTCGGCGACTTCTGACTGCTGTTTGTGAGAAACAGAAATTGTTTGCCGTTGGCGTACAGCCAATCCACAAACTTCTTTACGCCGTCCAGAAGCGTGTTGCCGTGGTATATAACGCCGTCCATATCGCAGATGAAACCTTTTTTTGCCCTTAACCGTTCCATATAACCCCCTTCGTATACGAGGCGAATCGCCTCACCGAATATAAATTATACAATACGTTGCGATTCAAGTCAACACTGCGACGCACGTTATGCTTAAACAAATTTTGCGAGGCGTTGGGCTGTTGCACCGCTTTTCAAATTAAACGAGCAACAGCAGAATGGAAACGAAATGCAGCACCGTGCCTGCGATGTCGAACAAATGCCAGACGGAATGAAAATATCTGACCTTTTTGCCGAAAGCGAAAAAGCCGATGCCGACGGTGTAAACCACGCCTCCGGCAATCAGCAGACAAAAACTCGCCAAAGGCAAAGTATGGTACAGCGGAACAATGGCGACGAGTATCAGCCAACCCATTACGCAGTAAAACGCCATAGAAAAGCCTTTTATCACTTTGTTGTTCATCGCTATCGCGTTGCCCACCACGCCGAGGACCGCCATCGTCCACTCCACCGCGAGGATAACCGTCCCCACGAGCGTACCGCCCAGCGGAATGAGGCAAAACGCTGTGTAAGTGCCCGCAATCAGCAGAAATATCGTGCAATGGTCGAATATGCGGAATACGGATTTTGCTTTGCCGCTGCGCAAGAAATGATACAGCGCGCTCATCGTGTACAAAAGTATCACGGAAACGCCGAACACCGCCATTGCGACCGTCGCCGACACGGAGGGGTACGCCAGCGCTATACCCGCGATGAAAATTGCGATACCGATTGCGCCGCCCACGATATGCGAGACAGCGTTGAAAATCTCTTCGCCTTTGGTGTACAGCGTCGGATATTTTTTGCCGCGTTTTACGGCGCAGTTGCAGTAGACGGTTTGTTCCATAATTACTCTCCGTTGCGCGAGGGTCAGCCCGCGCTTTGTTTTGGTTAGATTATACCCACAAAGCGGCGCAAAATAAATCCATTCTTTTATGGGGCGACTATACGCTGAAAAAGTCGTTGTAGAATGGGAGTAGAACTCACTCTACCGTCGGTAGAGTGCGATTTCTACCGACAACCGCCTCACAAACCAGCGCAGGAGAATGCTGTTGTAGAGACGTTGGAAAGTAGGCATTATCCACACAAAACCCATAAACGGCTTTGACGGTTTTACTTTTGAACTTGCGGCGCAAATTAGACAACCGAGCCAATGATTGAATTGCCGAAACTTCACAAGCGGTATAACAGCGTGCAATCGGTTGCATAAAAACCGTCGGGGAATTTTCGTGTGCGTTTGCTTAACATTATATAAGACAAAAACAACTTGTAAATTAAACGCGGCAAAAACAAGAATGCGGGCGAGTGAAACGTGCGGAGGGTGAGCGACAGCGTGAAGAACGCCGTAAGCGAGATGAAGAACTTGCAAGGCGAAACGCGCAGTCTGAATCAAAGGATAGCGGCGGAGACAAGCGAGGCGGTAAGAAGAACGGTAACTACTTTGGAAAATGAGATAAGGAAAATTGTCTAGGCGCAGTCTGCCGCTGTATTCGAGGAAGCGGAAAAGGAACTTGCGGAGAGCAAGAAACTTTTGCGTCCACGCGGGAGGAATTGAGAACGGAGCGCGGCTTTCGCGAATTTCTCTTTTGGGCTACACCCGCGCTTCTGCTCGTGCAGACAATCGTCATCATCCTGTCCCTGCTCTAAAACTAAATAACCGATTACAAGGAGGAAAACGCTTAAAGATAAATGTCCAGACGGAAAAAGAACACCACGGGGATCCCCGATTTCGAGATCGACTCCCTTGCAAGAGCATTACTACCCGCCATTCGGGAATACTTCGACACCGAGGAAGGGAAAGAAGAATTTGCCAAGTG
>CANQYT010000006.1 GCA_947628135.1 uncultured Clostridia bacterium
AAAGAAGGCAAAATCAAGAAAGATAAAAGCGATTCCGTCATTTTCAAGGGTGACGATAATCGCCATTATGAGAAGATCGGGGGCGAAATCAAGGATATTACCGACGAAATCGACTTTGATTTGCCCGCAAATTGGAGCATCTGCCATTTTTCCGATATTGCGGATATATTTACAGGTAACAGCATTAACGAGCAAGAAAAGCAAAAAAAATACTTCGGTCAGCCCGTTGGATACAACTACATAGGCACAAAGGATGTATCTTTTGACCATACGATAAATTATTGCAACGGCGTTCGTATCCCATATAATACGCAATTCAAAATCGCGCACAAGGGAATGCCTTTGCTATGTATTGAAGGCGGCAGCGCAGGACGGAAAATAGGCATTTTATCCGAAGATGTGTGTTTCGGGAATAAACTATGCGTTTTTGAAACATTCGGCATAAACGCCAAATTCGTATACTATTTTTTGCAAGCCCCGTTTTTTGTAGATGTTTTCAAGGCAAGTACGACGGGTATCATCGGCGGTGTAAGCCTGAATGTTATAAAGTCGCTTTATTTCCTACTACCCCCGCTGGCGGAGCAGGAACGGATTGTGGCGGAGATCGAAAGGTACGAGCCGCTGATTGCGGAGTACGATAAATTGGAGCAAGAGAAAAGTAAACTCGACGGCGAAATTTACGACAAACTCAAAAAGTCTATCTTGCAATACGCCATACAAGGTAAACTTGTGCCGCAGGAGCCGACCGACGAGCCGGCGAGCGTTCTGCTCGAAAAAATCCGTGCCGAAAAGAAAGCCAAACTCGGCAAAAAATACGTCGATAGTTTCATCTACAAAGGTGATGATAACTGCTATTATGAGAAGGTGGGCGGCAACGCGCCCGTTTTGCTCGAAAATTTGCCGTTCGATATACCCGAAAGTTGGTGCTGGGCAAGGCTCGGAACAATAGTAGACTTTTCTAAAAGCATTTCAATATCGCCAAACTCAATCGAAGAAAGCGCATGGATTTTAGATTTGGAAGATATAGAAAAAGACAGCGGAAAGGTTTTATGCAAAAAGCGGAAAGAAACATTAAAAGTCCAAAGCGATAAACATAAATTCAAGGCGGGAGATGTACTTTACAGCAAATTGCGCCCGTATTTGAATAAAGTCGTTATTGCCGATGAGGACGGGTACTGCACTTCGGAAATTTTGGTGTTCGATTTTGCGCCGATTTGTAATAGATACGCCCAACTCTACTTGATGAGTCCGTATTTTGTTGATTACGCCATGGCGGGCGCTTATGGCGTAAAAATGCCACGGTTGGGAAGCGACAGAGGCAATAACGCGTTTATGCCTATTCCAACATTGCAAGAACAGATACACATTGCTAATCAAGTAGACAAAATCTTCGCTAATCTAAAAGACGAGGCTTAAACCTCGTCTTTTAGGTTGGAAAAAATGCTGTCAACCTGTTTTGCTATCCGAATTTGCTCATTTAGCGGTGGAACGGGGATAAACGCTTTGTATAGCTTATCATCGTTAATCGCCGGATAAGCAACGCCTTTTGCGTTCTCGGTGCTATTTGCATACTCATCAAACGAAGGCGACAACAAATAATAGAATAGGAATTTGTTGTATATTCCCGCAAAACAAGCCATTACGGCAAATCCTGTGCTTGCAATCGCGCGATAAGGGAAATCTCTATCCACGATACACATATTGTGTAAATAAGGTCTGACTGTCGCATAAAGAATATCGTCGCGCGCAACAATTTTTCGCGCTCGGGAAGGGGCTTTATGCGGTTCGATGATATTATTTTCTGAACTTAATTTTTGCCTCGCATTATCTATTGAGCCTATATCGATATAGCAAAATTGCTCATCGGGAAGCATTTGTCCGTGATTATATACAATCTCCCCGAGCCTTGCCCAGCACCAATTATCGGGTATATCGAACGGCAAATTTTCGAGCAAAACAGACGCGTTATCGCCGACCTTCTCATAATAGCAGTTATCATCACCTTTGTAGATAAAACTATCGATGTATTTTTTGCCGAGTTTGGCTTTCTTTTCGGCACGGATTTTTTCAAGCAAAACGCTTGCCGGCTCGTCGGTCGGTTCCTGTGGCACGAGTTTGCCTTGTATGGCGTATTGCAGGATAGACTTTTTGAGTTTGTCGTAAATTTCGCCGTCGAGCTTGCTTTTTTCTTGTTCCAACTTGTCGTACTCCGCAATCAACGGTTCGTACTTTTCGATCTCGGTAACAATTCGTTCCTGTTCCGCCAGCGGCGGGAGAGGAATAATTTGCCCTTTAACAGTTTCCCCTGTGATAGAGACAAAAGTTGTTCCTGTGGCTTTTTTGACAAAAGCATCTTCCAATGTTTCCAATAGGGAATAAACAAACTCGATAGGCATTTGTGCCAATGGAGTTATTGCGCATAAGCCTCGTCCTATACAAATTTTTCTATCACAAATATTAACCTTACCCACCGGAGCGCGTACGCATAAAAGAACGGAATTTTCATTCGTGATTTTAGTTGGGCAACTTGTGGTTTGATTTGATTGTTGTAAATACTTTTTCCCAAAGAAAATTTTTCCTTGATGAAATTCTATTCCGCCACCACCATTTAAGACACTTTTTCCATCGGGTGATTGCCCCATTTCGACAAGAAAAGCTTCACCAATTCTCGTCCACGCCCAACTATCAGGTATCTCAAAAGGCAACTCGTCCTCAATGCACACGGGCGGGTTATTCCCGATCTTCTCATAATGGCGATTATGCCGACGAAAAAATTTTCGGAATAGGTCCGATTTTGCCCTTGTTTTGTCAACGGATATATGGAGGAACTTTTGACGAAAGAAAAATTTTTTGTCAATACCCACGATTTCGGGCTGTTTTTGTCAACGGATATATAGAGGGAACTTTTTGCAAGGGATCGGACGGGCAAATGGAAACTGCCTCAAATCGGGCGAAAACGGGCAATTTTTTTGAACAGGATAAGGGCGAGACTCACTTTGCCGTCTCCCCCACAATAAAGACAATCGGGATACCCGATTTCTTTGGACAAGCGACAGCGCGGGCTTGTCTTTCTTTATCTATTTTGGGAGGAGTAAAATTGAAGCATTACAACAAAGAAACCGAACTGAAAGTCGAGCAACTGATCGCGGACGAGGTAAAAAGGCTTTCGCAGCAATTCGGAAAATCCTTTCTGGACTGTGACGACATCATCAAAATAACGGGGCTTGGCAGGGACAACGTTCGCGCGCTTATGCGCAGTCGAAGATTCCCCGTTACGACGGTGGGCAAGCGGCAAGTGGTAAGCATTCTCAATTTCGTCGCTTGGCAAATGAACGATCATTCGGCGGAGGACTTACCTTATGGCGCGTAAAAAGGCGGCTGCGAAACGCAGCAACAACGAGGGCAGCGTTTATCAGAACAAGCGTGGGCTTTGGGTGGCACAAGCGACGATCGGCTACGACGAAAGCGGCAAGCAGATCCGAAAAGCCGTTTCGGGCAAGACGCGGGCGGAAGCCGTGGCGAACCTCGCGCCCTATTTGCCCAAAGGCGGAGCGCGGAAGCAAATTATCAAGCAGGATATGGCGCTTGAAAAGCATATGCAATTTTGGCTGATGAAGTACAAGCGGCGGACCGTCGCGCCCCGCACATTCGAGAAATATCTGATGAACGCGAAAAGGTACATTTACCCCTTTATGGGCGAATACTTGCCGCAGGACGTTTCGACGAACCTGTTACAGGACTTTCTCGGCGGTATGCTCGACGACGGCTATGCACTCGACACGGTAAAGCATATCAAGTACCAACTCGGACAATATTTCGATTATTGCGTGGACGAGGAAATAGTGGTCAAAAACCCCGTGGATAAAGTCAGACTGCAATCGAGAGAGCGCAAGACTGCGGAGCAGGCGGAAGAACAGGAATACAAGGCGATCCCCGAAGAACTGCGAGATAAGTTTCTTGCGGCGATTAACACAAGCCCGCTGTTCAAGCCGCTTTGTCTTACGTCCATGCTGGCGGGATTGCGCATAGGCGAAGTGTTGAGCCTGAAATGGAAGGATTTCAACGAGAAAGACAAAACGCTGTCGGTGCTTCGCGCGCAGACGGTAGAGCCGACTTTTGACGAGAACGGGAACGTATTGAAGCGTACATACGTCGTAGGAAAGACGAAAACCGCCGGCAGCGTTCGCGTATTGCCCATTCCCGAATTGCTTTACAACGCGCTGTGCGAATGGAAGAAACTTCGCGTCATGCAAGAACTTCTGACGGGCGCGCCGCTCGGCAAACCCGACGATTTTATTTTCGGCACGAACGAAGGCACAATGCGGACCTATCACGGGACGCGGCATATGTTCAATCGGCTTTTGAAAAAGCACGGTCTGGACAAAGCGGGCATCCACTTCTACAAGTTGCGGCACACGTTCTCAAACACGCTTTTCGAGGCGCAGGAGAATCCGAAAGTCATTCAAATGCTTATGGGGCACAAGAAAGTGGAAACGACGATGATCTACAACACCGCGACGACCAACAAATACTTGCAGAAAGCCGTGAACGTTTTCGACGAGAGATATTCCGCGCGCGGGCAAAAATCCGACGTCAAGCCCGAACGTTCGGACGAGAAAGAGAAGTCCGACGAACCGCAGGAAACGCTGGAAAGCCGTGTCGCGCGTTTCATGGACGAATTCGGCGTGTCCTCTTTGGAAGAACTTCTCGAAGTTATCGGAGAGGCTCCGAAGAAGAAAGATTACGAAATGTAACCGCGAAAGTGTTTGCTATTGTTTGCTACTGTTTGCTACCGAGCGAGAAAAAGGCAGTTTCGGGCAGTCTTAAACCGTTCGGGACAGGCGGGAGAAAAGAACGCCGATTTTACCGCAACGAGCCTCGAAAGTGGACGAAAAAATAGCAAACAAATAGCAAACAGGCTCTCCTCCTTTTCAGCAAACACTTTTTGCGAAATCAAGATATTGTGCCAAAACATAAGAAAAACCGCTATATTTAGCGGTTTTTCCTTTGGAGCTGCTAACCGGATTCGAACCGGTGACCTCGTCCTTACCAAGGACGTGCTCTACCTGCTGAGCCATAGCAGCATGAACGATTTTTGTTCGTTTTTGCGATTGAGTTTTTGAGAGAAATTTTTGCCTTGTTTCTCCTTACCAAGGACGTGCTCTACCGACTGAGCCATAGTAGCATTCAAAACCGTGTTTATTATATCTTGTTTCCGTAAACTTGTCAATAACTTTGCGGCAACTATCTTTATTCGACTGCCGTTTACTTTTCAAACCGCCCGAAATTGAAACGCCGTCACGTGCAGACGCACAACGAATAAGCCCCCATCGTGTGCGGCGACGAATTTCACATATACTTCCGTTGCGGAGAAAACTTTGCCCAAGCGCGGTTGGCGGATTGCGGCGTGCGGACAGGGAGAGGGTGCAACGGGCGTAAAAAGGAACGAAAAAGAAGCCCCGAAATCGAGGCTTCTTGTTCCTTTATTTGCAGAGGAGCAAATATTGGGTAAACGTGTTGTCAGGCAGTAAACTCCACACTAAGTATTGAGAATGTGCCTTCTGCGGCTCCTTCCGTGGAGGATTCAATAACAATAAGCAATTGCTGTATTTTTGTGAAATCCACATCGGCTTTGTTAGCAGAGAAATCCAATGTGAAAGTATCTTCGCCGCCGCTAAGATTTTCTCTTTGTTCTTTGCCTACAAATTTGAACAAAATTTCTTTGCCAGCAGTTCCCTTTACCGTGAAAGTAATCTTGTTCATATTGGCAATTTCACTTCCAAGAACGTTGGTGAAGAGGAAATTATACCGATCAACCTTTTTGTAAGTAACGTCAAAGCCCGTGCCTTCTGCCTGCTTTGTTACGGTGTAATAATCTTTATCCTTGTCAAGAGGTCTCCAACCGCCTGTTACGTTGTGATTATCCGCCGTGATCTCATTGTAGGTTTCAACAAATTCCACACTAATTAGTTCAAATGAACCTGTCTTAGGCAAATTATCTTGCGAGTTTGCACAAATCAGCACTTCAAGATTTTGTTCAAGATTTTGATTGGCAAGTTTTTCGGCATATCCCAAATCAAACACATCGTTGCCACCTGACATCTCAAACCGCAATTCCTTACCAAGGAATTTGAACAAAATTTCTTTGCCGTCTTCACCTTTAACTGTAAATCTGATTGTGTCAAAGTCCATAATCTTAGAACCTTTTACATACGTTCTGAGGAATTGATATGTGTCGGTTTTGTTGAATGCTACGTTGAAGCCTTCTCCTTTTTCAGTTACCGTGTATGTTCCTGCATCCAAAGGTTTCCAACCCTTTGTGATCTTAGTGTTATCTGCCGTGATGACATTGAGATCAGGGTCAACGGTCGGAGTAACCGAACCGGTGCCGTATTCCATACTGTAAATCGTGAAATCGCCCTCGATGTCTGTTACACCACCGCCAATGAATATCAATATTTGTTGGTCGGCAGTCCAATCTGCAACGGTGAGACCGCTGATGTCGAGAACGATAGTTTGCACGTCGCCGGTAAATGTTATATTGGTGAAACTATCTTTTTGTTGATCGTAGGGTTTCACCAAAATGCCAACGCCTGCGGGTCCTTTTACCTTGACGGTAAGAGTGGTCATATTTTGAAGAGCAGCGCCCTTTACATATGTCATCATATAAGCCCACTCGTAAGAACCTTTGTTGTAGTGAACGTTGACGGAGTTGTCCGTTGCGTTGACAGAGGGGGTGTATACGCCGAAGTCGTTGCTGAACCACTCCGTGCCAACTTTGAGGTCGGTAGCGGTGATTTCCTTGGCAGTGTACATCGGCTTAGCCTTGTCGGTGGAGAACTCGGCGGATACGATGGTGAAATCGCCCTCGGCAGCGCCGTTGCCCGTTTCCCAAATTACATATATCTTGTTTTGAGCCTGTGCGTCTGCCACTTTTGCGGTCTTGGCAAAGGTGTGCGCAAATTCCTCGGTGGGGTTGCCTTGTTCATCCTTGGCTTTTGCCTGAGTGAAGCCGGTGATGTCCACTTCGATGGTGAACGTTTCGCCCTCTTCCAGATCATCGGGAACGGTGGCTTTGACCTCGTAGAAGTCGAAGGGCTTGACGGCGATATGCGTGCCGGCGGGAGCCTTGACTGTGAGTTTGAAGGACCGGAATGCGCTCATCGTTGTCGCGTCGCTATCCACAAATGCCAACAAAGCGTTGTACCAGAAGTCCTGATGAGTCTTTCTCTTGCCGTGAATGTTGTAACTGCCGTCGGATTGCTTTTGAATGTTGGTGTAGATGCCGCGACCGTCATCGTACCAGCCGGCGTTTACCGTGGTTTCATCAGAGGTGATGTGATTCCAAGCCGCGGTTTCGGGCAGAGGATTGCCTGCGGGCAGTTGGTAAGCCGTAGCGCGGTTTGCCTCGTTGATCTCGCGGTCGGTGAGGTACATCTCGGTGATGGTGATCTTGCCGGTCACATCTCTCCATCCGCTATCGGCAAACAGCAGAATGACTTCCTTGCTTGCGAGATCGTAGTCGGAAACGTCGATCTCATAGGTCTTTTCCGTAGCGGAAAGTTCGAAGTTGAATTCCCTTGCGTTGCTGCCATCGCCGAATTTGACGAGCAGGGTGCTCCACTCGGCGGACGTCGTCATAGACGCGGTCAAAACGAATGTTTTGTAACTTTCCTTTTCCTCCGCGGTAGCGCCGATAGGACCGCTTACGTATTGGTACGTGTCCGTCTTGGTGTAGTCCAAAACGAGTTTGCCGTCTTGGGTGTTGATTTGGTAGATATTCTTGTCGCCGGCGCTCCACATCTCGGCATTTCTTGCCAAGATGTCCCAGCGATTCTCCTTGGTGTTGTCACAAGCGACAACAAGGAAAGAGGAAACCACCATAACCACGCTCAACAAAACAGCAATTGCAATTTTCTTTGCTTTCATAGTTTTTTCTCCTTTCTTTTATTTTTTTATATTCACTCGGCAAAGCCGAATAGATACCTTTGTGTAATTGTGTGCAATTTTGCTCAAAAAGTCCGTCAACGTTTGAGCAGCGTCTCTTCGGTGTCGTAGTCGAACAACTGAATGTGCTGCGTGTCCACGTAAAGAACGACCTTGTCCTCCTGCTCCACTTTGCAACGCGAGCCGCCGCGCACCACAATTTCGCTGTCCGTGCCGTCGATTGAGCAGTAAATAAGCGTTTCGTTGCCGAGTTTTTCGGTGACGTTGACGGTCGCCTTGATGGCGGCGTCGGGATAGGTCTCTGCCCAGCCCTCTCCGTAGTGAACGTCCTCGGGACGAACGCCCAACACAAACTGACGTTTGTTTACTTCATCTACGGTGAGACGTTTGACGGTTTCGGGGTGAATGAACAGGCGGTTGCGGCCTATGCGCGCGTAGATCTTGCGGTCTTTGCCCTCGCCCTCTTCTTCCATAGTCACATCGAGGAAGTTCATCTGCGGCGTGCCGATAAAGCCCGCGACAAACTTGTTTGCAGGGTAACTGTAAAGGTTGTCCGGAGTGTCTACCTGCTGAATGAGACCGTCTTTCATAACTACGATACGAGTACCCATCGTCATAGCCTCGGTTTGGTCGTGGGTGACGTAGATGAAGGTCGCTTGCAGTTGATTGTGCAATTTGATGATCTCCGTACGCATCTGCGTGCGCATCTTTGCGTCAAGGTTGGAAAGGGGCTCGTCCAACAGGAATACCTTGGGATCGCGCACTATCGCGCGCCCAAGGGCAACACGCTGGCGCTGTCCGCCGGAAAGATTTTTGGGTTTGCGGTCGAGGTAATCTTCCAAGCCCAATATCTTTGCCGCCGCCTTTACCTTTTGCTCGATTTCCTTCTTTGGGACTTTTCTCAGGCGCAGACCGAAGGACATATTTTCAAACACCGTCATATAAGGGTACAGCGCGTAGTTTTGGAACACCATCGCTATGTCTCTGTCCTTTGGTTCTACGTTGTTGACACGTCTGTCATCGATGTACAAATCGCCTTCGCTGATCTCCTCCAACCCCGCGATCATTCTGAGGGTAGTGGATTTGCCGCAACCCGAAGGACCGACGAACACGACGAACTCTTTGTCGTGTATTTCGAGGTTGAAGTCGTGGACCGCACGGACTCCGCCGGGGTACACTTTTGCAATGTTTTTGAGTGATATGTTTGCCATTTGCTCCTCCTAAATGGTGACTGTTTTGCCACACTGATTTTTTGTTTTGTATGTTTTCCGCACGAGGCGGTTGTTGCTTACTCTGTCGGCTTGGACACGAAACCGAGTTTGCGCATTGCCGAACGAATTTCCGAAAGGGAATTGAAATACTTCCACACTGTACGCTTGTAGTAGTTAGCGCCCATAAGCAGCGTTATGCCCTTGTCTATGCCGATGTAGCACTTGGCGCTCCAACCCTCGGCGGCATTGAAACTGTCGTAAAGCCCGTAACGACCGTTGAGAGCGGCGCATTGTTTGTAAAGGTGCGCCAAGTCGAGCGCGTGCTTGTCGTCGAATACGACGCTTGCCAACGCGGCATAGGGCGCAACTGTGCCGTCGGAGACGTTTTCGCTGTTGTTGTTGCCGCTGGGAGTGCTGCCTATGCGGCCGTTGTAGCCGCCGACGACGGCGCAACTGCTCAGACCCCACACGCCCTCGGGGTACAACTTCGGTTGGGAGGCGCAAAACAATCTGTCGTTGCGCACCGCCTTGACGGAGTTGTCGAACCAATCGACGCCGAATGGGTCTGTCTTGCCCTTGAAATCCACAAAGGCGTGACTGAATTGGTGAGCGAACAGACTGCCGAACCAAGTGTGAATGAAGTCTTCGCCGTCCGCCGTTTTGCCCCAAAGTCTGCCAAAGCAGTTGTACGCCTCGTTGGCGCATTGGGCATTGTTGGCTGCCGCCAACACGTAGATCATCAGTTGCTCGGCGTAGAAATCCCAATGGACGCTCATACCGCTGTCGTAGCGCGCCATAAAGAAGTGCTTGTGCGTGGGGTCGAAGAACCAATCCCAATCGGCACGGCGAACCAACTTGCGCGCCAATTTGAGAGTGTTGCTGCCGAAATACGACCCCGCGGTGAGCGCGCCGCAAAACAACAACGCGCTGTCTATCGTGGAAACCTCGCAGTTGCGGTAGCGTTTGCCCTCCTCAATACCGTAAAAGTGGTACAAGAAGCCGTGATCCTGTTGCAAACCGAGCAATGTTTCCAACGTGCCGTCGCATATACTCTTGGCGGCGTCGCGCTCTATCCAACCGAAATCCGCGCCCACTGCCATTGCAGCCAGCATAAAGCCGTTTGAGGCAACGGAACAGACCTTTCTGCGGTTGGGAACGACGTCGGGCATAAGCCCAAACGTTTGCTGTTTGCGCGAGAAGTTGTCCAGAAAAAACCGAAAGCAACTTTGCATTTCGTCCAACAGCGGTTGGTCGCACGGTCTTGTTTTCAAATGCTTGCGGGGCGCGGTCTGCGCGCCGTCGATGTGTGCGTTCATTTTCTCCTATGCGGCGGTAATGCCCAAAGCGTTAAGCCCGTTTTGCAGATACTCGTTGCCGTTGGTGAGCGTCCAAATACCGTCAGTGACGTAGTTGTACAGCATACAAAGGGTTATGCCCTTGTCGATGCCGATGTAGGACGAGGCGTAGAAGTTCTTGTCCAGATTGTAACTGTCCACCAACCCGTAGCGACCGTTCAGTTTGCTTTCCTTGTCGAAAGCGGCAAGCGCTTCCAACGATTGCTTGGGGGTGAACACTACGCTGCCCAGCGCGCCGCAGGGCGCAACCGTCGCCACGTTGGGAAGATAGGCGTTGCGCTCGTCGGGGGCGGCTTGGGAAGGATCCCAACCGCGGATACCGCTGCCGATAAAGCCGCAGTAGCCGCTTACGCCGTCGCAAGCCGTCAGACCCCACACGCCGTTGCGGAAAGTTTTGTGGACGCCGGAGTTGTCCTTGCAGTACTCGTAGTCGGCAAGGGACGCCTGAACGGAATTTTCCCACCAATCTGTGCCTTGCTCGTCTTTTTTGTTGCGGAAATCGATAAAGGCGTGACTGAACTGATAGGTGAATATGCTGCCGAACCAACTGTAATAGAATCTGTGACCGTTGTAGTTGCCCCGTTTGCGCGTGAAAGCGTAGTACTCGGAGTCGTCAAGACGGTAAGCCTGGTTGGGGCTGCCCGCGCCGAGGACGTAGATCATCAACTGCTCTGCGTAGAAATCCCACGGACCGCTGGGCGTGTTGCCGTTAAACGTCATAGCAATGCAGGGCTGTGTGCCGTTTTTGAGCCGCATAGACGTCCAATCGACGTTGGAATAGATTTGATTTGCCAACCTCTCCGTCTCTCCGCCGAAGTACTCCGCGGCTGTAAGCGCGCCGCACAGCATTATTGCCGTGTCGATGGAGGAATACTCGCTGTTGGGCGAGGGCTGCGCCGTGGTCATATCCAAAAAGTGGGTAAAGAAACCGTTTTTGGTGGCTTTGGACTCGGGGTCGGTTTGAAGGGTGAGCAGCGTGTTGAGAGTACCCTCGACGCGCGCTTGCGCCTCCGTCTTGGTTACATAGCCCCGCTCTGCGCCGATGACGTAGGCGGCAAGACCGAAGCCTACCGAAGCGATGGACGCAGGGCTGTCGTTGTCGCCGTACGCCTGCACGTAATTTGCGCGATCGGCAACAAGACCGTAGGCGGGAGAACCCTCGCGCGTTTGCGTTTCGTTCCAGAAGAAATCAAAACTGCCGCGCATTTCCTTGTCTATCAAATTGCCGTACTTGTTTATCAACTGCTCCTTGGTGGGCTCGCCGCAGGCGGCAAAGCACCCCAACAGCAGAAGGACAAGCAGTATTATACATATGGGTTGGAGATATTTCTTCATATAGCCTCTCTTATTCGCCCGTTATACCCGCTTTGTCTATGCCGTCGACAAAGTACTTTTGGGTGAAGAAGAACATTATTATCAGCGGCAACACGTTGAGAAGCGTGCCTGCCATATAGATAGCGTCGTTGACGGATTTGCCCGTTGTGGAATCTGCACCGCCTCCGAAGGCGTTGTTGAATGCCTCTCTGAAACGCTGCAACTGCAAGGGCAGGGTGTAATCGGGCTGTCCGATATACACCTGAGTAAGTACCGTCTCGTTGTAGTACCACACCACCGAAAGCAGGAAACTGAGCAGTATTGCGGGTACGGCGGCGGGCAGACCTATGCGGGTGAATATCTGGAAAGAATTTGCACCGTCGATCTTGGCTGCCTCCACGACGGAATCGGGTATGCCGCGGAAGAATTGATAGAATATCAATATGAATACCGCAGATTTTATTCCTTGACCCAATGCCGCGGGCACAATGAAACTAAGCACGTTACCCGAGAAATGCAGGTTGGTAAAGATGACCAACTGCGGGAACATTGTAAGTTGCGGCGGAATGATAAAGGTGAGTATTATCAGACCGAACAGCACCTTTTTGCCCGGGAAGCGGAAACGCGCAAGACCGTAGGCTGTAAGACAGCAAGCCGCCGTTTGGAACAGCGCGGGCAACACCGAAATGTACGCCGTGCGAGCAAGCGTACCGAAAAAGTTGACCGCCTGCGCCGCTTCGCTGTAATTGCTCCATTTCCACTCCGTGGGCCAATAGGTGACCAACGGGTTGATGACGTCGCTTTCGCCCATCAACGAATAAGCAAGCATATACAGCATCGGGTAGATGTACACAAAGCCGAACAATATGAGCAACGTGTAGCATACGATGAGTTGAATCGCGCCTTTCTTTTCGTTGTTGCCGAGAAGCGCGGTTTTCCACTCGTCCTTGGTGCGGCGGCGGAAGAAATGCGCAAAACGGCTTCTCATCAGAGTAACCTCGTCCACCTCTGCCTCTGCGTCCTCTTCGGAGTCGGCAAAGACGGGCTGTTCTTCGGCGTTGTCCGTTGCAACGTCGGCTGTGACGGCAACGGACTTGGGAGTCGCAGTGACCGTTGCCTCGTCAATAGTCGTTTGCTCGGCGGGCAGAGTCCCTTCGGGGGTTTCGGCTGCCTTTTCGGCACGGCGACGGGCGCGCTTTTGCGCCGCTTTGAGTTTTGCCTCTACGCACAGCGTCCACAGCATTTTGAAGAATACGCCTACGTTTTTGAAAAATCTGACGGTCTTGTGCCAGGCGTTTACCCAAAAATCACGGATACGATGTCCCAAACCGACAAAGTAATTGCGTATTTTGCCGCCCAACATCACAAAGAAATTTTTTAAGCGCTCGCCGAAACTCTCTTTTTCGGATTCGGTTTCGGGTGCGGCGTCCTCGGTTGAAGCGTCCTGTGCGGGGGACGCGGTGGTCGGGGTCTCGGCGGTTTCGGCTGCCTCCGTAAGAGTTTCCTGCGCCGCGGGCATATCGGCGACATCTACCGACTGCTCTGTCGGTTCAACGTCCGCCGCGCGCTGTTCGTCGAGATTTTGCAGCGCTTCATTGTTGAGACTTTCGTCTTTCGGGGCGTGAATGCGTTTTTTCATTTCTTCACCCTCCTTTCGTGTTTTTTGAAGATCAGCACGGACAAACCGAGAAGCGCGAGCATCACTATAAAGTAGATCCACGCCATTGCAGACGAGTATCCGAAGCCGCCTGTCGCGCCTTGCTGCGTGTAGGCGCTTGTTATGCGCATTACTATCGGGTTGAGGGAGAACACCGACTGCATTACTACCGTGAATACCACGTTAAGCACGATAGTCGGGTTGAGCGCAGGCAGGGTGAGTTTCCAGAACATCTCCCACTTGGACGCGCCGTCTATCTGCGCCGCCTCGTACATATTTTTGTCCATCTTTTGCAGACCCGTCATAAACACCAATATCTGAATACCGCTGAACCACAGTATCATTATGAATTCGCTCGTGAGGAATTGCAGCGCGTCCAACAGGAACTGCGGCACAGTGCCCGCAAGCGACTCGAAATTGATGAGTTCCTCTATACCCGGGAAGGACGCAACGCCCTGCTCGATAAAGATACCGATGACCGGACCGCTGGTGATGATAACGGGCAAAAAGAATACCGTACGGAAAAATCCCGTGCCCTTCAACTTGCTGTTGAGCAACATAGCAAGTATCAGCGATATTACCGTGATGACAGGTACGTACAGCACCAACTTGATGACGTAGTCTTTGATGTCATTGAGGAAATCCGTATCCTTGGTCAACGCGTAGATATAGTTGCTGAATCCCACGCTCTCCGTTTGGAAGCCCGAATCCACGCTGACGTTGCTGAAACTGAAAATCAGAGTTTGTATTATCGGGTAGAGGGTGAACACCATAAAGCCCACAAGCCACAGGGCGCAAAAACCGTATCCCGACAATATATCTGAACGCGAATATTGAGTTTTGGGTTTTTTGTTGTTTTTCATAGCCGTTTAGAATTGTTTTTGATTTTCGTCGGTCATTGTACCGCTACGGCAGATTGCGCTTCCACCGTCACGCCGTTGTAGACGTAGGGTTGAGAGGAATAGTTGACTACCGTTTTGTAACCGTTGGAATAGGTGTTGATATACACCTCTTGTCCGTCCGCCTTTTCTCTGCGAATTATCTGCGCGCCTACCACGTTTTGCAGTACGGCGCTGACGTCCTCATAGGTCTGACGCACGGTATAACTCCAAACTTCGTAGGAGGAGGTGAATATGCTTTGACTGTCCGTGCCGTAAAGTTCGATGGCGTCCTCCTTGGTGAGAACAAAGGAGGGATACACGTTGCTGTCGATGAGGCGCAATGTGAGACTCGTGCCCGTGTAGTCCAAATTGAGCGCTGTGGAGTACATCGGGACGTAGCCGCCCAACACCATCTGCAAGAAAGGTACGCTTTCCGTCTCGATGAGGTAGGCGGAGTACTCGATGGGCGTGTCGATGTAACTGTCCATAACGTTGAACATATAACTGTTGGGGTTGGACAGCGCAATGCTCACACCGGCGTTTTTGACAAGTTCTACCGTTTGCTTGATGAGATCGGTGCGGGTGAACGCTTCCGTCTTGTAACCGCCGAACAGCAAGCCTCCGAGGTTGGTCGCCTCCAAACCCGCGTTGTAACCGTCCAGGCGGGAAACGTCGTTTTTTAAAAGCTTCGCCGTGTAGGAGGGTTTCAGCAAACTGAAAGTGGCGGTAGAACCCGCACGGGTGTCATTCAGCACAACGAACTGTTCAGAAATGTTCTGCACCAAGTTGGCGTTGGAAACTCCCGCTCTGTCGTAGGCGCGAACGTAATCCACGGTAAAGTTGAAAGGCACATCCAACATAGCAAGTCTCGAACCCAAGTTGCGATAGCCCGCTTTGTTCGCCATAGGGAATACCGACGGCTTTGAGCCGCCCAAACCGCCGCGTTGATAGCCCGTGACCGCAACCGTAAGCCCCTTGCAGTAGTAGGAGACGCTTTCCGCCGTTTGAAGCACAAAGTCGGGGTCGGTCATATTGACGGTCTCGCGTCCGAACATCGAGGGCTTGTTGTCTGCCATCAAGAATTGCAAACGCATACCCACATTGTCGACCTTCTTCTTGTCGAGGTCGAGATAGTTGTCGCGATAGAGCGCGGCAACGTCGGCAATGTTGACGTCGGGTTCGCTCATCAAGTTGAAGTCCACACAGGCGTCAAAGTGGTTGCGCTCATCCTGAAAATCGTTGGTGTGAGTTTTGGAATCGAGAAAACGGTCGTACTCCTGACGATAGATGAAGCGGAAACCCGTGCGGTTGTAAGGTATACGCGAAATACCGCTTGTACCG
This sequence comes from uncultured Clostridia bacterium, assembly GCA_947628135.1. Taxonomy (GTDB): domain Bacteria; phylum Bacillota; class Clostridia; order Christensenellales; family CAG-314; genus Fimimonas. Next base: position 15,707 of record CANQYT010000006.1, read on the forward strand.
GCGGTGATGTTGGCGTACTCCGCACCCTCGGCAGCCACCGTCATAGTGCTGTGATCGCTGTACATTGTGGCAACCACGGGCATTGTGATGCGATGCGGCTCGTTTGCGCGCGAGGTGGGCGCAGTGATGCCGATGTCGTTGCCGTACACGCGTTGAGAGTACTCGTTTTGAGCGTTGCCCGGCGTGTTGAGGTCGATGAGCGCGCCGCTGCCGTCGGGAATGAATATTTTGCCGCCCTCAACGGTCTGATAACTGCTGTCGAAGTAGGGATAGATGGCAATTTGCTCCAACTTGTAGGCGGACGTTTCCTTTATCGACGAATCGGGCACGGTGACGCTTAACTTGTCGCCGGTCAAGCGCACCTCCACCTTGAAGGAGATGCTTATGTCCGTCAGACGAACGGTGGCGTCAAAGCCGTCTCCCCTTTCCACAAATTCACGTTCCCTGATGGGCTGTGTGGTGATACGCGTGATGGGACGATCGTACCGAGTGGAGTTGCCTCTGCGGAAAGAACGATACATCACATACAGCCCGTCCTCGATGTTTTTGTCGTTAGTCTCGGCGTCGTCGGGGTCTAACTTGCCGCTTGTCCATTCGATATCGCCCTTTTTGAGGGAGAGATTGAGGTTTGACTTGTTGACGGTGAGTTCGTAGTCGCCAACGGTGCAGGTGTAGAAGCCTTCCGCACCGCCGCCTTCCTCCGCAAGCGTAGAAGGCTCGCTCTCGGCGGCGATGGCTACGCCGACCGTGGAGCAGACGACAACTATTGCCAACAGGAGAAATAACAGTTTTTTACGCATTTGTGAACATCTCCCTGAACAATGACGCAAAGTAACCGAAGAATTGGGTTACCAACATACGCAGCACAATGATGAAAAGAATCGCCATTGCGAAGGCAAACACCGTGAGAATTACATTCTTGATTGCTTGCCAGAAGGTGTAGTCGTGCAGTTCCATTATCGCACGGAACACGCAAACCGCGCTCCATCCGTAGATAACGACCATCATAACATCGTAGATTATTTGCTCGTTGTAGGTCAAAAACCTACTTATTACGAACATTGGCAGCGCAAGTATCAGATAGGGCGCAAGCGCATATATGAAGGAGATGAAGCAGTACTTCAACTTGCCCTCGCCGTCCGTTACCGTACTTACGAAGTAGTTGCACAGCACCAATCCCAACAGCACTGCCGTAGAGGTAAGCACGATGCGCAAAGCGTTGCTGTTGTACACGCTGTTGTTGTTGAACAGGTAGCCCGTTACGATGACGCTGAGCAACTGCAACACCACAAACCACACGTACAGCACTATCGCCGACCAGACGCTTGTGGCGCTGTGGTACTTGGTTTGGTATACCGCGTCGGGCGTGGATTTGAAGTAAGCGCCCGTGTACAGCAGTTCGCGCACTATCTTGACGTTCTTGACCTTGCCCGCACCTTTCTTGATGGGCGCAAGTAACTTGGGCTTCTTTTTGTCCAATATCTTCCACACCACAAACAGCGCTATCAGCACAAGTATCACCGAAACTATCCAGGCAATATTTTTTTGCAACCAATCGTTGCGGATCTCCCAATATGCCTCGGAATAACCCGCCTTGTCCTCGGCAAGCTTAAACTGCCTCAGAGCCGTCTGGTAGTCGCCCCTCTTCATACTTGCGCGAGCCAACGCTTTGTAGGAGACGATGAAACTGCTGTTAAGCCGCAAAATGTTTTTCCAAAGCCCTTCGCCTTCGAGGTACAGACCGTCCTTGTAGTAACGCACTGCCTCAAATACCTTTTCGGCAAATTCGGTGCGTTCGTAGCGTACTATCATATTGTACTTGGAGTCCAACACTATCAAACTGCCGTCTTTGAGTACGCTTATCGCCTTGGGGGAAACCAAACTGCCCAAACGTTCGTCGATGTCCTCTCCGCCGAAGCAGAACAGCAGATCGCCGTAACTGTCGAACACCGCGATGTGCCCGTCGGAGGTGACGGAATAAATGTTCTCGTCCTCGTCGATGCTTATCGCCTCTGTGTTGGAGTAGTTGACCGACGGCGACATAATGGCGTTGCCCAACGTGTTGAGTTTTTTGACCGTGTTCTGAAAAGCGTTGTTCGTCACCGTGTAGATGAGTCCTCTGCTGCTGATTGCAACGTTGGTGGGCGTACGCGGTGCGGAAAGGAACAACTCCTTTTGCTCCTTGGAGAAGAACAGGTTCTGGAAGAAAGATTGGAAAGTAGACTCCGTCTCGTTTGCGCCGACGTATCCTACAAACTCGCTTGTAAACGTGCCGTCCGACTGTTCCTGCAAGTTGAGTTGCATAAGACCGGAAACGCACCCCTTGCTGACGAGGTAAATGTTGCCGCGGTTGTCCACTTTGAGTTTTTGCGGAACAAAGGGGGTTTCCGCGCCGACAAGCGGATTGTCGGGACGCCCCACTTCGCCGCGCAGTTCGCCCGTTGTTTTGTCAAAGACGTATATCTTTTGATTGGTCTCATCCGCAACGTAAAGCCAATCGCCGCTTATCGCAACGCCCGTCGGCTTGGAGAGCGTGCCTCTGCCTATCACAGACGAGTCTGTGCCGTCAAGGATCTTTTCCTCGCCGTCAATATCCAGCACCTGCACGCATTGCGTGATGGGATCGGCAATGTAGATGCTGTCGTTGTCCTCGTCCACCGCCATATCCATTTCGGGCACGGTGTCCTCCACTGTGCCGGGCAAAATAGTTTTGCCCGTGGGAGTGTAGGCGGTCTGCGTGGGCACGATACTACCCTCCGGTCCGACGGTCTCGGTGGAATAGGGCACGGCAAAGGCAATCGAAGGCATTGCGACCACAGCGATCGTCGCTAACACAAGGATTGCAATTACTATATACCAACGTTTCACAAAGAAACCTCCGTAATTCTTTTTCGTAAATTTGCCTTTTGTTTTTACTTGATACCCGAGTGCGCCATTGTGTCCATAACCTTGCTCTGCATACAAATAAATATGATGAGGTTGGGCAGGAACATTATCAGCGCGCTTGCCGCCGTTATACCTTGCGTCACCGTGGACGAGCCTCCCGATGAGAACGTCGTGATGTAGTAGGCAAAGGTTTTGAGACTTTCGTTGTTAATGTACAGTGTGGAAGCCTCCACGTTGCCCCACGCCGACTGGAAGGACAGTATCGCCACCGTCGCAAGAGCCGGACGAACCATAGGAATGATGACTTTGAACAATATCGTCCACTCTCCCGCGCCGTCCATTTTGGCAGCCTCTATCAAAGGATCGGGGATCTGGTCCACAAACTGTTTGAGCAGGAACACGCCTATCGGCATTGCTATTATCGGCAGAATGTTGGCGACGAATCTGTCCACCAAGCCGAGGTTTACGATGATGATGAAGCGCGGTATCGACACTGCGATAGGCACAAACATCAGTGCAAGCGTGTTTATCTCAAACAGGACGTTTCTGCCCTTGAAGTTCTTTTTGGAAAGCACGTAGCCCGCCGAAACGGCAAGGAATATGCTTACCACCACCGTCAGCACCGTGACGATAATGGAGTTGAACAGATACCGCGCCGCCGGCACGGACGAACCCGCCATCAACTCAAACAACGCTTTGTAGTTGTCCCACGTGGGATTTTTTACAAAGAAGCTGGGCGGGAATTTGAACAATTCGTCCGCAGGCTTGAATGCCGTTGTAAAAATGTAAATGATGGGCAGCACCATAAACACCGCAAAGGGCAACAGTATGATGTAAAACTTTAATTGACTGATGTGGAAATGCTTGGGATTTATCTTTTTTCCTTGAAATGACGCCATTTTGTACCTCCTCTATCAGTCCTTTTCCGTCAGGATCTTACGTATTATCTTGGAAAGCAGGTATATCAGCAACAGCAGTACCACGCTGACGGCTGCGGCATAACCCATTTCATAACGAATGTAGCCGTAGTCCTCTATGTGGTTTACCATCAACTGACCCGCATAGTTGGGCGTCGGGTTGGAACCGGATAACTGCACGCCTATCGCGCCCGCCTGGAAAGTGTTGACCACTGCCATAACCGCGCCGAACAGTAATTGCGGTTTCATCGAGGGCAGCGTGACGTACCAAATTTCCTGCGCACGGTTTTTCATACCGTCCATATACGCCGCCTCGTACAATTCGGGGTCGATGTTCAGTATGCCGGAAAGCATTGCCAGGAATCCCACGCCCATACTTGACCAAACGGTAACGATGATCATTATCGGCATCAGGTATTCCTCGCTCTGCAACCACTGTATCGCCTCGGAAATCACACCCCATTTGAGCAAAATCGCGTTGAGATAGCCGTTGGGGTCGCCCGAGAAAATAGTCGTCCACACCACCTGCATTGCAACGCCCGCGGTAAGCGACGGCGAGTAGATGAGCAGTGCAAGTATGGTACGGGGAAGTTTGGGTATCTGCGCAAGCATCCACGCCAACAGGAAGGAAAGCAAGTAGCCGGTAGGTCCTGCGATAAGCGCGAACTTTATCGTGTTGGGCAGTACCTTCTGCATAAATTCCTCGTCCGCCGTCAACAACCGTATGTAGTTGGTAAAGCCTACGAAGTGGGGCGAACTGATACTGTTGAAGTCGGTAAACGACAGCCCTATTGCGATGACGACGGGTAGCACTATGAACACAACGAAAGAAAGAATGTAAGGCGCAATAAGCAACGCCGTTGTAAATCCGCTTCTTTTGCCGCCTATCTTGGTTTTGTTTTTCATCTCTTTTCGTGTGGGCAGACGCGTGGCTTTTTCTTTTTTGATCGTAGTTTCTTCCATATGAAATCTCCTCAAATCAATTGCTATTGCCGCGCTTGTACGCTTCAATATCTTCAAGAGTCGTCAGCTTGTACTGTTTGACGATCTCGCCGTCCTTCACGTAGCCGAATTCCTCCAACTTGCGCATCAGTTCCTTGTCTATCTTGGTTACTGCGTCCTCCACGGCGGAACGGGTGTTCTGACCGTTGATGACTATTTTGTTCCACGCGTTGCTCAGTTCGCGCTCCAGCATATACCAACCGGGCACTTTGGGTATTTCTCTCATCCACTCCCATTGCTCCAATATGATTTTTTTGTCGGCGCTGCTGAAAGCGACGGAATTGTTGAATGCTTTGAGGTTTGCGCTGTTCCAGATGTAAGCCTTGCCGTACAGCATTGTCAAACGGTTCATAAACTCCGTTTGAATGTTTTCGCTCGACCACCATTTCAGCACTTCCCAGCCGGCTTTGTCCTTGTCGTCGCTGCCGCTCTTGAACAATGCCATCGAGGTCGCGCTGCCCGTTTGCCAACGCTCTATCACGCCCTCTTCGTTTTCCACTCCCGGCGAAAGCGCGATGCCCCACTTGCCGGCTATTTCCGGCGCAGCCATATTGAGACGAATGTAGGTGTCGAACGTGGAAATACCTATCGGCAGACTTCCGTTGCGGAAGTTGTCGAAGAAGTTGCTTATCTGTTGCGGCAGACCGTACAGCGTGTACAACTCCGTCATCAATTTGATGGCTTCGAGACTTTCGCTGTCCGCTATCGTAGTACGGGTGGCGTCGTCGCTGAACAGGTTGCCGCCGTATTGATAGATAAACGGCGCGGTCGTCATAATCGACTTGCTTGCCGTACTGCTACTAAGCGGAATGTAGAAATTCAATCCTCTGCGCTGCAACTCGGGCAGCATACTGATGACGTCGTCCCACGTCTGCGGCAGTCTGTCCTCGGTGTAACCGAGACTTGCAAGCACGTCCTTGCGATAGTACATCACGTAGAAGTCCTGCGTTTCGGGCAGAGCCAAGCCCTTGCCGTCGGCGATAAGAGATATCATTGCGCCGCTGCTGAAACGCTGCAACACCTCGCCGTAATCGGGAAATTGCGTCAGATCTACCGTCAGATCGCGAATACCCATTTCGTAGGGCAGCCAGTTGGAAATGCCCATTACCGCATTGGGCGCGATGTTGGCGGCGTTGCTGAGTATCAACCGTCCCTCGTCGGCAAGTATGGAGAAGCGCACGTTGTAGCCCAGCGTGTCTTTCAAGTCGCTTGCCTCAAACAACTGCTGCATAAGATCGACGTACTGACGGCTGCGCGCCACCCACACCTCAATGGTGTCCTTGTCGTTGCTGGTAACGGAGTAGTCGGTAACAAAACTGCGGAAGAACTTTTTGACGCCCTCCCAAAAGCCGAAGAAACCGCTGCGATGTTTGATGCCCGTTTCGCCGCCCTCGGGATAGATGACTATCTTGTCGAGGTTGAGAGGCGTGCTTTCTATGTCCGTGCGGGCATTGGCAAGGGTTTGCACTATCGAGCCGCTGCCTTCGGATAACTGAGCGTAGTTGTTGGCTATCTGCTGAGGCTTTTCCAACAGACCGTCGATGGCGTTTACCGCCGCTTCGAAGTAGATTATCGCCTGATAGTTGACCTCCTCCGAGCCGTTGATGTTGCGCAACACGCGGCTGAGTTCCACCAATTGATTGCGAATGTTTTCGAGGCTATCCACCACTCCGGGGTAATCTACGTCGGGATTCCACTCTCTGTTTTTGTCCTGAATAGTGCCGGCGATCATTTTAAGTTGCAAATAAATTCTGTTGAGATCGTCGATGGATTCGGAAAGTTCTTGAAGGTGGCTTGCCGTCATACTGCCGTCCACCTTGACGGAGAGCAAATGCTTGCCCTGAGTCAAGTAGATTCCGTAGGGTTTGCCGTCCGCGCGATTGTACAGCGTTTCCTCCCGGAAACCGTCGCCGTTCATAAAGGGATAGCGCAGCAACTCGCGGAAAGGCGCTTTGCCGTCCACGGCTATCTTGGCGAAGGTAACGCGGTTGGAATTTTCATTGCTGAAATTGAAAGCAATGTTGTACACGCCCGTTTTTTCAACGTTTATTTCGTATGTGATCTCCTGAATGGGAGAACTCATTCCCGAAACGGTGTTGAGGGGCGAGGTGTACGTTTCATAGGGCGTCACGTTGACGTCGGCGGCGTAAGTGGGCACAACGGAGGTGTTGTTCTTTCTGTAATTATGTTCCGCCTCCACAACGATGTTGCCCGCGCCGACTGTGTCGTCGTGCGTTTTGGCGTAGGTTTCGTAGGCGTCGGGCAACTTTTCCGAACGCAGCCGAACGTTGCCTATCACCAACTGACCGGCAGAGATGGAAACCAACCTGACGGTGTTTTTTCCCGCATTGAAAGAGTAGACGGGAGCAATTGCCGTAAGCGAATCATACTCGTACAGCGGCTGATCTTTGCTCCACTGCTCCAACTTTTGCTGAGACGGAACGATCTCGTTGCCGAGTTTGTCCGTACTGAATTCTTCCGTTTTGTTTGTCCACAACGCTTTCATTCCGGAACGTTGCGAGGCGGGCGTCTCCTCTCCGTTGATGTAGATCTCCACCTCGCTGTCGGAAAGCCCGTTGTGCAGCACGTACCAATCGGCGTACACAGCCAATTTGTCGGCGGCGGCAAGTTCTACCGTAAACTCAACGTATTCGCCCTCTTCGAGCAACACGATGGTTTCTCCGACCGAGTGTACGGTGTTTTCGATAACCGCCGCGTCCAAGCCCTGCTCCGACGCATAACTCTGCAAGGCGACGTCAAACCGATCGTCGTCGCCCGTCAGCCCGTTTGTCGAGTCGAATTGCGCAAGAGCGTTCACACCGTCGGAGGAGGATTGTACCACGTCGGAAAAATTCTCGGCAGCGGAAAAATCGTAAACCACACCGTTGCAGCCAATCAACAGAGTTGCCGCAATTGCCAAAACAATGGCGAGTAGTACGATCGATGCTTTTTTCATAGCTTTTTCCTTATTTTTTTGCAATTTTGTGTGTTGGTCAAAAGGTTTCAAAGGCGTCCGATAGGGCCTGTTGCGGCCCTATCGTAAAACTTTGTCAATATTTTTCCTCATAGTCTTCCAAGGCTTCGGCGTATCCTCGGTTGGCAAGCGCTTCAAGGTCTGCCGCGTACGCCGCAAATTGACCGTTGCCCGAGAAGCACGCGTCAAGATATTCTCCTATCTTGGCGTTGTCCTTTTTCACGTCGTCCGCTCCCGTCACGGACAAGCCTGTGCTTGCATTGAAACGAGACTCGTTGTAGCCGGGAACGACCTTGGTGGGTTCGAAAACGCTGTCCGCCAGCCTCTCGTAGAAAGGCACAACGCCCTTGACGGGGAATACTTCCTCAAAGTCATACAATATGTCGGTATCCGTAGTCATCGGCAGGGTGTTGGGCGTTTCTTCGTCATCTCTTGCAAACTGTATACGCATTGCAATGCCTTCGGGGTCGTAACTCATCCACTTGGCGAACTTGTATGCCAACTCGGCATTGGGACTGTTCTTGTAGATGGCAAGATAGTCGGGAACAAGGCAGGAATAGCCCTCGTTGCGGGCGTTTTCACCGTCCATAGAGGGAATACCCACAAAGCGGATACGGAAATCGTCGTTGTCTATCATATTGGGCACTTCGTAGGTGTAACCCCAACGCAGACCGACCTTGCCGTTGTCCCACGCCTTGACGTCGCTGTCGATACCTGCAAACCCTTGGTCTTTCTTTGCCTGGGTGAGAGAACCGAAACTGGAATGAGCATTGTAAAGCGTCTTTGTTTCCGAAATGCCCGCTTCAAATTCCGGAGTGTTGATATAGTATTTTTTCTCCGCGTCGCTCCAACCGAAGTAACCGTAATTTTTGTTTGCGGAGGCGGGATACCACTCGTAAACAGAACTTTCCCTGTTAAGACCCACGTAGTCGGGGGTTGCCGAAATTCCGCTTACCAATTCCTTGAATTGCGTATAGGTGATACCTTCGTTCCTGTTTTGCGGGAGAACGCTGTCAAGGTTGCAGTCCTCGATCAAGTCCTCGTTTATGAAGTAGCCCAGCATATGCAGCGCAAAGGGAATCGCATAGATACCGTCCTTGAAATGCGCGCCTTGCTCTACCGTTTGGGGAATTTTCTGCCAATCTTCGTCCTCGGCGACAAATTCGGAAACATCCATTGCCAATTGATAGGTGAGTACAAAGGACATATTGTTCACCATAAACACATCGGGCGCTTCCTGACGCTGAACAGCGCCCAACAAGCCGTTGGGATAGGCTTGATCTTGTCCGTAGTCGATGGTTTTTATCTTTACGTCGTACTTGTCTTCGAATGCCTTTATCATTTTGCGCTCGACCGATGGGTCGGAGTCTGTTCCGAAGTTCCAGTTGGCGTAAAGAAGGTCGTACTTGACGCTGCAAGCGGAAATAATAGTTACCGTAGCGGCAAGCAACAACACGAATACCAATACAATAGCTAACTTTTTCATATTGTCCTCCTGTTTTTTGCTGTTATTTTGCGTATTTTACTCTATTTCTACTTCTACCTTGTGTTCGCCGTTGAGGTTGGGCAGAGGCTTGCCGTACTCTGCGGGCTTGCCGTCCACCGTCATACGGTTGCGACCCGTGCGCTTCACCGTGATGTCGTAAAGGGAATTGCGGAAAGTCCTCTTGTAACTGTAACCCTGCCAACTTGCGGGAATACAGGGCGTGATCGTCAGCCCGTCGTAGGTGGCGCGTACGCCCAATATCCACTTGACGGCGACGTTGTGCAGCCATTGCGCCGAGCCGGAATACCAACTCCAACCGCCTTTGCCGAAGTAGGGAGATATCGGACCGTCGCTGTTGCCGGGCAGAACGTACGGCTCGGAACGGAAATCGTCTATATCCTTGCCTCTGTTGGGAGGGCAAAGTCCCCTATACGCCTTGTACGCCATTTCGGCATTGCCCATAAGCGCGGCAGCCCACACAGCCCACGTAGCGGCGTGGGTGTACACACCGCCGTTTTCGCGCAGCCCCGGAGCATAGCGCGTGATGTAACCTATTTCGCAGTCCGGCGAACGGTACTCGGGCGAAAGAAGCAGCGCGCCGTAGTCTTTCAGAAGATACTTTTCCACCGACTTCATTGCGCTTTGCTTGCGCTGCTCTGTGGTGATGTCGCTGATCACCGCCCACAGTTGAGGATTGAGGAAAATTTTACCCTCATCGCAGTCCTTGCTGCCCAATTTTTTGCCATAGTCGTTGGTGGCTTGCAAAAACCACTCGCCGTCCCAGCCGTATTTGTTGAAATCCGTTTTTAACTTTTGCGCCTTGCTGCGCAGCAGATCGCCGAATGAAACGTCTCCGCGTTGGTCGGCAACGGGAGCAAAGCGGGTGATGATGTAGTACAAAAACTCCGCCACCCAAAAACTTTCCCCTTTCATACCGTGACCGACGGCGGAAAGACCGTCGTTCCAATCGTGCGCGCCCATAAGAGGAATGCCCCTCTCGCCGAACATTTCAAAACTGTGATTTATCGCCGCCTTGCAATGCTCGTAGATGTCCGCACTGCCGCCATCCAGCCAGATTGCCTGCTTGTCGAGAATGTCGCGGTTGCCCAACTCTTCCATATAACACAGAGTGACAAAGGGCAGCCACAAAAAGTCGTCCGAGCAGGACGTGCGCGGACCTGCGCCGTCGTAGGTAAGCCACCAATGCAAAACGTCTCCCTTGGAAAATTGCTTGGTTGCGTGCAGCAAAATTTGCTTTTCGGTAAGACTCGGATCTGTCTCCAACGCTATGAGGCTGTCCTGCAACTGATCGCGGAAGCCTACGCCGCCGCTTATCTGATAGTACGCCGCTTTTGCCCACATACGGCAGGACAGCGCTTGATACTTGCACCAATAGTTGGTCATCACGTCAAACGCCGAGTCGGGAGTAGTTACGTGTTCCTTGTTGCACAACTCCGTCCAGAAGCGTTGCACCCGTTTCAATTCCTCTTCGGCGGCAACGTTTGTTGTCAAAGCCAAAGCGCGGTAGTTCTCCGTTTCCTTGCGGGCAAGACCTATCGCAAAGCACAGCGTTTTGCTGCCGTGAGGCGTCAATTCGACGTCCGCGCGCAATGCCGCGACGGGGTCGCCGTATCTGCCCTGATTGCAAGCAAGATTCGGCTGCTCCATCGCCAGCGGAGAGGCTTCGTCGCGATACATACCCAAGAAACTCTCTTTGTCGGTATCGAAGGAGGAGGGCTGCTGCGAGCAGGCGAAAAACGCCGTGTAGGGGTAGTCGTCGTTGTTGTAGCGACCCTTGCTGTCGGGAAAGCCCCACAGGCACTTGTTTGCCACTACTGCATACAACTCGTCGTCGTATCTGAGGTCGTAAAACAGGCGTTGAAACTCTCTGTGGGTGTCGTACGCTATGCCCAACGCCCACTCGAAGTAGCCCGTAACATCCAACGAACGCGCCTCGCTCGTGTTGTTGTTAAGTGTCAGCAGGGCGTACTCCATAGGTTTCTCGCGGGCGACGAACACCGTCAATTTGCTTGTAATGCCCTCCGAAACGCGCTCGAACACCGAGTAACCCAAACCGTGACGTACCGTGTAGCCGTCACAGCCCTTTTTGACGGGATTGAGCGCCGCGCTCCAAAAACGTCCGCTCTTTTTGTCTCTTATATAAAAGTACTTGCCCCAATTGTCCTTTACAATATCCTGGTACAAGCGCGTGATGCGGTTTTGTTCGGCATTTCCGCGGAAAGAAAAGCCGCCTCCCGTTTGAGACACTATCAAAGAATAGTCTCCGTTGCTTATCACGTTGACCCAGGGACGGGGCGTATAGGGGTTTGTTATCACAAACTCCTTTCCGTCGTCGGTAAAATGTCCGTATTTGTTATCTAACATATAATTCGTACCGTTTCAATAATTTCAATAATTTCACCGCCGCAAGGCAGATTTCGACTTTTTTTATATATTCATTTTAAGTTTACCATACTGCAAACCCCTGTCAAGACGGTTTTGTCGTTTAATTTGTTGAATTTTCATTGAAAAATTGTACAATCTATTGAAAATTTGACAACTCTCGTGCAGATGTGTTACAATAGGGTCGCAAAGCCGCGAGAACTGTGTAAATTGTTTGCGCGGACGACAAAAAAAATACTTTGCAAGGCATTGACAAAGAGGGAAGAAAATGATTACACTGAAAGATATAGCGCAAAGAGCCAACGTGGCGGTATCCACTGTCAGTTATGCGCTGAACAACGATCCGCGTATACCCGAGGAAACAAAAAACAGGGTAATGCAGGCGGCGAAAGAACTGGATTACACGGGCAAGAGCGGGCGCAGGCGCAGTCACGGGTATCAACGGCAATTGGTGCTTTGTCTGCATACGATAAGCGGAATCATATTTCCAGAGATAATAAGCACTTTGAAAAGCGTGCTTAACGTAAGCAATTGCGAGTTGGTCATCTACGTCGGCGAAAACATCACCAACCTCAAATGGATGGACGGGCTGTTTGTGCTCAACAGCGGAGTCACCACCGCCGCCATCAAGGAAGTGATTCAACGGCGAATACCGGTGGTGATGATGGACAGAAACGAAACGATAGACGGTGCGGTGAGCGTTACGCTGGACAACTTCAAGGGCGGCTACGACGTGACTATGGCGGTGATAGAAAGCGGCGCAAGGAGTTTTACCTTTGTGGGCGGACCGAACACCTCGGTGGAGAGCAAGGATCGATACGAAGGCTTTTGCCAAGCCCTTGCGGACAGCCATCTGCAAAGTAAAAACACCGTTGTGCTGCAAAGCGACTTCACCTACGAGGGCGGAGTGAGCGTTTGCCACTTCTTGTTGGAAAAAGCCACGCTGCCCGACGCGATAATATGCGCCAACGACGAAACGGCAATGGGCATACACGACGAATTTGCCCGAAAGGGGCTGGACGGCAAAGTCCTGCTGGCGGGCTTTGACGGGCTGAAACCGCCAAGTAATTTCCGCTACATCACCGCCAAGGCGGAGCGCAAGCATTGGGGCGCGATAGCCGCCTACTCTATGTTGCAGATGTACGACCACGTGGCGACGGAGCAAAAGATAAAGATACCCGTAGAGATCGTCCAATACTATTGACAAACCGCCGCTCGGCAAATAACGGCGTTTTTGAAAAGATTATCAAAGAGGAAAAAATAATGACCTACGATCTTACCCCCACACAAAAACTGAAACTGCTTATGGGCAAGGACTGCTGGCACACGGAGGACTTTGACGGGCTGCTGTACGGTGCAACCGTCTCGGACGGTCCTCTCGGATTGCGCACCCCCGCCCTCGTTGACGGACAATACGTCGATCAGCCGTCGGTGGCATACCCGTCCATACAGATACTGAGCCAAAGTTGGGACAGCGGCTTGGCGTACCGCTTGGGCTGCGCGTTGGCGGACGACGCCATAGAAAAGGACGTTGACGTACTGCTTGCGCCGGGACTGAACATCAAGCGCGACCCTCATTGCGGCAGAAACTTCGAGTATATGTCGGAAGACCCGCTGCTGACGGGCATTTTGGGCAGGGAATACGTGAAAGGTCTGCAAAACAACGGCGTAGGCGCAACGCTCAAACACTACTGTTGCAACAACTCCGAAAACAGCCGTATGTGGCTCAGCGCGGAGGTGGACGAAAGAACGCTGCGCGAAATATATCTGAAAGCCTTTGAAATTGCCTGCGAGGCAAAGCCTTGGGCAGTGATGTGTTCCTACAACGTCGTCAACGGCGTGCGTATGGCGCAGCACAAAAAATTGTTTACGCTGCTGCGCAAAAAATTGCACTTCGGCGACGGGCTGATAATGTCCGATTGGGGCGCTGTTACCGACGCGGCGGCGTCCGTCAACGCAGGGCTTGATTTGATAATGCCCTACTCGGATAAATGCGAGGCGCAGTTGAAAGACGCACACATATCGGGGGAAATTTCACAAAAACAAGTAGAAGAAAACGCGGAAAGGGTAATCAAATTTATACAAAAATGCGCGCAAGCAAAGAAAACGCGAAAGGTACATTCCACCAAAGAAGAACGGCGCGAATTGGCGCGGCAAATAGAGGCGGAGGGCGTTGTTCTGCTCAAAAACAACGGGGTTTTGCCCATACGTGCGGACGCGAACGTGAGCCTTGGCGGCAATTTCGTCAACAACTACATCAACGGCGGAGGGTCATCTTCCGTGACGCCGAGCCAAACGCCCGTAACGCTGCTGCAAGCGCTTAAAGAGGCGCTACCCGACGGCACGATAACCTACCGCGATCTGTGGGAGTACGGCGTGTCCGAAGCGCCTCTGCTGCAAACGGAATGCGCCTACGGCAAGGACGTTGCGCTGGTTTGCGCGGGACTGCACGACTGCGAGGGCTTTGACAGAGCCAACGCACGACTGCCCCGCTCGCAGGAGGAGATAATAAAGGAAACCGCACGCAAAAATCCCAACACCGTTGTGATACTGTACTGCGGAGCGACTGTGGATATGAGCGAATGGATAGACGACGTCGCCGCCGTGCTGTGGGCAGGCTACGTCGGCGAGGTGGGCAATCTTGCCGTGGCGGACGTGCTTACGGGCAAGGTGAACCCAAGCGGCAAACTGACGGAGACCTTCCCCTTGGGAGAAAACGACTATCCCGCACATCGTTGTTTCAAAAACAACACCGTAAGCCTGTATAACGACGGTTTGCTGGTGGGCTACCGCTACCACGTCACGGCGGAAAGGCTGGGTGTGGCAAACGCGCTGCCCAAGCCGCGCTTCCCATTCGGATACGGTTTGAGTTACTCTCACTTTGAGTACTCCGACGTCAAGGCGGTTACAACACGGTCGGGCGTAAACGTAAACTATCGGATAACCAATACGTCGGATAGAGAGGGCACGGAGATATCTCAGGTGTACGTGCGCGAGGTGAACCCCCGCGTGTTCCGTCCTTTTATGGAATTGAAAGCCTTTGAGCGCACCGCCGTAAAGGCGCACGGCAGCACAGAGGTAAAAATATCGCTGCCCGCAAGCGCATTTGCCTACTTCTCCGCGGCGGAGGATCGCTGGCTTGTCGAGGGCGGCGACTACGAAATATATATCGGTGGCAGCAGCGCAGATACACCGCTTTGCGCCAAAGTGAACGTCAAAAGACAACTTTTGTAGGAGATAACAAGCCTTTACCCCAAACCAAAAGTCTTTCGGTATCTGTTTTTTCCGCTTTGGGCAAAAACAGCAACGCAAATCAAATACGTACCGCGGCATATTGTGCGTTGTGATACAATGTTTGCGATATGCGTATGCGGCGCATTTGTCGCACAAGTCTATGTTCGCCCGATTTGTTCGGTTGAAACAACTATTTAACAAATCGACGTTTGCAACACGTTGCGTTGAACGGACAGGGACATTGCGAAATAATATCGGCGGTGAGGAAAAATGAAAAACATTCTTTTTGTGGGAAACAGTTACACTTATTTCAACGATATGCCTACGCAACTGTTTGCGCCAATGATACGTCGGCACGGCGATTGGCAAGTAACCGCGGTAACTTGCGGCGGATATCATCTTGACCAATTTGCCGATTCGACCGATCCCGAAAGCGCGCGCCTGCGCCAAACGATAGCCCGCCGCCGCTTTGACGTCGCCGTGTTGCAAGATTTCAGTTTGGCTGCCCTCGTGGACGTGCAACGAATGGACCAAGGGCTGGACAATATAGTGCGCCTGTTGCGCGACAATGTGGAAAAATTTATACTTTTTGCCACTTGGGGCAGAAAAACAGGCTGTCCGACATTGGACGAACTTGGCGTTGACAGCCAAGAAATGACGGATATTATTGCCGCCAAATATGCGGCATTGGGCAAAAAATACAACTTCGCCGTGGCGCACGTGGGCAAGGCGTTTGTCGAATACGCGCGGCAACACCCCGAAGCGGAACTGTACTGCGACGACCTGCACCACCCATCTCCGCTTGGCAGCGAGTTGGCGGCGCGCACTATTTGCAACGTCGTTTTGCAACTGTACCCCGACGCCCCGCCACGAAAAGACACACAGCAACCCTAACAGCGGCAAGCAAAAAAGAGCAAAGAAAAACGGACACACCTTGCGTGAGTCCGTTTCTTTGCGCTTGCACCTGTGCCTTCGACGTACGTCGAAACAACTAAGCGTAGCCGCGCATTGGCGGAGAGAACAGGATTTGTCCCGAGCAGAGCGAGGGTGAGCGGAACGAAGTGGAGCGCTACGTTTTTTCATTCACCCTGTTCTCGGAGTTATTGCGCGGCAAGCAAAAAAGAGCAAAGAAAAACGGACGCACCTTGCGTGAGTCCGTTTCTTTGCGCTTGCACCTGTGCCTTCGACGTACGTCGAAACTAAAAGCGCAGTTGCCGCCGTGGCGGAGAGAACAGGATTTGAACCTGCGGAGGCTGTTAACCTCGCACGCTTTCCAAGCGTGTGCCTTAAACCGCTCGACCATCTCTCCAAACGTGCGTTGCCGCAATCAACATCGCCACATAAGAATACCAAAAATTTGCGTTTTAGTCAATTGTTATTGCATAAGTTGCAAAAATTTGCCCTCTTTTTGCTTGCACCGCCCGCCAAACCACATCAAAAGGACGCGCCGAGGCGCGTCCTTTTGTTCAATATACTGCACTATTCAGCCGCAGTTAGGCTACGATTTCCGTCATTGTGACGCTTAATCAACGAACTCTCCGTTTTCATAAGGAGTATCCGTGTCAAAATTGCATAATGCAATAGTACCATCGTCAAAAACGACTAATCCCATTTGTAGCGATCCCGCATCGCTGGGAAGCGTAAACGTATAGTATTCGGTGGCTGTTCCGTCGCCGGAATAGTAGCCCGCGCCGTGTGCCGTTAATCTTACCGTACCTTCAAACGCGCTGCCGTTGTATGTTCCGACTATCTTTGCTTCCGTTGCCGTTGTTGAAATATCAATTGTAATTTCTGTAATTACAACCGTCTTCTTTGAGACGAGACCCGTTTGAAACGACAAATTTCCGGTAAATACGTTGTCTTTGCCTCCTTCGTCGCCTCCGCCGGAAGTTTGTTTGGTGAACACTGCGGTATAGTCGCTGCCGTAATTGAAAGTGATTTCAAGTTGACCTTCCGTAGCCACCACTGTCAATTTGTAGAGTGGCATTTTCCACGTGCCTGTGGCTTCGTTGCCGTTCCAAGTCAAATCGACGTCAATAGGATAACTGCTGACAAGATGAAGTTTGTTGCCCGTAAGTTCCGCCTCGGTGAAGTTATATTCTCCGTAACCGCCAAACTTGTCGTCTAAGTCCGTTGTGCCGGCAGCGTTGGTATACTTGCCGTCGGCGTCTTCGGGCTTTTCGGGTTTTTCGTCGGGTTCAGAGGGCTGGATAGTAGACGTGCGGGTAAACTCGGAAGTTGCCCCGTCAATAGCCATTGTAGCCTTGTTGTCTTCCGTGAACGTTATTACCAACGTGAATACAACTGTCTGGTTCGGTCCTAATTGACGAATTCTTTGCGCAGTAACAACAAGATATTTGCCGTCCTTTATTTCCGTGACATTGGCAAGAGCAGTAGGTTCGTCGGGATAATCTTTTGTTCCGAAAGAAATTCCGTCACTGTTTATCGTGATTTTAACAATTTCATTGTCGCTCAACGATTCGCCTTCCCAAATGCCGAGATAGTCGTTTAACGTCTTGGTCGTGGGCGTGTAACTCTCCCATTGTGCGGTGAGGGTGACCCCCTCGGCGGGCATATCGAACTGCTCGCCGGGTTGATAAACGTGACCCTTGCCGTCGGACCAACCTGTAAACATATAGTGAGCGTCGCCTTCGGTCACGTTGCCGAGACCGAATTCCACAGTTACCTGTGCGCCCTGTTCGTACTGTTGGGTCTGCGGAAGTTCAACGCCCGCCGTGTGGTCGCCCGCGGAATAGGTTACGTCGTACTGTTGCGTAGGAGTGACAACGCTTCCGCCCTTGGTGAAAGTACCGAGAGACGCGTCGTCACTATCGCACAGCACCACCGTGTTGTCGTCAATCACAGCAATATAGAATGCGGTTTGTCCGCCTTCACTTGCCAATTTCATCTCGTAATAGAACTTCGGATCGCCGTCACCCTCGTACTTACTCTTGTTTTGGGAGTTGTCACTGAGTGTTACAACAACGCGTTTGCTTGCCTGCGCCGTTGTGGAATAGGTTATATATGCTTTGGTCGTCAGCACAGTGGTATCTATCTCTATTTGAGTGACCGTAAACGTCGCATTTCCGAAACCCTTGTTCGTGTATGTAGCCGTACCGGTGAATATCGGCAATTCTTCGGGAGGAAGTTCCTCGCTGCCTTCGAGAGTCAGCGCACCAATATCTCCTGATGTTGAAGTCGCAATAGCCAACTTCGTTCCGTCGCCGGTAAGACCTACACTGTAAGATGTGCCAGGATATGACACACTACTGTTTCTGGTGTACGGGGGATTCGCCAACGGAAACATTTTCCAAAATTTAATTACCGTTTGCGATCCGGGCCACGAACCGGTTGTCACCTGTTTCATAAACGTTTTGTTCGTCTCGTCGTTTTTAAGTTCGTCTACGTGTTCCGTGCCATCGACTGTGTAGGTCAGTTTGGCGTAGTTGTCATCGCCCTCAATCATTTCGATTGATTTGAAAACAACAGTCATATTGCCGTACGTAGTTTGCACTTCTCCAACGTATTTGAGCGTTTTTTCCTCAACGGGAGGGGTAGTATCTTTGCTGTACTCACGCGAGACAGTGTTTCCACCGTTGTAACGTGACGAACCTGTCAGTTTGTCTTTCGCTTGATTGAGAGACAAAATGAAAATGGTTTTTTGTGAAGAGCAAATTACCACCGCATACTTGTCAATGCAGAGCAACGTAGCAGCATTATCCGCGCCATTAAGCGTGTAAGTAGCCTTGCCCGCACTTGTGAATGTCAATTTAGATGTACCGGTGGACGCGTTCCAAGAACCGGCAAGGTCAGCAACCGATATATTCTCCAACGGGGTCTTTTCGGTATACGTTGTACCTTTGCACGTAATACTTGTTGCGGAATCGATTGTGATAAGGAAGTCTTCGCCGTAGGTATCGGAGTCACCGAGTTGATTGTTTCCTTGTATCAAACTGTAATACATATTGCCGTCGACAATTGCCGAGCCGACAATATCTTCATACGAGTCTTCGCCCGCTTGCGACAAAATTATAGATTTTTCGCCGTTTGTCCACACGCCGCACAATTCGGCAAAATCAACCGAAGGCGCGGGCGCTTCTGTCCAAATGGCGTAGAGAGTGAGACTGTACGAACCCTCGGACTCCTGCACGTACTGTTTGTATTGATCGAAAGACCAAGGAGTGCTGCTATCGGTTGAAAGAGCAGGACCTTGCGCAGTGTAAGCCCAGCCGACAAATTGCTTGCCCGCATTGCTGAACGTGCATTGCAAACCGTTGATTTGACTGTAAATACCGGTGGCGTATTTGAACGTCTTTGCAGCCATTTCGCCCGTGCCGCCGTTGGGGTCGAATTTGAGCGTGACATCGACAGCCGTCCAGGTTGCCAATATTTGAATATCCTCCGCGGGCATTTGGTATGTTTGCTGAGGTTGATAAACCGTTTCGGTGATGTTTACCCAAGAGCCGCCCTCTTCTTCGTAGCGACTGTCCTCAACCCAATGCTGCACTTTCCAACCGGCAAAGGTGTAACCCGTGCGCGTCCAGGTGCAAGCGGGGAAGGTGATTTCAACACCGACTGCGTACTCGCCGCCTTGCGGCGCTTGACCGGAGACTTCCGCGTTGTAACCTTCGTAGTAACTTACGTTGTACTTGGTCGGTTCGGTTTGCGCTTCGTCCCAGACTGCGGTAAGAGTTGCGCTGGAAGTAAACGTTTGGGTCGTGCCGGGTTGGTAAGTGTGACTGCCGTCGCTCCAACCGACAAGTACCAAATCGCCCTTGGAGTAACCTGCCGCGGCGGGCAACTGAACGGAAATGCCCATAGGAGAGTAACTTTCCTCCCAAACGGGCTGAGGCTGCGTGCCCGTGCCGCCGTCAAGAGCGAACGTTACGCAAATAGCGAACTTGGCGTTGAGAGTGATGTCCGCCGTGACGGGGGTAGTAAACAGGAACTCCGTGCCCTCGTCATCCGTCCAATAACGGAAAGTTTTCGTACAGTTGGGGTCGGTCGGGTCGGGGTCGGGTTTGGTTGCGGTTGAGCCGCTGTCGATGGTTTGAGTGGTGAACACATCCCCGCCCACTTTGAAAGTGACCGTTACTTGCTGTTGGGTGTGCTGCGCGGTGACTGTCATTGTGCAATTTTGCGCGGGCATTGTCCAACTTGCCGCGTCCACAGTCTCGTCGCTGACGGTGTAGGTGTACGCGTTTGCGTCAGCCCCCTCCTGATAGACTATCATATTGATAGGATTGCTACCGACGTTGCACCACACGTCGCCGCTGACACTGCCTTGCAACGTGAGTACGCACATATCCGCATCCACGGACAGCGTGATCTCGTCGCCGTTTAAGTCGGCAACGAAACTGCCGCTGACGTTTTTGCCGTCAATGGTAAGTTCTATATTTACATCGCCGTATGCAAAAGTGATTTTGTTGTCCGCTATGGTGTAAGCGTGCGGTTCGACCATTTCAAAGTCGCCGAGCACTTTCGCGGTTGCAGACGAACCGAAATCAGTGAACATAAGCCCGAGTACGTGCGAACCATCGGCGTCAGCCATTTCGATGTAACCGTTGAAATAACCTGTAACAAAAGGTTCGGTGGGTTGAGGCGTGCCGTTTGCCGTCCACTGTGCGGTAAAGGTTACGTCGCCCGCAAGCGTGTACTTGCTGCCTGCGCCGTAGGTGTCAGTTCCGTCACTCCAACCCGCAAAAGTGTGGTCGGCGTAACTGAACGTGTTGTCGGGGAGAGTTATCTCGCCGCCGACTGTGCCCGTGATAGCAGCAGGCGCATCGCCCGTTGCGCCACTGCCGCCCGTGAAAGTCGCAGTAGCCTGCTGTGCGTTAGTCGTCCACTGTGCGGTAAACGTTACGTCGCCTGCAAGCGTGTACTTGCTGCCTGCGTCGTAGGTGCGAGTTCCGTCACTCCAACCCGCAAAAGTGCGGTCGGTGTAACTGAACGTGTTGTCGGGGAGAGTTATCTCATCGCCGACTTTGCCTGTGATAGCAGCAGGCGGTTCGCCCGTTGCTCCACTGCCTCCCGTAAAGGTTGCCGTTGCCTGCTGTTCGCAAGCGGCAAGCGCGAAAGCCGCCGTCAATGCAAAAGCCAAAACCAAACAAAGCAACCAACGTGACGTTTTGTTTGTCATTGTTTTTTCCTCCATAATATTTTTTTATCCGAAAAGCATTTCGCCGAAACGCCGCAAAACGTTTCGGCAAAAGCGCGTTTTACTGCTGCTTTTCGAGGGTAAACGATTTGTCGCTCTCGTTGAGAGTGAGAGTGTAAACTCCGTTGAATTCGCTGGGCACAGAGCCGTTGACGTAGCCGTCTTCGTCGTAGGTGGGCAGGGTGGAATCCACCACTACGGTGTACACGCCGTCGCCCGTCTTGCTGAACGTGACGTTTACTTCCTCCGTGCCGTTGGAAGTTTTGAACAGAATGTGAACGGATACGACTTCGCCGTCCGCACTCTTTGTGACGATTGCAACGTCGCCCGTAGACGCGTCGCGGTAGGTGATTATCGACGAACTGAGCGAACACTCGTAAGTGAAAGTTCCCGCTTGCGCGTCGAGGTACACCACCACTCTGTACGTGTCATTGAGATGATACACGGTAAACACGTACACGTTGTCAACGTCGGGGGAAAGTTTGGTAAGAAACCAGCCTTGCGTTTCGGTGGACTTTTCCAGACCGTTGCCGTCCACGTTTTTGAGTGTGCCGTTGGCGGTTATGTAGTTGCCGTCGTAGACGGTGAGCGTTGAGCCGTCCGCCGCAGTGTAGGTGGTTTGCGTGACTATCTTGGACTTGGTGTAGGTGAACGTGCAGTCATTGTACAGCGAAACCGTGTACACATAGCCGTCGTAAGTGAAATGCGTGCGGTAGTTGGAGTAGTCGAAGGTTACGTCCTCGCCGCAGAACTTGCCCGCAGTGCCTCCGAAGGTGATTTGAAGCGTTTCCGCGCCGTTGAGATAGGTGATGACAGTTCCCTTGCGCACAAACACGTACTCGTCGCTGTCGCCTACGGCGGAAACGTCCATACCCGTCATTTCGCCGTTTGAACCGATAGTAAGACGGTTTTCTATCACGGTGAGAGTGAGGGAAAGAGAACTGTACTCAAACCACGACACGGTAATCACGCTGCCTTCGCGCTTGTACAGCCCGAAATAGGTGTCGTAGAACATTATCCTGTCGCCTATTTCCAACTTTGCGGCGGCTTGCGCCTTGCTGTACCAATACTCGGCGGTATCCGCCTTGACGCGCAACGAAGATGAGTAGCGCGCCCAATTGCCGTTGGGACTTTCCGCAAAGGCGACGCCCGTTTCGTAACTGTTGACGTACACGCGCAAAGCAAGCACGCCGTCGAAGGGCAGACCGTTGAGTACGGGAACGGCGCTGTCGGCAAAGGAAATGACAAATTCCAGCGGGGTCACTTCCGTTTCGTCGGCGTTGGTTTCTCTGCCGCACTCGTAAAACGCACGATTGCCGATAGAGCCCACTGCGCCGTCGAAGGAAACGGAAACAAGTCCGAAATTGCGAGCGAACGCCAATTCGCCTATACTTTCCACACTGCCGAGTTCCAATTGAGTGAGAGCACATTCGTAAAATGCGTACGCGCCGACGGAAACGGTGGCGGAATTGAATGTGACGCTACCGAGATTTGCGCAGCCGCGGAAAGCGTTTGCGCCGATGTTGACGACGTTGTTGAGATCCGCCGAAACGATGTAATCCAGCCCCGCAAACACGCCGTCGGCAATGGATACGGCTTCGTCGGGAATGGAAATATGCACGTCGTGCGGGTCGGCGTCTTTGTTGTTGTAACTTACAAGCACGCCGTCTTTGATTTCGTAGAGCGGCTTGTTTGCCTGCTCGGCGTTGCTGGTGACAAATTGCGCGTAACCGCCCGACAAAGAGGGGGTAGCCGCCGTCCAGGTCGCCGCCGTGCGGTAGGCTTCCTCACTGCCGTCGGGGACGAATATCTTTAAGTTGCCGCTTATCCAACGGAACACGTCCGCGCCCAATTCGGGCGGAGTTGCCGACTTGAAATACGCGGTTTTGAGAACGGATCTTCCCGAAGAGGCGCTGTTTTCAAAGGCGTAGTCGCCTATTTTTTGCAAAGTGGTCGGGAAGGTGACAAAGGTGACGTTTTTGTCGGCGAACACGCGCGCCGCGATTTCCGTTACGCCTTCCGGTATCTCTATGACGCTGCTTGTGCCGAGGTACTCCGTGAGTACGCCGTCCACCACCACAAAGCCGTCCTCAAACAGACGGAAAGTGTTGCTTGCAAGGTCGATACCTATACCCAACGTGCTGTTGTCGTCCACAAAACTCACGGTGAGTATGAAAGACGTTTCGGTCTCCGTGGGGGCGATGACGTAGAAACCTTCGCGTTCGTTGTCGCGGCTGCCGTCGGCGGAGTAGTAAATTCCGCCGTAGCCGTCAAGACAGATACGAGACGGATTGGAAGAATCCTCGTGCGCATACTCGCCGTATTCGTTGTGACGTATGCTGAACAGCCCCGTACCTGCGTACTCGCCGCCGAGACCCCACCAGATGAAGTAGAACGGGTCGCCCGTCTTGGGCAGGAACACCATTTCTTCACTCGCGCCGAAGTAATCGGCGTAGAAATAGATACCCTCGGAAACAAGTTGAAGCGTTTCCGCTTCCGTCGTGGGGTCGACTTCCACAGTGTAAAGACTTGCGTTGCCGTAGCCGTCGGGTTTGAGCGCGTAGGAATCGTCTACTTGTTGGTTGTAGTAGTAGACATAAACGTTGTCGCCCACGTAGCCGTACTGCAAAAAGTAGCCTTCGGCAAATACGCCCTCGCCCAGATCTACGCTTTCATTGACCAAAGAGAAGTACATCTCCACTTGCGCGCCCGTTGCGGGCAAAACGCCCGACAGATAGTAATCGCCGCGCGGCGTGACGTTGTAGGTGCAGGCGTAGGACTCCACGCGTTCGGTGTTTTCTTCGGGACGAGCCAGCACTCCCGCGCCGTAGCCGTCCAAAGCGAGCATAAGATCGTACCGCACAACGCCGTATTCCTGCGTTTCGAAATCGTAGTAAAGCGGGTCGAGGTAGAGATACGTCCCCGCCTCTTCGCCGCGGTAACGGAACAGTTTGTCGCCGTTGTCCGTGTAAATTTTGCCGTACAGCGTTTCGCCGTTTACGGAAACGTCAAATTCCACAGTGTCGCCCGTAAGCGTTTCGATGACGGTGATGTATCCCTCGTACTCCTCGCCGTTTTTCGTAAGTTTTGCCGCGCCTTTGCCCGTCATATTGCGGCGGATACCCACTTTGTCGCCGCTGCCCGCGTCGTCGGTGTATACGTCGATGATGACAGGGTAGAACGTGACGTCGGAAGTGACCGTGTAGGAACTGCCGAACGCATAGTCGCGCCCGTTGCCCGTGGCGGACGTGCAGTAGGACAGTATTTCGCCGGTTGGGTCGTCGTTTGCGGGGGTGCGAACGGTAATTTCCGTACCCCAACGAACGTTTTCCGTCGTTGTGCCGTCGTCGGCATAGGTGACGGTGAAGCAACGCAGTTTGTAGTAGGCGTTGAGTTGCAAACCGTTTTCCGACACGACGCCGCTGACAAGTATGCCGTCGCGGTCGAGGTCGGTCTCGTACTTGGAAGGATCGGGGTTGTCGGCGCTTGCCACCCTACCGACGGTGACTTCGGACGTGAGCGTTTCCAATTGGCGGTATTCGCCCGTTTCGTCCTCTACCCACCTGTTTTGGGTGACGGAAGCCGTCCAGACGGCGTACAGAGTGACGTCCTGCGAAAGAGTGATTTCGTCGCCGACGGCGTAGCCCGTGCCCGTGCCGTCCGCCTTGGTGTTGTATCCGACGAATTTCGCCTGAGAAACGTAGGCGCAAGCGGGCAAGGTGTAGACAGAACCGCGTTTTGCGGAATATTCCGCCATTTCGCCCGTGGCGGAAAGCGCGTTGCCCTTGTCGAAAGTAAGCAAGGCAAGGGAAAGTTTGTAGTACAGTTTCAGACAAGCGCCGCTTTCGGTGACAACGGCGTGCGTTACCGCGTCGGCGTTGGACGCGTCGTAATCGTAGCCGTCTATTTCGGGGGCGGCGACTTCCGCCTGCTCGCCCAACTGCGCTTGGAAAGTGAGCGTGCGCGCTTCGTCCTTGACGTAGCCGCCGTCAAGTTGCTCCAACCATATCTCCGCCGTGCAATCGGCAAGCCAATGCGCCTTGACGGTGAAATCCTCGTCGGGAGCGACGGTTGCGCTTGTTACCTGCGCGCCGTTGAGATAGTAGCCGTCGAAGTGCAACGACGTGGAGGGCTTTGTCTGTGTGTTGAGTTCGTCAAAAAAACTTGCGCCGACTTCCGCGGTGAAAGTTGTGTTGTCAGTATCCGCCAAACCGAAATCCACCGTAACCGTTACGTAGGACGGTTCGGGATCGTCGGGGTGGCAAGCCACGCAAAGACATATTGTCAGCAACAACGCCAGAAATACCGTTGCCGCAGATAAAAATGCTTTCCTCATAAGTTTGTCCTCCTTGACCGTAAGCCGCGCGGTCGCGGCGGCAAAAGGTCGAATTTCGATTGTTAAAAAATCAAAATGTATTTTATATGATACCCCCCCCCGTGGGGTTTTGTCAAATAAATTGACATAATATTTGAAAACTATATAGAAAACGAGAAATACATAAAATAAAAAAACGGCGCAAAAGCGCCGCAAAATAAACGGAGAAAACCGCCGTAAAACAGGAAAAAAGTAGAAAAATCAATCTTCGAAACGTTTCAGAACGATGACGCGAAGGGGCGGCTGAGGCTCGTCGTACAGCACGAGACTGTCGCTGTCGGATATTTCCACGCTGTTAGGGTCGAACAGGGACAGAAACCTGTCCGCGCTTTCTATGTCGAGGGTGTGTTCCGCCGTTTTGTAGTGCATAGGCACTACTATCGCGGGCTGAACTGCGTCCACCCAACGCTTTGCGCCCACGGCGTCCACAGTGTACACACCGCCCACGGGAAGAAGCAAAACGTCGCAACCGCGAATTTTTTCGGCGAGGTCGGCGTCGAAACAGCCGATATCTCCCATATGCACCACCGACAGCCCGTCTACGTTGAAACAAAATACGATGTTTTTGCCGCGCTTTGCACCGCGAACGTCGTCGTGGAAAGCGGGATACGCCGTGACAGCCACGTCGTCGGCGGCGCAGGAAACGGGCTCGTCCAACACCGCGGGATCGCCGAGAATGCCGTCCGAGCAATCGTGGTCGGCGTGATGATGGGACACCGTGACTACGTCGCAACGGACGGGAGTCATCGCAAAGCCCACCGTCTTTGCGGAATAGGGGTCGGTGACCAAGGTCGTACCCGTTTCGCTTATTATGCGGAAACTTGCGTGTCCGAGATATTGCAGTTTCAAGAAGCACCTCCGACTTGTTTGTAAACGTATTGTAATGCAAAGCGCGGCGATTGTCAAACGGAAAGAAAAAAAATTTTTGAGCCGAACTGCGGCACGTAAGTGCGTTATACGCGCCAAAACGGGCGTTTCGGCAGGCAATTTGCAAAAAAAGTAGATTTTTTCGCCGTTATCTGCTATAATGATAGTGCAAAATAGGCAATGGGGCGAAAAACCATTTGCATACCGCTCGCAGAGCGGACCTTTCGGAGGTTATATGAAAGCCTGGATATTGGAAGAACCCAAAAAATTAGTTCTGAGGGAATTTGCTCCCACCGAAATATCCGAAAATCAAATAAAAGTAAAAATCGAAGAAGTGCTGTTTGCCAACTCCGACTACGAAATTTACGTAGGCGCGAGCAAGCGCAAGTATCCCTTTATCATCGGGCGCAACGCCGTGGGCGTGGTATCCAAAGTTGCGGGGGACAATCCTTTCTTCAACAAAATGGATCGCGTCGCGATTGAGCCGTACATTCCCTGCGAAACGTGCGACGAATGTAAAAACGACGAATACGAAAAGTGTTCCAATATGCAGGAACTGGGCAACAACTGCAACGGTTTGCTGCAAAACTTTGTGGATCTGCCCTATTCGCTGCTGCACCGTCTGCCCGACAAACTGAGTACGGAAAAGGCGTTGTTTGTGCCCTACGTGGCGTTTTGCCTGAACGTTATCGACGCGCTCAATCTGGAAAAGGGCAGGCATATCGCCATTTTCTCCTCCACAAAGACGGGCTTGATACTTGCGCAGCTTGTGGCGTACTATCAAGCAGTGCCCGTGTTCATCAGCAACCGCGAGGAACTGCTGGATACGGCGCGCGGGTTGGGAATTTTTTACAGTTTCAACCCCGACAGCGTGGACGTGGAAAACGAAATACTCGCCATCACGGGCGGCAGAATGTGTACGGAATTGGTGCTGTTTTCCAATTCGGACTTCAATATGAAGGACGTATACAACGTAGCCGCGGTAAACGCGAACATCTGCCTCGCGGGCTACTCCAACAAGGAAAGCAAACTGTCCGTGGCGCAGATATGCAAAAAACATCTTAATATCTTCGGCGTGTACAACGGCGCGGGCAGTTACTCCTCCGCGATAAACCTGCTTGTTACGGAAACCGTAAACACCGACGCGCTGATAGGCAAGATAGTACCTTTCGACAAGTTGGACGAGGAATTGGCAAAAACCGACCCCGACGAACTTATACTCAAATCGAAGATAGTAAAGATAAACTGACAACGAAACGTAAAAACTCCCCGACCGCACCGTCGGGGAGTTTTAGTATGCAGTCGGTTTTCACCGACAAATGAAGTTGCGACATCGCCGAGGTAAAAGCGAAATTTACTCGTCGTCGGGAACGACGAATATGCCCGGGGCGACCTCGATTGGCTCGGTATCATCCTCTTCCGTCTCCTCGCCGCGATGAAAAATGGCTTCCGAACCCGCCGCTTTTACGTTGCGTTTGACAAGACCTTTTTTGATGAGTTCCATCAAACCCTCATAGGGCAGGTAGTAGTCCTGCGCCTCTCTGTCCGTTTGCTGTGCGCCGCGCTTTGCCATCACTTCGCCGATAAGTTGTGCGGCGTACTTGAAACGACGGGGGTTTTTGAGACGGTACAACAGCGGCGTATCGGCGTAGGCTACGCTGTCCGACGCGTCCTCCGTCTTGTACTTGGTGTCGGCGTAGTCGCTGGGGTCGAGCGGCAAGTAAACGCACAGCGTTTCGCCGCGAAAAGCCAGCCTTGCAACGACGTCGCCGCCGATACGGAAAGTTTCGCGCTTCCAACTCATACGCGAGTGCACTTTGGCGTAGGACAAAAGCAAATTTTTGAGGTCCGTGTAGCCGTTTTTTACTTCGTCGTCGGATTGTATCAACCTCGCGGTGAAACTTCTGTCGTAGCGCAGAATGCCTCCCGCAAAGGATTCCTCCGCAATGATAACGGGCTCGCGCTCGGGGGAACGCGGCGGCTGTTGCGGCGGCTCTTGGTCCGTTGCGGGCTGTGCGCTCTCAGCGGGCTCAACGTCCTCAACAGGCTGAACGTCCTCACTTTCGTGCGGGACGTCCTCAACGGGCTGTTCGTCTTGTTCCGCCGCGTTCTTTGCCGAACGGAGGGACAGCACAAGCGAAATCACCAAAGCCACGGCTATCAACGCGAAGAAACACAAGAAAAACACTATCGCGGCAAAACCGCCTACCGAAAGATCCCAATAGTTTGAGCCTATCTGACTTGCCGATACCAGAAACATAATCTCATCTCCCGAATCAACCGTAAAATCTCGTCCCGCAACTACGCCGAACGCGCCGCAGAGGGCGGGAAACGCGCCTATTTGAGTTTTTTCCCGTCGGAAAACGCGTTGCCCACTTTTGCGCCCACAACGCGATAGTCGTGAGCGGCGGAATTGTAGGAAATTATTTCCGCCTTGTCCAGATCGGGAATGCCTTTGCCGTCGAGCACACGCTCGTCCACACTGACGTTGACAACGTTGCCGACGATTATTCCGTCGTCGTTTACGTGGTCGAGAACGCACTCCAACACAATGGGCAGTTCCTCTATTATCGGCGCGTCCACGTGCTGTGCCTTGACGGCGTGCCAGCCCGTACGCACAAACTTGTCGGGTACGTCGTTTGCGGAAACGATGCCGACGTAATCAGCCTGCACTACGTTGGCTGCGTTCGCAAAAGAGACGGTAAACGCCTTTGCGCGCAGAATATTCTTGGTGGTGACGTGGTCGTCGCTCAAACAAAGCATAACCTGATTTGTGTCGTATACGCCGCCCCAAGCGGCGTTCATTGCGTCCGCTTTGCCGTCCTCGCCGTAAGTGGCGACTATCAGCACGGGACAGGGAAACATCCAAGTTTTTTTACCGAAATCTTTACGCACGGTACACCTCCTGTTTTTATTGATTATACCACGTAAAACGGCGGGTTTCAATAGGTTGCGAAGAAATTTGCTACAAAGTTGTGTTGACAAAGAACCTTTTGCGGCGTATAATTGAGAAAAAAAACGAGGTGCGACTTATGAAACAAGCGGTACTTGTAGTGGATATGCTGAACGACTTCGTCACGGGCGCGTTGAAGTGCGACCGCGGACTTGCCATTGTCCCCCAAACGTCGAAACTGTTGGAGGGCGCAAGAAAAGCGGGCGTGCCCGTGATCTTCTGCAATGACGCCCACTTAAAGGGAATAGATCACGAATTGAAACTGTGGGGAGACCACGCCATAGCGGGCACAAAGGGCGCGGAAGTGATACCGGAACTGCGCCTTTGCGAAAAGGACTACGTCGTGCCCAAACGCAGATACAGCGCGTTTTTCCGCACCGACCTCGACCTGCTGCTGAAAGAATTGGGCGTGGACACCGTGATATTGACGGGACTGCACACGCATATGTGCGTTCGCCACACCGCCGCAGACGCTTATCAACTCGGCTACGACGTAGTAGTTGCAAAGGACGCTACGGACAGTTTTACGCAGGAGGACTACGACTACGGCATAAAGTACCTCGTTGCCACCTACGGCGCGACAATAACGGATACGGACGGCTTACTGAAAGAATGGGGCGTAAAATAACGCCGCAAAACGCAAAGGATTTTCCCTACCCCATATTGAGTTTTTGATTCGATTGCGTAAAAAATACACCAATAATCAAGCGGGACGGCTGAACAGCCGTCCCGCTTTTTCTGCGTTGTCGAAATGGTGTTGCCGAATCAATTTGACAAAGAACCGGCAAATTGCTTTTCGGCAAATTCCTTGATGTCGGTGTAGATATCTTCGTGGAACGGATCGCCCAATCCGCAGAAGTCCAACACGCCCGACGTGCCCGTATACGAATAGTTGTTAGGGTCGAAGGTCTCGCAGTAGGTAAACAGTTTGAGATAGGCGGTACGCGCCGCTTCGAGACCGTCGTTTTGCGAGATGGCGTATATCTCCACTGCGGGCAGCGCGCTTATCGCATAGGAAACATAGTAAGCGGCGCTGTCGAACACTACGTAGTACCAATAGTCGGTGCTTTCGTACTGTACTTCTTCTTCGGTGATGTACCAGGCAAGTATGTCGGAATAGGCTTGATCGAAGTTGTCCGTAATTTCGCCCTTGTAAGCCTTCCACTCCAACTCGTCCACCGCTGCCGCCGTGATGATAGTTTGCAGCATATAGGAAACTTGCGACATCTCCAAAGCGCTCATACCGTCGGTAACGGAGTTGGGTCTGTACTGTTTGAGCCAGGCAAGGAACAGCATTTCGTCCCCCTGCGACTGCGTTTCGTCGTGGTCGTAACTCAGCGACAAACCGCCGTTGTGAATGTTTTCGTAGTAGTGACCGAACTCGTGTACAAAGGTAAACGCGTCGTCGTAGTATCCGTTGTTCTGGAAGTAGCACACAGGCGTGTCGTCGGAATTTATCCAAGTGGTATACGCGCCCTCATACGAACCGCGGAAATACGTGCCGTTGCGGAACATATCGTTGACTGCGAAGGAAAATTCGATGCCGCTTTTGCTGTCCACGTCGGCTTTATCCAACCACTTGAAGTAGTCGGCGATGTAGTTTACCGTGGCGGAATTGCCGCTGTCGAAAACGGACGTAAACACACCGTCGTAAAACTCGCCGTCCGCACCGCTCAAAGAGATATAACCGTCGTCGCAGTAGTCGAGAATGGCGTAACTCAAATCAACGTAAAGCGGCGCGATATACTGCTTGATGTAGTTGCGCATTTGCGTTATCTCTGTTTCGCCGTACTCGCGGTTGTAGATTTCCTTGTAGGCATACTGCATATAGTTGGGATAGTTGTACTGCGCCACTTCCGCATTGTTGGCGTCTACCAACTGCTTGTAAAGAGCGTTGAAAGTCTCAACTCCCGCGTTGTTGTTAATCGCGTCGTAGTAGTTCTCCAAGATGGAATCGGCAGTACCGCTTTCGGGGGCGTTGACGTACATTTCCGCGAGCGCAAGAACTTCCGTCTTGTCGTCGTCGGGGAACATAGCCCAGAAATCGTCGGAAAAAGCCTTGTCCGCGTCGATGATAAACTGCCAATACTTAACGAAAAATTCATTGTATGCGGCTTCGATAGCGGTGTAATCGGACGTACCGTTGACGTCGTTATACAAAGATGCCCAACTGTACTGACCGTCGAGATAGGTGATCTCGTCGTTGAACACGGAAAACGCCTCGTTGAACTCAGCCGCCGTTTTGCCGAGCGCCGTTTGGCAGGCGTCGCTGTGCGTGCGAATGGTGTTTTCTTTCGCGGTGTTGAAATCGTACTTGTTGTCGTAACTGCGAGTGCCGCTGTTGCGCCCTATCGAAGTGCAGCCTTCGACGCTGCACTGCACGTAAGCGAAATAACTGTCGCCGTAATCGTGCGTGTGCGCGGGTACTCCGCTGCCGCCGCCTGTTCCGCTACCGCCGCCTGTTCCGCTGCCTGTGCCACTACCTGTGCCCGTCGGAGACCACTTGGCGTACAGGTGGGAATTGGTCTCCAACGCCGTGCCGTCCTCAAACGGTACGGTCATTTCGGGATCTTTGAACCACCCCTCGAAATCGTAGCCGTCCCTGTGAGGCGTGGGCAGTTTTTCGTCGGGATCGTACAAAAATCTCTGCGTACGGTCCAAATCGTCGTAGTGATGCAAGAAAACCACGACGTTGTTTTCGGAATTGCAAGCCGCCGCAAAACAAGTACACAAAAGTACTGCCGCGAGCAAGATCGCAAAAAATTTTTTCATAACGTTCTCTCCCCATTTATGAATCGAATTAAGTTTACGCTCTTTGCCGTCAAATGTCAATATATGAAGTTTTATTTTGTTGCGTGTAACGGGCGAAATTTTTTACCTGCGTATCCAAGTGGAGGGCGCAAACGTCAGCAAGATCGGGTAGATCTCCAACCTGCCTATCAGCATTGCGAAAGAAAGCACCAATTTACTGAACCAATTGTACATATAGTAGCCGCCCGCCACCACGCCGTATGCAGGACCGATGTTGTTTACGCAGGAGACCGCCGCAGTGACGTTGGATTCCACAGTGAGACCCGTGCCGCCGTCGAAACAAAGCAGGACGAAAGTCGCCGCGAGAATGAGCATATACAGCCCGAAATAGCGCACTACGCCGTTCAACGCCTCGTCGGAGATGGTCTTACCCTCAAACTTGACCGCGGTTGCGTTGCGTGGGTGCACCACTCTGCGCAATTCCTTACGCACGGCAAGGCACAATATCGCAACGCGGCTCACTTTCAAACCGCCGCCCGTAGAACCCGCGCAGCCGCCGATGAACATCAGTAGGAACAGCAGACCTTTGCTCAAAAGGGGGAAGGCGTTTATGTCCCCTGCCGAAGCGGGTATGGAACTGTACCCCGTGGTGCTTATGAACGAAGCCACCTGAAAAACGGCTTGTCTTACCGAATCGTGCGCGTTTGAGGCAAAGGGCAGGTCCGCCAAAGCCAGATCCACCGAAACGACGGCGGAAGAGGCGACTATCACGCTGATGAATATCCACAACTCCGTGGAACGGAACGCGGACTTGAACTTGCGCAGTATCCACAGATAGTACAGGTTGAAATTGATACCGAACAGCACCATAAACGCGGCTATTATCCACTGACAGGCGGCGTTGTAGCCGGCGATACTGTCGGAATGCACTCCGAAACCGCCCGTACCCGCCGTGCCGAACGCGTGTACGAAACTGTCGAATACGGGCATACCCGCAATTAGCAGCGCGACTATTTCCGCGGCGGTGAAACCGATGTACAGCAAATACAGTATCTGCGCCGTGCTGCGCGCGCGGGGAACTATCTTGTCAACGGTCGGACCGGGCATTTCCGCGCGAAGCACGTGCATACCGCGATTGGAAGAGCCGCTTTCGAAAGCCATCAGAAACACGATGACCCCCATACCGCCTATCCAATGGGTGAAACTCCGCCAAAACAGCAGCGCTTTGTCCGTAAGATACATCGCGTCGATATTTTCCCCCGTGAGTATCGTTGCTCCCGTAGTGGAAAAACCGCTGCACATCTCGAAAAACGCGTCTATGTAGTTGGGTATCGCGCCGCTGATGACAAAGGGCAACGCGCCTATCGCCGATACGTATATCCAACTGAGCGCGACTATCACCAAACCCTCTTTGGAAAATATCGCGCGGGATTTGGGACGGACGGCAAAGGTGAAAACAAGCCCCACCGCAAGGGAAATGCCCACCGTAGTGAGCAACGCCCACCAACTGCTTTCCGAAAGGGCAACCGCCAACGCCGTGGGTATACACAGCAGAACGGCGAGAATTATGCCGATCTTGCCTACCGTGTTGAAAATAACTCTGTAATTCATACTACCTCAAAACGTCGTTAAGATCGTACAACTTTGCGTCAAGCGCAATGACGATAACGCTGTCCCCTTCCAGAATCTGATCGTCGCCGCTGGGAATGACGGTCTTGTTGCCGCGAATTATGCCCGCGATGACGGTGTTGGGGTTGAGGCGCAGTTCTTTCAAAGTTCTGCCGACGAGTTTGCAGTCGCCAAGCACACGAAATTCCAACGCCTCGGCGTGTTCGTCCATAAGACTGTACATCGTTTCCACCTTGCTGCTGACCGTGTTGTTGAGTGCGCGCGCATATCTCGTCAATGCGTCCGCAACCAACTTGCGCGGGGCTACCACGCTGTCCAGACCGAGTTTTTCCGACAGATCTGCCAATTCCGCGTGATTGACCTTTGCAATGACCTTGGGAACGTGCCGACTTGCCGCGTAGAAACTTATCAGAATGTTTTCCTCGTCCGTGCCAGTAAGCGCGACAAACGCGTCCGCGCTTTCCACGCCCTCCTCCACAAGCAGATCGTGGTTCATTCCGTCGCCGTGAATGAGCGTTGCGCCCGCGGGCAATTTTTCCGCGAGTTCGGCGCAGCGATCCTCGTCGCGCTCCACTATCTTGACATAGTAGCCGTTTGCAACGAGCAATTTCGCAAGATAGTACGCCGTGGTGCTTCCTCCGAGAATAATCACGTCGCGCCCCTGCTTTTGCAGAGCGCCGATACTTTTGAGAAATTTGTGCGTTTCGGAACGCTTGACCATAATGGCGACCCTGTCCCCCGCGTGCAACACGAACGTGCCGTTGGGAACGTGCACCTCTTCGCCGTTTTGTACGGCGCACACGACAAATTCGACGGGGCACTTTTTGCGCAAATCCATCACGCTTGCGTCGCAAAGCACCGAACCTTTGCGCACGATAAGTTCCAACAACTGCAATTTTTTGCCAGCAAAATTGTCAACGGAGACTGCGGACGGAAGTTTGAGCCAGTCGAACAGCGTTTCGGCGGTGAGGCGCTCGGGATTGAGCACCATCGAAAGTTCCAATTCCTTTACGATGAAGTTGAGCCCGTCCTCGTTGTAGTCCGCTTCCCTTATGCGGGCGACGGTGTGCTTTGCACCCATACGCTTTGCAAGAAAACAACTGAGCATATTCACTTCGTCCGACTGCGTGACTGCAATGAACAGGTCCGCCTTGTTTACGCGGGCGGAAAGCAACATTTCGCGTGAGGTGGCGCTGCCGCACACCGCCATTACGTCAAACGTGTTGGACACCTGTTCGATGACGTCGGGATCGTTGTCTATCGCCGTGATGTCGTGATTGTCGTCCGTCATACTGTCGATGATGGCTTTGCCCACTTTTCCGCAACCTGCAATGATTATCCTCATAAAAAAATTCCCCTTCTTCGGAAAACGGCGTCCGCGCCTTGCGCGGGCACATAATTCAACATTATACATTGTATCACAAGAAATCAACTAATGCAACACAAAAAAAGGACGGCAAAATGCCGTCCGAAAAAAATATCCCTCAATTGCGCTCTTCCAACGCGCGGAAATCTATCTTGCCCAAAGGCGTGCGAGGCATTTCGTCGATGACTTCCACGTAGCGCGGCACGGCGTAACGGATAAGATTCGCCTTGCAGTGCGCGGTGACCTTCGTCTTTACCTCGTCAAGCGGCATTGCACGCTTCAACGTGACGTACACTTTGACGAATTGTTTGCCCTCCGTCTTTACGCCCACGGCGCACGCTTCCGACACAAAATCGAGATCGGCGACGCACTTTTCCACCTGCGCGGGGAACACGTTGACGGCGGCTATCTTCAAGGAACGCTTTTTGCGGTCCACCACAAACAAATACCCGTCGTCGAGATAGCCCACGTCGCCCGTTTTTACCCAAACGACGCCGTTTCTGCGCACAAGACAGTCGTCGCCCTCAACGTAACCGCTCATTGTTCCGCCGCCGCTTACCGCTATCTCGCCCTTTTCGCCATTCGGAAGAACGTTGCCGTCGTCGTCCCATATCTCCACCGCAAAGCCGGGCATAGGACGTCCGCAACTGCCCTTTCGGGAATGATCGTAGTTGTTTACCACGCACACGCCGCACATTTCGGTAAGTCCGTAACCGCGCATAAGACGGGCGCGCGTGCCGTGCGAGGACAATATGCCGTCCACTTTTTCCACGAGACTTTCATCGCAGACGTCTCCGCCGCACCAAATTACGTCGAGATTTTTGAGCCCTTTGCAATCGAAAACGCCCTTTGCAAGCATCTTTTTGAGCATTGCGGGCACGACCGACCACACCTTGACGTTGTATTTGTTCAATATGCGAGCGACAGCCTTTACGTCGAATTGCGGCACGAGTACGAGACTGTATCCCACGCACAACGGTCCGTGCATAGCCGAACACAATCCGTATGCGTGAAATACGGGCAGCGTAGCCAGATTGTAGTAGCCGTGAGCAACGTTGGGATGATACATCGCCCACATACCGTCCACCACGCCGTTGAACGCGTCGTTGGTAAGTTTGACTATCTTGGGAGCGCCGCTCGTGCCGCCGCTGTGCATATAGCAGAGCAGGTCGCCGCCGCTGCCCTCTACCGCAGTGCCGACGCCTTTGCCCATTTTGAGCAGACGTCGGTACGTAAGTATGTTGCCGAGACGTTTGCCGAGCGCCGAATACAACTTGTAAAAGGGTTTGCGCACCGTTACGTAGTCGGCTATACTGCAACGAACGAGCGTCTGACCCAGACCGAGCAACGGACGTTCGTCCCGCACGGTCGCGTCAAAGAAAAACAGCGCTTTGGAGCGGGTCTTTGCGAGGTTTTCCGCAAGCAGATTGACGGGGACGAGGGGATGTACCACGTTTGTCACTATGCCCAATTTACTGCACGCGTAAAACGCCGCGAGCGCCTGCGGACAGGTGGGAAGTTGCAGGGTGACAACGTCGCCCTTGTTGAGCCCCATTTGCTTCAAGCCTCCCGCAAGCAGTTCGACGTGTTGCAGAAAATCGCTTGTTTTTATCGCGTGACCGTAAAATACTATTCTTCCGTCGCGATCTGCGCCGTTTTGCAATAATTCGTAGCAGGTGTTCATACCATTACCCATCCGATGACACTTAGTATACCAAAGTTCGCCGCAAAATGCAATAAATATAGACGTTTAACGCCGCAAATCGCAATCGCAAGGCACATTTTGCACAAAAAAACCGCCCGACCGAAGTCGGACGGCAATGATTCGAAATTTACAGCAGGGGTATCACACCGAGATAACAAATGTCGCTTCGTTCGGCGGCTTTGCCTTCGGCAAGGACAAACGCCTTTTTCATTACCGTGCCGCCGCTCATCTCAACCAATTTTTCCAGACCGACGAGACTGTTGCCCGTGCTTACCACGTCGTCGATTATGCCCACCTTTTTGCCGCGCATAAGTTGAGCGTCGTGCGCGGAAAGGTACAGTTTCTGCTCGCGCCCCGTGGTAATACTGCTTTGAATGTCCACTTCCAGACCGTCCTGCATATACAGTTTCTTGGATTTGCGCGCCACGGCGTAAAAGGGGTGTCCCAACTCGCGCGCAATTACGTGAGTGAGTTGCAAGCCTTTGCTTTCGGCGGTGAGCAATACATCGCAGTCGGACACGAGTTTTGCAAGTTCCTTTCCGCAATGTTCGGTAAGCGCGACGTTGCCGTGCAGATTGAAAAACGCTATCTTCGCGCCGCTCGGCAGCGGAATGACGGGGAGTTCGGCGTTGAAGCCTTTGATGTTTACCTTGAAAATTTTCACGTTGTATCTCCGAAAAATTTTTTCTGTGCAGTTGCCGTATTATTGTACTACTTTTGCCGTCGCTTTGTCAATAGGAAAGGCAAAAAATACGAGATGGGGGTCAAATTTTTACACCGTGTTCGTAAACGGGAATTATCCTGTCCCCCTTGACGAGGTAGCCCTTTTCCGCAAAACGCCACATCGGCGCGTCGCTGTGGCTGTCGGAATAGTACGCAGCGAGGGACGTTTCGCCCGTTTGTTCGGTGAAATACTTTACTTTGTACTTGCCGTGGCAGTGCTTGCCCGTAAGTTTGCCTTTCGGGCTGAAATCGGTGGCGACGCACCTGACTCCCAACCTGCGGCACGCCTCGCCCACGACGAAATACGGAGTCGCCGACACCACCACGTCGTCATCGCGCTTTGCTGCGAGATACCAACCCTTGATACGGCGCATATTTCTGTCCCAAAACTTGTTTACGTACCGTTGAACGTGCGGCACGAACACCACGAAACCCTCCAATAGCAGCAAATAAACGTTTTTGTTGAGGATACGCAGACCCCTGAGCAGCAACGCCGTCAAGATGACGGGCAAATACAGCACCAGATAGGGCAGCCGCACCAGACAAAACAGTGAAAAACTGCGCATACTGTTGCCGCGGAATATCGTGTCGTCGAAGTCGTAACCGTTCATAAATTTATTATACCACAGCAAATGCTTTTTATCAAGTTTATAATAGCAATGCGGACAAACGTCAAATTGCAAAGTTGTGCGCCCATAAAATTGCCCCGACGGCGAAGTCGGGGCAAGGAATCGGCTGCTGTCACCACTTGGGACGGATAAACTTTTTGCTCTTTTCGGGCAGGTCGAGACCCAGCGTGCCGCCCGGGTTCATCAGTCCGTCCGGGTCGAAGTGCTTTTTGAGAGCCTTGTAAATCTGCATCTGACGAGTACCTATTTGTCCTTCCAACCAGGGCGCGAAAAATTTGCCTATGCCGTGATGGTGACTGATAGCCGCGCCGCTCTTCTGAATGTGGTCGAGGATACCGCTCCAATAATCCACAAATTCGTCCAACTTCGTCATACGGGCGATGAAGATAAAGTACAGGTTTGCGCCCTGCGGATAGCAGTGAGACATATGGGTCATACAAATGGTGTCGGGACGGCTGTGGCAGTAGTCGCGCACCATTTTGTGGACCTGTTCCATCTGACTCCACCTGACGCTGCATTCGAGGGTGTCCGTCATTATGCCGAAATCCTGCATACTGTCGCGCAGATAGGGGTCGTTGAAACGTCCCTTTTCCCACGCGGAAGTGACCGCGCCGGTGAGACTCATCGCTTTGTACTTTTTGCAAATA
Source organism: uncultured Clostridia bacterium (assembly GCA_947628135.1). GTDB lineage: Bacteria > Bacillota > Clostridia > Christensenellales > CAG-314 > Fimimonas. Next base: position 54,411 of record CANQYT010000006.1, read on the forward strand.
CGCTTTACGTTGCGGCGGACGTTTTTGCAGAAACCTCTTTCGCCGTCGGTGAAACCGAGGAACAGACAGCGTTCGTGCGGTTTGTAACCGAACATTTTGAGCAGACCGTTGAGCGGACTTTCGTCTACGCCGTACATACGCATAGTGATGTCCGTTTCTTCGGGGTCGGACAGACGGAAAACGCTCGGACGTCCGCATTCGCACTGCATAATCTCCCTCGCCGCTTCCATTGCCGATTGCCAATCCTTGAACATATAACTGAATTTGAGGTGGTTTTTCGGCTGCCAACGGAAAATTTTGAGTGTGACGTGCGTAAGCACGCCGAATGTGCCCTCGCTGCCCATCATTATCTGGTTGATGTCCGGACCGGTTGCGCGCGCGGGAAAGGCTTCCGTCTTTACCACGCCCGTGGGTGTGGCGTACTCCTGCGCGATGACGATGTCCTCTATCTTGCCGTAGTAGGTGCTGTTTTGCCCTGCGCCGCGCGTAACGGTCCAACCGCCTACCGAACTGTACTCAAACGATTGCGGAAAATGTCCGCAGGTGTAGGCGCGCTTTGCTCCGAACAGCCGCTGTGCGTCGCGCAACGTTTCTTCCAACTTAGGTCCGCTCATACCCGCTTCCACGGTGATGGTCTGGTCCGTCTCGTTGAAATCCACCACCTTGTTGAAGTGACGGCGCATATCGAGGGTGATACCGCCCTTTATCGGCTCTACTCCGCGCGTGACGGACGAACCGCCGCCGTAAACGTAGAGAGGTATCTTGTGCCGCACGCAAAACGCCACCAACTTTTCCACGTGGTCTTTGTTTTCGGGGTAGACGACGGCGTCGGGAACATTGTCCGCGATATGCTCCCGCAGACGAAGCAAGTCGTACATCGTTTTGCCGTACGCTACCGACAGACGGTCGTAGTCGTCGGTGGAAACGTTGTCGTCGCCCACTATCAGACGCAATTCGTCCAACTGTTCCAACGTCAGAGCGCAAGGTTTGTCAAGTTTGACTATTTCCAGCCCCAACGGCTCGGCGTAATTTTTGAAATCGTCGTCGGTGAGGTGAAACGTTTCCTTCATCATCTTGTACAGCGCTTCTTTGGGCGCTTTGACAAAGGCGGGATCGCCCCATTTGTAGATGGAACGGTAACTTCCCTTGGGGGCGACTTCTCTGTACCATTTCGGCTCGAAGCCTTTGTAGGGTTTGCTCATAGATTTTTACTCCTTTTCAAGATATTTGTAGAAACTTTGCAGTTTGGCGTAGAGTTTGAGATAGATGTTTTTGTAGATGTGTTCGTAAGTGACGACCGCCGTCGGCTCGGGGGTGAAAACGTCGGTGTAGCGCACCATATTGCTTATCGCATCGTGTTCGCTTGCGTACACTCCGCAGGATACGAAGGTCACTATCGCCGCGCCCAATGCGCTCGTTTCGTAGGTTTGCACGCGTTTGACGGGTTTGTTGAATATATTTGCGGCTATCTGACAAATCAGATCGCTTTGCGAGCCGCCGCCGGAAACGGCGATGAAGTCGATTTTTTGCTTGCCGCGCTTTTCCATACGCTCCAAGCCTTCGCGCAGGGCAAAGTCGATACCCTCGATGATGGCGCGATAGACGTGCGCGCGAGTGTGGTAGTCGGAAAAGCCTATTATCGCGCCGCGCGCTTCGGGCGCGGTAAGCCCCGCCTGCCAGAACGGCTGCAAGATAAGTCCGTCGCTGCCCGCGGAAACGGATTCTATTTCCTCGTTCATTATTTCCTCGACGGATCTGCCCATTTCCTCGGCGCGCTTTTCCAAATGACGGGCGAAATTCTGCTTAAACCAACTTATCATCCAATAGCCGCGGAATATCTGCACTTCGGGGTTGTAGTAATCTTTGAGTACGGCGGGATAGGCGGGCATAAATTTTTCCGGTTCGAAATACTTCTTGGTGGAAAATTGCACCGTAGACGTAGTGCCGAAACTGACGGAGGCGACGTTGGTATCCACGCACCCCACGCCCACCGTTTCGCAGCCCTTGTCCGAACCGCTTGCGATGACTTTCAACCCGACGGGCAAGCCCGTTTGCAAAGCGCATTCGGCGGAGATCGTGCCCACAACGTCCCCGGGAGAACAGATGGGGATCATATATTTGAGGTCCAACCCGTATACTGGGAAAGTGAGATCCTTTTCGCTCAGATAACGTTTCTTTTTGTGATCGAAGGGGAAGTGCCCTATCGTGGAGGCGTAACTGTCGACGAGATTGCCCGTAAGCAGCAAATTTATGTACGCCGAAATGTGCGCCACCTTGTGTACCTTTGCCCACAGTTCCGGCTCGTGCTGCATTATCCAACGGGTCTTTACTTTGCCGCGAATGGCGTTTACCGTGCGGGTCATATTCGCCAATTTGAACAGAAACGCGTTTTTCGCGGGAAGCGGTTCGGACACGTCCGCCGTGCGCTGATCGCTCCACAGGATCATATCGCGCAGGACGTTGTTGTGTTCGTCCAACAACACCGCGGTGTCGCGGAAGGTGTCCACGCTCATCGCTATTACTTCGCTCATCAGATCGGCGTGCCGCTCGGTGAGTTTGCGCGTTATGTCGCACAGCACGCTCCAATACATATCGGCGGATTGCTCCATATAGCCGTTTTGCTTGCTGATATAGGGAACATATTTGACCTGTTCCTTTACCAACAGATTGCCCTTTTCGTCGAAAATGATACCGCGCATACTTTGCGTGCCGACGTCTATTACGAGAACGTTACTCATTTGCTTCCTCCATATCTCTCGTTGTTACAAGTCTGACGCCCGTTCCGAACAGGTCGTCCACCAAAACCGTGCCTATGGGCAGCGGTTGAGTTATCGTCAGGTCGCGGCAAAGCGACATCAGATCGAAAATTTTGTCTTTGGGTATTTCTCCGTCCGTTTTTACCGAAACCACGGGATACCCTTTCACCGTGGAACGTACAGACCCCGTAACGCTGCGGGTGGGGTGGGTGAGTTCGCCTACGGCAAAACTTTCGCCCCGTTTGCACTTGTTGCCCGAAACGGCTATCTGCCCGTCTTGCCGAGTCACGGTCAGTCTGCAACCGTTGGGACACACGATACACACCATTTCCATACTATTTGTCCTCCAATCTTACGGTAAAGTCGTCCAACGTGTGCGCTGTGTCGAAGTTGACCACGATACGCTCCATTTCCGGCGGAAGCAACTTTGCGTACACCTTGGAAAACACCGTTTCGTCTCCCGCTGTCACCACAAGACGCTGGTTTGTCAATTCCTCGCTTGCGCGGAAGTACATCACCACTTTGTCTATCCCGCCGTTTACGTCGATACGCTGAGGCACGACGTACAGCAGTTTGCCCTCCGTCGAAACGGGTCTCAACTTGCGCTTGCCGCGGCGCACGACGGCGCTTCCCGCAGTTTCGCCGCTTTCGGAAACGTAGTCCACAAGGTCGTTGACGTGCAACGCGTTGCCGCAGGCAAAAATACCCTCCGCAAGCGTTTGACAGTTTTGGTCCACTATCGCGCCCTTTGTCTTGGGGTCGAGCGGCACTTGCAGATCGCGGGCGAGTTCGTTTTCGGGTATAAGCCCCACCGCAAGCACAAGGCAATCGCATTCCACTATCTGCTCCGTGCCGACGATGGGCCGCATACGCTCGTCCACCTTGCTGATTTCCACCTTTTCCAACCGTGTTGTGCCGAACACGCGCGTCACCGTGGAGGACAGGTGTAGCGGAATGTCGAAGTCGTTCAGACATTGATGAATGTTCCTCGTCAGTCCGCTCGCAACGGGTTTCGCCTCGTACACGCCTACGACTTTCGCCCCCTCCAAAGTGAGACGGCGCGCCATTATCAGTCCTATGTCGCCGCTGCCGAGTACGACGACTTTTTTACCGGGCATAACGCCGAGAATGTTGACGAGATTTTGCGCCGCGCCTGCGGTGTACACTCCCGCGCACCTGTCGCCGTGAATACCGATACCGTTGCGGGTGCGTTCGCGGCAACCCGTAGCGAGGACGATACCGCCGCATTCGACCTGTTTCAGTCCCTCCTTGCAAACGTACGTCAATTTGTAGCCGTCGTCGCACTTTTCGGTGCGTGTGACGAAACTCAACAGACTTACCTGTACGTTTGTTTGGCGCAATTTCTTTACAAACCTGTCGGCATATTCCGGTCCGGAAAGTTTTTCGCCGAAACGCACAACGCCGAATCCGTCGTGTATGCACTGTTTGAGAATGCCGCCCAATTTCGCTTCGCGCTCGATAAGCAGCACGCTTGCGCCCTGTTCGGAGGCGCGTATTGCCGCGGCAAGTCCGGCAGGACCGCCGCCGATAACCGCTACGTCGTATCTCATTGTCCCACCTCCTTTATTTTACACACGGCAACGTTGCTGCCTATGTCGTCCTTGGTTACGTCCTCTGCCTGCACGCCCGTTTCGTTGGCTATGATATCCACTATCAGCGGCATACAAAATCCGCCCTGACAACGCCCCATTCCCGCGCGCACGCGACGCTTTACGCCGTCTACCGTGGTTACTCCCAACGGGTTGCGCAACGCTCGCTTTATCTCGCCGAGGCTTACCTCCTCGCATCGGCACACTATTTTGCCGAAATCGGGGTCGCTCTTTATCAATTCGTCGCGGTCGGCGTCGCTTAGTGATTTCGCTTTGACGGGACGAGGGCGAACGGGGTCGAACCGCTCGTTTGCCGCAACTTGCGTCCCAGCGGAAAGCAAATAGTCCTTTACGATTTCCGCAACGTCCTTGCTGAAAGCGGGGGCTGCCGTTATGCCCGGGGACTGTATCCCGGCAACGTGCACCAGATTAGCCACCTTGGCGCTGCGCTCGATGATGAAATCCTCTTCGTAGGTGGGGGCGCGAACTCCCGAAAAATACGCTATTACGTCGCTGCGCCTGAGCGTGGGACAAACCCCGCTGTGCTTTGCGAAAACGCTGTCGAAACTTTGTCTGTCGGTGGACGTATCCTCGCGATCGGGTATTTCCACCGCGTCCGGACCGAGCAGATAATTGCCGTCCGCAGTGCGAATTACGCCGCCGCCCTTGGTTGAACCGCTGCCGAACTTGGAAAGCGATTTGAGCGTAGGACCCATACTTATCGTTTGGGAGGGAACGCCCTCCGCCTTGGGGTCGAGCATAAGATCCGTTCCGCGCCGCGGGTGAATGGAAAAGTACCTGTCTCCCGCCATTTCGGCGATTTTATCGGCGAATACTCCCGCGCAATTTACGACGCAACGGGCGGTAAACGTTCCTCTGTTGGTGCAAATGCGCGCCACCTTGCCCTTTTCCACGTCCATACCCGTCACGGCGGTATTCAGACAGATTTTTGCGCCGTTTTGTACGGCGTTTTCCGCATAGGCTATCGTAAGTTGGTAGGGAGATACGTACCCCGTGGAGGGCGCGTACAGTGCGCCCACGGCAAAGTCTTTTACGCGCGGCTCGACTTGGGCAATTTCCTTTTTGCCGAGGATACGCACGCCCGGTATGCCGTGCTTGACGGCGCGCTTGACCGTGCCCTTTGCAAAAAACCTGATGAGGCGGCTGTCGAATATCACGTACTGTCCCGACCTGCGGAAATCCACCCCCAATTCCTTGCACACGTCGCCGTACAGGGCGTTGCCCGCCACGCCGTACTTCAATTTGAGACAGCGGTGTTTGAGGTCAATGCCCGCGTGTACCATTCCGTTGTTTGCGCCGCTTGCGCCGCGGGCGACGTCGCTGTGCTTTTCCACCAACAAAATGCGCAGTTTGTACTTTGTCAGTTCGCGCGCGACGGCGCAGCCGCTTATTCCGCCGCCGATGACGACGACGTCCCAATCAGTGCCGTCAAGCGCGTTGTCGCTAAGCGCGGGAAGCCGCTCTGCGGGCGCAACGTAACCTTTGAGCGCAATGTCGTTGACGACGTGTTTGCCTTCCGTCACGAACATCTTGCCTATCGCAACGACGTCGCTCCACTTGTCGCATTCGCCGGAAAGAAAAACGCTGCGTTCGTCCTCGCGCACGGAAACGTCCACGCCGTACCGCTTGCGTACTTGCTTTATCGTTTTGTCGAAATCCATTTCCCCCTCCCTGTTTCGGAAAGCAGCCGAATAGGGCGAAATTACGTTTCCGCGCCCTTCGGCATTTACCACAAATTTTTTTACAATTCCATTATACCAATACGATACGCAAACAACAATACCGAAATTTTTCGCTATACGCGCACCGCAACGCAAAAAAAAAGCGCCCAACGTGTGTTGGGCGCGCGTCTCAGACGCAATTGAAATTGTTTTGCAAACGCGCAAGCGTCGTCCGCCGTCACGGCAGAGGGCTTTGTACGTCAGCCCCTGCTCGACATAGCGACAAATTGCGTGGAGAGTTTTTGAACGTCTTGTCCTTTTACGGAATAGGTTATCACGATCATTGCGCCTTGAAGCGAAACGTTGTGACCTTCCTCGTCCGACTTGATTTGCTCGTAATGAGACTTTGCCGCGTCGGCGTCTTTGTAATACCTGATGGAAACGACGTCGCCGGTGAGTTTTTCCAGCGTTTCGGGCTTGGCAAGTTCCGCGATGGTAAAGTCGTCAAGGTTGGTTTTCCAAGCGTTCAGTCTGGCTGTCAAATCGCCGACCGTAACTTTACTGAGATACACGTGGTAGTCTCTGCTCTCCAAAGTGTCCCTGTCCTTGTCGGGATCGCCCGAATAGCCGCAAGCGACGAGCGCGGTAACCGTAAGCGCAACGAGAAGCGCAACGGCAAAAATCTTTACGAATTTCTTCATATAAGTTACCTCCATTGTTTGATATACCTTATGATAGCACTTGAATTTTTTTATGTCAATCTTAAAACAAAAAATTTACGGGCATTTCATCGCTTTTACGCAATGCCTGTAAAAAGGATATGCCGCCCTGCGCCGCTTTCCGACAAAAAGCGACATTGTTCGTCGGCATTTGCGAGTTTCGCCGCTTGCCGCAGTTATTTTAGGGGCATATACCGAAAATGCAAACCGGCAAAACGTCTGTACAGCAACGGCGAAAACAATGTCCGCCGATACCCGACGGCAAATACTGCGCGGCTCAGCCGTGCAGCAGCGAAAAATATCTGTCGTCGCCGTCGGGGAAAAACGTCACGATGTTAGCGCCCTTGTAGGCGGGATTTTCCGCAAGCCTTATCGCGGCGACGATGTTTGCGGCGGAACTTAGTCCGCAACTGTAACCCTGTTTGAGATTGAGCAGTTTGAACATATCCAACGCTTCGTCGTCGGTGACGAGTTCCACGCGGTTGACGAGTTTGCGGTCGTACAGCGCGGTGACGAATCCCGCGCCGATACCCTGAATGGCGTGCGTGCCTTTGCAATTGCGCGAAATTACGGGACTGCCCGCAGGTTCGACGGCGATTATTTCCATATCGGGAAAGGCTTCGCGCAGCCGCCTGCCCGTGCCGACGAGCGTTCCGCCCGTGCCTACGCCCGTGATAAGCACGTCGACTTTGTCCAACTGATCTATTATTTCCGTGCCCGTGGAAACGTAATGCGCCCACACGTTGGCGGGATTTTCGAATTGTTTGAGCCACACGTGACCTTTGCGTTCGGCATACCGTTCCACCGCCTCTATTGCGCCGCGCATACCCGCTTTGCCCTCGGTAAGCACCAATTGCGCGCCCAAACCTTGAAGCATTGTGACGCGCTCCACAGACATACTGTCCGGCATAGTGAGCAGCACTTTGTAGCCGAGACGAATGCCGACGTAGGCAAGAGAAATGCCCATATTGCCGCTTGTCGCCTCCACGATTGTGTCGCCCTTGTGCAGCACGCCGCGTTCTTCCGCGTCAAGGATCATCGCCAGCGCAGCCCTGTCCTTTACGCTGCCGCTTGCGTTCATCGCTTCGTTTTTGATGTATATATCCGCGTCGAAATCTTCCTCGTAAGGTATCAGCGGAGTGTCGCCGATACCCAACGGACGCGCGTTTGTGTAGAAATCCATATACCTCCTATGTATGCGGCAAGCCGCCAAACGGTGCAAAACGCCGTGAAAATCAAATTATTATGTTTACCAATCTGCCGGGAATGGCAACTACCTTTTTGACCGCCGCGCCGCCCAAAGCCTCCGCAACGCGGCTGTCGGCAAGCACAAACTTTTCCAACTCCGCGGGGGACAGCGTGCTGTCTACGGTGAGTCTCACCTTGGGGCGGGAATTTATCTGAACGAGTATCTCCGCCTCGCTAACTTTGAGAGCGCGCTCGTCGTATTCGGGGAATTTGCTTACAACGATACTGCCCTCGTGCCCCGTTTGCTGCCAGAGCTCCTCGCAGAAATGCGGAGCGAGGGGGCAGAGCAATTTGAGCAGATCGTCGACCGCGCCGCGATACAGACGAGCGTTTTTGACGGGAAGTTTGTCGTACTTGGCAAGCGCGTTGACCAATTCCATCATACGGGCGACCGCCGTGTTGAAAGAAAACGCGGGGTAGTCGGCGTCCACAGCCTTTACGGTGGAGTGACGGACTCTGTCAAGTTCCCTTTCCTCTGCGCCCGCGTCCTCCTTTGCGGGATAATCGCCGTACGCCGCAGTTACGTAGCGTTCGACGCGATCCAACCATTTGTTTATCGCTTTGATACCGTCGTCCGACCACGGACCGCCCTCTACGTAGCGGAAACCGAACGCCAGATAGCAACGGAACACGTCCGCGCCGTATGCGTTTACGTAGTCGTCGGGGGACACCACGTTGCCGTGAGTTTTGCTCATACGGTTGCCGTCCGGACCGAGTATTACGCCTTGATGTACCAACGACTTGAACGGTTCGTCGAAATGCAGATAACCCATATCGCGCAACGCTTTCGTGATGAAACGCGCATACAGCAGGTGCATACAGGCGTGTTCAGCGCCGCCGACGTACTTGTCTACGGGCAGCATCTTGTCTATCAGCGCCGTGTCGAAAGGCTTTTCGGCGTTGTGCGCGTCGGGGTAACGAAGATAGTACCAACTGCTGCATACGAAGGTATCCAGCGTGTCCGGGTCGCGCGTTGCGGGAGCGCCGCACTTGGGACACCGTACGTCGTGGATAAACTTGTCGTGTTTGGCGAGGGGACTTGTTCCGTCGGGACGAAATTCCACGTCGTACGGAAGCAAAACGGGCAGGTTCTCGTCGGGAACTTCGCCGCAGTGCGGACAATATACGATGGGTATCGGAGCGCCCCAATAACGCTGACGGGACACAAGCCAATCTCTCAAACGGTAGTTTGTGGTAAGTTTGCCCTTGCCTGTTTGAGCCAACTTTTCCACGACGGCGATTTTGCCGCGCTCGCTTGCGATACCGTCGAATTCGCCGCTGTTGCACATCACGCCGTAATCGGTAAACGGCAATTCGTCGTCAACGTCGGGAGAAGCGCCCTTGATGACGCGTTTTATTTCCAAACCGTGCGTCCGCGCAAATTTGTAATCGCGCGCGTCGTGCGCGGGCACTCCCATAACAGCGCCCGTGCCGTAACTTGCAAGTACGTAATCGCCTATCCACACGGGGATACGCTCGCCGTTGATAGGGTTGACGGCGTAAGCGCCCGTAAATACGCCCGTCTTGTCCTTGGCGGTGGAAAGACGCTCTATTTCGTTGGTTTTTGCCACCTCGTCAATATATGCCTGCACCGCCGCCTTTTGTGCGGGGACGGTTATTTTGGGGACAAGTTCGTGTTCGGGCGCAAGTACCGCGTACGTACAGCCGAACAGCGTGTCGGCGCGCGTTGTGAACACTTTGAAAGAGCCGCTGCCGTCGGCAAGTTCGAACACGATTTCTCCGCCCTGCGACTTGCCTATCCAATTGCGCTGCATTGCCTTGGTCTTTTCCGGCCAGTCCAAATTGTCAAGACCTTGAAGCAATTCCTCGGCGTAGTCGGTTATTTTGAAAAACCACTGCGTAAGATCCTTTTTTACGACCTGACTGTCGCAACGCTCGCAACGTCCGTCTACCACCTGCTCGTTGGCAAGCACGGTGTTGCAACTCGGACACCAATTGACGGGCGCTTTTTTGCGGTAGGCAAGCCCCTTTTTGTACAGTTGGATAAATATCCACTGCGTCCACTTGTAATAGTCGGGCAAACAGGTCTTTATTTCGTGATCCCAATCGAACATCGCGCCGATGTTTTTGAGTTGCCCTTCCATTACTTCAATGTTGTGCAAGGTACTGTCCTGCGGATGAACGCCCGTCTTTATCGCATAATTCTCGGCGGGCAATCCGAACGCGTCGAATCCCATAGGCTGAAAAACGTTTTTACCTTTCATTATCTGATAGCGCGCAAAACTGTCCGTCAGCCCGTAGTTGTACCAATGCCCGACGTGCAGTTTGCTGCCGCTGGGGTAACTGAACATTTCCAGCACGTAGTACTTGTCGTCGACGTTGTTTTCGTCGAATTTGTATACCTGCCGCTCGCTCCACAGTTTGTTCCATTTTTTTTCTACCGCAATCTTGTCCATAAATCCCTCTCGGTTGGTTATATGCAAAATTGTAGTCCAACAACGGGTGTTTGTCAAGAGAAAGCGCGCCGTTTGTTGTTCGGCGCAATATGCGTCCCGCAATGTCAACATTTTTGAAAAAATGTCGAAATTTGTTATTTTTGAATATTTTTTTGTCGAATTTGTCGATTTTAGAGAGAGTATTGCGGTAAAATTTCATTAAAAAGTCAAAATATTTTTGTAAAAATATGTTGTATTGTGTCAAATTTTATGTTATTATAGTTTTAAGTTGATCAGGAGGATACAGGTATGGATGGCGTCAACAAAGACGATTGTTTTTTACACGGCGACGAATTGTATAAGAGTATCGTGGGCGACGGCGCAAGCGACGTACACGTGCTGGTCGGTCAACTGTTGATCGGACTCGGTTTCAAGAGCAAACTGACGGGTACGCAGTACTTGAAGGACGCGATATTGTACCGATATGCCAGACGGGACGTGGCGCACATCAACTACAACAATGAAGTGTACACCGACGTGGCGGAGAGATTGCACTCCACTCCGTGCAGGGTGGAACGCGCGATAAGAAAAGCCATCGGCGACTGCGCCGACTTCGGCAATCTCAACGCTTTCAACGACTTGATACACGGCAGAGTTACCGCGCCGGGATACGTTCCGTCCAACACCGAGTTGATAAGCCGCATTGTGGATTGGCTCAACATCGAAGAGGAAAAAGGTCACATAGCCAAGTCGGACGAGCAATGACGGACGCACGGGTTGCGTTTGCGCCCGAAAGGGTGTATAATGCCGTCGAGGTGACTTGATGACGGCAAACAATATTTACGAATGGACGGCGGAGGACTGCCGACGGTGCTTGCCTTGGCGCAGCGGAGAATGCAACAAGGGAGATTTCGGCTACGTGGCGCTTATCGGCGGCAGCGAAAAATACTGCGGCGCGGCTAAGTTGGCGAACTTGGCGGCGTCGGCTATGCGCAGCGGCGCGGGCGTGGTAAAACTTGCCGTACCGAAAAACGTTGCGCGCGCCGTTTTGCCCTGCTTGTTGGAAAGCACGCTTTTTCCGCTGTCCGCGGCAAAGGGACAGTTGGTTTTCGACGAGGCTCAATTTGCCGAACTGACCCGCAACGTGCGCACCGTTGCGTTTGGAATGGGTTGCGGCACGGGCGACGGCGCAAAACAGGCGCTGAAATGGTTGCTGGAAAAATACGACGGCACGCTTGTTGTGGATGCCGACGGCTTGAACTGCCTTGCCGCGTTGGGAACGGAATTGCTGAAAAAGTGCGCGCCGAACCGCGTTGTGCTTACGCCGCACGCGGCGGAATTTTCCCGTTTGACGGGCGAGACGGTGGAAAACGTCTTGCAAAACAAGGCGGACCTTGCGCGCCGCTTTGCGGAAAAGTACGAAGTTACCGTGTTGGTTAAGGGCGAGGAAACCATAGTTTCCGACGGCTTTTCGATACTTTCGGTAAAACGTGGCTGTGCGGGAATGGCTACGGCGGGAAGCGGAGACGTGCTTTCCGGCATTGTGGCGGCAATTTGCGCGTACAACCGCGACGACGTTACCGCAGCGACCGCCACCGCCGCCTACGTAAACGGAGTTGCGGGTGAACTTGCGCAGGAAAAAACCAACCCCATATCGATGATTGCGTCCGACACGACGAGATGCATTGCGCAAGCGATAACGAATATTTTGAAGGGATAACCGCGCGAGGCGCAATCAAGAAGCGCTCAAATGCGCTTGCGCGCGGAAAAAGCGCGGCAACCGCCCCCACCGCAAACGAGCGCCGCTTTTCTGCCGCGCGTTTGTTTTGCTTTGCGCAAATTGCGGCACGTGGGTTGTGACGACAGCAAGACTTGCCGTTGACCTTTCGGCGACGAGAAAAAAACTCTTTCACAAAATTAGTCCTCCGTGGTGAACGCATAGCCCAATCTTTCGGCGACGTAAAAAGCTCTTTCACTAAAACACGAGCCAAACTATACTGTTCGGCTCGTATTTTTTTGAGGAGATACAACTCTAATCATCAAATATACTCATTTGATTTTGTACAACGATCCAGCATAAATTTTCGCCTTTTTATTATAATATAAAATCAAAATTATTGAATATTTTCACAAAAAAAATAGAAAAGCACCGCGATATTTTCACCATACGTGCAATTATGACAATTTTTCCGCCGATATTGTTATACAAAACACTAAAACAGCATACGGCAAAGCAGCATCCAAACGTCAGCATAAAACAATACGAGTCCAACACTACCTGTCGGACTCGTATTGCTCTGCTTTGGCGAAGCAGTAGCGACTAAATTGAATTTATTTTTTCATAAAGTGTCGAAATAATCACTATCCACGCGTTTGATCGTAATCGTCTTTTCCACAGAAACACCGACATTATATTCATACATCAGCTCTACCAGATTTTTACCGTTTATTAAAACGACGGAATTGGAGTTGTTTCTATTTACTGCCTCAATCGCTTGCTTGGTAAAATCTGATGTGGTAATAAATATACCTTTTCGCGCACCCTTTAATTGTAGTGCGCCGAAAAACTGTTGGATCGTCGGGTGTCCAACCAAATTATCACGATTATACCTTTTGGCTTGTATATATATTGTATCTAATCCGAGTTTATCTTCTTTAACTAAACCGTCAATTCCTTCATCTCCCGACTTTTTGGTCGCCTTGCCTGCATCGGCTATATTACCTCCATATCCCATTGCAACTATTAAATCGACAACCAATTGTTCAAAAGCATATGGGGATTGTTCTAAAATTTTATTAAGTAGGTCATCGCAAACACTTTTTTTCAGTATTTCGTTTCCCTCTAATATTTTTTCCATAGGTGTTTTTTCTTCTTCAAACACCCCTTCGTGCCGATGAGTATTTTTGCCGTCTATATTTTGAAATTCCACAAACTGAGGGTATCTGCGCAAATAGGCAGTGTTTAGATTTGTTATATTCTCTGCAACAACTCGATTGCCTTCGTCTGTAATTTTATAGTTTGATCTTGAAGGACTTAATATAAGTCCCGCCTTTTTCAAATACGTTAATGCCCATCCAATTCGATTGATATATGTCGGTTGTGTTTGCGATGGCAAAGTTTCGTCCATTTGTTCAGTGGTAAGATGCATCATCGATGCCACATCGTGATAGATAACTCTCTTCTGCCATATTTTGCCATTGGAAAGTAATTTAATTATAGGAAACATAAACTCTTGATAACTTGGAACATTCATATAAAACACCTTTTTTATTTAATTATATCACACATTCTAAAACATAGAAACAATATTTTGACAAAATGTTACTTTTATACTAATCTTATAAGGGAACACAAACTATGAAAACACGAAAAAAAACTACACAACTAGATATTTCGGTCAAAAAGGCTTCTACGCCCGTTCTTTTTTTTAGACTCAAATTATATTATAGAATTTAATAAGGTACTAAAAAACAATTGTACCGACAAGAGTTACGAGAAATTGCTTGATGTACTTAATATAATGTCAAATGAAAATCTAATTCATTGCCCCATTGCAGATCAATCGTTGGAGGTATCATACGGCAAAAACAAACAACAAAATTTACAACTACTCAATCGCATAAGCAATGGCAGCAGATTCCGTCATTATGTAACCATCGAAAAACAGGAACAAGCGATTTTCTTTGATGCTTATCTTAACTCTGAAACAAAGATTATTTTAGATTACAATTTAGGCTTGCGATTTTTGGGCGAGACCTCGCAATCATCAAATATCGACATTTCATTTGTAGTTGAAGATAATGTAATTCTTTCTTTACAAGAAAGTAAAATAGAATTTGCAAAAAAAATGAACGAGTTAAAAGAAAAGAAAAAAGATTTATCTTTTTATCAATTGTTCGAACAGGAAACAAATTCTGAGGGCAATACTTTGGAAATATATTTAAAAAATCCAAATTCTCAATTTATATCTAAACAGTTCACGAAAGAAATATTAGAAATTTATGCGCATATTATTGCTAAAAACGATTTTTCTATCAATGAAATGTCTTTACAACTATTTATGACCTTTTTATTTAGCGATTATTGGAAAGAAACGCCTTATTGCTATATCAAAAAATCAATTTTGGCATTTATGCTTTCCCGCAATCGTCATTTTAAAAAAAGCGATTTTATGGATATAAACAATGCCTGTTATTTTTTTCCTTTCTGTAATTTCTTTTTAACAGATAAATATTTGGCAAATTGTTTGAATGAACTTGGCTTAGAGAAAAAATATAATACCGTTGTTTTTTCAAAAACCAATTTAGATGAGTTAATTGATATTTTAGAACACTTGATAGGAATCAATTAAATATATCTAAAAGATTCTGCGCCGAATCGACTTAAAAGTTTTCAATCGAAACACAAAACGCGCAAGCACCTTTTCAATCGAACAATGCAACGGCTTGACGGCGATCACGGACAATGCAATAGAAGTAAACGGATAGTATTTGACGAAACTGCTGCCAAAATGTTGACTTCCGCGTGGCAGAGCGATCTATACTCGTCCTTGATCATAAATTCACGACGGAACTTCCACAAGACAACCGCGTCCTGTGGAAATTGAGCCAACAGATTTTTGCAATGTAAGATTTATCTAAAACGAATCAGATGTTTTTCAGAATTTCTATAATTGCTTTGAATTGTGCCAACTCATTCAAATCTTTCCAAAATCGCATTTGATTTCTTTGAGATAACTTGCTGTAATCGTCTGCAAATTCCTGTCCCTTTTGTACCGTTTTTACAAAAAATTCTTGATATGCTTTTTCTTCGTCTATCATTTTTTCTCCATTAAGTGATAAAATACTTAAAATCTACTTTCCGATTGGTTTTGAATTGCGCTTCGGTATAAAAAGAAACGCGCAGTGCTTCCTTTGAGTTGTAACTTGTGGGGCGGTTTGGTGGGGCGAGGCAAGGCACACAAAGCGAGAAAGGCGTAAGTCCCAATAGGTTTTTGTTGCGGAAAGGGCTGTGAAGTTCGCAGCCCTTTCCGCAAAAATATGTACCTCGTAGGTAAAAATCGCGTTGTTTGAGCAGCCGTTGTCCCGACGGGCAGACGACTTTTGCTCGATCGCTCCGTCCATATGCGGTTGCAGTCGCCGCCGCAAAAGGTGCGACTGCGGCGACGCTTCGGCAAAGGCAAACGAAAATATGCGCCGCCGTTACGTTTACTTGTCCTTTTTGCTGCCGAACTTTTTCTTCATCGCCGCGAACGTCCTTGCAAAGAAACCTTGCGGCTTTTGTTCGATGATGGTCACGTTGTCCTCGTCCAACGACTTGGTAACTTCCACTTCCTCGTACTCGCAATAGTCGGAGGTTATCGCTTTTGTCGTCGTCTCGTTGAAGAAACGCGTGTAACCCGTTTCCACAGCGACGCGAATGACATCGTGTTCGCGTATGGTGTACTTGTTGGGTATCTTTACCACAACGTCTATGTCTCCCACTTTGCCGTGTACGTTGAGAATGTCTCCCAGCAACTCGACAATGCCCACTTCCATTGCAAAGGACGCGTCTCTGAACTGTTGAAAACGATCGTCGCCCTCATATATCAAATTTTCGGGGCGAACGCCGTAAACCAACCCGTGACCGACGTAGTTTTTCAGCAGTTCTTTCTCTTCGCCGCGCAGGGCAACGGTCTGCTCCGACCCGCGAATGGCAAACGTGCCGTCCTCGTTGAGCGTGCCGTACAGGAAATTCATCGCGGGCGTGCCGATGAAACCCGCCACAAACAAGTTTGCGGGGTTTTGGTATATTTCGTTGGGAGTGCCTATCTGCTGAATGAAACCGTCTTTCATAACCACGATGCGGCTTGCCATCGTCATTGCCTCTATCTGGTCGTGAGTGACGTAGATGGTTGTTGCGCCCACTTCTTCGTGGATACGCACGATTTCGCTGCGCATCGCTACGCGCAATTTGGCGTCCAAGTTGCTGAGCGGTTCGTCCATAAGAAACACTTTGGGACGGCGCACGATAGATCTGCCCAACGCCACTCTTTGGCGCTGTCCACCCGAAAGGTTGCGCGGTTTGCGGTCGAGATAGGGTTTCAGCCGTAAGATCTTTGCCGCTTCCTGTACGCGACGGTCGATTTCTTCCTTGGGTACTTTGCGCAGTTTCAGCGCGTACGCCATATTGTCGTACACCGTCATTTGCGGATACAGCGCGTAGCTTTGAAACACCATCGCGATGTCTCTGTCCTTGGGCGCGGCTTTGTTCATCAATTTGCCGTCGATGTACAATTCGCCGTAGGATATTTCCTCCAACCCCGCCACCATACGCAGCGTCGTCGATTTGCCGCAACCGGACGGTCCGACAAAGACGATGAATTCGCCGTCTTGTATGTCGATGGAAAAGTCGTGTACCGCGTGCACTCCGCCTTCATACACTTTGTTTACGTTTACCAATTTTACCGATGCCATAGTTATTTTACCGCCTTGTTTATTTTTTCTTTGTTACCCATTGCCGCAATTGCGCCAAAATTCATCGTTGTGTACGCGCCGCATTTGCACGCGAAATCCAAAATATCTTTGCAGTCGATACTCGCAACGTTTAGCGGCGTTGCGCCCGCCTCTATCAGCCGAGAGATAAGCCCTCCGAAGAAGGAATCGCCCGCCCCGGTAGTATCCGCCACAGCCACCTTGTAACCGTTGCAGACAGCGCTCGGTTTGCCGTCCGAATACAGTTTTGCGCCTTTGCCGCCGTCCGTTACCGCAAGCAAACGCGTTTTGCCCGAAAACATCGCTTCAACGGCTTGTTCGCCCGTGCGTTCGGTCAGGAACTCCATTTCGTCCCTGCCCACCTTTACGACGTCGGCAAGAGGGGCAAACCGTCTTACCGTTGCGCGCAGTTCCTCTTTGTCCCACAGATTGAAACGCAAGTTGGGGTCGAAACACACCAACGCACCCGCCGCGCGCGCCTTGTCTATCAGATACAGGTGCGTTTGCCTCGCCTCTTCGGTGGCAAGCGCCACACTGCCGAACTCAAATGCGTCGCCGCTTTCAAAGGCGACGTCGGCAAAGTCGTTCGGCGTGAAAGACAGGTCCGCCGCGGTCCTACGGTAAAAACTGAATTCCCGTTCGCCGTTTGCCGCAAAACTCACAAACGCCAACGACGTGTCCCGTTCGGCGCTTCGTCCGACGTGACTTACGTCCACGCCTTCGCGTTGCAGCGTTTCCACCAAGAAGTCGCCGAAAGAATCCTGCCCCACCTTGGTAAGATACGCGCTGTCCGTCCCCAATTTGGCGGCTTGTACGCACACGTTTGCAGGCGCTCCGCCCGCCTTTTTTACAAATTGTTCAGTATCTTTGAGAGAGGCCGTTCCCACCGACTGAAAGTCGATAAGCAACTCTCCCAAACAGTACAGCCTACTCATAAAACTTTACGTCCTTTACCGTGACCTTTGCGCCGTTGGAATAAAACGCAAGGTTGTTGCCGTCCATATCGGTGACGCGTGACGTCAAAGCGACCGTACCGTCCAAATAGACCGTAACCACCTCGCCGTCGATAATTACGTCCACCGCGTACTCTTTGTCAAGTTCGAAGGCAAAGTTCACCGACGTCAAAGGCGCGCCGTAACGCAGAATACTCGATACGTTGTTGTAGCAGACAAGTTTGCCGTTTTGCGGCTCAAACGCCAACGCCGCACTGCCGAGACGCTTGTTGTAGTCTCCGTCCAAACCGAACGTCAAGCCGAAGTCTCCGCCCGCTTCCTCCACGCTCATCGTGAAAGAAATGCGCGTTACGTTGTCGGAAAGTCTTTGCAGACCGACTGCGTCGAATTTGCCGCTTTCAAAGACAAATTCGCTTTGTTTGCCGCCGTCCACGGTGAGATACTCGACTTCGTGCGAAAAATACTTTTTGTAACTGTCCGGCATAACCGCGCACAGTTCGCCGTCGGGCATTTGCTTGATTTGATGAGTGACAAGATTGCCGCCCCAATCGAATCCGCCCGCCGCACCGCCGCTGAGGCGCGCGCACCAGGCGAACGCAAACAGTTTGCCGTCGGCTTTTTCCAGACGTCCCGCGTAAAAGCCCGCGGCGTCTATTGAGTCACGCTCGAACTTGTGCCATTCGGGGTCGTCGTGAGAGGTTTTGTAACGATAGTGCGTGACGCGGTCCGTCCCCTCGCCCTGTTCGCTGTACGCAAGGTAGTAGAAGCCGTTGTACTCCACATAGGACGGACATTCCATATTGTAATCGCCGTCGTCGTTGACGAAAAAGTTGCTTTCAAACTGCCATTCGCTGTCCGACGCAGACAAACTTGCCGACTTGAAACGGCGAATTACAGAGGGACTTGCCGCCATATTGTCGCGCGTGGTCACAAGCATATAGTAGGTGTTGTCCGTTTCGTCCCAATACACATACGGATCGCGGAAATCGTTTTCGTAGCCGTACAAATTGAAGTCCTCGTCCTTTTCCCAATGCTTTTGGTCGGTGCTTGTTGCGTGGCGCACCGCTTCGGTGTGAAGCAGTTGCGGAAACTCGTCGGAGGGGGCGTTGCCGTTGTGTCCCGTGTAAAAGCAATGATACAGTCCGTCTTTATCCTTGATAAACGAGCCCGTACCCAAAGCGGCGTCGGGGGAATCTATCTTCTCCTCGAAATTCAACGCTATGCCTTCGTCCGTGTAGTGGATAAAGTCGGAGGTGGTCAAACGCGCAATGGGGTGGTAAAACTGACTGTTAGTGCCCGTGCTGTTGCGCAAATGATAGATATTCATCACGCCGTTGTCGTAAAAGGGCATAACGTCTCCCATAGCGATGTCAAACGAGTCGTCCTTGGTGGACGTGGGAAAGATGTTTGCGCCGTCTTGATCGACGCTGCCCGCTCCCGTCGGACCGCACGCCACCGCGCACATACAAACAAATGCCAACAAAACGGGTATTATCCAAAGTTTTTTCATTGTTTTTTACCTACTTCCTTTATGCGGATTTGCGAAACGCCGCCCAAAACTTCCGTTTTGTAGTCGCCGTCGATGTAAATTCTGCTGCTTATTACTTCTCTGCCGTTGTCCACAAACACCTCTATGCTCGACACGTCCAACAATATCCGTACGTCGCAACTGTCGTAACTTCTGTTGGTGCGCCTTACGCAGCCGAACAGATTGTTGGTGCGGTTGGTATCCAAATACACGCCGCTGTCCTTGCCCACAATTACGCAACCGTTGTCGCCGATTATGTTGAACGCGCCCTCTCCCTCGAAACGAAGCGTTATTTCGGCGCACTTGGGTACAATTCCGTCGGGCACGTCGTGCAAGTGGTCGCTGAGGGCGCGGACGGGATTTTGGAAAACGTCGCCGTCGCGTATGCTTACTTCGCGCGGCACGGAAAACGCCCCTACCCAACCGTGAGCCTTTTCTCTCGTGGGATACTTGCGCTCCCACATTTCCAGCCAACCTATCATAACGGGAGTGGTTATGCCGCGAATGAACTGCGGAGCATAAAAAGCGTCGCCTTTGTCTATCTCCTTGATGTAGTCCACCGCCATCGTACCCTTGTCGAAATCCAACTCGCCTACGATAAACACGCTTGAATTGACGTTTTTGAAGTCGTTGTCCCTCTCCTGCACGTTGCAGCCGCTGGCGAGAATTACGTCCTTGCCGTCCACGCGGAAGTAGCAGGGGCACTCGCACATCTCGCCCAACTGATAGTACGGACCTAAACAGAACGCGTAGTGCAGACGGTCCAACGTTTTGCCGCTGAGCACCACTATCACGCCCTTGTTAAGACGTACGTCCTTGCCACC
Organism: uncultured Clostridia bacterium; assembly: GCA_947628135.1. Taxonomy (GTDB): domain Bacteria; phylum Bacillota; class Clostridia; order Christensenellales; family CAG-314; genus Fimimonas. Next base: position 74,601 of record CANQYT010000006.1, read on the forward strand.
GAGAAAAACGTAGTAGGTGTCGCCGATAAGTACGGGACAGGGGTCGCGGAAATCGCTTCTGCTGATGTTGTCGGGCAAATACTCGTTGTCGAATATTTTTACGCCGCGATCGAAACTGAATCCGTTGTGCGAAGTCGCCTTGTACACTTCTTCCGTATGTCCGCCGTCCTCCGTTTCCTGATGCAACGTATACAACGCGGCAAGCCTGCTGCCGTTGTTGTACTCGATTGCTCCGCCGCTGTATGCGCTTGCGCCCTCCACGTCCGGTTTCAATGCGACTCCGTCGTCCACGTAGTCGATAAGATCCTGCGACACGAAGTGTCCCCAGCACATACGTCCCGGACAACTTGCGTAGGGATTGAATTGGTAGTACAAATGATACCTGTCCTTGAAGTACACCAACCCGTTGGGGTCGTTGAGCCAGCCGATGGGAGGCATCATATGGTACATAAGTCGGTAACTGTTGTTTACCGTACCCTTGGTCCTGGCGATGTAGATGTTGTCTGATTGTATGTTCTTGGTCATAGTCAACTGTCCAAAACGGCGTCGCGCTTGCAAACGCGTATATCGTAAATTTGTATCGTTACGTCGTGGTACTGCGTGTTACCTGACGCACCGAACTGCCACACAAGTTTGTACCACCTGTCCGCAACAACTCCTTGCGGGGTCTTGGCGTTGCAGACGAAAGCAAGCGCATACTCCTGATCCGCCGTCAAATACACCCTTTGCCAAAGGAGAGTCGGATCCCAACCGTCGGAGATAGGTCCTGCAACGACAAACTCGATGGGCGCGGTCGCCTTTATCCTGAATTGCACCACGTAGTTTGCGCCGCTGCCCGCCACCCAAAATGACGGGCTTGTGACGACGTGATGGCTGTCCTGTGCGTCGAAATCTTGCACGCGGTAGGTGATGTTGCCCAACTCGGAATGAAATTCGTACCCTGCCGTGGAATTGAAGCAGGTAAAGTCTGTTACTGTAAAACTGTCCGTGCCCGTCGCCGCGAGGTGTTCCTTTACGTGCAGATCGGTCAGCGTGATTTGGTTGCATTGCAAAGCGGATTGCACGTATATCCACAGCGGTCCGCCATTGCTGTCGCCCACCGATACCTCCGCCGTCAATACGCCGTTTTCGGGGTTGGTAAACTTGTGAAGTTGCATTTCGTTCCATTGATCGCGCTGGATTATCACTTCGAAATCAGCGGGGTCGTCGGGCGTGCCCTCTTCGCGCAATGGGAAATTGTGCCGTTCCACATTGAAAGATACCGTGTAGGTTGTGTTGGGCTTCATTTGTACGCCCGTGTTGACGAACATTCCGCCCGCCCATATATTTTGTGTGCCCTCGTGGGTTATTTCCAAACGTGCGCCGCTGCCGTCCTCCAACGCCCAAGCGTTGCCTTCAAGTTCCGGCGACTCTTTCACGTCGATTCGGGGAATTACCGTGCCGTTGAAGTTGAAATCGGGCGTGCGTTCCACCGTTGCGCCGTCCTGTTGCGGATAGGTGACGTCGGTGTTTCCTACGACAAGTTCCATACTTCCCAACGCGCCTACGCACAGCGCGACTTCCACGTCGCAAGAGGTTTGAGTTGTATCGTCAGGGCGGGTGCAGGAATATTTAAGCACGTTGTCGCCCGCGATCACGGCAAGTTCCGCGCTCGGCTCGCCGTTGCACAAAACCAAGACTTTGCCCTCCCTGTCGGACTTCAACTGCGTGCTGAATTGGTACTGCCGCTCGATAAATTCGTCCGCGCTTACCGTGAACGTATGCAATATCTGCACGTCCTCGGCAATTTCGCCGCCGTCGGCTTGCACTTTGAAAGCGCCGTCCGACATTCCGCTGAAAGTAACCTCAGCCGAACCCGCAGTCACAACCGAATACCCGTCGGGCATACCGAAAGAAAGATACGTCTCGCGGTCGACGACGTCCACGTAGGCTTTTTTCTGCGCGGTGCGCCCGTCGCTGTCCTCGATTTGGTAGTTGACGGTGTACTCGCCCTCTTCCGTAAAGGTGGCGTAGCCGTCGTCGCTTACGTCAACGTGCGGCTCGACGGTAATAGTCAATTGGGGCGTTATATCTCCGTCCTCTTTGTCCAACGCGGCAACGCCGTCAAGGAAATCCACCGTGCTGTTTACCAGACACTGCACGTCCTTTACTCCCACGACGGTGGGGGCTTTGTTGCCTTCCGCTTGCGGGGTACACGCGGAAAGAAGCGTTACGACAAGCATCAATATCAACAACAATCTAATTTTTTTCATTTTATTCTCCATTATCGTCAGAAGTTGCGGGTGTGTCCGTTTGTTTGGGCTGTTCGGACATATCTTCTTCCTCGGCGGGCGTTTGTTCGTCGCCTTGCGATTGAATGACCGAAAAGTCAACGTCGTCGCGCCAAGGTTTGACCTGTCCCCTTTCGTCGAGGTAGTCGTCCTCACGAACTTTCTTTTTCAGTTCGGAGACGGTAGTACCCAGCGCTTTTGCTTTGAGATGCAAAAAGTTTTCTTTCATCAGCCTCGCGTTGGCAAAGGGGGCAAGATAGAGCGTCAATATCAGCGGATAGGGGTAGAGCAAGATCATTGCCACGATACCCGCGACGATAGCCAGCGCGACCAAACTTCTCCACCACGAGCCGAAAAGCATCATCAAGCCGTTGTACAGCAGTTGTCGGAAGTTTACTTTCATATTGGCGATGACCGTCGGCGCAGTCGTCAGATACATAGCGCCCACAACCAAAGCCACACAGCTGATTGCCAGCACAAAGTAGTTTGTTTGTTCGGGATGGGTGTTGAAAAAGTAGATATTCAGCACGGGAAACACCGTGATTACCAGTTGAAACAACGTGTAGAATATCAATATTTTCCAATTTGCGCCTATCGCGATGAAGATGTCCTTGAAACGGCGCGTGCCCATTTCGTTTCCGAAAAACGCCGTAACTCCCACCAACATAGGCACGAAGAACAACACGGAAACGGCGGAAATTCCTACCAGAAGGGTCACTACCAGAAATTCCAGCGCATAGTCGCCGACTATCCTCAATCCTCTCATCACTGCCCCCGAAAGTACGTCGCAACTACTCGGCAGACACAGCCAAAAGGTATCTGTCGTACGCCGCTTGGTTTATACTCTTGACGGCTTCAAGCGAATCCCTGTTTACCGAAAGCAAGTTCAGCCACGAAGCCTTGGTCGGTGCGGCGTCGCCCACTACCGCCTGCGTGTACCAACTTGCGATGTTGTTGCTGAGGGAAAATTCGTGCGTGTTCAGATCCAGAAGTTCCTGCTGCGTGTAGTTGAGGTTGGGTATCGATTGGACTCCCTCGAAAGTGTAGGGCTTGACGTAATCGTTGAGGTTGTTCAGCCGCAGTTGCGCGCGAGATTCCATCTGAACGGAATTCTGCCACACTTCCTCGGTGAGGTACACAACGCCATAGGGGGCGTTTCTCATACGGAAGTCGTCTGCGCTCTGCTCGCCGTGGTCGTCGTTGGGAATGAGTTTGCCGTCCACTTTGTTGGGCAAAAACGCGCCCGACTTGACAGAACCGTAGTTGAGTTGCGCCGAATAGTCCGGTTCGAAAAACTTGTCGAAGTAGGAAAGCAGTCCCTCTTTGTCCTCGCAGGAAGAAAGTATCACGCATTCGCCCTTTTCCACTTCCTGTTCGTTGCTTACGCCGACGTAACGATTGCCGTCGTCGTCTTTGAGCGGAAGAACGATTATGTAATCGTCGCGGAACTCTTTGGCAAGAACGGTGTCCTTTTCCCACCAATAGAACGAGCCGTATCTGCCGTCCTGTCCGCGCGCGAGAAACTGACTTTCGTCCTGGTCGAACGACGATGTGGAGATGAGTCCGCGCGAACACCAATCCTGCATTTCCGCTACGGCGTCGAACCACTTTTCGTCCTCGACGGTAAAGGTTATTTTGCCGTTGACGACGGTTTTGTGTTCACGGTTTTCGGGCACTCCGAAAGAGGCGATGAAGTCCGATTCGTTGCCCTGCCAATTGCCGCTTACAAAGGTAAGAGGAACGGTCTTGCCGCCGCCCGCGAGGTCGCGCGCTTTGAACTGTTCCAACAGCGCTTCGTATTCGCTGCGGTACAGGTCCAAGCCGTCTTTGAGTTGTTCCTTGGTGAGTTGTACGTTTGCGGGAAGCGCGTTGGCGTCGATGAGCTGCTCTATCCATTTTTTGTTGATATACAAAATGTTGGGATACGCTTTGAGCCCCATTTCCTCCACTCTCGGCAGCGAATAGATGTGTCCGTCGGGAGATTTGAGCGCTTCGGCAATGTCGGGACGGGCGGTAAGTATGCGCGAAAAGTTGGGCATACTGTCAAGATACTCGTCTATCGCCACTATCCTGCCGCGCCTACCGTAGTCGTACAGTTTGAGATTGGAAAAGCCCGTGTGATAAATAGCGTCTATGCCCTTTGTCCCGACGGGGTCGGTGTTGTTGGAATACTGCGCCGAAGTGTTGTAGACCCAATTGACGTCTATTCCCGTTTCCTGAGCAAGTTCTCTGAAAACAGGCATAGAGTTGTAGTCCTTTACGGCGTCTTCCTTGACGGTAAGCACGGTAAACTGATGTTCCGCGTTCGTTCCTCCGCCCATCGCGAAGAGGACGAAGAGGACTACGCAGACCAACCACAAAACCGCCGCCGATACACCAATTACGATTTTTTTCATAATGCCTCCGTTATTTGAACGAACCTACGAGAACGCCCTGCCCGAAGTGTTTCTCTATCATAGGATACAGCACCAGAATGGGCACGGTAGCCACTATGATGGAGGTAAATTTGACCTGAGTTGCAATACGCATCTGTTCCACGACAACGTCTCCCTCGCCCACGTTGGTGGCGGAAAGCAATCCGTCCAACACCGTTTGCAGCGGGTAGAAACTCTTGTCGATGTTGAAGATGTACGCGTCGATGTAGTTGTTCCAATGCCCCACCGCGTAAAACAGCACCATAACGCTGATTATCGACGTGGATATGGGCAATATCAAATCGAAAAACGTGCGCACTTCTCCCGCGCCGTCGATCTGCGCCGCTTCCAGCACTTCCTTGGGAACGTTGGAGGAGAAGAAAGATTTGCACATAAACACGTTGTACACGCTTACGCCGCCGCCGATTATCAGAATCAACGGGTTTTGATACAGCCCCAGCGCCCGACACACTATTATGTAGGGGACTAATCCGCCGCCGAAAAACATAGTGATGATGAGCATAGTCGTTATCAATTTGCGGAAGGGCAGATACTCGCGTGAAAGCGCCCAACCGGCGGGTATCGTAAGTACTACGTTGAATACCGTTCCCAACACGGTGTAGGCTATCGTGTTGAAATAGCCTCTCCACACGTCGTCGCGTTGGAACAGGCTGCCGTAGCCCGAGAACGTCAGTTTTACGGGATACAGCCAAACGTCGCCGGACATAACCGCGTCCGCGTCGGAAATGGAGGCTATCACTATGTAGTACAGGGGGTAAATAACTATCACCGCAAGCAGAAACAGAATAAATCCGCAGATGACGTAGTACACTATGTCGCCCTTGCTTTCCTTGATTCTGTTTTTCTTGGCAATTTCCTTTACTTCCTTGTAATTGCGGGGCGTTTGCCCGACGGATTGAGTAGTTGCCGCGTCTGCCACGGTTTGTCCCAACTGCGCAGAGCCGTCCGCCGCGGCAGAGGAAGTTTGCGCGTTGGCGCGGCGTTTGCCCGACAAACGTCTGTACGCCAAATATCCGATCACACCGAATTCCACAACGGCGATCGCCGCCAACAGAATCACGAACAAATCGGTTGTTGCTATTCCCAACAAATCAAAAATCACGTCCGTTACCTCCCTCTTACCACATACTGTTATTCGTCAGTTTTTTGCTGGTAAAGTTGGCGATTACCAACAGCACGACGTTGATGACGGAGTTGAACAGTCCCGCGGCAGTACCTACGCCGTATTGACCGTTCATCAAACCGAACTTGTACACGTAAGTGGACAAAATTTCACTTGTTTCGAGGTTGCCCGCCGTTTGCATAAGCAAAACTTTTTCGTAGCCGCAACTCATCAGATTGCCGACGGACAGTATCATAAGCATAACTATCGTAGGCAATATCGCGGGCAGGTCCACGCTGAATATGCGGCGGAAACGGCTTGCGCCGTCCACCTTGGCAGCCTCGTGAAGCGCTGGATCTACGCCCGAAAGTGCCGCAAGATACACTATCGCCGACCAACCGAAATCCTGCCAGTTGCCGCTGAAAATAAACAGAGGACGAAACGCTTCGGGAGTGAGAAACAGTTTCAGTCCGCCTGCGTCTCCGCCCATTTGTTTGCTCAGTTGATCCAACAGTCCGTCCGAACCGAAAATCAGTTTCAGCATACCTACCATTACCACCAACGAAATGAAGTGCGGCGCGTAGTAAAGTATCTGCAAGCCTTTTTTTACCTTTTTAGAGCGCAACGAGTTGAGCAGCAACGCTACGATTATCGGCAGGGGAAAACCAACCAGAAAACCGAATATGCACAGCAAAAAGGTGTTCAGAAAGTAGTCCCAGAAATTGGGATTGGAAAAGAACGTGCGGAAGTTTTGAAAGCCTACCCAGGTAGTGCTGCCGCCGATGATGCTGTCGCCCGGCATATAGTCCTGAAACGCCACCAAAATTCCGTACATAGGCGCATAGCAGAAAACCAAAACGTACAGAAACGCCGGTATGATGAACACAAGTATCCAGCCGTGTCTGCGGAAATTGGTCTTCCACGCCTCCCATTTGGGGTGCTTTTCCTTTTTCTCTTCGGCGGGAGCGCCGCCGTCCAACGCCTCGTACGCCTGTTCGACGAGATCTTCGCCCACTTCGCCTACGCCGTCGAGCGATTCGTCAAACACGTCCTCGGACGCGGTTGCAATTGTTTCGTTTGACATATTCATCCCCCTTACCTGCTTTTCAGTTCTTTTTAAGTTTCTTGATGACAACAAACACAACGTAGCCGACCACCAGCGCGCCGAAGATGGAAATGTCTATCCAAAAGAATATGTGCGTAGCCTTTTCTTCCATTTCCGTGATCGTTTGCACCGCGTCCACCAAGTTGAACTCGGCGGTCGGTCTGCCGCAATCGGTAAACAGTCTGACGCTGTGTTTGCCCGAAGCGACGCCCTCCAAAGCCGAAGCGGAAATCACCACTCTGCCGTCCTGCTGGGTGAAACCGTCGCTCGGCACTTCCGCGCCGTCCACCGTCACCTTGCTCACCGCGGCGCTGCCGCCCATTTCGAGGACGACGTCGTTGCCGCGGTAAAACTTTTCCAACGCGGGAGAAACCGTTACCGAATCGAAGTCAGTCGTTACCACAAAGTCGAAATCGGTAAAATCGGTTACCGCGCGGAAAGTGTAGTCTACTCCCGATTCCAAAGTTTGAAGGTATTCGTGCGAAAGTGTGAGCACGCCCTTTTGCACGGAATAGTCCCCGTCGCCGAGTTTTGCGTGCCCGTCGGTGACGTTTATCACCTTTTGAACGGCGTATGCGCAGCAAAAGTCGCCCGCGGATGAATCGGTGCGCGCAAATTGCACGTTGACAGCCGAACCGACGTATCCCGCTTCGCCGCCAGTGTAGTCAGTCAATTTGCACACCAACACGGCTACGTTGCTGTCATCGGCAAAGACCTTGGCAACGCCCTCGTTTACCACAAGTATCAGTTTGCTTTGCACGTTTACGGCAACGGTTTTGAGAGCGGTCTCGCCCTCTGCGGTAACACGGGACAGAGTGACGGCGCTTGCCGTCTTGTCGGCTGTCACCCTCCAATTGTCTGCGGCGTCGCTTGCGCCGAAATACAAAGTCAAACTGTTTTCCGACGGAGCAAATTCCGCAGAACAGACAAAGTTTTTCGCTTGCTCGCCGTGGGTAGCCTCTTCGGCAAAGCACACGCACGTAAACGTGCAGCACAGCGCCGCGACAACCAAACATATGACAAGCGATCTTATTTTTAAAATTTTCATAACATCCCCCAAAGTTCGATTTGGTCAGAGTTTGCTGTATTTTACGGCAATGTGCGGCGAGTAGTTTCGCACCCGCCACACAGCCGAAAATTTTGCTTACAATTTACTTATCACTATTTGCAACGTGCCTTGCCGCCAATCCGCGTTTTCATCGAACAGCACAACATACACCGTGTCGCCTTCGGCAACGTCAAGTTCTTTTTCGATATTCCAACTGCCGTATCCCTGTCTGTCAAATGTGCAACTCTTGGCTTTGCCGTCGCTGCCTATCACCACTATCCGAGCGGAAAGTTCCGTTTTGCTTTGTTCTGTGCCTTCTTCGCTTTCGGGATTGTGGGTAAACGTGACTTTCACTTTGAGTTTTGTTTGACCCGTAGGCACTGTGTAACCGATAGCCACGTCGCCGTCGGCTCTTTCCGTCCTGAACCAATCCCTTTTTACTTCTATTTTCGTTTGGTCGCCCAACGCGTCTTTCCAAGCGTCGCCGTCGGGAATCAACGGATTAAAGGTAAATTCGCCCTCATTGTGTTCGTTATCAGTGTCGTAAACAAAATCCGTTGCATATCCGTACTTCCAACCGTTGGCATTTTGCGCGTCGGCGGAAAAGTCTTTTTGGAAGTCGGCAAGCACATTTGCGTCGGGCTGAGAAGCAGTTTTGTCTTTGATAACAATGCTGAAATCGCATTGATTTTTAAGGTCGCCGTCCGTGGCTTCGCTGTCCATATTGACAAGGATGTACAAAACATCATTGGTATGTACGGACTTTTGGGCGGTAAACTCTATGCTTGCCCCGGCGTGGAATCCTTCACCCGTGCCGCCCGCGGCTGTGCCTACGGAATATCTGATAGAGAATGTAGACCCTGCGTTTTTAGCCTGCAAAGACACCGCAAATTCGATGTCCGCGTCACTGTCAAAGCGATATGCAAGACCTATCATTCCGCTGGCTACCATCCAATCGCCCTTGACTTCTATCACAGAGTCGGCTTTTTTGAACGCTCCGTCTTGGGCAGTCAAATCTTTTGCGAAATCAAAGGCTTCTTGTTGCCCCCAATGGTAATCAATCGTGCCTACGCTCCAATTGCCTTGTCCTTCGAGAGTTTGAGAGAAATCTCTACCGAAGTCGGCAATCACATCAGATTCGGCAGGTTGGAGAGCGGTTTTGGCGTTGATAACAATGCTGAAATCGCATTGATCGCCGTCGTCCGATTCCTTGTTTATAATGATGTACAGCACATCGTTTGCTTGTACGGATTTTTCACCTGTGACGTTTACTTGATGACCTTGTTGGAAACCTTCGCCCGTGCCGCCTGCGGCTGTTCCTACGGAATATCTGACGGAAAACTCGTTTGCTTCGCTCTTGCCCGTCAAAGACACCGTAAATTCTATGTCGGCGGCGCGGTCAAAGCGGTAAGCAATTGCCATAATTCCGTTGACCGCCATCCAATCGCTGCCGACTTCTATCCACGGGGGATTTTTGAGCAACGTGGTGTTTTCGGGAGCTTTTTTGTCCGTAAAGCGGGTAAAGGTGAAGTTTTGATTGCCGTAATTGTAATCTACCGTGCCTACGCTCCAATTGCCTTGTCCTTCGAGAGTTTGAGAGAAATCTCTACCGAAGTCGGCAATCACATCGGAACTTGTTTTTGCACCTATCACGATGATTTGCAATTTGCCTTGCGACCAAGCGTCCACTTCGTGGAACAATATCACATAAACTTTGTCGCCCTCGGCAACGTCTACCGCCCGCGCGCTTACCCAATCGGCTTGTCTTGCGCCGTCGTCGACATAGTCCGCGCTCTTGACGCCCTCTTGACCTACCACCACGACTCTGACCGCCATACGCGTCTCGCTTGTGTCGGCAGTTCCGCTTGCGGAAGAGTGTTCGAAACGAATGTCCAGCGTCAACTGCGTTTGTCCCGCGGGTACGGTGTAGCCGACTATCGCTTTGTTGTCCGAAAGCAATTCGTGAGAGTCCGAATACTTGGCTTCGGAAAGTATCCAATCGTTTTTGATGATGACGCCGTCTGCACCACCCCACTCGGAGGCGCTGCTTGCCGACAAAGGTTTGAAAGTAAAGACGTTTGTCTCGAAATCGTAATCGTCTGTGTAACCGTATACCCAACCGTTGTCCTCGGTCGTGGAGAAATCGTCGTGGAAGTTGGCAATTGCTCCGTAAATACTTCCGTCAAGTTGGGCAACGTTTTCGTTACGCACCCAAGCGCCGCAGTTTTTGCAGAAGTAACCTTTTATTCCCTCGCGTTCCAAGGTGGGCGCAACCGTTATCCTGCCGTCGTCCTCTTGGTGCTGCGTTTTGCCTATTTGCTCCGTATACGTTTCGTTGCAGTAACCGCAAGTGTATTCTCTTGTGCCCTCTGCGGCGCAGGTCGGTTCTTCGATAACTTTGCTCGTCCAATAGTGCAAACAGGGTGCGTACAGCGTGAAACTCAATTTACCTTGCACCGTTGCGCTTTCGGAATCCAAAACCAAGTAAAGCGTGTCGCCGCCGACGATTTCCACAGCGTCGGTCTCCACATCGCACTCGTAGTTGACTGCGGCAGCCGTTTCGTTGAGCGCTTTGTGCGCCTTGACTGCGCCGCCCTCGCCGATAACCGCAACGTAAGCGCGCACTGCGCCGTCGTACTTGACGGTGAACGCCGCTTTGCAATGCGCGGGCAGACCCTCGCCGAACGTGTAGCCGATCGCGGCTTTTGCGCTTGTGACGGAGACATCGGAAGCGGATATTTCCACGCCTGTCGCCGTCCACACGCCGCTTGCCTCGGTTGCTTGCTCAAAAGTAAATTCGCCCGTTGCCGCGTCGAACGCAGTTGCCGCACCGTAACTCCAAGCGGAAGTTTGCGCGGCGGTGTTGAACTGTTCCGCAAAGTCGGCGTGAGCCTCGATGGGACGTTCGTCCGTTGCGCCGCACTCGTATTGACAAGTGTAAGTGCGCATTCCCGCCGTGCCGAAATCGGGCGCGGAGGTTATCACGCCGTCGTCCCAATCGTGAGGCATTTTTGCAATGGGGTCGGTTTTTGTTGCGGTACAGCCGGCGTTGGTGCAATGATACGTGGTTTCGCCGAATTCGTTGCACTTGGGCGCTTTGGTTTGCGTGCCGCCGTCCCAATTGTGAGCCGTTTGCTGTATCGGCTCGGTCATAGTTTGTTCGCATCCCTTAACCGTGCAACGGTAAGTTTTTACGCCCTCGCTATGACAGGTGGGTTGAGTGGTTATTTCGCCGCTGTCCCACACGTGATCGTGCTTGCCGACGCCTGTGCCGTCACACGCGGTGAGACAGATAGTCAGGCAAAACATCACCGCCAAAATAAGGCTGAAAAGTTTGACTTTTTTCATATATTACCTCTTGAAACCGAATGCAATCAGACGAAAAAACGACAGGGGTGTGCATTTTTCGCACAATCAGCATAGTATTTCCGAAACTCATTGTCAACAAATAAAAATTTATTTGTGCATTTGCACAATGGCAGAATTGCAAAATTTGTGCATTTGAAAAAGTTGACTTTTTATATCGAATATAATAATATTAGATATGTAACAAAATAAAGTAGCCGACGGGGCAAACATCGCAGGAGACGGCAACAAAACGTTTCGCCGAAAACGCGACGGACGGCAACGAATATTCGCCGTATTGCGAGTACGGACAAAGGGGTAAAAAAATGAAAAAAGCGGTGACGATAAAGAGTATTGCCGAACAGTTGAATTTGTCGCGCAACACCGTTTCAAAAGCGCTCAACGGGCAGTACGTTCCCGAGGCGACGCGAGAACTTGTGCTGAAAAAAGCGCAGGAAATGAATTACAAATCTCTCAACGCGAGCCACGTGGAAGTGGGAAGCAAGCGCTACCGCATATTGGTGGTTGCGGGAAAACCGCTTATCAACATAAATTATTTTATCCCGCTGGTGAAATCCATAGAAAACTACTGTTACGAACACAATTACGAACTTTTTCAATATACGTACGCGCTTAACCGCACGCCTTTTTCGAGTTTTGCGGAACACGTAAAGGAACTGAACGTGGACGGTATTGTGGCGATAGAATGTTTTGACAAGGAATTTGTCGCCAAGATGATAAATCTCGGCAAGCCTGTTTGCTTCAACGACTTTACGGCGGGCAACCTCAGGGTGAACAAAAATTACGACATAATAAGTACCGACGACGAAAAATCTATCTGCAACATCGTAAAATATATCGGTTCAAAGTACAATGTGAGACATTTTACGTTTGTGGGCGACCGCACGCATTGTTTGAGTTTTTACGAAAGATATATGGGAATGCGCCGAGGAATAAACTACGGCGCGGGTGCGCACGCCGACAGCCACGACATTTTGTGCAAGGACGAAAGTTTCGACTACGGCAATAGCAACGCAATAAAGACGGAAATACTGAAACTCAAATACAAGCCGGAGTGCTTTGTCTGCTGCAACGATTTTGTGGCGCGCAACGTGTGCGACGCGCTGAAAAGTTTGAAAATGCGCATTCCGCAGGACGTTTTGGTGGTAGGATTTGACAACGTGCCGGAATCTACCGCGGTAAGCCCCGCAATAACGTCCTTTTCCATCGACAAGGACTTTCTCGGGAGGGAGGCGCTGCGCACGCTGGTAAACAGAATCGAACACCCCGACTACCCGTCCCGATTGATAACCGTCTCCACCACTCTGATTTTGCGAGAATCGACCAACCGCGTGACCCGCTTTTGACGTTTATGTAAAGGGGTGAGACGGCTTTGCCGAGGCGGCGCGTATCGGCGGACAGAGAAAACCCGCCGAGTTTTGACGCGGCGACGCCGCAACAAACGTTTGCGCGCGGCGCGCCGCGATTACCTGCGGACAAACGAGGCAGGCGAGCCGAATTACTTCAAGACAGGCACACGCAAGTATCTCGAAACAACTATATAAGCATTACATAAAGCGTATCGTATGCTTTCCTACGAGGTAACAATATCTTCAAGATATTCAATCACATATTTTCGTTTTATTTGATCGTGATATCTTTGGTTTTGATAAGTTCGCAAGCAATCGTAGCAAGACGTTTCGCCCGTGTCGTCGCACGAATGACAATCCTTGGCCCGTAAATATGCTTGACGAAGCAATTCGTGTAATGCATTTTCTGAATTGAGCCGCCTGATGTGTCCTGCACCACCCGGCGTGGTATCATACAGTATAAAACTATAATGATATGGCTTGTAGTATTGTAAACATCCGGCAATTTCACGGCTGTCGATATTCATTGATGAGCACGCAGACAGAATCAACGCTTGCAAAATTGAAATTGCCGATTCGATTTGTATGATAGGTTTATCTATGCGAATCCTAATGACATCTGTTTCGAACGTATAACCCAAACTGAATTTATCCAGATTCTTACATTTACATTTCGTTCCGTGTGGCGTACTATGTTCACATTTGGTCTGTTTAACAAATGGATTGCTATTCTCACTGTCTTCCATTGCGTAACCACATTCCTGACAAACGAAGAAACTGTCCGTGGTTAGCATTGCCATTCTGCCATTATCAATTGTTGCAACGTCTACGCGCACGCCATTGTACTCGTATTCTGACTCGGGGATATCGTTATTGTAGTTTACAAATAATGCCTCTGTGCGAGAGGTCCTCTCCGGTTTTACGAGAGTCGGTTTCTCAACTTTTCGCTCAGCTATGAATCCAAAATCAGGAATTATAAACGTTTTAATTTCGTTGCTTTCTACTTTTGAGCCACATTGTTTACAAGTAGAAAGTGATTCCCTACTGCTCTCCGTATGAATTTCCATATTTAATGTTTGGCAATTTTTGCACTTTACATAATCGTACATCTTCCAGTGTTCATGTGGCATTTTGCGTATGAATCTGCTTGTAATCAGTTTGCCATTGGCAACAACTTGGCATCCCGGTGCATATTCGGATATTGCCATTGACAAGTCGCGAGACAAATCCAACCCACCTTTCACGTCTTTGTTGGCAAGCGATAACTCAACCGTATCAACAGGAAATCCGTATTTAGGCAATATACTATTTTTGGAAAGAAATGAAATTACGTTTTCATCGCGGTAATTTTTTATTCTCCAACTTATATAGTCTACGCTGTTCCCATTTGCAAACGCCCTATTCTTATCATCTACCAATGCAGCTATTTCTGCATTGTATAGTTCGTAAACCCTCTTGAAATTCGGATACGTATCAGTTGGCGCATCAAATAGCCATCCAATCCACCCGAAAGATTCGATTTGAAATTTATCAATTAGATCTTTCGGTAAACAAGTTAGCAAATACTCTTTTAGGTCTTGTGGATGTTGTTCCAAATATTTCTTAAACTTCTCATATCCACTTGTTAGTACACCATTTTCATCATACTTTTCCACCATTGCGGACGCATTACTGAAATATTTTTCATTTTTTCTCCAAAAGAATGCCAGTGCGGACGAGTAGATATGCCTTATACAAATTTTTTCATTATTAACTTTAAATGCAGGAGGAACTATTGTCCCCTTAATCATTGATATGGGATTTTTGAAAAAGTTAAAATCATGATTAGATTTATTACAGAAAGTAATCGCAAACGCAGCTGATTTCGCACTTCTTCCTGCACGACCGGCCCTTTGAGTGTAGTTGGCCGGCGTTGGTGGCATATTGCGCATGAATACAGTTTCCAACTCGCCAACGTCGACGCCCATTTCAAATGTTGTGGAACAACTCAATACGTCTATCTTCTTTGATTTGAATAAATTTTGATAATTATATGCTTCTTCCCTACTTAACTGCGCAGTATGTTCCACAATTCGCATCGGATGAATGGGCAAATCTTTGTACATGCGGTAGTAGTGGTTGTCTTTAAAGACTTTTTCCACGTCTACTTCGTGCAATTCGCCGTCACACATATAGTTGGGGCACACACCTTCGACGTTGATTGTCGTAAGCTTTTTGCAGCGATTGCAAATATACCATTTTTGTGAATTGTGCAAAAATAACTTGTTTGTATTCACACGATATCCCGCCAATCCGCTTTTGGACGTGACGTTTGTAACAAGACCTTCTTTCTCGAAAAATCTTTTCCACAATGCATCCAGTAATTTTATGGCGTCATCACGCGAAACATTGAATCCTTTCCTCTGCAAGACACGCATAAGGTAATCTAATCTTTTGTTAGAACGATTGTCCGTGCGTGGAATAAATGATTTCGCATATTGCGAATTAGCACCGTTGGACAAATACGTACTTTCGACACCATTATGGGTGAAAAATTCCTTGTCGCCGTCCGTCATGGGCTTGTTGTAGTAAATTGCGGCATCACTCATCATTTGCATCACAAATGCCAAGCACAATTTCTGCACTTCGTCAACGGACAACTTGTATTTACTATTTGATACAAACCGTACATCTTCGGTAATCCCTACGTCCAGCAAGCCCAAGCCAATTAGTGAATGGCGAGACTTGTTGTCGACCAATTCTTTTAATATCGCTTTCCACGCTTCCGTCTCGTAATCCGGGGATTCATCATAAAACGGGGCTATTCTGTTTTCTTTAAATTTGGCAGACAAGTCTTTGACGAAATTAGGGAGAGGCTTCACCTCATCCTTGCGTTCCATGACAAGATCATAAACCAACTTTCCATACAGCATATCGTCATACGTCTCGGAGAAATACGTGGCAAAATAAGCCGCGGCTTGACGACTATCGGAAAACGCCAAATATTGTTTTGCCTTAGTAGTTTCCACCACTTCCTCATATTCATCATCGTCAAAGCCGTCAAAATTGTCTATTTCCGAACGCTTGACAATCTTTTTTCCATGGTCGGGCAGCTCTTCAAATAAAGCCGTGCCTATAACGCTCGTGGAGGCTTCCTGGCCGGTAAAGAATCCTCGCAAGATTCCCAATCGATTGACACTTTCACAACATATACATTTTGTCACGCGTCCGGTAACCTCGCTTGTTTTCACCTTGGTTAAAACAATATAATTTAATTCATCATGCTCACACTTTGTCTTGTGAACCATGTTACGAGGTCTAATAAACCCACAGATCGGACACAATTCGTATTGTTCAATTTTTAGTTTTTCGCTTTCTAGCGTATCGTCATCATCCAAATCGCTTATTGTATCACCGATTAAAAATGCTTCTCTTATCGTCTGATTTTCTATGCCCGACTTCTGTTCAAGATAACCATCCTTCGATATGTTACCCAAAATATATAGCGAATGACACTGTGTGCACGAAGCCACTTCAAAAACTTTGTATTGCTGGCCATCGGCGTAATCGTATTTTTGACGAGCTAAAAATAAGTTTTTATGCGGTGGCAAAGTGATATACACACCATCGGTAGCCTTGAGAAACAGGTGATAACGCGCATCGAACAGTTTACTACGATTTTTACTTGCCAAAGACGCTACGTTTACAAAATTGGACAACTCGTCTGTGTCCCAATCCATGAATTTACAGATGTTATAAACACTTTGTGGCGTAGCAAGAAAACGTTTGACCTTCCAATAAGTTGTATCCGTCATCAAGAGATCGAACAAGAACTCGCCGAGAATATTCGCACTGCTTTTGATGCCGAACTGTTCTTTGGTTTTTTGTATGACGGAACCATCATCGTAACCAATATCCAACAACCGGTTGATAAACTCATAGAAATCTGTTGGGAGAGTAATGCTATCATCCAAATTCTGTTCTAGCGATATTCTTTGCGCTCGAATTATATCCTGTTCATTGAACGTAGCATTGCACAAATTGGACGCAAAATTGACAACTTCCTTGTTGGAATTTTCATCCCCCAACGTTGCGCTTGTAAGAATGTACTGTATCGAAGGATTTTTTAGTTGTGCAACAACACGTCGCAACAAATAAGCGACTTCTATTCCCGTCGATCCTGTATACGTATGCGCTTCGTCTAAAACAATAAATTTCCAGTGATTGGCCCATTGCCCATCAAAAAACACGTTGTCGGCGGGACGCAACATGAGATACTCCAACATGGCGTAGTTTGTAATCAAAATATGCGGAGGCGTATCCTTCATCTGCTCGCGAGAAATCATCTCGTTGGATAGCGGACATTTTTCTTCGCCGGTTACATCGTCTCGATTTAATTTTTTATATTGCAACAACGACTTGTCGTACGAATATTCCGTTTGCCCGGTGTAGCAGCCAAATGTGATATCCGGATAATTGGAGAGCGTCGTACGCAACCTGTCCACCTGATCGTTTGCTAATGCATTCATTGGATAAACAATCAATGCCCTAACTCCGGGCGTAAGCTTGCCCTCGATTTCCTTTTCACGCATCAGCGCATTGAGAATGGGTATCAAAAAACTTTCCGTTTTGCCGGAGCCCGTACCTGTGGATACTACTAAATTACGTCTTTCGGCAGCCTTGCGTATGGCTTGTTCTTGATGCACATACAACGTTTTGTTGTAAATATCATCAATTTTGGCAAAGTCGGCGCACAAAATCCCTTCATCTATCAACTCTTTGACAGATAAACCTTTGCTAAACGAATCTACAACGTCAATATACGGACCCTTTGAAAAGGAATCGTCGTTTTCCAACCGCTGTTCGAACAGTTTTTTGTATTCGGGATCTTTGATGTCAAAGATTGTATGTAGATATCTTTTATATTTTTTTGTTATGTTTTTAGATGCCTCTATTATATTAAAACTCATGACCGCCTCTAAAGTTTAATTTTTCTCAATTTTTATACGACAACGATATTTGTCGTCACATAAAACCACCAAATTGCGCAATTTTTCCAATTTAGAATACTTGTTATCATTACGAATAAGCCAATCTCGACTTCTATCATACAATAATTCGTAGTATTCGCCATCCTCTCTTCGTAAAATAATAACTTTGTTAACATCGTGTATGCTATAGAATATAACAAGCGTTTTAAAACCGACCCCAAACTCGTCGTCCCGATAATACCCTAATATGCCCTTGTAGAAGACACAATTTGCCCTTTGCTCGTCATCACTTATATCTATTGACCACAATCCGACAATTTCTTCGCCGTCTGTCATCAAATCCTCGTACGAGAGTCGTTCCAGTCGCTCTATACAATATTTGTTTTGCGCCCCAAACGGTTTATACTGTTTGTTGATATCTTGAATATCCTGGATGTAGATGGTACTATCTGCCAAATCGCATACGTTTACTATTTTTTGTCTAAAAGTACCTAGTTCAATAGCATAAGAATCGAAACCGCTATCATCTTCTTCTACTTCATAGACCACGACTGTGTATGTATCGTAACGCAAGATAGTTTCTAACGCAAATTCGCCATTAATAAGCGGTATTTCCCGACCGATAAATTCATCGTTCAATTTGACGTCAACACTATACTCAGAGTCTCCCACGATATCAAAATATCCGTACAGAACGTTTTTATCGAAGTCGCCCGACAAATTTTGGCTTTTAATAATACTTCTGCACAAGACGTCAAATAAGCCATACTTCCTATTGTTCAAGCAGATAGAAACGCCCCTACGCATAACGTCGTGAGTAAACCAAGACTTTAGATTGGCTAGATGAAAACAATAACAATCCTCATCTTTTACAGACTGTCCGTATATCTCAGCTTCTTCGCCAAGATTAGTATCGTAATCTGTATCTACATATACTTTGCAGCTGTCCTTTTCTCCAAATTTAAAAGGACCGCGCACATAAAGATAATTTGGAACTTTATTACGAGATATATCTGCCGGCTGTTTGTACGACCAATCGTCTTGTTTGGAATATTTCCATTGCAAAATCGGCATTATGATCCGCAATTGAAGAAGTGTTTGCTTTAATTTGTAATTTACGTATAATTCGTTGTCGTGAATCTTTTCCGAATAGTTGTCAGAATTAGGATCAAAATTGAACGTCAATCTATTATAAGCGCCCAAATTTTCCCAATTGTCCCTATCTATATCCACATTCAAAGACCTATCAAAACGGATACTGCCCGATTCGGCGAAAACATACGGTGCAGACTCAAATTGATAGTCAAAATTACGCAGATAGCAAAATCGGTATGTATTTTGGCTACGATTATTTGGGACACTTATGCTTATGGTATAACATCCCTCCTCTGTTACGTAGTCGTTTAAATCTATTGCGTAAGCGTAAATATCGTCCAACGTGTCATCCAACTTAAACTCGTAATATAACCTATCCACAAGCCTTATTATTGCTTTTGAGCCGTTAATAATAACACCCGCTCCTTCAACGTTCTTTTTTTCCGATTTGAACACTATTTTAGGTAAAGTGGCGTATACTGAATAAGCCACGTCATTTTCATGCGCAACCACACCATCGATGATTAGTCCGCCGCTCAACCCTTCTGCAAGTTTTTCTCCGACTTGAACTGCGTGCCCATTGGGCAAGCGAAGAATATCACCCTTTTCTGTTTGATATTGCACAACATACATATTGTTGACAATGGTCGACGTCGTCGTTTGCTTGTACAAAATTTGTGGAACGTGGCAATCTTCCGAATAGCAAAATAACGTTCCTGCCGGCAAGGAGCTGGCATGGTCTACGTAATTGCCGTTTGCGTTGAAAAATCGAAAACTTTCCGCTTTCAATGTATTTGAATAATATTTAGTTGTGTCGGATGCAAGCACCAATTTAAGTTTAGCGAATAAAAATTCCCTCGGTAATTCAATATTTACTTCTTCCGTATAAATTCGTTGTCCTTGAAGTAAAGTTGGCTCAACTTGCACAAAGTTGCCATTTTCTGCCGTCACGGTCCAGATTGGACTTTCGTCCGACTTGCAATGCAAAAGAATCTGACGTGGCATACGCAAAATAAATGTACTTGTATTAAAATCAACCCTCATAGTGGGTTTAGAAAGCAACAATTCGCCTTTCGTGCCCTTTTTACGAATATTCAACTTGTATTCTCTTTGGAAATTACCTTTTGAATCATCCATCCAACGGCGCAGAAGCTCGTTTATACGATTACCCGTACAAGGAATTTGTGTCTGATTCCAAAAACAATCATCCATTAATTTGAGTATTCTTCGTATGCGCAGTTTACAACTCTTTTCGTTCAATGCCAACGCCATTGACGTGTGTTTCATTACGTTTTGTACGCCAACGCTGTTGTTGCTTTTTAATTCATCGATAAGGATTTGGAAATTATCGCCACCTACCTTTCCGTACAAATTTTGTATGTTACGACTCAAGTCAATACGCCAAAAGGCAAACAAGTAATCAAAAAATTGTGAGGCGCATTTGTCTGTGACAAAACTATGCAAACTAATGTTGTCAATTTTTTGCGCGAGGGTATCATCGTACGTCTTGCCGTATTGATGCATTATTCCTCGAAAAGTATCGTGGACGACGTTTTGTTTGTTGCCATCTAACGTCACGCCAAATTCATCTTGCGTGTATACCCAAAATGTCCGTTGACTGTAGTGTTTCATTGCAAAGCGAACCAAACCCAGCGCAAAAACCTTGTCTCGCTTTGGTGACCACCCTCTAAAAAGAGATAGCCTTTTAATCTCGTAGGTCATGTACTGCTTTAGCAAAAGTTCCTCATCTTCGCTCAAAACAATATCCCCAAGTAGTATATATTTATCAAACTCCCGCTCAATCCGCAAAAACAATTTTTCCGCATCGGTTAGACATTCGCCGTTTATTCGTGCAATGAAATACTTAGTACTTTTCTCCTTTTTGATGTTTGGTTGACTTTTCTTTGTTAATGATGTAATTTGGTGAGAGATTTGCTGACCGACCTCGTATTCATCACACCCTTGTTCTCTTAACCACAGTTGAAAGTCATACTTTTGTGCGATACAATATAATTGTTCTACAAACAAAAGATTATGCATAAAAGTTGAGTCGCTCACTCGCGCATAAAGTTTTTTCGAAAACTTTGTCGGATTGAGAATAAAACCCGGATTGTCGTTATCGGATATAATCTTGATGTTTGCCGAAGTAACGTGTTTATTTACACATTCATCTATCTTTTGCTTGCCTTCTTCTGTTTGATATATCAGATAGTAGAAGATTTGTACAAATTCGTGCCAGTTGGCAAGCCTGAACACCCACTTATCAAAACACATTAAAGCCGGGCATGGATTTTTAAGTGCACACCTTTGCGTGTTTGTAAAATCTACTTTTAGTAAATATTCGGTTAACATTTTTTCGTTCCTCTCTTGTTCTCTATCTATCAAGGATTAAATATACGGTGCATTCTTTCTTTAATAGAACGTTGATTTAGAAAAACTCAGTATCACATAGATAACTGTAAAAACTTTTGTAACCACTACCAAAGCGATAATCGGTTACGCCACTTATCCTCGTGCCGTTTTCGGTCCCAAATAAATCTCTCGAGCCAAAGCAATATTGTAGCTTGCAGACAAGGGAATTAAACGCTTCCCCTGTGTGGGCATTCTACAAAACGAAAACTTTTCGGAGTTGCATACAATCCAACATAATACCAGATCCAGCGTTCACCGCTACTTAATATTGCGTTAATGTGATATTTTCCACAGATTCACTATCAGGATGGCACGGCAATTTTCTTTCTTAACCAGTGGTCATTACGCTGGCTTTTTCAAAATTTTAAACAATTTTTATGTAACTTCTATCGTCATAAAACTCTCCATCCAAACGATTCTTACATTATATTTCTTTTATTATACCAAAACTTTTATAAACTTGCAATATACTACCCCTTCAATTACAAATAAAAATGTTATTTATCCTATGGCAAGGTCTTTACACTAAAGATAATTTGTTGCAAAACAACGTGTCAATTCAATTGTTAATAAGAACAAAAATAACACAATTGCCAATACAGCAAAAAGTTTTGTGACAAAAATCACCAAGAAGGAAACAACTCCAAACAATCGATTGTTTTAGTATGCTTTCCACAAATTATATTGTGACAAGCGGTTTCGTCGCAAGTCGATTTGCCACAAATGCGACAAATATGCTATGTTGCATGTTTATAGTATAAATTTTTATAGTGGAACTGTCAACACTTTGCGAAAATTTGTATTTTTTTGACGCAATAAATGATTTGCTTCCCTAACCCAAAACTTTCTATACCCAACAAACAATAAACCAAAAGTGGCGAAAAAAACGGCGGTTTTGCTTGTCGCGCAATAATAAAACCGAGGCGGCACCTTCGACTTTTTGAAAATATTATTTGTCGACTTACATACAGGCATTATCAAGCACAAACACACCGTCCAACGTAACGTACTTTGTAAAAATAAATCCTAAATGAGTTTTGTTTTCAGGCAATTATCCGAATATTCAAGCAGGAAATTATATCTTCTAATTCATATTACACTTTAATTATATATTCCAATTTTCAAAAACAAAATTGTATTATCTTGCAAATAATTAACACTAAACTGTTGTTTTTATTTAATTTTCTTGCAATGATTTCTATTTTGTGTATGATATGAATTGAAAATAAAATTTTATTTGCCCGTTGAAACAAAACGAATAGGATAATCGAGTTTTCGGACACGGAGGTTAAAATGGAACGAAAAATCGTACTGAAAAAGGATTTTCTTGACGCCTTTCAAAAGGTGGGGGTGAAGGCGGGGCAGACGGTCATGGTCCACTGCTCCCTGAGTGCCCTGGGCTTCGTCTGCGGCGGGGCTCAGGTGGTGATCGAGGCTCTGATGGAGAGCGTTGGAGAGGACGGAACACTTATGATGCCCGCTCAATCCTGGAAAAACCTTGATCCTTCCTCCGGCGTCCATTGGCAAGAGCCCCGGGAATGGTGGCAGCTCATCCGAGATAACTGGCCGGCCTACGACAAAGACATCACACCTACTAACACTATGGGCGCCGTGGCGGAGATGTTCCGCCGGTGGCCGGGGACTGTCCGCAGCGACCATCCTGCCAGATCCGTAGCGGCCTGGGGGCGATACGCTGAGTACCTGACAGAGAACCACGACCTGTCCAACATCTTCGGAGACGGTTCACCCATCGGCAAACTTTACGAGTTGGACGGCTATGTGTTGTTGATCGGTGTGGGCTACGACAAAAACACCTCCCTCCACTTGGCCGATGTGCGGGCCGATTACCCCGGTAAACACAACATCGTGGAGAACAGTGCGATTTTGGAAAACGGCGTGCGCGTCCGAAAGCCGTATGAGACGCTTTTTGTGAACGGAGAGGATTTTGACCGAATCGGTCAAGCTTTTGAGGCAAGTTGTTCAGTTGCCAAAGCCGTCTTGGGAAATGGAACGGTGACCCTTATGCACCAAAGGGAACTGGTAGATTTTGCGGTCAGATGGATCGAAGAGAACAGAAAATGATGCGTTCAAAATAGTAGTTTTTTCCGTTCCATCTGCGCTTTGGCTATTTCAGTTTCGCTTGCAGTTTATGCTCCGGGCATCTTTCGACGCGGTAGCGGGGAGAATCTCGCAATAGATGGGTCAGATAATAGCCCCGAAACAGGACGAAGCATAGCCCTCAATCTGCGGGTATGCATCCTCTTCGCCGTTTTTTGTCGTTTTTCAGCGTCGTGGATGGAGGAATCAACTGAGACCGTTATTTAATAAAAAAACTTGCATTTGTAATATTTGTCGGCTTTTAGACCGGTTTGAAATTACACCCATCTCAGACATGGTACTGCCTTATAGGAAAATACGTATGGTTTTACCCGATATTTTACTGACTACTAATATTAAGCAAATTTTTCTCCCGTTGACGCCTGCGAGAGCCGTGCTACAACCAACCACCGAAAGGCAAATGGGCGGAGGAACGAAAAGAACGCCACAATGTTACTTCGCAACGTTCGCAAAAGACTATCTATTGTGAAATAATAACTCCAAACCAATCATTGGCGTAAAACAATACGAACCCAACAGCACTTGTCGGGTTCGTATTATTCTGCTTTGGCGGAGGCGGAGGGATTCGAACCCCCGTGGCGTTGCCGCCAAACGGTTTTCAAGACCGCCTCGTTGTGACCGCTTCGATACGCCTCCACGCAATTATTTATTATTTGTTTCAAACTTGCTTTCGGCGCAATATCGCTTTGAGCAGTCGCGGTCGGCGTTCTCGCTTCGCGTTCGGCTGAGGACCGCTTCGATTGCAGCGTTTGCCAACACTGCTTTCGTCCTCTTTCGTCGGACGAAATACGCCTCCACGTAATTATTTATTATTTGTTTCAAACTTGCTTTCGGCGCAATATCGCTTTGGGCAATCGCGGTCGGCGTTCTCGCTTCGCGTTCGGCTGAGGACCGCTTCGATTGCAGCGTTTGCCAACACTGCTTTCGTCCTCTTTCGTCGGACGAAACACGCCTCCACGTAATTATTTATTATTTGTTTCAAACTTACTTTCGGCGCAATATCGCTTTGAGCAGTCGCGGTCGGCATTCTCGCTTCGCGTTTTACCGAAAGCAATTTGCCGCGCCGGCAAGCAAACGCCCGCGCCATTTTCAAGTCGAATGCACCGCTTTGCAACATCATTTATATTACATCATAACGATAGGATTGTCAAGTTCGGCGCAGCGAATTTGTTGACGACCGCACCGACAATTGTGCAAATTTACCCGTCAACGTCGCGCAAAAAACACGTACTCAGTTGCAAAAAACGCCCAAATGAGACAAAAATCTCTCAAAAATAACAAAATTTTGCGAAAATTGTTTACAAATATTCAAAAGAACTTTATAATTAAATTCAACAAATTTTTTGAACCGCAATCGGAAACAACAATGCACGATAAAGACTTCCCAAATCTAATCAGTGAACAGACCAAGCAAAAAATCAATCAATATCTGTCGGACATAAAAGCAGGCGACGCCGAAAAGTTAGATATGCTTATCGAAGAGATAGGCGGCACTATGGCGTTGATTGCCCGCAAATATCTCGACAATCCCGAGGACGATTGGTACGTAATCAGCGAAGTTTACCGCAGGATAGGCAGAAGCATAAAAACATTCAACGTTTTCCGCGACGGCTACGCGTGGCTGTACACCATTATCAAAAACGAGTCCATCAGCCTCAACACACGAGAGAAGAAATACGTTCTGTGCGACCCGTCGGATTTGGAAAGGACGCTCCAAGACAACTTTACGGAAACCTCTGCGGATTGGATAGACCTCACAAACGCTCTCGACCATCTGGACGAGGAAAGCCGCAATATCATAACAAAAATATACCTGCAAGACATTCCGCAAAAGCAAGTTGCGCGGGAAATGCACCTGTCCGAATCGGCAATAAGTCAGCGGGTAGATAAAATTTTGGAAAAACTCAGAAAAATATTGAAAAAATAACTTAATTTTTTCAGTACTGCGCGAGTATATATTGCAAAAGAAAATTAAAGGAGAAAATCAATGAAAAAACTAACTTGGCTGATGATCGCGATACTTTCGCTCAGTTGCATTGCGATCTGCTGCATAGATTCCACTCAAACGGAGGCAAACGCCGAAACCGCGGAACTGCGCTACTACGACGCACCGCTGCTTTCCGCCGCCTCTATCGAAGAAATTCACTTCACCGGAAGGGTAGTAACACAAAGGGATACGGACGGCGGCGCACCGCTACACAACAGCACCCCGGGACTGGACAACTGCTGCGGACCTTTGGCGGGAACAAACGCCGTCGCTTTCTACGACAAGTACTACGAAAATCTTATCCCCAACTACTCGCCATACGACCTTGATACGGGAACTTACTATATGTCCGATTACAGAAATACCAACCCCGTGTTGCTGGAACTGTACGACTTGATGAAGTGTAACGTCGGAGGGGATGGCGTCAGCGAAGCCGACTTCAAAAACGGCTTGCAAACATACTTCAACAAGAGAGGATTGACCATCACCTACCGTTCGGCGGCGGAAAACAAACAACTGAACTACGACACCTGCGTAGAAGCGGTAAGGGCAAACAAAGTGATTGTTTTGTTTACCACTCCGGGACATATATACGATATAGCCGGATACAACAACTACGACGTGATCACAAAAATGAGCATCAACGGAAATCATATTATGCTTGCTTACGGATTTATGAAAAGGGTCTACTATCAAGGAAGTGATTCCCGCAAGGATTACTACGTCCGCGTAGCAACAGGTATGGGAGATCCCGACAATGCCTATTACAAAATAGATTCCACCAACCTGGAAGCGGCTTACGTCTTAGACGTTGCCTGAGGAGAAAAATGGAGCAAAACGATCTGCATCAACTTATAGAGCAACAAGCGGCGGAGCAAAAAAAGACGCTGTACGCCAAATACGGCGAAGAAGCGAAACGTTGCGTTGAGGAAAACGCCAAGGCAAGACAAAGGCGTAAACGTATGGCTATACATATCTCCGCGCTTGCCGCGTCGTTCCTTGTCGTGGCGATTTGCCTTACGGTAATTTTGACCGTTGTTTCAAATAGCGATGATATAATCCGGTACAGCGATGGGGAGATCAAAACTCGTCAAACCGCAACCACACTGAAAGAATACGGTGAAAAACAGACGGACAAAATTCTGTATTTGGATTGGTATAATACCGTAGCCGTTTTTGAAACTCTCGAAGGGTACGATTCCAATGACACAGTAATTTATATTCGTGAAAGATTTTCCATAACGACGGAGCGGTCTGTTACTCTTGTCGTGATGAACAACATTTATGAGGTAAATTCATTTGAAAGATACAACAGTTTGAATGAAAGTTTCGAACTGAGTAATGGAGTTACGCTTACGTATTCCATAAAAGACAACAATATCGAAGCAAAATTCGAATACGAGGGTTACAAATACTTTTTGAGTTTCTGCGGGACAACGGACGCGGAATACGTCAAAACAACGGTTGAAAGTATGTTCGACTAAACCGATGCGAAAACAATAGAAAAAGAGGGCGTACCGACTGCGCCCTCTTTTTTGCACATTGTGCGGACAACCGCGCCTGCTCGGCGGGAATCGTCCCGAGCGCGGCAAGGGTAAGCACATTCGGCGTGAAGACAATCTGCGCTGTGCGCAGTTGACAGCCGAATGCACAAGGGCGGACTTTTGCGAAAGCAAACTTCTATACGTTCGCCCGCAGTGGTAGAAAACAACGAGTATTCAACAGCAATGACATAGTAAATAAGTGAGTACGAAACGCCACGTTTTTAACCCGGGAGCGTGGCGACGAACGCCACCGAGTACAAAACGGACCGAGCGTTTCGTTATTCCACGAAAAAAGAGACAAGAACAACAAGTTCAAATACAGCAATATAAAAAGGGCGCGCCTTGCGCGTGTCCTTTTCTGTTGCGACGCATAGTGCCGCCGCCCGAAATGACGTTCCCGGCGAGAATCGTCCCGAGCGCGGCAAGGGTAAACACATTCGGCGTAAAGGCGATCTGCGCTGTGCGCAGTTGGCAGCCGAATGCACAAGGGCGGACTTTTGCGAAAGTAAACTTCTATACGTTCGCCCGCAGTGATAGAAAGAAAATTATAACTATTGCCAATTACGACATAGAGGTGACTGTTGCGGAGCGCTACGTATTTCGCTATCGCGGCGGGGCAAGAGCAAAGGGCAACAAGTTCAAAGGCAGCAATGGAAAAAGGGCGCATCTGCACCCTCTTTCCATTGCAACTAATAGGCGTAGTTGCCCGTTTTGGCGTTCCCGGCGGGAATCGTCCCCACAGCCTATCGCTTAGGAGCAAGCAGAAACAGGCTTTATAACATTCAAAACGGCTGAAACCAGTCGTTTTTTGCGTTTTGAACGCCTGTTTTTTTGTTTATTGCGCGTTTTGCGCGGTAACTTTTATCTTGTTCTATTCTGTTCGGGTGTAATGCGGGCGTAAATCGTCGGGTGTAAAATTTGTAATACCGCACAATCACTTTGGAAAAACGGACTACACGATTCTCGTTTCCAATTCTTTCAAAAAGACCTCGGCGCATTTGGGGAACACTTGATATTTTTTCCAAGCAATATCAAGGTGGGAAACGAGTTTCGGGAAAAGCGGACGGAAACAGAGTTCGCTATTTCCAGACGTATTGATGATGTGTTCAAGCCCCACGGCATACCCCACGCCCTCAGTGACGAATAGTGAGGCGTTATACATAAGGTTGTATGTGGCGACGATATTCAGTTCCTCTGACCGTCTTTGAAACCAATCGGTGATGAC
>CANQYT010000007.1 GCA_947628135.1 uncultured Clostridia bacterium
CGGGATTACGAAATAATGTGACGCGATTGACTCTGCGAGTAACAATCGCTATTCCGTCGCCTCGCTCCTTACGAATCCCATCTCTTCCGCCAAATGGCGGCAACTGCGCTTGTAGTTTCGACCTTCGTCGAAGGTATATATACTGCAACGGAAAGGAAGCGCGGTTAGGTGCTTCCTTTTCCATTGCTGCCTTGTGCTTGTTGCCTTTTCGTTTCAAAGACGGGATTACGAAATAATGTGACGCGATTGACTCTGCGAGTAACAATCGCTATTCCGTCGCCTCGCTCCTTACGAATCTCATCTCTTCCGCCAATGACGGCTACGCTTAGTTGTTTCGACGTTCGTCGAAGGCACAGGTGCAAGCGCAAAGAAAAGGACTTACACTTTGTGTGAGTCCTTTTCTTCTCTCCTTTTTACTTGCCGCCTTGTAGTTACAGAATTGGGAACACAAAATAATGTAGTACTCCGTTTACTGCACTCATTTGGTACACAACTCGTATCGTCGCAGGCAAATTCACCGCCTTTGACCGCAGAAATAAAATGCAAAAGAAATACACAATGAAATTTAAATCTTTCCCGCATACGTCTTATTGCATAAAAAAACGTTGAAAGATTACAAGAGCTTTTATCGTTGTAGAGTATTGTAAAAATACGTCTGTAACTTACTTATAATAAATTGTTTTTCAAACGAAATGCTCTTTATTAAATTGATGTTGATTGGTATGAGGAGACAACTTTCCTTTGTTTTTATGCAATACCAAGTTCCTTTATTTTTTACGTCTTGCAAGATTTTAAATTCAGAGTTTCCGACAAAACTTATAATCTAAAACACACATATTTAATTCAAATAACTCAAATCGGATTTTTGTCTTGTTCAAGTTTGTCAACCAGAACATATTGAAATTAACCCTTTTATAGTTGAAAATGAATGTCTTGTATTTTTTTCTATTTTGTGCTATAATATTATTAAATGAAGTTGAATAATTAAAAATCTTATTAAAAACACGAATGATTTTAATAGGTAACGAGGATATACAGATGTTTTTAAAAAAACTGCAGTTAGAAAATTTTAAGTGCTATGAAAATGCGGCCATCTTGTTTAAAAAACTTTCCGTAATTGTTGGTGAAAATAATGCCGGAAAATCTTGTTTGGTTGAAAGTTTGAGACTTATTTCTAAGGCTGCTCAAGGATCAAGAAGAAGAATTTATATTTCTGCTCCCAAAGAATTTGATCTTCCAGCAAATATTAGAGGATTTATAATAGACACACAAAAGCTAAAAATTGATTTGAGTATAATTATATACTATTATGACACAAGTAAATATGCTAAAATAACGGCAGAATTTTTTAATAACGCAAAAATTGAGATATATTTAAATCAAGCGCATGCTTTTGCTGTTTTATATGACGAGAAAGGTAAAATTATTAAATCAAAACAACAAGCAGAAAAGATAGGTGTTGATTCTATGGGGATATTACCACAAATCGGACCGATAAGGGAAAATGAAAAATTGCTTTCCACAGAAACTGTATCTGGAGACAGAGACACTTATTTATCATCGTTACATTTTAGAAATGAAATATGGTTGTGGAAAAAAGAATTTTTTGAAGAATTTAAAACCTGCGCGGAATCTTCTTGGGAAGGGCTTCGAATTGACCCAATTGAGTACAATCCAACCAACTCTGAATATATCAATTTGTTAGTTCAAGATAATGGATTTCCAGCTGAAATTGGAAAAATGGGCAATGGACTGCAAATGTGGTTGCAAATAATGTGGTTTTTGGCGCGTTCTAAAAATTGTGAACTTGTTATTTTAGATGAACCAGACGTTTATATGCATTCCGATATGCAAAGAAAAATTTTAGAACTTGTTAAAAGCAAATTTAAGCAGGTAATTATTGCAACCCATTCTTTGGAAATTATTTCAAGAGTAGAACCCGATAATATACTTGAAATTAACAAAAAAGATAAAACTATGCATTATGCCACTGATTCTAAATCAGCGCAGAAGATTATAGATGATATTGGGGGCGTTCAAAATCTCGCCTTGCTTAAACTTGGAAGAAGCCGTAAGTGCTTATTTGTTGAAGGGAAAGATATAAAGTATTTAAACAATATAAGTGAATGTTTGTGGGGAAAACAATTAGATATACCAACGATTTCGTTTGGAGGGTTTAGTAAAATTCAACGAGTTTATGGAACTTCAAATTTATTCTATGCGGAAACCACCAATCAAATCAAATGTTATGCTCTTGCGGACAGGGATTATCGAGATGAGCGCATTATTAATAAAATAAAATCCGAGTCAGAAAAAGAACATTTAATCTTACATATATGGCAAAGAAAAGAAATAGAAAATTATTTCATAATTCCAGAAATTCTATTTAAGTTAATACCAATCTCCTTTGGTGTAAATTATAATGAGTTCTTAAGGATTTTTGAAAAATTGCTCGATAGTCAATACGATAAAACTTTTGATGCTTATGCCTCACAATACCGCATTGACTGCAAAGATATCGATGAGGGGCAGCAGTGGGATGTCACCACTTGTAATCAAAATGCAAGAACTTATTTGGGACAGCACTGGAATACCCTAAATGACAAAATTAGTCTCGTTGGTGGAAAGGACTTTTTATCAGTATTGTCGCAATATTATCAAAAACACTATAAGGCACCTTTCACTATAAAAAAAATAATAAACGAATTAACACCTGAATTGATTTCGCCAGAAGTTATTCAATTTATAAAACAACTTATATAATAAGATGGAATTCGTATTTTTGGTATTCTTGATATACTCAAATAGTAATATGGTGAAAAGTTGTTTCTTATATTAGGGCATTATAGACCCAGGAATTAACATTTTATACGAAAAACAATGAGAACCCGACTGAAATAGCCGAGCGTGTAATGTTTTATCCATGTAATTGTTTCAAAGTTGCAATGAATATCACATAAAATAAATGTGTGATTTTTATTTATATATAAATTAAGACCAAGATACATTCAGCCTTAGCGCCAAATTGCTATTATTTATCTTGCCGTTGGCTTATAAATTCATTTATTAAAAGGTTTATTATTTTCTTTTCGTTTGGCTTTAGCAATCTCAGTTGCTGTAATAAACTTTTTTCTTCGTCCGACAAGAGAATTTCGTCAGTATCCTCTGAAAAAAATTGAGCAAGTGATATCCCAAAGGCATTGCAAATGGCTGTCAAGGTTGTAATTGAGGGCAAAGTTTGGCGAGCGAACATATTGCTTAATGTGGCGCAAGGCAATTGTGCTTCTTCCGTCAGGCGATAAGTTGACCAACCTCTTTCATCTTTAAGATCTCGAATTCGCTGAAGAATATCCATAACATCCCCCTTTTTATAATATTATCGTATACATTTGTAAATTATATAAACCCCAAATGTGTTGACTTGTCATATACAAATGTAATATAATTAATTGTCTGTTTAGACCGAAATTGTACTAACGGACGTAAGTGTGCGAAAAAAGCGACAAGAAGATTATTTGAGAAGGCGGATGAATATGTCAACGAATATTTCCAAAGAGAGAAGGGACGAACTGATAAGAAAAATAAGGGATATTAAAACATATATTTCGTCATGTGCGCAGGATGAAAACACTGCTCAACTTTTAACATACATAGGTGAAATTGAAAAAGTTATTAAGGGTAAAAAATATGGTCTTGTCTTTGAGGAACACCGTGAGGGCATTGACGAGATTTTAGAAACGCACGTTCCAATTCTCACAGAAGAAAAAGATTTGTTGATAGACAACGGCGGACAAATGAACTTTTTGATTGAAGGCGATAATCTCGCTGCGCTTAAACTTCTTGAAAAGACTCACAAAGGCAAAATTGATGTGATTTATATTGATCCGCCCTATAACACGGGAAAGAGTGATTTCATGTACGACGATAATTTTGTCGATGCAAACGATACCTTTCGACACAGTAAATGGCTATCTTTTATGGAAAAAAGATTAAAAATAGCGAAAGAAGTATTATCCAAGAAAGGCATTATACTTATCAGCATAGACGATAACGAATATGCCAATTTGACAACCTTATGTGATAGCGTGTTTTCCGAACAGAATCATCTTTTAACAGTCATTGTAAATCGAACCTCTGAAATTGCTACAAGCTATACGATCCAAAAGCATGAATATATTTTGGTCTATACCAAAGATCTTAGTGCTTTCGCATCTGTTGATAGAGAGCCGAGCCGAACAGTTGTCTCTCGTGGTACCGTAGGCAACACCAATCAAACACAACCGATAATTACGTTTCCCGCTGGATTGAAGTGCTACAACATTCAAGACGGTGTGTATCATAAGACAAGAAAAATAGATGGGAGCCTTGAAAATATTACTAATCTTGATGACATCGTTGTTGAAAATGGCGAGTTAAAATCCCCCGTGCGATTGCAAGCGCGGTGGAGAAGTTCCAATGATATGCGCAACTTTTTTGCAAATCAGTGTCGTCCGACTAAAGCGAAAATATCGGGAATCATTACGCAAATCTACTTTGATAGTGATAAATTCAATCCGCAAATTAAAAAAATAACGAGCGAAAAATTGTCATCGATTTTTTTGGAAAACAAAAAAGGAAGCATCGCTCTTTCGGAATTGGGCATAAAATTCCCTTATCCTAAATCGGTAGAATTACTTTTGACGATGTTACGGCAGGTAAACGCCTCAAAAAAAGCGCAAATCCTTGACTTTTTTGCGGGGAGCGGAACGACGGGACACGCCGTTATGAAATTAAATGCCGAAGATGGTGGCAATCGTCAATTTATTCTCTGCACTAATAATGAAAATAACATTTGCCGAGAAATAACTTATAAGCGCATAAAACGAGTAATCGAAAAAGAGAATTATGCGGCAAGTCTCAAATATTTCAAAATAGACTATTTGCCAATTTCGGACAAACTGTACTATGAGTATGCAGACGATCTGTTAAAGCATATACGAGAATTGGTAGAACTCGAAAATGGTATTAATTTTACAGGCAATGCAGAAATTGCCATTGTTCTGACAGAAGAAGAATTAGATAGATTTACAGACGCCTTGACCGAAAACAACACCGTAAAAACGATCTATTTGGGACACGATGTTTTGCCGAACGAAAAGCAAGAACGCCTGTT
Organism: uncultured Clostridia bacterium; assembly: GCA_947628135.1. Classification (GTDB taxonomy): domain Bacteria; phylum Bacillota; class Clostridia; order Christensenellales; family CAG-314; genus Fimimonas. Next base: position 5,153 of record CANQYT010000007.1, read on the forward strand.
TAAGCAATATAACATATCGATAAACATAATTCCCGATTACTATTATAGAGACTTGGAGGGTTAAAAAATGAATATCAATTTAGCACAATTTCAACTTAAAGCCATAAAGATTCTTCTTGAAAAAATGGAAGAACCGTGCAGAGATATAATCCTTAAAAGTCCTACCGGTAGTGGTAAAACCATTATACTTACTCATTTTATGGACGCTTTTATTAAAGGACACAGCAAAACCGTGTTTGTATGGTTGACACCCGGCAAAGGCAATCTCGAAGAACAAAGCAAAGCCAAAATGGATAAATACATACATAATGCCCAAACAAAACTTTTAGCCGATGTTATGACGAGCGGTTTTGTCGAAAACGACTGTTGCTTTATCAATTGGGAAAAACTCACTAAAAAGGGTAACACAGCCCTTAAAGACAGCGAGCGTACAAATTTTTACGAGTGGATAGATAAGGCATTTAATAACGGTTTATCTTTCAAAATAATCATAGACGAAAGCCATTCGTATTTTACCGAAAATTCCGACGCCGTTATTCAATTATTTAAAACAGATAAAATTATTCGTGCCTCCGCCACACCTACAATAAACAGAACTGCGGAGCTTGTCGAGATATCCGAAGAAGATGTAATAGCCGAAGGTCTTATTAAAAAGATGCTTGTTATAAATGAGAATTTTCCACAAGTTATCGAAACGGATAATCAAACCGAATATCTTTTAGGTAAAGCCCTTGAAAAACAACGAGAATTACATTCTGCCCTGCTCAATATAGGTGTAAATATCAATCCGTTAATAGTTGTGCAATTACCCAACAATTCCGATTTGCTCATTGATACAATTGAAAGGTATTTTGAAAGTAAAGGAATAAGCTACGATAACGAAACCCTCGCCGTTTGGCTCTCCGGTAGACATGAGAATTTAGCCGATATATCCGAAAATAACAGTAAATCCGTTGCCGTTATTATTAAACAAGCTGTTGCGACAGGCTGGGACTGTCCGAGAGCATATATTCTTGTTAAACTTCGGGAGAATATGGATGAGACCTTTGAAATTCAAACGATAGGTCGAATTCGCCGTATGCCCGAGGCAAAACATTATGGACGCGATATACTTGACAGCTGTTATCTCTACACCTTTGATAATAAATTCACCCAAGGCATAAAAATGTGTTTGGGAAAATCAGCCCTCGAGGCTAAAACTATATTCCTTAAAAACGAACATAAGTCTTTTACACTAACCAAACAGCAACGCACTATGGTCACAGATTTAAGAGATTCGAGGCGTGCGCTATCTTCAATAGCAAAATACCTCAAAGAAAACTATTCTCTTACCGGCGACAAACAACAAAACAAAATTCGCCTTGAAAGCGAAGGCTTTATCTTCTCGGATGACATAGTACGCTATACGCTATCGGGAAAAATCGTAAATTTACATGACCTTTCTGATAAAGATAAACTAAATACTATAAAAATCAAAGAACCGCTTAACACTCATAATCACGGGCGCGAATATCATAATCGTATAGGTCGCATAGGACTTGAAATAGGTATGGAATATTCCTATATGAATACAATAATAGGAAAACTTTTCGGAGATAAATATAAATATTCCGAAAAGTTACTATCTTTGTCCACTAGAGAATTGTATGCTTTTGTAATAAATAATATGGATTTGTTGCGTCATGTTTGCAGAGAAGCTATGGCTGCACAACTTGCTCAATCTGCCATTTCGTTAGATATTGTATCCGAAAAGACATTTATAATTCCGCATTCCACAATGTTCACTTACGATATTACAAGCAAAGTCCAAACCGGGAGCACTAAAAATGTATATAATGACTATCTCTTATCTGCCGAGCCTCGTTCATCTTCCGAAAAGAAGTTTGAAAAATTTTGTGAAACTTGCGATGCGGTAGACTGGGTTTACAAAAATGGCGATAAGGGCGACGAATATTTTTCAATCGTCTATCTGGACAACTCAAACCGCCAAAAACTTTTTTATCCTGATTATATTGTTTCCGTTCGTGGCGAAATTTGGATAGTTGAAACAAAGGGCGGGTTCGACAAATTCGGCGCAAGCGAAGATATAGACATTTTCTCCCCCAAAAAGTTTGACGTGCTGAAAACATATCTGGCAAAGTACAGTCTGAAAGGCGGTTTCGTCCGTTATGACAAACAAAGCGAAGAGTTGTGTATCTGCACCGATTCTTATAACGATGACATCCAATCGAAAGAGTGGAGGTTATTAAGAGAGTGTTTTTGACTAATCAAAACAAACAAAAACCCTCATTTTATAAGTTAATCAGATATTTTGAGATATTTGCGTGTGCTTGTCTTGAAACAAGTCGGCTCGCTTGGTCGGGCGTGGAAAAATTCCGACTTGTTTTTGATATAAACTCTGTCGAAATGACGTTTCGATATTTTGATTGTTGCCGCTTGTGTTGTTTTTTTCGTTATGATACAATAATAACCGACAACAAAAAGTCGGCGAGGGGCGCGAAATGAAAAGCATACAACTTGTATCCGCAAACGACAAAGAAAAATTGAAAAAATACTTTTTCGACTACCTTGTCGAATTGTCGCGCTTCGATCCTACGGTAATTTTCGATGAACAGGGAATGCCGATCTACAATTGGTACGATCGTTATTGGGAAGAAAGGGGAAGATATCCTTTTTTGTTGAACATAGACAATCGTTTCGCCGGGTTGGCGTTCGTTCGCGAATCAGAGCCGCAACACTACGAGATAGCGGAATTTTATGTCGTTCCCGAATTCAGAAAGGATAACAACGCCATCGATTTTGCCGTTCGGATAACAAGTCTTTTCTGCGGAAAGTTTTCTTTTTCCGCGAGGTCGGAAAATCTCCGAGCCGTCAGATTTTGGGATAAATTTGTTGAAAAATTCGCTCACAGCGGTTCGTCAACATACGGAAATTACAAAACGTGGTTTGTTACCACAGACAATTCGCCCTCTTTCGGCGAGCGTTAAGTATGTGTTGATATTTGCGCAACAAAGCGTAAACTCGTTGCATAGGTGGGTAAACGTAAAGCAAAACGGCAATTTCACTGATAGATTTACCGTTTTTGTAAAGTCTCGTATACAACAACGCTCTTCTATGGTGAGATGATGGCAGTTTATATAAGTCCCCTCGCGTGTAATTTAATCTCCAACAACTATTATACCGGAGATTTATATGAACTTCTTTTTTTTCTTTGGGTGTTGCACTTGATAGTATAATTCACCAAAATCAAAAAAACAGCGCGTTTCATACGCGCTGTTTGCGAAATTCGCGGGGAGTCATTTCGTACTGCTTTTTGAATTGGCGGTTGAAGTAACTGACGTTGTTGAAACCCACGTCGTAGGCAATGGCGGCGATGTCGTCGTCCGTGTCGCGCAGCAGTCTGCCCGCAACGGTCAGTCGGTAACTGTTTACGTAGTCCACCAAACTCTCGCCCGTGTACTGTTTGAAAAGTTTCATAGTGTAGTATTCGCTGTAACCGCAATGCGCGGCGACCTTGGCTACCGTAATTTCGTTCATATATTCCGCGCGAATGTATTCCAGCGCGCGGCGCACAGTGTACTGCTGTTTGTCCTCCACGGTTGCGGGCGACACGTTTAGCAGTCGATTGTTGTAGATGTGGTAAAACACCCAATACAAATTTGCCTTTATGTCCAATTCCGCGCCCTCTTGGTCGGGGTCGCACATAAGTATGGACGTTATGCTTTGGTCAAACGGACCGTACCAACTGTCGGTTGTGCGCACGACCACGGGTACGGAGTGTTTGTCGTTCATCAGCGGCGCAAAGTATTTCAGCGTACACAAGTCCGCCTCGCCCGTTTTCAGCAGGCGCAGATTAAACACGATTGCGTCTATCTCCATATCGTAGCCTTCCGCTTTGTTTATCGAGTGCATAACAAACGGGCGCAGCACGAGTATGTCGCCCGCGCTCGCCTCGTATTTTTTTCCGTCCACGTAAAAACAGCCTCTGCCGCTTTGCACTTTGATTATTTCCACTTCCTCGTGCCAATGTATGGGGTAGAAGGGAAGCATCTCCGATATGCTCGTGTGATACTTTGCAAAAGGCAGCAGCGCCGTCCCGTGCACGGTTTTTTCCTTGTACTTCTGTACGTTTTTTTCGTTGAGGACGTGATATTGTTCTATTTCCATAATTCTTCCTTCGTTGTGCGTCCGCTTACGTCGGACGGTTTTTTTTGTTACACTACATTATACACAAATTTATATTTTTTGCAAACGAAATTGCATTAAAAAACAGAATTGTGTTAGTTTTTTGCAAGATAATGCAACCTGTTTTGCGCAAAAAACAATATAATGTTAGAAAAAACAAGGAGGTAACAAGCAATGTATTTAAACGTCGTTGCGGACAGACCGCAGGAAGATTTCCAACCGATTCCGTTCGGCTACGTATTTGCACTGGGATATTCGGCTCTTTGCGACGAATTCGGTCAACAATAACCGTACAGTGCAATCATTTTGCAGTATTCTGCAAGAAAAATTTTGCCCGTACGGGTATAATCAAGGTGTAATCGGCGACGAGCCGTGACATAAAAAACATTATTAAGCGGAGGTAAACAGTATGCTCAGATTTCAGGATATTTCGGACGAACAAAAAGACTCGGTCGAAGTGAGCGAAGAGCAAATGAATTATTTGTTTGCGCTCGGACTGAGGGACGCTTGCACACATATCGGCAAGTAATCGTCTCGAAAAAATATTGTGCGCTCCGCCTTTGCGGGGCGCTTATTTTGTATCAATTCGGTTTGTTGTATTGAAAGTTTGTTTTCTATGTGATAAAATATAATTTATGAAAATATTACATACGGCAGATATTCATCTTGATTCGCCGTTGAACGGAGTCGCCGATCCCTCGGGGCGTCGGCTGGAACTGCTGTCGGCTATGGCGAACATCGCCAAATACGCCGACAATTGCGGCGCGGCGGCGGTTATCGTTGCGGGCGATCTGTTCGACGAGAAAAACGTGTCGGAAAAGACCGTTCGCGGCGCGGCGGAAATCATACGCGGTTGCAAAGCCGCTTGGTTTGTGTTGAAAGGCAATCACGGCGGCGGCGAAGCCTACGACCTGCTGAGGTCGCTGTGTCCGCAAGCGCGGTTTTTCGGCGAAGAATGGACGCGTTACGATCTTGGCAACGTCACCGTTTGCGGGCGCGAGTTGGGTAGCGACGACGCGGAACATTGGCGGACGTTGCAGTTAGATCCCGCGCGGTACAACATTCTGACTTTGCACGGCGACGTGGACGACGCAAGTTACGGCTTGATAGACCGCAACGCGCTGGCGCAAAGCGGCGCAAAGTACGTGGCGTTGGGGCACAGACATTCTTTTGCCGAGTACCGATTCGGCAGAGTTCGCGCCTGTTACAGCGGCGTACCCGAGCCGCGCGGTTTCGACGAGGGCGCACGCACGGGCTTTGTGGAGATAGACACCGACGCGGACGTAATTCGTTTCGTGCCGCAAGCCATACGTTCCGTCGTATCCAAAAGCGTAGACGTTGGCGGCGCAGACAGTGACGTGATTTTGGAGCGCAGGATATTGGACGCCGTAGCCGACGTCGATTTGCGCAACTATCTCGACATCTCGTTTTGCGGAGAATTGGCGACGGGACTGCATTTGTCCGCCGTGGTGAAAAACACGCTGGAAAACAAATTTTTTGCTCTGCGCGTAAAGGATAACACCCGCGCAAAGGCGGACTTGGCAGCGCTTGTCGAAGAAGTGTCGCTGCGCGGCGAATTTGTAAAACGCGCGATGCAAATACCCGATGAAAAAATGCGTTCCGACGTACTCAAACTCGGACTTGCCGCACTGAGCGGGGAGGAATTGCAATGAAACTCGTTTCCGCTCACATAGTCTCTTTCGGCAAACTTAAAGACGTCCGCGTGGAATTTAGCGACGGGCTGAACGTTATCCGCCGTGCCAACGGGTTCGGCAAGACCACTTTCGCAAGTTTTGTTCGGGCAATGCTTTACGGCTTTACGTACAGCCGCAACAAGGGCGCGACGGACGCGTCGCATTTTCAGCCTTGGGACAGCGCCGAACGGTTCGGCGGCAGTCTCACGGTGGAACAGGACGGTGAAACTTACCGTATAGAACGCTTTTTCGGAAGCACGGGCAAGCAGGAGACTTGCATTGTCACCAACGCGACAACGGGCAAACGTTTGGATTGGCAACAGCCCGGCGAGGTTTTGCTTGGTCTGACCGCCGAAAGTTACGACCGTTCGGCGTATTTTCCGCAGGAAGCGGTGGAATTGTCTACCAACGGCAACCTCGAAGGTCGGCTCGCAAATTTGGTGCAGAACAGCGCCGAAGATTACGACCGAATACAAAAAAAGTTGCGCGAATACAAAAAAAATCTGCGCTACGAAAGGGGCGTCGGCGGACTGATAAGTCAATTGGATTCGGCTGAGGCGGATCTCCAAAGGGAAATTGCGCGTGCGCGTCAGGCGAAAAACCGAAGCGACGAAATACAATTGCGGCTGCACGAGATAGAGGACGAAAAAGAAACTTTGCGCCAACGCTCGCGGGAATTGAGCGAACGGGGTGGGGAATTACAGCGTAACATAGCCCGTGCGCAACCCACCGACGAAGAAAAAGCGGCGCGTGAGCGCTTGCAGACCGTCACCGAACGACTGAGCGCAATTCCGTCGGAATTCGAGGAGGACTACTCGCATTGCGAGGAAATTTTCCGACAGATGGAGGCGACGCCCGCTCCGTCGGAACGCAAACCGAAACGCCCCGCTTGGCTGTTCGGCATTGCGGCGGCATTGCTTGCCGCGGTGGGAGTGACGTTGGCGGTGTTGAGCGCGGTTGCCTTGCTGCCCGTTGCGGTGGGCGTGGCTTCCGGCGCGGTCGCGGTGATCGCCGGCGTCGTGTGCGTATGCGTGTGCGCAGCGAAAGCGAAGTCCTCGCCTGTCGTGGACGCGCGCCAATCGTTGCAAAACGAGTATCTTAACATTGCGGGCAAATACGTATTTGCCGAGGGAAGTCTGAACGACGTTCGCCGCGCCCTTTGGGAAAAGTATTCCGCCTATAAAAGCGATCTCGGGTTGCGGGACGCGCTCAAAGAGATGGTGGACAAACCTCGCGAAAGCGCGGAAAGTTGGGAGCAAAAACTGTCGGAAGTTACCCGCGAAAAGAACGCCGTCGATGCGCGCGGCAATGCGTTGCTGCTTGAACAGGCGCGTCTGGAAGAGGAACGCAAGACGCTTCGCGTGGATACGGTGGAATTCGAGGACCGTTTGCTGAGCGTTCGCGAACAGCGCGACGCGGCAGAGTATCGTTTTCGTGTGGCGGAAACCGTTGAAAAATTGCTGGAACAGGCGAAGGACGACCTTTCGTGCAGTTATCTTCCCCGTCTTTGCAAGCGCACTACGGAACTTGTGCGGGAAATTTCCGCGTTGGACTTGGAAGTGGCGGTGGACAGGTTGTTCTCCGTTCAACTGCGTGAAAAAGGCGTTACGAAGCCGATGAGCGAATTCAGCCGAGGCGTGCGGGAAATCACGTTGCTGTGTTTCAGAGTGGCGCTTTCCGAACTGCTGTACGACGGCGAAATACCTTTCCTCATCGTGGACGACGCGTTTGTCAACTTTGACGAAAGCAATTTCCTGCGAGCGACGGAACTTTTGAAAAGACTGTCGGAGCGCGGACAGGTGGTGTATCTTACCTGTCACGCACGCGCGGGCGGTCTGAAACAATAATTACGAAAATTTTTCAGAGAGGTAAACAAATATGACCGTACAACAATTTGCAAAGGAAATAAGACGAAACACCCTCAGGTGTCTGCACTCGCAGGGATCGGGGCACGTCGGCGGCAGTTTGTCCATCGTGGACGCGCTTGCCGTGCTGTATTCCCGATATATGCACGTAGACCCGCACGATCCCCGTATGGCGGACAGGGACAAACTCGTACTCAGCAAGGGGCACTCAGGTCCTGCGCTGTACGCCACGCTGGCGATAAAGGGCTTTTTCCCCGCGGAGTGGTTGGATACGCTCAACAAGTTGGGCACTCGTCTGCCCAGCCACGTAAATCTCAATCTCACCCCCGGCGTGGATATGACGGCGGGCAGTCTCGGGCAGGGCTTGTCCTGCGCCTGCGGACTTGCGCTTGCAAACAGGCTCAACGGCATAGACCGCAACGTGTACGTCATTACCGGCGACGGAGAGTTGCAGGAGGGACAAAATTGGGAGGGCGCGATGTTCGCCGCTCAAAAGAAATTGGACAGTCTGATAGTGCTTGTGGACAGCAACAAACTGCAAATAGACGGCGCAACTGCGGACGTTATGAACGTGGAAGACATTTGCGCCAAGTTCGCCGCGTTCGGCTTTGACGCACAGCGCGTAGACGGGCACGACTACGAGGCGTTGGACGGCGCGATACACCGTGCGAAAATCGCCAAAAACGGCAAACCGCAGTGTATCGTGATGGACACGGTAAAGGGAAAGGGAGTAAGTTTTTACGAAGCAATGGGCGCGGGCGTACACAGCACAAGCGTCACCGACGAGCAGTACGAAGCTGCTCTCAACGAATTGAAGTGAGGTAACGGCAATGGAATTGAGAAAGGAATATGTAAACGAACTTGCCCGTTTGATGCGGGAAAACGATAAAATCGTCATTCTCGACGCCGATCTGGCGGGGGCGGGCGGCACAAAACCGCTCTACAAGGAGTTTCCCGACAGGTGTATAGACGTGGGTATTGCCGAAGCCAATATGATCTGCATAGCGGCGGGGCTTGCCGCAAGCGGATTCGTACCGTTCGTACACAGTTTTGTGCCCTTTGTCGCAAGGCGCGCTTTGGACCAAATTGCCGTCAGCGTGTGCTATTCGGAACAAAACGTCCGTATCGTGGGTTTCGACCCCGGCGTACACACGACGTCCAACGGCGGCACTCATATGAGTTTCGAGGATATAGCGACTATGCGCGCATTTTGCAACATAGCCGTTGTGGACATTGTGGACGGAGTGCAGTTGCGTAAGGCGCTGCCCTACATAACGGCGCACAAAGGTCCGATGTATATACGTTTCGTGCGCAAGCAGACGGACGAGTTGTTCGACGACAGTTACGAGTTTGGGTTCGGCAAGGCGGACAAACTGCGGGACGGAAAGGACTTGACCTTGATTGCAAGCGGGACAATGCTTTTCGACGCGGTAAAAGCGGCGGATCGTCTGGAAAGCGAGGGCTATTCCGTCGATCTGTTGGGTATCGCCACGGTAAAACCGTTGGACGAAGAAGCCGTTCTTGCGTCCGCCCGCAAAACGAGGCGCGTCCTCACGGCGGAAAATCACAGCATACACGGCGGACTTTACGGCGCGGTGACGGAAACGCTTTCAGCAAAACTTCCCACACTCTGCGACGCGGTCGCCGTTCGCGACAAAATTACGCAGGTGGGCAGTCTGAACGATTTGAAACGCGACTACGGACTTACCGCGGATGACATTTACGCTCGCGCCAAGCAACTTTTGACAAACAACGGTTAAACAAATATGAAGTATATTCTTGCTTTGGATCAGGGCACGACGAGTTCCCGCGCCATAGTATTCGACAACAAGGGTCAAATCGTCTCCTGCGCGCAACAGGAAATAAGACAAATTTATCCCAAGGACGGCTGGGTGGAACACGACCCTAACGACATTTTGAGCAGTCAGTTGGGCGTGATAGCCGAGTCGCTTGTGCGCGCCGGCATAACCGCCGAGGACATCGCCGCCGTAGGCATCACCAATCAGCGCGAGACCACCGTCGTTTGGGACAGGAAAACGGGCAAACCCGTCTACAACGCCATTGTGTGGCAGTGCCGCCGAACGACGGAATTTTGCGATTCGCTGCGCGCCGACGGTATGCAGAGTTTCATCTACGACCGCACGGGGCTGAGGATAGACGCTTACTTTTCCGCCACCAAGTTGATGTGGATATTGGACCACGTTCCCGACGCGCGCAGCCGCGCCGAAAGGGGCGAACTGTGTTTCGGCACGGTGGACACCTTTTTGATGTGGCACTTGTCCAAAGGGAAGATATTCGCTACCGACTACACAAACGCCTCCCGAACGATGCTGTTCAACATACACAAACTGTGTTGGGACGACGAACTTCTGCAACTGTTCCGCATACCCAAGCAAATGCTTCCCGAGGTGCGTCCGTCGGGGTACAAGTACGGCTATGCCGACGTGACAATGCTGGGCGCGCGAGTTCCCCTTTGCGCGGCGGTGGGAGATCAGCAAAGCGCGCTTTTCGGACAGTTGTGTCTGGAAGAAGGCTCAATGAAAAACACCTACGGCACGGGTTGTTTCTTGCTTATGAACGCGGGCAAATATCCCCGCCGCACTTTCGTAAGCACCGACCAAGACGGTTTGCGCACGGAGGGGTTGATAACCACCGTCGCCGCGGGATTGGACGACGCGCCGCAATACGCGTTGGAGGGCAGTGTGTTTATGGGCGGAGCAACGATACAGTGGCTGCGTGACGAAATGCGTATGCTTACAAGCGCTGCCGATTCCGAACGCTACGCTTTGCGCGTAAAAGACACCAATGGGGTGTACTTAGTGCCTGCGTTCGTGGGGTTGGGCGCGCCCTATTGGGACTCCAACGTGCGCGGAGCGGTGTTCGGACTTACGCGCGGCGCAACCAAGGAACATTTCGTGCGCGCGGCGTTGGAAAGCATAGCATATCAGGTCTACGACGTGGCAAAAGCGATGGAACAGGCGATACACTCTCCCATCACATCGCTCAACGTGGACGGCGGCGGCTCTGTCAACGACTTTTTGATGCAATTTCAGGCGGATATACTTCGCGCAAAGGTGGTGCGCCCCAAGGTGAGGGAAAGCACAGCCCTCGGCGCGTGCTATCTTGCGGGGCTTACCGTCGGGTATTTCGACGGCATAGAACAAATCAAGCAAAACAGACAGACCGAACGGGTGTTCGAACCGACTATGGACGAGGCTACCCGTACGAAGTCGGTACAGGGTTGGCGTGACTGCATACGTCTTTTGCACAGATGGTAAAGCGTATAGGCGTAATAACCGACGTTCACGGCAATCTGGAAGCGCTTGTCGCGGCGCTCGATATGTTGGACAAATACAAGTGCGACGAAATTTTGCACCTCGGCGACGTTGTGGACATAGGACCTAACAGCCGCGAATGTCTGGAAACGCTGCTCGCGCGCAAGGACGTAACCTGCTTGTTGGGCAATCACGACCGCGATTTCGTGATAGACCGCGCCGTGCTGAACGCCGAATCGCACGTTCCCGAAGCGCACAAACGTCAGGTGTTCGATTCGTTGGGGGAGAGTCTGCGCTCAAAAGCGGCGCAGTTTCCGCTGTATACGACGCGCGTTTGCGGCGGAGCAAAATTGCTTTTCTGTCACTACGCACTGCGTAACGCGCCTTTCGATTGGAAAGTTTTTCCGTTTATGCCCCTGCAAAACGAGCCCACCGCAAGCAAACTCGACGAAATATTCGCCGACGTTCGGGCGGACGCGGTGTTTTTCGGACACAAGCACGAGCCCTGCGACATACGCGGGAGAATGCTCTACGTGGACGTGGGCAGTACGGGTTGTCACCCCGATCCGTTTGCGCGCGCCGTTTTGATTGAGTACGACGAAACAAGTTGGTCTTACCGTCGGATACAAACCCCATACGAGCGCGACGCCGTGCGTAACAGAATGTGTGCCGAAACGGTTGCGGGAGAGGCGCTTTACGATTACTATTTCGCCCACAAAAAACCGACTTAAAGTAAACCGCCGACATAGTCGGCGGCTTTACAAAAAGATGATAAACTCTATGATTTACGTTACAGAAATCGAGTTTTTATGAGTTTGACGGCTGTCCCGCGTAAGCAGCAGTTTTTTTTGTAAACGAATCGTTTATTTCACATACTATCCTTTGCTTCATACGCTTATTTGTTCCAGGTCGCTTCGTCGAGTATTTTGTTTTTTCGTGTTTTTAACTGCTTAAAGTTAATACTCATTGCGCCGAGTTATCTGTTTCCGTACTTAAATTTGAAATTACCGAATTTTTGTTTTAACTTTTTTTATTTTTAGAGAACCGCTCAATGTTGTTTAGACAATCTCGAAATATTTTCGGCAGAAACTATCGAAAAAAACGTCGCATTTGTTACGTTAGCGCAACCGACGAAAAATTGCACAAATCTCCCTGTTACCGTGCTTGAATCAGATATTACCGCATTTTTGTATTAACCTCATTTTTTACTTTTCGAGAACCGCTCAAAGTTGCTTATAACGATTTTGAATTTTTTTTGTAGTTAAGCCATTGCAACAAAAAAATCGTTACTGTTCCGTTACGTTTGCGCAACCGACGAAAATTACCTCGGTCCTGCGGTGTTTTCCGCAGAAAAGACTTGATGCCAATGCTTGGGCGCAAATACTATATGCCAATTGCAATTCCGCGTGATAAATTCCGAACCTTGCGCGTGATAATTTTGACGAAATCGCGACGTCTCGGGAAACTGTCGGACTTTATCCGATTTTACGTACAAGAGATTTCTTTGTTCAAGAGTAAACCTATGCCGAAAGCCGCGGCAATTGCGGATTTTCTGCAAAAAAAAGTCCCAAACCAAAAAGGTTTGAGACGCTTTTTGCGTATGCGATTACTTTACGGGCGGACGCTCGCTGCCCCAATAGCACACGAATACCGTCCCCGGACCGCAGTGCGCCGCCACGACAGGACCGATGTCGAATATGCGCACGTCCGCTTTGGGGTACTGTTCTCTCAGTCGGGCGGCGAATTTGTTTGCGGAACTGATGTAGTCGGAGTGTCCCACCCACAGTTTTCCGTCGTAGTCGCTACCGTTCTGTATGGTTGCGGCAACTTCATCCAACATTCTGTTAGCCGCTTTTATTTCGCTTATGGACTTGGCGATGGGCACGATCTTACCGCTTACGTCGGTGTGCATCACGGGGCAGATACGCAAAATGTTGCCTATCAACGCCGCCGCGGAGGACACTCTGCCGCTCCGTCTGAAATAAGTCAGCGTTGTGCTGTAAAACATATGGTGCAGTTTGGTGCGATTTTTCAAAGCCCATTCGTACGTTTCTTCAATTGTTTTGCCCTCGTCGCGCATATCCGCAAGACAGTCCGCAAGCATACCGAACCCCACGCAAGCGCAGGTGGTGTCCAGCACGTAGATTTTTCTGTCGGGAAATTCGCTTTTCATTTCTTCGGCGGCGCTCAACGCGTTTACCACCGAATTGGACAGCGCCGAACTGAAAGCGAGATGCAGCAAATCGCCCTTTTGCAACAACGGACGGAAAAATTCTTTGTAACGTTCGACGTTTATCAGCGAAGTGGTGGGATGTTTGTCCGCAGCCAATTGGCTGTAAAACACCGCCAATCCGTTTCCCGCGCGCATATCGTCGGGGTATTCCGTTCCGTCTACGGTGTAACAGTAGGGAATTGCGGGAAGATCGCGTTTTTTCAGAAGATCCGCATTGAGATCGACGGTTGATTCGCAACTGATAGTGTACATAGTTCTCTCCTTTGTAATATCCATTATACTACGTCGACGGCAAAAGTCTCCCTACTTATGCGCCGCGGCAGTCTACAAAGCGGTTTTGCGTCGGTAGAATTGCATTTTGCCGACTCTACTCACAGTAGAGTGCGTTTTTTTACCGTTATATATTGCTTGCCAACGCGTGTTGCGTGTGGTATAATGATACCTATGGACGAATTGAAACAAACTATTGCCTCCAATTTGGTTGCGTACCGCAAACAAGCGGGTCTTACGCAGCAGCAGTTGGCGGAGAAACTCAACTATTCGGATAAAGCCGTTTCCAAGTGGGAACGCGGCGAAGCAGTACCCGACGTTCTCGTGCTGAAAGCGTTGGCGGACCTGTACGGCATCACGGTAAACGATTTTCTCGTGCCGTACGCCACGCAGCGCAAGAAACTGCGTCTCAAAGATTTCTGGGCAAAACGTTGGCTCATTTCTCTCATCAGCGCGGGGTTGGTGTTTTTGGTGGCTACGGTCATCACCGTTATATGGTGGCTTATTGTGCCGAACGACGGCAGAGTGGTTGCAAAGTACGCCTACATCACGGCGATCCCCGTGGCGCTCATCGTCACTTTGGTGTACGCTTGCGTTTGGGGCAAACTGTGGATGCGTTGCGTCGTGTCGTCCGCATTGATATGGACGCTGTGTTTGTTGCTGCACCTCGTGTTGAACTTGGTGGTAAACGCCTACGCTTGGATGATCTATCTCATCGGCGCGGTGTTGCAGGTGCTGGTAATCTTGTGGTTTGTGTTGGCGTATTTTATCAAACGCGGCAAACAGAAGTAATTTTTAGGTTTTACAATAAAAGTCGTGGTGCAAACAAGTCTGCAAGATAACCTGCTGAGTTTCAACCAAACTCCGCAAAGTTCGAGCGTGTACCGAATCTTTGCGTCGTCGCACCAATTGTCAGTCAGCACCAAGCACGCGCAAGCGTACTTGATACCGCTGACGCATAGGCATTACTCATTCGCACAATTATACGCAATACAAACCTTACCTATGCTAAATGTATTGCACGTGATATGGTAATACTACACGAAATTTTGCCCTACGTAAAACGCATTGCAACAATGGTGAATCGCACCCGCGCACAGTCCAATATTATCTACAATATTGTTATATAATAGGCTTGTCAATTTGACGAGCCTTTAATTTTTGCCCCGAAATCGGGCGGGAACGTCGCGAAAAACAAAGAAATTAAAAATTTTGCCAAAAGGTTTTGAAAAACGATTGACAAATCACATATTTACAATAAAAAAAGCAAACCGACCTCAGACGAGAGAGTCGGTTTTATATATGTTGTCTATTAAATTTTATTGTCTAATAAATTTTAATCGCGTATATCCGAAACAGTTTTTCTCAACAGTTATACACTTTTTCCTCGCGAATAGGGGCGGGCGGTCGGGGACATTGTAACACCGAGAGTGAGGGTGTTCCAACGCAAAATAATCTGCAACAAGTGTGCCGCACCCTGTTAGGTGCGGCACACGAAGTGAAGCCTTTTTGCGTGGAATACCCGATACGACTTGTGGTTCGTGTTGGCGTATTTTATCAAACGCGGCAAACAGAAGTAACTTTTTGACGAATTTTTCGATTGAAACGACTCCCGACGGGGTCGTTTTTTTTGAATTTTTACGAATACAACTTTACGTTTTAGACAAAAATTGTCTATATCAACCATTTTGAGAAAATTTTGTTTACAATAAATTTATGACAATAGTATTCGGTGAAAATCTGCGTTTACTGAGAGAGGCGGAAAATCTTTCACAGAAAGCTCTTGCACAAAAACTCGGCGTTACGCAGCGTAAAATTTCCTATTGGGAGACCAACAAGGTAGAGCCGTGTCTTGAAGAACTTTGGGATATAGCCGAGTACTTTCACATCTCCATCGAGGAATTGATAGGGAAGGAAAAGGTCTGAGCGCCGTTTGCGCGCGAAATCGTTTACAACGTGGTCAGCCACGGAAAATAAGGAGGAAGTTGTATGAAGTATTGTTTGGGTTGCGGCGCGGAAAACAAGGACGACGCCGCGGTCTGCGAAAAGTGCGGAAAACCCTTCGATCAAGCGACTGCGTCCGCTAATCAGCAGACGGTCGTTTACGCACAAGCGCCTGCCGAAAAGGGCAACAGCGGTCTGTGTATTGCGGGGTTTGTTCTTGCTTTGCTCGGCTTCAACCTCATCGCGTTCATTCTGTCTTTGATAGGCGTTATCAACGGCAAGAAAAACGGCGAAAAGGTCGGTCTCGGCATTGCGGGAATAGTGCTTAGCTGCCTGTGGGTGGTCGTGTTGATCATCATCATCGCCGTGGTGGGCGGTGCGGCGGCAGATGCTCTCGCACTTGCGACATTACTGTAAAAGACAAAAAACCCGAACAACTCGTTCGGGTTTTTTGTTGCCTTTTTTCGTTTGACGGGGAGCGCCGACGGTGCTACAATGTTTTCAAACGGCGGCGCATCGCAAATACGTCTGCGCCGTTTTTGGGAGAAACCGCGGTTTTTCCGAAGGGGTCAAATGAAGTTGGAAGTGGTTGCCGCGCTTATTCGGCGGCAGGGAAAATTTTTGATATGTCAGCGTCCCGCAAACAAAAAGCGCGCGCTTTTGTGGGAGTTCGTCGGGGGCAAGGTGGAACAGGGCGAAACTTTGCCGCAGGCTCTCAAACGCGAGTGCCGAGAGGAACTCAACATAGACGTGCGCGTCGGCGGCGTTTTTTGCGAGGTAACGCACGTTTATCCCGACGTTACGGTACATCTCACTTTGTTCAATGCGGATACCGCAGACGAGCCGCAGATGTTGGAACACAACGATATGCGTTGGATAACTCCCGCGGAAATAGATTCGTACGAATTTTGCCCCGCAGACGAAGATATTTTGCGGCGGATAAAAGAAGCCTCTTGACCCCGTTTCAACGGGGGCGGGCGATTTTGTGCGTGTTGCCGCGCGTAAATATGACGAAAGGACGGAAGAACTGTTCCGTCCTTTTTTTTCGGCGTTTACCCTCAATCGCCTTCTATTTTGCTTACCTTTATCAGGTTTGTTCCGCAGCTTGTGCCAAGCGGTACGCCGGCGGTTATCACTATGTTGTCGCCCGTTTCCGCTATGCCGAGACGGCGCACGGTCTCTTCGGCGTTTATGAACATATCGTCCGTGTTGTCGAAGGTCTGGCAGATGGTGGGCACTACTCCCCAACTTGTGGACAGTTGATGGTACACTCTGTCGCTGTTCGCCATTGCAACTATCACCGCGTCGGGGCGGAATCTGCTTACCATTCGCGCCGATATGCCGCTTTCCGTGTACACGACGATGGCTTTTGCATTGATGTCGAAGGCGGTGTTTACGGCGGCGTGGCTGATAGCGTCGGTGTTGTCCATCAGCGTAAAGGGGGAGGAACGGTACATCGCGTTGTAGTTTACGTTGCGTTCCGCCTCTTCCGCTATGCGCGCCATCGTTGCGATGGTGTTGGGCGGGTTTATTCCCACCGCGCTTTCCGCCGACAGCATTACGCAACTGCTTCCGTCGTAGACGGCGTTTGCCACGTCCACGATCTCCGCGCGCGTCGGGCGCAGTTTTGTTACCATACTTTCCAACATTTCGGTAGCGGTGATTACGAATTTGCCTTTCATTCTGCTCTTTGTGATGAGCATTTTTTGTATCGCGGGCAATTTTTCGTAGGGCAATTCCACGCCCAAGTCTCCGCGCGCGACCATTATCCCGTCGGAAACTTCTATTATTTCGTCTATGTTGTTTACGCCGCTTTGGCTTTCTATTTTCGCTATTATGCACGCGTCCTTTGCGCCGCGGCTAAGCAGATAATCGCGTATTTCGCACACGCTTTGCGCGTCCTGCACGAAACTCGCCGCGTACATTTCGGCGTTGTTTTTCACTCCGAAATCGAGGTCGCGTTTGTCCTGTTCGGAAAGGAACGGCATATTTATCTTCACGTTGGGCACAAACAGTCCTTTGCGGTTGCTGAGCGTACCGCCGTTAAGCGCAACGGTGCGTATCGTTTCGCCCTCCACGGCAACAACTTTGAAAGCAAGCAATCCGTCGTTGAGCAGTATCTGACAGCCCGCTTTTACGTCTTTGTACAATTCCTTGTAGGTGACGCAAACTTTCGTTTCGTCTCCCGTGCAGTCGTCGTTTACAAAGTCGAAAGGCATACCCTCGCGTACTTCTATCTGACCCTTTTCGAACACGCCGATACGTATTTCCGGACCTTTGGTGTCTATCATTATCGGAATGGGCAGCCCCAAACTGCGGCGCACCTTTTTGACCGTGTCTATCTTCGATTGGTGTTCCTCATACGATCCGTGGCTCATATTGATTCGGGCAACGTTCATACCCGCCAGCGCCATTTTCTTTATCTGATCGTAAGTAGAACTTGCAGGACCGAGCGTACAGACGATTTTTGTTTTTCGCATATAAACCTCCCTTGCGCGATACGTCGCTGTTCCGAGAGCGCCGTATTCTCCCATCTACATAGTATAATACACTTGTCAAATTTTGTAAACCGACTTTACGGAAAATATCCCGCGCCGAAAGCAATCGCATTTTGCATTGACAACGGCGCGTTTCAATGAGATAATATAAGCGCGCCCTCGCGCTGCCGAGGGGCAAGGAGCAATATGAAATATTTTACCGTATCCGACGAAGTGCGCCGCGCATTGGCGGACAACGTCCCCGTAGTGGCGTTGGAATCCACGATAATTTCCCACGGAATGCCCTATCCGCAAAACGTCCAAACGGCGCTTAACGTGGAGAGAATAGTGCGGGAAAAAGGCTGTGTGCCCGCTACCGTCGCCGTGATAGACGGCGTGTTGACGGTGGGGTGCGGCAGCGAACAAATAGAATTGTTGGGCAGGACGGGTACAGCCGTCGTCAAGGTGTCGCGCAGAGATCTGCCGATAGTCGCCTCCCGCGGTTTGCTCGGCGCAACGACCGTTGCGGGCACTATGTACGCTTGCAAGTTGGCGGGTATAGAAGTGTTTGCGACGGGCGGCATAGGCGGCGCGCACCGTCATTCCGAAACTACGATGGATATTTCCGCGGATCTGGACGAATTGCAGCGCACCGCGGTGACGGTGGTGTGCGCTGGCGCGAAGTCCATTTTGGATATCGGTCTGACGTTGGAGTGTCTGGAAACGCGGGGCGTACCCGTAATAGGTTTCCGCACGGACGATATGCCCGCGTTCTACACGCGGGAAAGCGGCTACAAAGCGCCCTACCGTATGGACGCCGCAAAGGAAATCGCAAACGCCGCCGCGGCGCGCAAAGACCTCGGCTTGGAAGGGGGTATTCTGGTGGTAAATCCCATTCCGGAGGAGTACTCGATGCCCGCCGATTACATATCGGAAAATATCGACGCAGCCGTAGCGGAGGCGGACCGTCTCGGGATAAGCGGAAAACAACTTACTCCCTTTTTGCTGGAACGTATCAGCAGTCTGACGGGAGGTAAAAGCCTCGCCGCAAACATTCAACTCGTGTACAACAACGTGCGTTTGGCTTGCGACATCGCCGCCGAACTGTGCGCGCGGAGGGACAAATGAAATTCGGCGGACTGCAAAAACTGACGCTGTTGGACTATCCCGGCAAGGTCGCCTGTACCGTTTTTGCCGCGGGGTGCAACCTGCGCTGTCCTTTCTGTCACAACCGACTCGTCGTTGCGGGCGGCGGGGACGTTTGGAGCGAAGAGGAAGTGCTTGCTTTTCTTTCCAAACGCGTAAACGTGTTGGAGGGCGTATGCGTGACGGGCGGCGAGCCGTTGCTTCAAGAAGACGCGGAGGAATTTCTCGCAAAGTTAAAGGCGTTGGGGTACAAAGTGAAATTGGATACCAACGGCACGTATCCCGAACGGCTGCGCTCCGTCGTGGATAAAAAACTCGTAGATTACGTCGCTATGGACGTAAAAAACTGCCGCGAGCGCTATTCGGCAACTGCGGGTGCGGCGGTGGACCTCTTTTCCGTAGAGCAATCGATAGACTTTCTGCGCGGCGGCGCGGTGAACCACGAATTTCGCACCACGGTAACGCGCACTTTCCACACCGAAAGCGGTTTGGCGCAAGTGGCGCGGCGGTTAGTCGGTTCGCGGTGGTATTTGCAGCAGTTCGTTTCGGGCGAGGGGCTGATAGACGAAACCGTCGTCGGGTATTCCGACGGCGAATTGCGGGCGTTGTACGAAAAGATGCTTGCCGTCAATCCGCAGACCTTTTTGCGCGGAATTTGAGTTTTTTGCTCGGACGGCAAATTTTGACAGAAAATATCCCGCGGCGCAAGCGCACCGCGGGATTTGATGTTTTTTACGCGAAATTTGTTATTTTTTGAGCAAAAGCCTTGTAACTTCCGTTATGTCGCCGCCGTTGACGGTGTATTTGGGCGCAAAACGCGGCTGCACGTTTTGCTGCGTGTCGGCCGTTTTGAGCCACAGACAGTCGATTTTGGCGTTGTGCGCGCCGTCCACGTCCGTTATCGGATCGTTGCCGATGTACACACATTCGTTGCGTTTGAGTCCGTATTTGTCCAACAGTCGCTTAAACAGCGCGGGGTCGGGTTTGGCGCACCCCTCGTCCGAAGAGTACATCACTCCGTTGAAATACTTTCTCAAACCGAGTTTCGCTATTTCCTGTTTGGTAAAGCAGGATTGCGCGTTGGACAGTATGTACAGTTTCTTGCCGGCGCGTTTGAGTTTGTTGAGCGTTTCCGTTACGCCGTCGAATACGCATATGTATTCGGTGGAAAAGGCGCGGAATTGCTGCGCAAGGTGCGTAGCGAGGGACAGCGCGGCTTTTTTGTTTTTGTTTTCGAATATGTGGCGGAACACTTCCACAACGTCCACTTCGGGGCACGAATACTGTTTTTTGCCCAAAGTTACTTGCAGTTCGCAGCTGCTGAAATACGCTTCGCGCAGTTCCGGCACGGAATAGTACACTCCGTAAAACCCGAGCGTTTCGGCGAGTTTCGACCAGGTCTCTTCCTCGTATTCGTTTGTGCGAATGTCCACCAACGTTCCGTATACGTCAAAGATAAAATTTTTGTACATAATCTTCTCCTCTGTTCGGATATTTCATTATAATATGGTTTGTCCGTAAAATCAAGCGTTTGAAAAAACATTGTTTTTCTTTTCCCTCTTTTTTCTTTTTCAACAAAAAGAATGGGACAATGGGGTGGGAAAAATCAAAAACCGAGATATTCCACTCCCACCAAAAGAATTTCGTTTATTTTGGGATTGGCAATTTTGTATTTGAGTATCTTTCCCTGCCGCTCGCTCGTCACCACGTCGAGGTCTTTCAGCAGGCGCAATTGGTGGGAAACGGTGGTCTGATTCATTCCGAGTACCGTCGCCAGATCCGTCACGCACAGCGGAGAGATGGTCAGCGCGGAAAGCAGTTTCACTCTCGACGGGTCGGAAAGCAGGGCGAAGAAACGCGCCATACGCTTGACGCTTACGTCGTCCGGCAAATAGCAATTCAGATCCTCCACGACTTTGGAGGTGGCTACCAACATATCTCTCTCCTTTTGGGCTGTAAAAAAAACGGCGGCTTGTACCTATTTTTCAAAAAAAATTGTAGTACGGACACATTGGCGCACTTTGGCGCATATTGTATAAAAAAAACTAAGTTTGACTGAACAAAGGGGATTTTTCTATGAACATCACCACAAGTTTGCTGTATCTGCTGTTGCTGTACGCCGTGTTGGACAAGGACGGCAAACTCTCCCTCACTACGGGGCTAGTCATCGCGTTTGTGATACTGTTGCTCAATTGCTATTTCAACAATCGCTGCTGCAACAATTCCTCCAACAACGCGGTAAATTCCTCCAACGGAGTGTTCGGCTCTCTCAACGGTTTCTGAGCCGCCTTTCCGTCGTAGTCAAAGAACCCCGCCTTTTCGGCGAGGTACTTTGTCGTTGCAACGTTTTTTCGGCATTATATTGCTGTTTACTTTCGGGTGCAGACGCCCTGTTTTATTTCGAAAAAGGCGCAATCCTCTCCCGCAAGTTCGCTCGGCACTTCCGTCGCGGAGGTAAGCAGTATCTGCAAGCCGCCGCCGAAGTGCAGCAGTCGGCGCTGACGTTCGGCGTCTAATTCCGAAAGGACGTCGTCCAATATCAGCACGGGATATTCACCGACGATTTCTTTGAAAATTTCCAGTTCCGCAAGTTTCAGCGACAGCGCGGTGGTGCGCAACTGCCCTTGACTGCCGAACGTGCGCACGTCAACGTCGTTTAGTTTCAGCGCAACGTCGTCCCGCTGACAGCCGATAGACGTGTAATGCAGGGCGAAGTCCTTTTCCAGAGAGTTTTCCAACGCCTCGCGGTAGCGCGCGGAAATTTCCGCAACGGTTTCTCCCTCTATGCCCGTAACGTAGTTGAGTTCCAGCAATTCGTTTTCCGCAAGCGCGGCGTGAGAGTCTTTCGCGATCGGTTTGAGACGGTTGCAGAAAGCGCGGCGTTTGGCTATTATTTTTGCGCCCTCCTCGGCAATCTGTCCGTCCCAGGCAAACGCCGTTTCGCGCGCGTCGTCGAGGCTTTTCGCCTGTTTGAGCATATTGTTGCGTTGCGCGAGCGCCTTGTTGAATCGGCTGAGGCTGTAAAAATAGTTTTTGTCCGTCTGACACAGATCCACGTCGAGGAAACGTCTGCGTTCCGCCGGCGATTGGCTGATTATCCGTATTTCGTCGGGAGAAAAATAAACGCAGTTGAGGTAACCCATAAGTTCGCCCATTTTAGCTATGGGGACTCTGTTTACGGCGATCTGTTTTTTCGAACCGCCCGCAAGCGTAACGGCTATCTCCCCCTCTCCGAAGCGGCAGCTGTATCTCACGCGCACAAACGCCCTGTCTTTGCCGCGGCATATCAGTTCGCGGTCCTTGTCGGTGCGCGGACTTTTGCCGATACAGCACAGGTAGACGCTCTCCACAAGGTTGGTCTTGCCCTGTGCGTTGTCGCCGCAGAATATATTAAGTTTGTCTCCGAGCAGTACTTTTTGCCGCGCGAGATTGCGCCAATTGCTGACGGATATTTCCGTAACTCTCATTCTTTTACTATTGTAGCATAGTTTTTTGCATTTTACAACAGACTTGCGGCGTTTTGACGGCAAAACGCACGCTCCCCCACGCGAATAGGGTATTTTGCCGAAATAGGGCGCATTGAGGGCTTCACAACGCAAATTGCGAAAAATCACTCCTTTATTTTGCGTGTAAACTGTGTACAAAGTCTTTTATTTATGTTAAAATAATATATATCTAAAATATCCAAGAAAAAAGGAGTGTGCAATGGCAAAAAACACCTATTCGGAAGAGCAAATCCAGGTGCTCGAAGGGTTAGAACCGGTACGTAAGCGTCCGGGTATGTACATCGGCTCTACCGACGTCAAGGGATTGCATCACCTTGCGGTGGAGATAGTGGACAACTCGATAGACGAAGCGCTCGCCGGTTACTGCAACAACATCTGGGTAACCATCAACGCCGACGGCAGTCTCACTGTGGAGGACGACGGGCGCGGCATACCTTGCGGCATTCACAAAAAAGAGGGAATTTCCGCCGTGGAACTGTGTTTGACAAAGTTGCACGCGGGCGGCAAGTTCGGCGGAGGCGGCTACAAGATCAGCGGCGGTTTGCACGGCGTGGGTCTTTCCGTAGTAAACGCGCTCAGCGAGTGGCTCAAAGTGGAAGTCAAGCAGGACGGCAAGATGCACTACCAGATGTATCATCGCGGCGTTCCCGACGAGAGGCTCAAAGTGGTGGGCGACGCCGATTCCACTGGCACGATCGTCACGTTTATGCCCGACTCGGAGATGTTCGAAACCACCGAATGGGAGTACGAGCGTCTCAGAAACCGTCTCAGGGAAGTAGCCTACCTCAACAAGGGCATAACCATCAATCTGCGCGACAACCGCGACAGCCGCGAACGCAACGAAACGTTCTGCTACGAGGGCGGACTTGCGGAATTTGTGGAGAATTACAACCGTTCGCGCAACACCATCTTCGCTTCGCCGCTGTATATCGACAAGTCGGTCAAGGAGGGCGAGATAGAAATTGCGCTGCAATTCAACGACGGCTACAACGAGATAGTGCACGCTTACGCCAACAACATCAACACGGAGGAGGGCGGCTCGCATCTGGACGGTTTCAAGGCGGCGCTCACCAAGGCGATAAACGACTACGGTCACAAATATAACCTGCTCAAAGAAAGCGAAAAACTTGCGGGCGAGGACGTTCGCGAGGGGCTTGTAGCCATCATCTCCGTCAAGTTGGAAAATCCCCAATTCGAGGGGCAGACCAAGACCAAGTTGGGCAACAGCGAAATGCGTACGGCTGTCAGCCGCGTTGTGGGCGAGGAACTATCCACTTTCCTCGAAGAAAACCCCAAAGAGGCGCGCGAATTGGTGCTTAAATCCGTTACCGCTCAGCGCGCGAGAGACGCGGCAAGGCGCGCGCGCGAACTCACCCGCAAGGGCGTTTTGGAAAGCGCGTCCCTTCCCGGCAAACTTGCCGACTGTTCGGACAAAGACCCCAAGCACTGCGAGATATACATCGTAGAGGGCGACAGCGCGGGCGGCACAGCCAAACAGGGCAGAGACCGTCGTTTTCAGGCGATATTGCCTCTGCGCGGCAAGATACTCAACGTGGAAAAGGCGCGTTTGTCCAGAGCGTTGGAAAACGAAGAGATAAAGTCTATGATAACGGCTTTCGGCTGCGGCATTTCCGACGATTTCGACGAGAGCAAACTTCGCTACGACCGTATCATCTGTATGACGGACGCCGACGTGGACGGCAGTCACATACGCATACTGCTCATCACGTTCTTTTTCCGCTTTATGCGTCCGCTTATCGAACAGGGACACGTGTACATCGCGCAGCCGCCGCTCTATCGTATCACCAAGAACAAGCAGGAATACTACGCGTTTACCGATGAGGAGCGCGACCGCAAGATAGCGCAACTCGGCTCGAAAGGGCTGGAAGTGAGCCGTTACAAAGGCTTGGGCGAAATGAACGCCGAGCAGTTGTGGACCACGACGATGAACCCCGAAAGCCGCATAATGCTCAAAGTCACAATGGAGGACGCTTACGAGGCGGACGAGATAGTCAGTTTGCTTATGGGCGACCAACCGGAGTTGAGGCGCGAATTTATCGTAGAAAACGCCAAACTCGTGGAAGATCTGGACGTATAAGGAGAGGGCTATGGCTAACAAAAACGACATTCAGAATTTCGATTACGTAAACGCTCTTGACAAAACAACCGTCAAGATAGTCAAGATGGAAGAGGAAATGAAGAAATCCTTCATCGCTTATGCGATGGCGGTCAACGTTTCCCGCGCCATTCCCGATGTACGCGACGGTTTGAAGCCCGTACACAGACGTATTCTGTACGCAATGGGCGAACTCAACCTGTTCAGCGACAAACCCACTCGTAAGTCGGCGCGTATCGTCGGCGACGTTTTGGGTAAGTACCACCCTCACGGCGACAGCGCCGTTTACGAGGCGTTGGTGCGGCTTGCGCAGGATTTTTCCATTCGCTGCCCGTTGGTGGACGGACAGGGCAATTTCGGCAGTGTGGACGGCGATCCGCCGGCTGCACAGCGTTACACCGAGGCGAAGCTGAGCAAAATCGCGTCGGAAATGCTGCGGGACATAGACAAAAACACCGTAGATTTCTATCCCAACTTCGACAACACCTTGATGCAGCCCACCGTGCTGCCCAGCAGATTTCCCAATCTGTTGGTAAACGGCGCTGACGGCATAGCCGTCGGTATGGCGACCAACATTCCGCCTCACAATCTCGGCGAAGTCATCAACGGCGCTATCGCGGTACTTAACAATCCCGACGTGACCGTTGATGAACTGATGAAAATCATTCCCGCTCCCGATTTCCCCACAGGCGGCATAATTATGGGTCGCGCAGGTATCCGCGCCGCCTACAAGACGGGCAAAGGCACTATCCTCGTGCGCGCCAAGACGGAAATAGAGGAACACAACGGCAGACAGCGCATAATCGTCACGGAAATACCCTATCAGGTAAACAAAGCCAAACTTGTGGAGACCATCGCCGGTATGGTGAAGGACAAACGTTTGGAGGGCATCGCCGACATTCGCGAGGAAAGCGACCGCCACGGAATGCGCATCGTGTTCGACCTCAAACGGGACGCCAACGCGCAGGTGGTGCAGAATATGCTGTTCAAACACACTCAATTGCAGGTGTCCGACGGTATAATTATGCTTGCGCTTGCCGACGGCGAACCCAAGATACTCAACCTCAAAGAGATACTCACCTACTACATCGCGCACCAACGTCAGGTGGTGACCCGCCGCACGCAGTTCGATCTGGAAAAGGCGGAAGACCGTCATCACATAATTCTCGGCTTGGTGATTGCGCTGGACAACATCGACCGCGTGATACAAATTATCAAGGAAAGTCGCGACCGTCAGATCGCGGCGCAGCAGTTGATGGCGGAATTTGCTCTGTCCGAACGTCAGACGAACGCCATTCTCGAAATGCGCCTCAGCCGACTTACTCAGTTGGAAGTGGAAAGTCTGAGGGAGGAACTTGCCGAGTTGGAACGTCTGATAGCCGACCTCAAAGATATCCTCGCAAAGCCTGCGCGCGTGTCGCAGATAATAGAAAACGAACTTGTGGAAATACGCGAAAAGTACGGCGATCCGCGCAAAACGGAGATATGCACCGACTATTCGGAGATAGACATAGGCGACCTCATCGAAAAAGAGGACGTGGTGATCTCTATGACCCACCTCGGCTACGTCAAGCGTTTGCCCGTGTCGGAGTACCGCACGCAAAGGCGCGGCGGCAAGGGCGTAACGGCGCACAAACCGCGTGAAGAGGACTTCGTCGAAAAGATGTTCATCAGCAACACTCACGACGACTTGCTGTTCTTCACCAACAAGGGCAAGGTGTACTGCATCAAGGGTTACGAAGTACCGGAGGCGGAACGCACTGCGCGCGGCAGGGCGATAGTCAACATTTTGCAGTTGGACCAAGACGAAAAAGTCACCGCTGTCATTCCCCGCAAGGAGGACAGCCGCGGAAATCTGATTATGGCAACCAAGCGCGGTCTCATCAAGAAAACCAATCTCGAAGAATTCGAGTCCATTCGCCGAACGGGCAAGATAGCCATCTTGCTGTTGGAGGGAGACGAACTTATCGGCGTGGATATGACCACGGGCTACGACGAAGTGCTTATGGCAAGCCACGAGGGCAAGTGCATACGTTTCGCCGAAGAGGACGTGCGCGCAATGGGCAGAGAGGCTCAGGGCGTACGCTCCATCGACCTCGAAGAGGGCGACTACGTGGTGGATATGGCTATCGCGCGCAACGGCGTCGAAGTGCTCACCATCTCGGAAAACGGCTTCGGCAAACGCAGCGAACTTACCGACTACCGTCTGCAATCGCGCTACGGTAAGGGTATCAAAGCGGGCGTATTCAACGAAAAGACGGGCAAACTCGTCAACCTCAAACTTATCGATCCCAACAACGACGTAATGCTTATCGCCGACAACGGCATAGTAATTCGTATCCGCGCCAAAGATATCTCCAAGATAGGCAGAGACACTATGGGCGTGCGCGTGATGAAGTTCAAGGGCGACGCTCACGTTGTGTGCGTATCCGAAAGCCCCATTTCGGAGGACGTTGACGGCGAAGGATTGGAAGACGGTTCGGACGGCGGCACAGAGGAATAACAGGCAATGCTTAACTACAAAAAACTCATTGCAGACAAGATCGACGCTCCGTTGGACAAAACGGAGCTCGAATCCCTTGTTTCGCCCGCTGCCGACGATTCGTTCGGCGACTTTGCCTTTCCCTGTTTCAAGTTGGCGCGAGTAATGCGCCAATCTCCCGTGCAGATAGCGGAGAAGTTGGCTGCGGCGGTGCAAACGGACGAACACATCGTAAAGGTGCAGGCAGTCAACGGTTATCTGAACTTTTTCGTCAACCGCGCGGAATATGTCTCCGACGTGGTAAACGACGTGCTTTCGGCAAACGGTTTGTACGGAAACAGCGATATGGGGGTGGGAAAAACCGTATGTATTGATTACAGTTCGGTAAATATCTGCAAATCTTTCCACATAGGGCATCTCTCCACTACCGCAATAGGCAGCGCGCTCTACAAGATATACGCCGCTCTCGGCTACAAAGTGGTGGGTATCAATCACCTCGGCGACTACGGCACGCAGTTCGGCAAAATGATCGTGGCGTTCAAATTGTGGGGAGATAGGGCAAAGGCGGAAAGCGATGGCGTAAAAGAGTTGCAAAGTTTGTACGTCAGGTTTCACAAGGAAGAACCCGATCACCCCGAACTTACCGAACAGGCGCGCGAGTGGTTTGCCCGTATAGAAAAGGGCGACGCGGAAGCGCTCGAATTGTTTGAATTTTTCAAAAAAATCACGCTCGACGAAGTAAAAACCGTCTACGACCGCCTAAACGTCAAGTTTGACAGTTGGAACGGCGAAAGTTTCTTCAACGACAAGATGGACAAGCCGTTGCAACTGCTTCGCGACAAGGGACTCATCACCGAGAGTCAGGGCGCGCAAGTCGTCGAACTCGAAGATTACGGTATGCCGCCGTGCTTGCTTGTCAAGTCGGACGGCAGCAGCCTCTACGCCACCCGCGACATTGCCGCCGCCGTGTGGCGCAAGCAGGAGTATGACTTCGACAAATGTTTGTACGTAGTGGCGTATCAGCAGAATCTGCATTTCAAACAGTTTTTCAAAGTGCTGGAACTTGCGGGTTTCGAATGGGCAAAGGATCTCGTACACGTGGCGTTCGGTATGGTAAGTCTCGAAGACGGCGCAATGTCCACGCGCAAAGGCAACGTGGTGCTTTTGAAAGATGTATTAGACAAAGCCGTTTCCAAGGCGAGGGACATCATCGCCGACAAAAATCCCGACCTCGACGGCAGGGACAAAGTCGCCGAACAGGTGGGAGTGGGCGCGGTGCTGTTTTCCGCTCTTGAAAACAGCCGTATCAAGGATATAGTGTTCAGTTACGACCGCGTACTCAATTTCGACGGAGAAACCGCCCCCTATTTGCAGTACACGTGCGCGCGGTGCAATTCCATTTTGGAAAAGGCAGGCGCGGGCGCATACGAGGCGGAGGCGGACGCGAGCGCGGTGGACAACCCCGAAACTTTGCGGCTCGTAAAACTTATAGGCAGTTTCCCGCAAGCGGTAAAGGACGCCGCCGCGAAGTACGAACCGAGCGTAATTTCGGCGCTTCTCATAGATATCGCGCAGGCTTTCAACCGTTTTTACATCGAACACCGCGTAATTTCCGACAACGCCGCCGAACAGTCGGCACGGCTGCGCGTGGTGCGCGCTACCGCGTCCGTATTGAAGCGCGGACTTGCGCTGCTCGGCATCGATGCCCCGGAAAAGATGTAATTACATCGACTAAACGGTCGTAACAAACGTTAGGCTCGTTACCTTCGGTGTTTTCAGTGATTTCCGACTAATGGCGGTAAAACACTTTTTGATATAGTACGAGCAAACCGCAAGCAATGCGGAAACAAGCGAAAAATTAAATGTTGCGGGCGGGCATTGTATACCAATGCGCGCCCGTTAAATTTACGAAACAGTGACATTTTTTGCCGTTACGGCGTTTGTTTTTTATTCGTTTACTATCAATGTGGACAATGATTTACGTTGACTTGTCGTCGGCGGTTTCAGTTTGCCGTTGTTCAGCAGCGTTTTTATACAATGCAGCAGAAACAAACCGTCGGATTGGAAGATGAACTGCAATTCATATGCTTGTACCTTTTTTAAGTGAGGCGGTACGGAGGACATTACGGCTTTTTCATAAGGTTCTTTCAACGCTTGCAATTCCTTGCGACAGTCGTTTCTTATTCTATCCCCGATCGCTAACAGACGGTCGCGGATTTCGTTGTTTGACAAAATTACGATTTGCCAAGACTTTCTGAAATCGGTATCTTGTCCGTAGGTTTTTATGTAGCCGTTCTGGCATAGCCAAGCGCAGTCGTCTTTGGACAAGTTGCTTTCTTTCTCTTCAAAAAGCGACAGCACCCGCCTTGCGTTATGCGCGTATAAAACGACGTTCGTATCCCGATCGGACCATTTGCTATTTATCTGCCACAGAATATGTTTGCCGTTGCCGTACCACATCGGACCGCTCCATTTTGCCATATCGGCATAGTTTTCCGATAGCGGTGTGCCGTCGGGGATCACTTCCGCCTGAATGATATTGTACGCGCCGTCCGGACGAAAAGTTGCCACCTCGTCGAAAGAAACGTCTTTACTAAGCGATTTTTCTCCCGAACGTGCGGCAATATAAGGAATAAGCGTCCACAAAACAAAATTTATGTCTTTTTCGGGAGATACTTTGAAATCGGCAACGCCCTCCGACTGTTCACAGACGATACTGTCGTCATCGAGCAGTTTACAGGAAAGGAGTTCGTCGTATAACTTGTTGGCGAATAGTTCCGCCGCGCGGTCATATATTTCGTCTTGCAAAGCGAGTAACTGTTCTGTCGGTTCGCTTATAAGAAAATTTACGATGTATTTGTTCCCTTGTGCCGACAACAATCCGTATTCTTCCAATATTTCCGCTTCATTTCCCACAAATACGGGTGAAACGCCCAAGTCGCTCGCGATTTCGTTCACTGTCTTTGCTTTGTTGCGTACACAGTAGCAAATATTTTGAGCCAACAACGATTTCAAGGTATCTTTCGGCGATTTTTTTGCCACCGTACCGTCTATCCATATGGAGCGGAATTGTATCGGGTCAAATTTCAGTTGGCTTGTTTCTCTCTTTTTTTCAATACCTCTCTTTAATTCTTTTTTTGCTTCGAATAAATGCCATTTTACCGTACCGACAGGAATACCGAGTTGCTTTGCGATGTCCGTTTGCTTGCGGTTTTCAAAATAATAAGCGACAACGATCTTGCGCTGCATTTCGGACAGGTAAGCGATTTCCTTTTGTAAGCGCGCCACAGTGTCGTTGTCATCGCTGTATAGATGAAAATTCGTATCGGCAAGACTTTCGGCAACTTCTTCAAGCGGTATTCCGATAGTACTCTCGGCAATGTCGCGGTAGTAGTTGCTTAACGCGTTGTGCGCAACCGTCCATACGAATTTGTCTACGTCTTGTATATCGTCTTTGATCAACAGCGCGCGATAAACTTTTATCGCAATATTCTGCGACAGATCTTCCGCGTCCTGTATGTTTCTGCACCTTTTCAGAGCAAATCCGAAAATCGGTTTGATATATTTGCTTATAATTTTGTTCGCGTCAATATCGTTCACATCAGCACCTCATTGAAGTTTCCATATATATAGACACCGCTCGTTTCAAAAGGTTGGAAATTTCTGTTTTTAGTCGAACGTTTCAACTTTTAGGTCAAAGCGATGGTCAATTCGGATAGTGTACATCTTTTCCAATCAAGAGAATATTATAGCACAATAAAGGTCAATTGTTTTCGATGGTAAAGCGTTCTCCGACGATTTTTATTTTTACGAGAAATGCGCTATAACGAAACGAAGAACGGGAAAATACGAAATCAGAGTGAATAATGATAAATAAAAAGCAAATTTGAACAAAATAAAATCTCAACCGAACATACAATCGATTCGGTTGAGATTACGAAAAGTCGGGTAACTGCCGAGCGGACCGTTTGTTGGAATCAGTCCGTGCTTGTCGGTTGCCACGGCAATTGTGCGGGTTTGCGCTGTCGGGAATGGAAGCGCTTTCCGACAACGTAATAATTGTAAAAATTTCCACCCCATATTGCATTTTTTGCAATATAGGGTGTTTTTTTCAGGGTAAGGGTCTGCCTCCGCCCACAACTGATACCGCTTGCCAGGTGAGAGGACCGACAATACCGTCCGCGTCCAATCCGTTTTCTCTTTGGAAAGCGACTACCGCTTCCCGCGTGGCGTTGCCGAATATTCCGTCTATGTTGCCGAGAGGGTACAGTTTGCTTGTCAGTTTTTGTTGCAGGTAGCGCACGTAAACGTTTCGGCTGCCTTGCCGCACGGTGGGACGAGGCGGAAGGGTGAGCAGCGTGCGCCAGGTTTCAGAACCGACGACCCCGTCTGCGCTCAATCCGTTTACCGTTTGAAACTCCGTAACGGCGCGCAGCGTGTTTGCGCCGAATATTCCGTCTACCGCTATGTTGTAGCCGTTTTGATTCAGTATGTATTGCAAGAGATACGCAAAGTTGCCTGTTGCGCCATTGCGCAAAGTGGGGTAATTGTTGAGATCGTTGCGGGCAAGGTATCTTTCGCCGAGGTATTCGCACACTCCGCGGCAGCTTTCTTCCGCGACTTCCGTCTGATAGTCGGGATCTAACATCAGCTTTGCCTCGTCAAAGTTGGTCATATACCCCGGTTCGACAAGCGCGGAAGGGCAGTTTACGCTTTCCAACACACCGACGTCGACGAGAGAGGACACGCCGCGCCCGTTTTGCGCAGTACCGACGAGCAATTGCTCGTAGATTTCCTCCGCGAGCGCACGGCTGCGCGCAGGTTGCGGGTTACGCGAGGAATAAAACGCGGAAATTCCCCGTGCCGAATTGAAACTGTTTCCGCTGCCGAAAGCGTTGTAGCCGAACGTAACAAGCAACGTAAGATTTTGCGCGTTTATCCGCCGAACGCGTGTGGAAACGGACGTGTCTGTCAGTTCGGGCTTAACGTCGAACACCGCGAAATTGTTGCGCAGGCACGCTTCGAGAAATTTGATTTTGGTGGGTCTGTTGAATTGATTCTCGTAAAAAGGCACGTTGAGATAGGGCATAACGGGCGTACGTTTCCCCGCGGTGAAGGGGTTTTGCCCGTGTTCGTCGTTGCCGCCGATGTAGTATGTCGCCAAATTTTTCTCCTTATTTTTTTGTCCTAACATTGTATGCCGAACCGCGGCAAAACGTCCGTAATTGCTTGGAAAACCGATTTGCGAATATCCGCACACACAATGAGCGCGCAATATTCAATCTCGCGCTCGTGGGTTTTACAAAAAAGAAAAGCGACAAAAGCGCAGGAAAACCGCCCGCACCTAATCGTCCGTAGAAACAATTATGTTCTCCACTTTGCAATGCAATATTTTGCAAAAATCGTCTATTTTGGCGGCGCTTATTCCTCTGCCTTTTTTTCATTCGGTCGAGGGCGTCGCCGCCTATTGGTTGCCCGAAAATGTTCCAATTGAACCGAACTTTTTATCTTGTTTATACTTGCACATATTAGTTGAAAATGTTATAATAGTTTTGTCAAACTCACTTTCGATGCATATTGAAGAAACAGTGTTGATAACTCGGACGAGTTTTGTGTTTTTTTTGTATACTTGCAAGTTTATATGTGAGTTTAGGTGCAACTTATTCAGTCGGGTTTGATTTGGCGAGTCTTGGGGGCTTGGCGGATATTTGTGGGTATTGATGTATGTGGCAAAAAAAGATGGCGATTTATCTAATAATAATGTCCGTTATCGTGGGTATCTGCGGGATTCTTATGAACCAAATTTACGACATTTCAAAAATAGGCACTGTGGCGGGTGCAATATTTACCATTTTGAGTATAACAGATCTTACAATTGCTATATTTTTACTTGGCAGATATATGGAAATACAAAACAAAAAAGGAAGTAAAGTGGTTAATATAATCGGCTTTCTCGTTGGAGTCGTTACAATTATTGCCACTATTGTTGATTTAGTGCAATGGAGGCTTTAGACTGTGAAACCACACCAAATAATTGCTGTTATAACAATGATTTTGTGCATAATATGTATGCTTGCAATCGGTATCGCATACAATTTTTGGAACGAAGTGTGCTATTGGATAATATTCGTTATTTTGGTCGTACTCCACGCCGTTCCATTGTTCTTTAACTTCAAATTTCGCGATTGAAAAGAGTATGACATCAACGATGATATCAACCACCAAATTCGGGCAAAAACAATTAAACAAATTTCTGGTGAGTGAGTTCGGTATTATAAAATCGTAATATAATTACAATTTTCCAAATTTAACAATGCAATCGCATTAGACATTACGTCAGCGTTACCAGTCGCAATAGTGGTGTAAAAGTCAACGGGAACAATTTTTACGGAAGTGTAATATAAAATTAGTAAAAATATGTGGCATATTCTATGTCAGACATAATCAAAAAGTAAAAATATTTCGACCATTGACCTTTACGAGGAATGTGCTAAAACGGGACGAAGAAAGGCAAAAAATACGGAATATGGGGCATAAAATGATAAAAAACAAGCAAATTTGGGTAAAACGAAATCTCAACCGAACCGACAAGCGGTTCAGTTGAGACTACAAATGGTTGCGGGGGCGGGATTTGTCTCTGCGTAAGCAGAGTAAGTGAAACGAAGTGGAGCGCCACGTTATTTCAAACTGTCCCTGCCTCAGAAATACAGGGCAGCGCGTCCAAACGGAAGCAATAGAAAAGCGAGTGATTTGTTCACTCGCTTTCTGTTGCGACTAATACGGCGTCGCTGCCTAATGGTTGCGGGGGCGGGATTTGAACCACACGACCTTCGGGTTATGAGCCCGATGAGCTACCGAACTGCTCTACCCCGCGATATAACTATTAAATCGATTTTGCCTGTTTTGCGCCCGTTGTCGGGCTCGGCGTTCGCTTCGCTTGGCTGAGGAGCCCGATGAGCTACCGAACTGCTCTACCCCGCGATATAACTATTAAATTGATTTTGCCTGTTTTGCGCCCATTGTCGGGCTCGGCGTTCGCTTCGCTTGGCTGAGGAGCCCGATGAGCTACCGAACTGCTCTACCCCGCGATATTCAGCATCGCAAGCAACGGTTGTTGTCTCAATGCTTGTCTATCATACCGCATTTTGCGGCGATTGTCAAGGATTTTACTTAAATATTCTATTTCTTTTGACAACCTCGCCGTCAAAGTCTTGCGAAAAATGTATTTTTGCTGTATACTGACTTTGCAAAACAAAAAAATCTCCGTAAGAGGTGAACAAAATGAAGAAACACGTTTGTTTGGCAATATGCGTCGTTTTGTTGTTGACGTTGCTTGCGGGCTGCACTGTGGCGCATAAGCACACGTACAGCAATCAGTGGTCTTTCAGCGAGACGCATCACTGGCATCGCGCCACCTGCGACCACACCGAAGAGTACCGAGATTACGAAGCGCACGATTTTCAGGACGGCAAGTGTTCCGTTTGCGGATATGAGCAAGGTAGCGAGCCCTCTCCGTATCCCGATCCCAAGCCGAACGAATTTGAGTTCGGCGACGATATAAGCGCGCAAAACGACAAATTCTATGAGGATTACTCCGACGAAGAAAAGCAGTTGTACTACACCTTGTGGAAAGAGGATACCACCGTCAAGGTGGAGATAGACATTTCCTCCCACGAGTTGCAAAAGTTGAACGAAGCCTACGAGTATTGGCGCGACAACAACAAGAACGCCACCTACGCCGACGTTTACCGCAAATGCAACCTTACGATAACCGTCAACGGCACGCAGTACAACTACGACGATGTGGGCATTCGTATGCGCGGCAACACTTCTCGTACGGATTTTGTCAACGAAAACGGCGAAATTTACAATCTCGTGCATTTCCGTTTCAATCTCGGCGAAACGTTTGACGGCGAGGACTACGAGGGCAACGCTTGGGCAAGCGAACTGTATTACGATTGGCATCGCGACACCGCCGACGGCGAAGCGGCTCGCAAGGCGCGTAAAGATCGTACCTTTGCCACAATGGAAAAGTTCTACTACAAGTGGAACAAGTGCTACGATCAAACCTACATTCGCGAAGTGTACGCCAATAGAATGTTCCAGGCTTACGGAATTTTAGCACCCCATATCACGCTTTCGCAAATTTGCATAAAGCAACACAACAATATGGAAAGCGTCGGCGTGGGCAATTTGTACGAGTTGATAGACAAACAGTTTATCAAACGCAATTTTGACAAGGATCATAAGGGCGGCGATCTGTACAAATGCACCTACGGTAGCGCGGGGGCGGCTGATTTGACGTATATCGACGGCAACAACTGCGGCGTCGAAACCGCTACCAAAGGGTACAGCTACGACCTAAAAACAAACGACGACCCGAACGAACCGGAGTGGAGCGATCACAAGTATATAAAGGCATTTGTAAATATGCTCAAATCGGACAAAAACGCCGCCGATTTCTCCTCCAAGTTGGAATCAATGATGGATATGGACTATTTCACGCGTTTCGAGGCGGTAAACTATCTTGTGGGTAACCCCGATTGCATTCGCAATCACGCCAACAACTACTATCTGTACTTTACCCCCGAGGACGCCGACGGAAATTTCAAAGTGTACATCATTCCTTACGACTACGACCGCTGTTTTGGCGTTAACGTCGAGTGGAACCCCGAACACAGTATGGTAAAGGCGTCGCCCTATACCACCTATGGGACGGAAATGGAGTGCAGAAATCCGCTGTATCTCAAAACAATACTGGACGGCGGTTTGAGCAAATACCGCGCAATGTACACGGACGCACTCAACACAGTACTCAGCGGCAAGTGGTTCACTTACGACAACTACAAGGCTCTCTACAACGCCTACAAGACCAACTATGCCAACTTGGCAAGACCTTCGCAACTTATCATAGACCAATGTTCGGGTAAACTCAACATAAATGCGTTTGTGTTCAGCGAGGACGGCTCGCAAAATATAGACGGCGGCGACAACCTTTCCGTAAGCTACTATATGCAACGTAAACGCGCAACTGCGGCAAACGGTCTGGACAAGTAACCACCCGCGGCGCAACCGCCGAGCAGTCGCGGTTGTCGGCACAAATGTACAAAAAAGAGGGCGCAATCGTTGCGCCCTCTTTTCATTGCTGCATTTGAACTTGTTGTAGTCGTTTTTTTGACCCCATATGCGTATTTTAGCCACATATCAGACGGAATAAAGATTGTTTTTGACCTTTTCCCGAAAAACTTTCAAAGACGACAAATTCTTGAAGAAACAATTCCGAATATATTTGGCGCAAATTTTCCGAGCCGCAAACACAAATTGTCGCTCGGTAAACGCAAATCGCCTGTCAATTGTAAGCCAAGTTGCTTTTGGTATATATATTATATATTCTTGTGTCAAAAATACCTTATTACACGGAGGTTTTGGGGCGACTCGGCAGAAAACGTTTGACGAAAAGCGCAAAAGAAAGGGCAAAAAGAGACAAAAGCACCCGTCGAAAAAACAACTCGCCGCACGGTTTGCGCAAGTCGGGCGGCAATTTTGCCGAGCGCAGGAGCGCGTCCGCCCAATAGGGTTTTGTTCTCGGTGCGGGTGTGCGGCGGTTCGGTTTGGCAGAGTACGCACCCCGACCGCGCCGTAAAATTCTTGACGGTTCAACGTCGCAAATCACGGCATAAAAAGAGAACAGCGTTCGATTTTGTGGGATATGTGGTCGGGAAAAACGCGTTCAAACAACGATGTAATCGGGAAAATGCCGATTTTTTCAAAAAAATGACCCACTTGTCGAATTTTTTTGGAAAAAATACTTGACATCGCGAGAGGGGGGGGGGTATATTATGTTCACATAATGTCGAAATTTGCCCTTTTATGTCGTCCACGCGCGCGCATCGCGCACATCGCGTCCATCGCGCGCACGCGTAACAGCGCATAAACAAATTGCGCGCCATTCGACAAATTCAACGGGCGGGACAACGCAAGAAATACGGAGGAACAAGAATTGAAGAAAGTTTCGATGATTCAATTGAAAAGGTCTTTACTTATTGTTTTTGCTATACTGTTATTACTGTCTCTGGCGCTTGTAGCCATCAGCCAACTCGACGACAATGCGCAAGCCGCGCCGGAAACAACGCCGCTTTCGCGTTACTTGTATTACAGCGACTTGCAATATGTCAACAACGTGCAAGGCTACATAATCACCGGTTATCAATATCACGGTGACGGTACATTCGGCACAGCGGATGATCCTGCCGTTATTCCCGCGCAGTTCAACGGATATCCCATTCTCGGTATCGAGGCGGGCGTGTTCGGCGGTGCAGGTACAATTAACTACATCAAGTTTGACACGTTGACTCCGGACGGTTCAGGCGAGGCATATCCTAACGAAGATACCGATGAGCGTAAACTTGCATACTCTCGTTTGCCCGAGGAGTGCAAACCGATGGGTACTGCAATTCGAGATATAGGCGACTTCTGTTTTGCCGCAAGCGATCTTATACAAATTACCCTGCCCGAATCCGTTGCAACTTTGGGCGAGGGTTGTTTCGCCAACTGCAAGAAA
The DNA here is from genome assembly GCA_947628135.1 of uncultured Clostridia bacterium. Lineage (GTDB taxonomy): Bacteria > Bacillota > Clostridia > Christensenellales > CAG-314 > Fimimonas. The sequence goes on from CANQYT010000007.1 coordinate 42,907, forward strand.
CTAAGTCGCGTAAAGAGTTACAATGCCGAAGCAGATCGAACTTCCGAAAGTCTGCAAGAACTGTTGCATTTACGTACTATCGGTTCGAAGTGCTTCCTTTACGACTACCAACTTCAACAATTCCAATTGCCCGATGACCAAAGAGATTTGGACGGCAAGGACAGTTTCGACCGCATTGACGTAACTGAATTTTACCCCGACGGTACAGGTATTTGGGAAATCGGCGACAGTGCGTTTCACCGCGTGGAAGTAGATTTGGAAACTGTCAATGGCGGGGAGTATTTTGTTATTCCCGCCTCTTTGGGCAACGTAATAGAAGCGCCGTTCGAAGTTGTTTATAATGAAGGCGCAAATAGAGCATTAAATGATGCTGACGGTGACGGAACGGTAGTCCCCGTATTTGCCAAAGGCGGTCCCGGTACGTGCGAATGTTATCCTTGGGGATTTTCTACCGCTAACGTGACTTGGAATACGAACCCGGCATTAGGTTATGCTAAAAGTGGAGATTGGTATTACAATACCAAGAGAAACATTTTGGGACCCTACACCAAAAATGAGCGTAATGGTGCAGGCAATCTCATTGGTCTCTATTCAGAAAAAATTCCTATCGAACTTGGAACCACACGCTTTACAACATTGGCGCCGGGAACATTCTCGGGTAAAGTGCGTTTACAAACAGTTACTTTTGATGATGGCTGGGATTCTGTCACAATGGAACAACTCCCGACGGCTTGTTTCAAGGGATGCAGTTATCTTGCCACTGTCAACAATTTGCCCGAATTGATACAAAAAATAGGCGCAATGTCTTTTGAGGGTTGCACCAGATTGAGTACTATCACAACATCGGGAGGACACAACGATACAGGAGTAAACATTCCCGAAAGTTGTTCGCAGATAGGTTTTTGGGCGTTTAACGGTTGCAATGCGATAAACACCGTTACCATTTGGGGTAGTTTTGATGACGATACTTTCAAAATTTCGCAATCGGCATTTGTAACAGCTACTTCAACACCTAATATTATATTCAAAAATCTGGTCGGCGATCCGCGCAATATCGGCAACTTGCACGACCGTCCCGAGGAGTATTCCGTTTGGGAGTCCAAAACATACCCGTTTGGTTGTATCAACCCGGGTACCACTATAACATATCCCGGTGGTACACTCACTCCCGTTGTCACGTTTAATGGCATCTGGGACTGCATAATACTGACAGAAGCCTCCGGTTCAACTCACGGTACTGTGCAACTTGTAAGAACTCACGAAAGACAATTAATGTCGGGATACGGACCAAATTACAGTGGCGCTTCACATGGTTCTGACTGGTTATATACACCTAACGGTTCTTCTGCTTACGGTGTTACAGAACTGAGATTTCCGAGTTATCTGACCAACAGCGATACCATCACTAATAGCGCTGCTATCGCAAAAGGCATATATGACGTTAAAATTATAGGCAAACCAAATGGTCATAACAAAGGCGATCGAACGATTGTTACAAGTGCAGGAAGCGACAATCAAGGACTTCGCGATGACGATACTTTCGGCAAATTGGTTTTTCCCGAGGGCGTTGAAGAAATAGGGTATATGGTCGTTACCGGTCCCATAGACGGTGACAGTACGCTTGAAACAAACGGTAACGCCCAAAAACAAACAACGGGAATTATATTCCCCAATTCTCTCAAAAAAATAGGCGACTGGGCGTTTTTCAACCCGTCGATATCTACGTATTTGCAATTCCCCGCAGGGTTGGAACAAGTCGGTTTGTATGCGTTCCGCGGTTGCGAAATTCTCAATGAAGAATTGGTTTACTTCGGATATTGCAAGACGGTGTTCGGCGCGGCGTATGTTGACGCCAAAGCGCCCAACTTGACGGATATCTACTACTTGCAATACCGCACGCAAGAGCCCGACAACACCTTTTCGCGTGAAAACGGCAAATATTTGAGGTTTACGGGCAAACACTCATCTTCGGTTGCAGGCGCTGCCGGTTTGAAACAGGGTACTGTAACGCCCAAAGTGCATTATATGGACGATTACAGCCCATATGTATACGAAATCGGCGTGGCGGACACTTCGATTCTTCCCACCGACCCCGAAAACGTCGCCGACGGATACAAGTATTATTTGCCGGTGTTGGAACACGCTTCCAACAAAGGCAATATGGCGTACGATATGCCTAACGAAAGCCCCGTGTTTGCAATACCGTATCCCATATATGACTCGTATGGCGCATTGGTAGGCTACGGAGCCAATTTGCGTTTCGGCGTGCGTATGATGAACCAAGCCAACAAGATTTCCAGCGTGACAATGCTGAACCAGGTCGGCGGGGAGAATGCGCCCAAAACCTACGCGCAAGACGGCGTGTTGTATGACGGTACAAATCCCGTACCCCTTGCGGGAACAACCGAAGAGGACAGGCAAGCCAAGGACTTTTATATGCTATTTTGGGATCAAGCGCCCGATAGCGGTACTTACTCGTTCCAAATTTTCTACGAAAACCAAGCGCTCGCAGACGCTATTCGCGACAACGGCAGCAACAACTACGACGCAGGTAGTGAGGATCAATCCGGTAAACGTGTACCAAGTAGATTTATAACGCAATTTACCATTTCCATAGATATTTACGCGTCGGTACAATTTCGTCATGGTTTGACGCAAAATATTATGGGAGACAATTTGCCTTCTCCGATGAAGTATGACGCAGATGGCAAGGCACTGTTAAAAGTAAACTCTCGCGAATATGAAAAAGATTCGGTCGGCGGTCTACCGGAAGTTAAACCGTCAGGCGACGTCGAACTTGTAAGCACCGTGAAGTTACCCACCCCGAATTTTGTTCACCCCGCGGCAGAGTTTATCGGTTGGACAATGGATAGTTCTATCGGCGGTAAAGTGTGGGTAGAAGACCCCGGCGATGAAAATTACATTTCTACCGACGAACAATTCAGCATAACTCGTAGTCAACTTGACAGCAACGACCAGGTAGTGGTGTACAGCGTGTTCCGCTTGAAACTCAACACAAACAACGAGTACACGACGAACCATTGGGACTACGGCGAAGATCCGTACAGATATTTCAATCAGCCTACCGACGGCGTTTCGGAAGGTCAATTTACAATGCTCCGCAAGGACGACAACGGTATTTACCATCTCGAAAACGTAGTGGACGTTGCCGCGGGTCAGTTGGGAACAGCATTTAACAGTTACTTCAACCAACAAACGCACGCGGGCAGTTGGGTTGTGCTTTCGGGCGATTGGTCGGAAGCGTTTGACGGCACAACTATGGACGAGGCTGCATTTAATGCTTGGGCAAACGGCTTGTACGACGCAAATTCGTCTTGGAATATTTCAAGTTTCGACGTCCTCAAAAAGTCCGTCACCGTCAATACCAAGACGCTTAGGGTTACTTACGGTACGCATATCTATGCCGATCGGCAAAGTTCATACGCAGATTACGGCACGGTAGAACAGTATATTTACGACAACGGTATTGAAACTGTCGGAGGTTTGCCATCGGGGCAAACGCCGCAACAAGCCTATACCGTAACTTTGTCGGGCAGGGAAGCAGGTGACGTTACGCCTCACGTCGGACAAACAATAAACTATGACGTAGTTCCTAGCGTAGACTCTGTCAACGGATACCAAGACTATGCGTTGTCGTCAGCGGTTAGCCCCGGCGTCTACACCGTCACGGCGCGTCCGCTGGCTTTGGACGTGTCGCTGTTCCGCACCGTACCCACGGAAATCGGCGGAAGCGGTGAGGAAACGCAACTTTCTCCCTCTCGCGTAAACGGTTTGGAGACATACTCCTGGACGTACTACGGCAGCACTTCGTACGAAAATTTGAGAGTGACTTTGTCTGCTACGCAGCCCGAAAACGGCGGTTTGTTCCGTGCGGACAATCTTGACGACGCATTGCCTTTCTATGTGCCTGCTTTTAACACCGATAGCGTAGAAGCCGGCTCTTACGACGTTTATGTGCGTTTGAGCAACAACAGCGCCGCGCAAATCAACAAAGACTACACCGTTTCGCTCATCAACAACAGCAACGCAAGTCCGTACAGCAGCGAAAACAAGGGATATCTCGGCGCGCGCGTTACCATCAACAAACTCACCGTCAACCCGCCCGCGTTCTCCGATTTGTATTTCGGCACGGAAATCACCGAGACAACGATCAAGGGCCATGTCGGCTCGGCGGCTACGATAGTTGTTCCCACGGGCGAAAACGATCTCGCCTTTACAAGCGATAGGGCAAGAAACGACTACTACGCCAAATTGCTGCTTGACGACCTGTACACCATAGGCGCGCCCAACGGTGGTAGCGGAACGTACTTCTCATCGAGTCAAAAGGACGGCTTGGCAAATCCCGAAGATTACTGGTTTGCGGGAACGTACACCGTGCCTCTTACCATTGGCGGCAAATATCAAGACAACTATGCTTGGACTGAGCCCGACAGGGGCAATGTCAATCAATACACTTGCGACTTTACCATTTTGCCGGCGGAACTGACGCTTTCAACGGACGTAAACCGCAACGTGTACTATCAAGGTCCTTACAAAGATTACTCGACAGGTTTCAGTCACGGCAACGATCAGACTGAGCCGGGGCTTGTTGCCGTCGATATCTACAACGGACACGGCAGTCGAGCCGCATTGCAGATTTGGGGCGGACAAGGCGGCGCAAGACCCTCCGACAACGCTTGGTCGGTGCGTCAATTTACCTTGGACGGCTCGGCTGTTGCCAATCTTACAAATGCGGGAACTTACACTTATCGCTTCGAATTGCGCGGCAACGGTGCAAAAAACTTCAAGATAGCAAATACGGCGGACACCTACAACTACGGTGACGGCGGCGCATTCCAAGCCGAACACGGTTGGAAGAACGTAACCGATATTTCGGCGGAAATAGAGTTTGTCATCAACAAAGCGCAGGTAAAGGTGGAACTTCAATCCGACGCGCCCACCGACACGTTCTATTACGACGGCACGGACAAGGCGGTAAAGTTCTTTGACAACTATTTCCAACTTGTCAACGCGGTAAACGGTGAATCCTGGGTACCGCAGAAGTACGACAGTGACAGCGGCACTCACGGCTATCGCGTAACCTATCGTATCGACACAACAAGCAGCGGTTTTGGTACGACCGACGCGATAAATGCCGGTTACTACGTGCTTATCGTCGCTTTGCAAGGTTACAACGCCACCAACAACGTTGAGTTTGTCGAGGACGGCGCAGACGGTGCAAACTACGAGTGGGTCAACGCAACGCAAATCATCTGGAACGCCGCTTGGACGAGCGAAGTAGAAGGTTTAAGCGGCAAATCAGCCCCCGCAGGTACTGTTTTTGCAATTGCTCCCGCCGAATTGACGGTTAGCCTTGATTCGGTAGCGGCAGAGAATATGGTGTTCCGCAACTCCGTATACGATCCCGCAACCATTTTGTCGCTCGGTATTGCCGTTGAAGGACACGGCGCAAACTTGCTTACCCCAAGCGACTACACAATTACGATAAACGGTTGGACTGCAAACAGTTCGTTTGACAACGCGCACACAACCGAGTTGTGGCACGCGGGCAAGTATTCCTTTACAATTACGCTTGTAAACGATAGCAACCCTCAAACCACCAACAACTACCGTTTCGTTGCCGTTGACGGCGCTATCTACACCGTCGAGGACAGCGACGACGTGGCAAAGGGCAACGAGCAAGTGCTTGAAGTAAAACAGGCGGGCTTGCACGTCAACGACTATTTCCCGACAACCAAAACCTGGATGTACTCGGGTAATGCGAGAGACATCGCCAACTTGGTCAATTTGGTTGTCGGCTCGCCCAACCCCAACGGCGTTATGCCTTCGCAGAACGAGTCCGACGGGTACAGTTGGAACATCCAATACACGCCGCGCAACAGCGCGGAAACGAAACCTGCGACAAGTTTGCTTGACGCGGGCGAATACACGCTTACCGTTTCTTTGCACGGCTCTGCCGCCAACGACTACTTCGTTGATGAGCCGAGATCCTTTACCTATACCATCACTCCCGACACGCTGAGAGTAACGCAGCCGAACAGCGTGGTGTACAACGCAGAAGAACAGGAAGCGGAAATCAACGTTCTCAACAGCGGCGGTATCCCGTCGGGAGAGTACACATCCTCCTACGCGCCTGCGGGCGGCAATGCCCAACTCGGCGCAACCGACAAACCGCTCAATGCCGGCACTTACACGCTTACCGTAACTTTCTCCAAGGAGCAAGCGGTAAACTACGAAATAACAGACGGCAGCGTACAAGAAGACGGCAGTTACATCGTCACGCGTACGTTTACCATTACAAAAGCCACAATCAACGTCGGTTGGGGCGATTCGTCGTGTGGATTTGACGGCACGGCGCACAAAAAGGCGCTCAACGCTGCCGACGGATTGCAAATTACCATTTCCAACGCCATTGAAGCCAATGAGGGCGTTTTGCCCACACATTCGGCGGACGGTTACGCGCAAGACGACTACGAATTTTGGCTGACCTGCACTTACAGCGGTTGGTCGTCGGACGGCGAGTCCTTTATCCACGCGGGCACTTACGCGATAACGGCGCATTTGAAGGACGGCAACTTCCAGTTCGACTCCTCCGGCATATTGACTCAAATTTCCAACTTCGTAATCAACCCGCACGACATCAGCACGGACGAAACGCTTCAATTGACGTTGAACGGCGGCAGTTACAGCGGCGGTATCGACGGAATTATCACGGGTAATTTCTACTTCAACGGTTTGCCCGTGACCCCGTTGACGGGCGTCAGCGTGACGTTCGGCGAACGCGTAGAAACGCTCACCGAGGGTGACGACTACAACGTCGCATACTCCAAAAACACCGACGCAAGCGACAACGCCGAAATAAAGATCAGCGGCCGCGACGACTACCAAGGCACTGTCACAAAGAAATTTACCGTTTCGCCGCGTTCGTTGGGAACGAGCGCCGTGGACGGCGGCAGTTTCACCAAGGGCGACAACAACAGCGACATTTCGGTCGCCAATCTCAGCGCATCTCTCGTTTACAACCGTCAAGTATTCGTGTTTGCGCCGAGGTACACGCTCGACCGCGGCGAGGAACTGGGCGAATACATTCTGATAATCGGCAGGGGATACGATCTCAGTTATTGGAAAGTAAACGCCGACGGCACTTACGACAAGGTAGAAAACGTTCAGGACGCAGGCACGTACTACGTTGTGGCTCAGGGACAGGGCAACTTTGTGGGTGCGTACTTTACCGAAGTGATCGTTGAGCGCGCCACAATCTCCATAAGAGAAATTCCCTCCGTTACCTTCAACAGAGGCGTACAACTGCCCGACATTGTATTCGGCAATTTAAGCGGCGGCACGGCTGTCCCCGAAGAGGGCGAGTGGGGCGTGTACTACATTGCGCAGAATCAGTTCCAAGATTTCGATATGACCAACGCAACAGAAACGTTCTTCGGCGTGCCCACCTATGCGGACGTTTACACCGTGTATGTGATGTTGCTTGGCAATGCGCAAAACAACTTTAAGTTGGACGGCGCAAACGGTGACGTAAACCTTTCCGGCGACGATATCAAAGGCACTTCCGTGGACGTGATAACGCACATCGGTGAAGACACTGCCAACCCAGATAGGAAAAACCTTTCCGGCGACGACCTCACTTTCGGCGCAGGTTGCTTGTGGCAAGGAACGTACACCATCAACAGGTTGAAAATAAGCCTCCATCAAGTCACTGCCAAGGTGGTGTACGACTACGCGCCCAATCAAGGCGACGACAAAGGCGCAACAGCCAACCCCGGCAGACACCTCAACACCGCGTTGGAAATCGATTTCTACAACGTGGGCGGCGTCGAGGCGGAAGTAAACGACGTACCGTATCAAATTTATATTCTCAATGCAGACGGCACAATCTACGCCGTGTTCCACTACACGCTGGATATGAGCGAAGGCAACTACGCCCACCTTGGACCGTGTTCCGACGAAAACCACGGTGTGAGCGGGGATCACAAACACATGCACTTCACATATGCGGCAAACGGCACTATCAATTGGGGCTGGGATAACAGCGATGTTGTGGCAGTGGACGGCAAAACAGTCGGAGATTGTATTCAAGAATTGCGCAACGCCTTTACAAACGTCGGCTCGCACCGCATGGTGCTTGTGTTGGATAACGGCAACTACGTCATCGAGGGCGAAGGAAACGCCTTTGACGATAGTAACGTAAAACAACCTTCTTGGTACAAATCAACCGAAAAGATAAGTCAAAGTCTCAATTTCGAAATCACCAAGGCGACCCTCACCCCCTTCCTGTTCGACAGCACAGACGGCGACAAGACTGCTCTCTACGGCAGCAATTTGCAATTCACGTACGACGGAGATGAGCACCGTCTGTGGGTGTGGTTTACCAACAACGACGGCAACACAACCGTTTTGCCCGCCAAAGAAACACCCGAAAGCAACAAGGACGATCTCACTGCCGTAAACTATTGGGCGCAATTCGGTTACAGCGGTTGGGCAGGCACGTATGACAACAGCGCCGACGTTGCGGCAAACACGCACGGCTACATTTACGTGGGCACTTACACGGTGCATATCGCCCTCAAAGAGGACGGAAACTTCCAATTTGTCGGCGGAGAAACGGAAACGACGTTGACCTACAACATCAACACGTTGGCTATCACCCAACGCTCGTTGAATTTGGATCTGTCACGCGGCAGTTACACAATGGGCGCTGACGCGATAGAAGGCTACTTTGTGTACGTTGCAAGCGCCTGGACTCCCATCACGAAAGTGTATATCCAAGTGGGCGGCGAAAAAACGGAACTTGACAGCGACTTCTACTCCTTGCAGTACATCAACAACGTCAACCAAGGCACGGCAACGGTGCAAATTTCCGGTACGCGCAATTACAGCGGCACAATTTCGCTGACGTTTACAATTTCGCCCAAGCCTTTGGGTACGGCAACACAAACCGACGATGACTTCGAGAGCAAAAACGACTCGGAGATATCCGAAACTTTGCTTACGGAAACAAGTCTGAACTTTGTGTACAACGGATTTGCGCAAACGATAAACGTTGCGTTCAGTTACAATCCGGACGGTTTTGGCGAAGTCATAATGACCGGCGCCGACTACAAGTTGGATTATTTCTCGAAAAACGCCGACGGCGGCTGGGAGACGGCTCGTTCCAACTCGATAGTAAACGCGGGAACTTACCGCATTGTGGCTACGGGACTGGACAACTATGCGGGCACTTACGTGGTGGAATTTACCGTAGGCAAAGCCACGGTGGAATTGGTTGCACCTTCATCCAAAACCTACAACCGCAACGAACAAGAGGCGGATATTTCCTTCACCAACAAAGACGGCAACAGCATTGTGCCTACCGGCGGCTACACCGTTGGGTATACCGTAAGCGACGAACAAGACCTCTTGCTTGCAAACGGCGAAAAGAACGCGCGCCTCGGCAGCAACGGCAAACCCTACTACGCAGGCAACTACGACGTTACCGTTACGTTGGGCGAAGCCGCAAACAATTTCCAATTTGCGGACGGCGACGGTTCGCCTACGACAGTTGAAAAGACGACGTTTACCATCACTCAATTGGGCATCTACGCCACACAAATATTGAGCGAAGTCACCTACGACGGTCAACCGCACTTCAACGGTTCGCCCGAGGGCGCGCCCGAACAACTCTACGGCGAAAGCGGACCTTGGTCGCTCAATTTTGCGGCTCTTGACGGCACGACTCCCGTTGCGGGCATCAGTTACAACATTACGTACACGTGGAGAGGCGCTGACGATGTCGAACACACCCTTGTTGTCAAGATAGGCGGCTACAACACTGCCGTCGACACGTCGATGGATCCCGACACGTTCTTGTATGACAACGAGGTAACAACGTACGAGGAGGTTAAAAAACTCAACCTCTTCCGCGACGTTGTGTGGGCAAGCAATCGTATCGGCGATTACCGCTATACGCTTAGTTTTGAATACCTCAATTTCACGATAGTTGTAAACAACGACCCGCAGCCGTCGCGCGAATTTACTTTCCGCGTCAATCCCGCCGTGGTGGCGTTGGATAGTTTTGCAACCAAAGTGTACAACGCCGACGAGCAAGAGCCGGATATACACTTCTCGTTGGTAAACGCCAGCGCCGAGTTGAGCAACGAAACAGTCAACGGCGAGTTGAGCGGACGTTACTCTCTGGCGTATGATACGCGCAGCGCAACGGCAAAGTTGGGCGACAACAGCAAACCTCTTGACGTGGGACTTTACAACGTCAAGGTGACGCTTGACAACCACAATTACGCGTTTGACTCCGACGGAAGCGCAGAGCGTTCGCAACAGTTCGAAATTACGCTGTTGGATATCAACGACGTAACGGACGTTGTGTTTGTAATACCCGACAAAGTGTACACGGGTCAGCCGATTACCAACGAAATCACGGAAGTCAGAGTGACTATCGGCGACAAGACCATCGTCTTCAAGCAAGGCGCACGCGGCGGCAACGAAATAGAGTTGACCGACAGCCTGTTCAAGATAATAGGTTACAACAACAACGTGAACGTGGGAACGGCGTCCGTCACGATAAGCGCCGGCGGCAACTTCACCAACAGCATAACGGTACTTGACGGATTCGATATTGCGGCGCGTAACATTATCGTCCGTATCGAGAGCCGTACCTCCGTTTACGGACAAGACCTCGTTGAAGGCTTCGGCTATACGATCGTCGACCCGACCGAATACGACAGTTATCCCGATTTTGAATGGAACTGGAAGTCCGATTGGAGCGATGTAACAAACAATCCCAATCACTACGTCGTTTACAGAACGGACAGCCTTGGAATCGACCTCGGCATCAACGGCGGCAAATACAGCGCGAGAGAAGGCGGCGCATTGCTCGTCGGCAGTTATTCGATATCCGACCATAGCGCCCACATTGCGGGAAATGGCAACTACAATATCACCTTCGTGGGCGATTGGGGCGGCGACGACGAATACAACGGCGAAGCGGGTACTTACACCGTCACGCCGCGTGAAATCGTTCTCACGATAAACGATTTGTCTTACCAATACGGCGACCGCAAAGAAGCTGAAATAATAGCAGGCGAAATGCTAGACAAGAGCACTTTGCTCGTTGACAGCTACACCGACAATAGGTACACAGGTGCGGCTATTCTTGCTGCGGACAAGCCCGTTTTGTTCAATGGCATTACGCTGTCCATCGTACACAAAGACAATTGGAGCGCAAGCGCGCAAAGATACCTCAATGCGGGCAGTTACGCCATCATTGCCGCGTTTGACAAAGACGCTACGCAAGCCACGTATTACGTCGACGGCAGTGCGGGCGACACCTACAACGTGGGCGATCAGTACAAGATTACGCTTGCAGGTACTTTTGACGGCGACGGCGCTTATGGCGCGGGCAGCGGTTTCGAAGGTACGCCGTACAGCGCACACGCAGGTACGTTCACCGTGACCCCGCGCGAGATCACCATCACAATCGACCACATACAACACGAGTACAACAAGGAAGAACCCACTGACGACGAACTCACCTGGACGTTGAAAGAGGGCAGCACCCTTGCCGAAGGCGACGACAAGTCAATTCTCGGAGTCAAGTTGGAAAAAGCCCCCGGTGTTGGCGTCGGCGATTACTCCGTCACAGGCGCGTATACGAAGAGCGGCAGTTACATCGTCAACTTCGAAAACGGCGTCAATGCGGTGCAAATCACCCCGCGCAAAGTTGTGGTAAACATTCACGACCAGTATGCCGTTTACGGCGAGGACGAGGTCGTCGATCAGAACGGCTGGGACGCCGCCTTGGCTACGGGCAGCAAATACTACTCCTCGGGCGTAGACGCAATCGTAAGCGGCGACTCACTCGGCTTGACGTTGAGTAAAATGCCCGGTTACCAAGTCAACGACATCGGCTATGCTATCTACGGCAGTTGCAGCAACTCCAACTACACGGTGACCTACGCGGGTAATTTCGCGGGCGACGGAAATTATTCCGACAGCGACCGCACGCCTTTCAGCGGTCACGCCGGCACGTATTATATGCTTGCGCGCAAGATAGCGGTGGAGATACTCAAACAGAGCAACACCTACGGCGAAATACCCAGACTTTCCGCGGCGCAAGACGTTGCTTGGAAACTCTACGAGGGCGACTTCACCCCCGCATACCGCCACGACCTCAGCGGACGTATCAACGACAACACCATTGTCAACAGCGACAATCTCAGACTTTCGTTTGCCACCGACGCAAACGAGACAACAAAAGTCGGCGACGATCACTACATCGAGGTCACATACGACAACCCCAACTACGAAATAACCTTCTTCTACAAAGCCGACGCAGAGTACGCGCAACTTGAATACGACGGCAAAGTTACCGCCGAGGGCGCACTTGTAACCGTCAAGCGTGCTATCAGTATCACGTTGAACGGCATAACCGTGCTCTACGGCGAACTGCCCGAGGGCGCGATACTCTACCATTACGCAAACGACGGTTATGGCGGTCACGATGAGTTGCTTATCAGCAACACAATGGGTACGGCTTGGAGTCCGCGCGCGGTATTGTCAGGCGGCGAGGGCGGCGCTATCGTCAACGGCGACGAGTTGGTGCTTGTCATCGGTATCTGGTACTACGACACGTCCACCAAGGAAGGCAAACCGTTTGAGAAAGGTATCTATGTTGCCGACGCAAGCAAGTGCTATGTGTATGCGCGTCTTGCCACGGAAGAAGATCAAGCGGCTACTTCCGATTTCGATGACGGCAGATTCGCCGAACTTGGCGCTAATGCCAACTACGATCTTATGGTTGTCGGCAACGACGCGTTCCCCAACGAAAACAGAGACCCCAACGGTATCTACACGGTAACCACGGCAAACGGCAGAGAGTATACGAGCGGCGCGGCGCAAGTCACCATCGAAAAACGTCACGTCACCGTTACCCCCAACAGCCACGAAGTCGTTTACGGCACGGATTACAACGTGGCAAAGAGTTGGACTGCCGGCGGCGACGGATACTACGAAGCCGACAGTGCCGATTTCTTTGATCTCGGCGAAGTCCAATTCGAAGCAGAACCGCCGCGGAGCAATTCCGGCAACATCAAAGTGGGCGTATACACGCTTGTGTTGAAACCCATCACCGATGTCGAACTTCCCGCACGCGCCAACTACGAGATCACTCGCGAAAAAGGCACATACACAGTCACTCGCAAGAGCATTGAATATACGTTGGCAGACGCCGAAGGTATCTACAACGGTCAACGTCCCACGCTCACTTCCGTAAGTAGCGGTATCGAGGGCGTTGTCGATGGCGACAGATTGCACATTGCGCTCACCGTCAGCCCCAACTTACTTGGTACTTGGGGCGTAGGCAAGTATCCTATCGTCGGCACTGCGATAAGCGACGACGACAAGAACGACGCAGACAACTACACGTTTGTGTTCAGCGGCAATTGGTGGACTGTTTCTCCCGACGAGAGAGCGGGCGACTTTACCGTTGCAGGCAACGCGGGCATCTACACCGTCAAGCCCGCAGAGCTCACCGTGGCGTTTATGCGCCAGACGGCGGTTTACGGCTCGGCAAGCGCGACGAGCGGCGTCAACTACGACATCACTCGCGGAGTCGCTTGGAAATTGACCGCAGGCGAACTTGTCGCTGGCGAAAATCTCACCTTCACGGTAGAAATCGTCACAATCGACAGCGATTACTTTGCGGGTTACTATCTTGTCGTCAAACGCGACGGTGCGAACATCGTCGGCTACGACGTCAAGATAACTTTCGCCGCAAACAAAAACTACAATATTACGTTTGTTTACGACGAAACCTCCTTTGCAGACAGGTCCGACCGCGGCATATCGCCCGAAGGCGGCAAGATAACGTTGGAAAAAGCCTTCGTGGTAGTACCGCGTCAAATCACCGTCACCATCAACGACAAGTCGAGCGTTTACGACGGCACGGATATCAGCGGCAAGAGTTTCGGCAGAAGTGATTACACGTTCGGCAGCAACGCCGCCAACGACTCGGGCGCGGCGCTTGTCAGACGCGGCGAGCAAACGGACGAGCCGACTATCGTTCTTCACGCAGAAGGCGTAGATGCAGGCAAATATCCCATCACGGCTATCTGTTCGAGCGGTAACTACACCGTTACCTTTGAGGGCAGTTGGAGCGAAGCGGACGACAACCACGGCAAAGCCGGTACGTATACGATAGACCCCAAAGCCGTCACCGTCACCATTACGGACTCGGGACGTACCTTTGCGGGCAAACATTCCGACCAATACGTAACTCTGAGCGAAGGCGGTTGGAGCGTCGAGGGCATAGTTGACGCCGATATGAGCGGCGGCGCTGTGGACAAGGCAAAATTCGACGTTACGCTTTCGATAGTCAACGAAGAGGGCGAATGGCACGCAAAAACTTACGCTATCACAGGCGAAGTTACAGGCACATCTGCCGCAAACTACACTGTAACATTCAAGGGCAGTTGGAGCGGCGCAGGCGACAACTTCCAAAAAGCAGGCACTTACACGATAAGCCCGCTTGCGGTAGAAATTATTCCGCAAGCGCAATCGTCCGTCTACGACGGCACAGAACCCTCCGTACTCAAACACGGCTATGGAGAGGCTTGGCTGTTTACCAATGAAACAAAAGGTAATCTCGGCGGTCTGTTCGATGAGAGTGCCAAGACGTTGGACGGCGAGGACATCGACTCCGTGCTTGCGCTTGTATTCGACAAAGAGGACGGCATATCGGTAGGTAACTACGATATCAGTTTGGTAAGTTGCTCCAACAGCGACTACGTTGTGACTGTTGCCGCCGACAGCGTTGACAACAACGCGTACAGCATCACGCCGCGTTCGGTAGAGGTCACCGTCAACGCGCAAACAAGCGTTTACGGCGTAACGCCCAACATCGCGGCGGATTACACCGTGGCAAAGGGCGGCGCAGACAGCGGACTTGTCGGCGACGACAACCTCAACATCTCCATCAGATTGGCGGAAGTTACGGACAAGTCTCATTCCGGCAACTACAAGGTAGGTTGGTACGCGCTTGTAGTCACTTACACCAACAGCAACTACACCGTAACATTCAAGGGCGTCAACAGCAACATCTCGCTTGACGAACTTGGCGGCGTTTACCCCGCAACAGACGATTCTGTTTCCGCCGATAGCGGCGACGCGACGGAACTCAACAATCTGTTCTACGTGAGCAAGCGTCAGATTCAAATCAACCTAATCGACAAGAGCGTCATCTACGACGGCACAGAGCAAAAAGGCAACATTACCAATACACTTGGCGTCGACTGGACGGCTGCCGCCGTGCTCAATGCCGCAGGCGACCCGATCGTCAGCGGCGACAGGTTGGCAATCAACATCTCCGCCGTGGACGGAACTATTGTCAATGCGGGTACGTACCGCACTTTGGCTGAGTTTGCCGAACCCGACGGCGACAACGACAACGCCAACTACGACGTTAAGTTCGTGGGAAGTTGGGAAGGCGAAGAAAACAGCGGCACGTTTACCGTTGCGAAACGTAACATCACGTTGGAAATTGTCTCCGGCAAGATGAAGTACGAGTACGACGGACAAGAACACGAAGACATCCTTGATTTCGGCGCTTCTTACAGCGGCGAAGGTTGGAGTCTCAGCAACGTTGTAAGAGTCAAGACGGGCGACGGTTCGCTTGGATTGGCTTGGGGCGACGAGTTAGAGGATCTGCAAATAAAACTTCTCAAAGACGCAGGTACAAACGTCAGCACATCGTATTCCGTCCGCGCAAGTGCAAGCAACGACAACTACATTGTCACTTTCGAAGGCACGTCCAACTGTGTTGAAATCACTCCGCGCCAAATCGTCATACACATCAACGACAAAGGCAGCGTATACGGCGATGGCGAAACCGTAAGTTCGTACGAGGGCAAGGAAGCCGATTGGTACGCAATGCTCTCCAAAGAAAGCGCGTATTGGACGGCGGAATTGCAGGACGACGAGACGCAACGCATTGCGCTCGGACGCGTCGGAAGCGACAATCTCGGCGTGAACCTCACCAAAGAGATCGGCGCAAACGTAGGCGTTTACTACATCACGGGCGTTGCCACCAACGGCAACTACCAAATCACTTGGGAAGGCACGTGGACAAACGATAAGAGCACCACGGATACCACAGACGGCGATCCTGCCGACAACACCGCAGGCACATACACAATTACCGTACGCAAAGTACAAGTGGTTGTGTACGGACAGAGCGGCGTATACGGCGGAAACCAACATCTCGGTATCGACGCAGTCAAAAACACCAATTGGGCAGTCGGCTCCACAGACGGCGAATTCAAGCCGTTGTTGGACGCGGACGACCTCGGTATCAAGTTGACATTGGTGTACACATCCGATCAACTCAGCAAAGGAGCAAAACAACTCAGCGTGGGTTGGTACACAATTTGCGCCACGTACAGCAACAGCAACTACGACGTGACCTTTGTGGGCAACAACACCAACTTGCACGAAGCGCCGTATGTCGAGGGGTTGGACGAACAAAGCAACATCACATCCAGAACCGGCGACTACGGGCAGGAAATGGACAATATGTACTATGTGTTCGCTCGCCGTCTGACGGTGACCATCAAGCCGCAAACGTCGGAATACAACGGCTTAGGTAACGAGCCGGAACTTCAAACAGGCAAGGAATGGTGGAGCGTTACCAACGTACTCAACGGCAGTATCCCGCCCATTGTGGACGGCGACAGCCTTGATATGTCCGTTAAACTTTTGTGGGCGGAAGAATACACAGAGTGGAAAGTAGGTACTTACTACATCGCTGCCCAAATTTCCGCGGACGACGACCCCAACTACGTCATCGACGCAACCAGCGTAAACGGCATATATACCATCACCCCCAAAGCAATTTCCGTACTTATCACGGACGACGGACAAACTCACGAATACGACGGAACGTCCGCCGCTGACAATTTGAATAATGACGCGGAAACGAATTACAAGTTGGCAGAGGGCTTTGATTTGGCAGAGGGCGACACCCTCGAAAGTTTGCTTGTAACCCTTTCGACGAGCGCCTCGGCAAATGCGGGCAGTTATCAAATCAGCGGTAAAGCGGCAAACGCCAACTACGACGTGACGTTTGTGGGAAGTTGGGAAGCCGAAAACGCGGCAAAAACCGACGGTATCGGCGGTACGTACACCATCACGCCGAGAGAAATTACCGTGGTCATCAAAAACCACACCTCCGTCTACGGCGAGACTGCGGACAGTTTGAAAGGCGAAAGCAACTACACAATTTACCACAAAGATTCAACAGACGGCGCATTGGTGGGCGACGACGATCTCGACATACAACTCAGCGTTGGCGTCAACGGCGTCGGACAATACAACATCACCGCCACCCGGCAAAACAACAGCAATTACGCGGTAACTTTCTACGGTGCAAACTACAACACCGAAAAGGCTGCTGCAAATGAGCGTCAAAACGATGCGGAACTGAACCAAGAAGGTCACACGGAACAAAACTACGGCTTGTACTTCATCACGCCGCGTATGTTGAACGTTCACATCAACAACCAAGGCGGTGTGTTCGGCGGACTGACCTACACCAACCTCAACAAGTTGGAAGGAACTTCCGCCAACAACAACGGTTGGTACATCACGGGCTTTGCAAACACCGACGGTATCAGCGAACGCAATCAAACCAACAGAAATTACGTGATAGCCGGCGATTCGCTGTCAATCGACCTTGTTCTCCACAACGACACAGACAGCGAAGAACACACAGGAAAATGCGCCATCTCCGCAACTTGCGGCAACGGCAACTACAAAGTGACCTTTGTGGGCGATTGGGACGAGGATGACGAATTCTATGGAACTGCCGGTATATTCGAAGTTTCCAAGCGTAAAGTTACCGTTACCGTTTTGGACGTTACCAAGAGTTACGACGGCACGGAGCAATCGGTTGACAACCGCAGAAACTTCGGTTGGACGGAAAGAGTCACCAACGACCCCGACAACAACACCGTAACGTTTGTGCCTTACAGCAAAGGCTTTGCGCCCGAAATGACAGTGGAAGTGGGCGTTTCCGGCGCGAAGAACGTCAACACGTACCAAATATACGTTGTTATCACGCGCGACGGAGTAACCATCTACGACAGCAGGACAAGCAGCGTCGGCAGCGAGGGCATTATTTCCGACGATGACGGAAAAGTAACCATAACCACCAACGAGTACATCATTACGTTGGAGGGAAGTTGGAATGCCGACAACGAAGAAAACAACAACGGTATCGGCGGTACGTACACGATCATCAAGAAAGACGTCACGTTGACTATTGAGGACTATTCTGCCATCTACGGCGAGATCACGTTGGAAGGAATCAACGCGATTCTTGAAAGGGATTCTGCTTGGCACGGTCCTGCGGACGGCATTGTCGCCGCCGACTTGGAACTTATCAAGCAAGCGATAACGCTGGAAATCAGAAAAGGCGAAAATATTGAAAGCGAAGGTCTCAGCGACGGCTACATCTTGGCAGGCACTTACTACATACACGGCTTATTCGACGGTAGCACAGGCGTGTGCGGCAACTACAACATCACGTTTACGGGCACGCTCAGTACCGCCGATACGGGTATTCTCACGGTAAGCAAACGCAGCATCGGCTTGCGTGTGCAAAACGCAGGCACAGCCTACGGCGACGATTTGACCTCCGATTGGAACTACGTCGAGATATCGATGGTAGGAACAACAGGTTCGGCAATTCTGGCAGGAGACAAAGCAAAGTTTGACGCGGCTATCAAGTTCGAAATCCTCGATCAACAACTAAGCGGCGCGGGCAAACTCAAAGTCGGCGAGTATCCTATTTGGATGAGCGTCGATGAAACAAAAGACGTCGACGGATTTATCGCAAACAACTACGACATCACATTCAGCGGACTTTGGGGCGGTAGCGGCGCCAAAGATGGCGTTCCATACGCTCAGCGTGCGGGCATCTATACGGTAAGTCAAAAGAGAATCACCGTAACAAACATCGAGGGTACCCTTACAAGCGAGTACGGCGACCCAGTGCCCACCGGTTGGGATTACACAACAAACGACGGCGACATTTTGGTCGGCGACAAAGTGACGGTGGTGTTCTCCACCGACGCAAGCGCAACCGCCAACGTTGGCAGGTATCTCATCACCGTTGAATTGGGCGGCGACGGCGCGGACAACGGCAACTACACGATGCCGGTGGGTCCCACCGTATACTACACAATTGTCACTCGCAAACTCACCCTCAACGTGGAGCAGGACCACACGATAATCTACGGCGACGAGGAGACTCAGCCCGCAATCACGACTACCCGCACCAATGGCGGCGACGTCAATTGGAAAGTCGGCAGTGACAACGTTGAGTTCGGCATCACTTACACAGGCGAATCGCGCAACAACGAGCATTTGCGCGTTAAGAGCGGCGGATACAACTTTACCGTGTATATTTACGGCGTTGACGTAGCCAACTACGAAATCGACGACTACGGCAATTGCTACACCGCCAAGTACATTGTAAAGGCGCGCCCCGTAAACGTAACCATCAGCGACACGTCGGCAATCTACGGTGAAATAGAAGCGGAACTTCGCTACACAGTGGAGCGAGCCACCGAAGCGGGAAGAGGTCTGATTTCGGGCGACAGCGCTGACGCTCTCAACATTATCCTCACCCGCAGCGGACTGAACAGCGGTCGCAACTATGTGGGATACTACGCCATCACAGGTCAATCCTCCACAACGGACTACGACGTGACGTTTGTGGGCAATTGGGGCACGGGCGCAACCGCGGGGTCGGATAGCGACAACAACGGAAAAGCAGGTATTTACCAAATCACCAAGCGTCCCATTCGCATTGAAATTTACAACCAGTCGGCAGTATACGGCGAAGCTGTTGTCGTTTCATCCGTCCAAGGCGTCAACTGGAAAGTGCTGGAAACTCAAAACGTGGACGGCAAACAGTACTACGCTCTCAAATCGGGCGACAATCTCGAAGTTGAATTGTATCTGTCCGACTACTCCGACAGCACCTACACGGTACGTCCTCGCGGCGAATATCAACTTCAATACAGAGTGGGCAACGACAACTACGACGTTACGGTAGTGTCTACTCCGTTGGATGAATCGCAGCAAAAGATTTATACAGAAGACTACAAGCTCGCTCAAGCCGACGGCGACGGCAGATGGGGAGCGCGTTCGCCCATCACAATCGCTTTGAGCGAAGCCAACCACGGTTACTTCTTTGTGACGGTGCGTACCGTGTATGTAAACATCAAAAATCAAAGCGGAGTTTACGGCGACGATTACAATTTGCTGCAAACTTCCTCGGGCGACAGCCCCGCCTATACGGTATCGCTGGGCAGCGGCTTGACAGGCGCTACTTTTGTGGACAGGTTGAGCGTAACCTTCTCGCTGGTAACCACGGCGTACGGCGGAGAAGAGGGAAAATCGAGCGGCACGCTCTCCTATTATGGAGATTACCCCATCTTCGGCGACAAAATAAAAGCAAGCCGTGACGGCGTGCAATTGGAAGACAACGATTCCATTCTCACCAATTACAGATTTGAGTTCACGGGTGAGTGGACGGGACTTGAAATATACCCCAGCGGAAACGCATACGCAAATCGCGTGGGCATATTCCACGTTCAAAAGCGCAAAGTCACCGTTAGCGCCAACGACATAGAAGCGGTGTACGGAACGTACAAAGATTTAAGCACAGACGGCGGCGTGTTCTCGTTGCTCAATCAAAAGGGCTACTTCGCCAATGTGACAAACAGCGATGGCAACGCATTTGTAAACGACGATGAAAAGCTGATGGGATTTGCACTTTCCGTGACATACCTCGGCAGCGATCTCAGCACGGGTCTTGCACTGAAAGTGAGAACTTTACCCTACACAATTGTTCTTACTTCAAACCCGTCAACGACAAGTGACAATGACAAGAAGGCTGTGGACAGTTATGACATCACGCTGGTAAACGCCGCTCTCACCGTTACCAAAGCAAACATCAACATCAACATTGCAAGCGGACAGCACAGCACTTACGGTGACGAACTCACGTTGGCAGACGTTCAATGGAACAGCGAGGGTCAGCAGGGCATACTGTACACCATCGTCGGCGACGGTTATGTGGATGGCGACGTACTTGACTTCACTCTGCTCACGTCGCTTATCGACTACTTCGAAGGAGATAGATACAAACCTATTGACGACGGCAAATATCCCGCCGCGGGGAACTATCCCATCTATGTGACCGCTTGGCTCAATTCGGGCGACAACGCCAACTACAACACGCCCACTTACACGGGCAGTTTCACGGGCGGTATCGATTCCGACGACAGTCACTACGCCAACATTGCAGGTATCTACACCGTCAACAAAAAGACGGTTACGGTTACCATCGACAACAAGACGGTAGAGTACGGCGATGCGTTCGGAGATTTCACTTACCGTTTGCCCGAAGATTGGAAAGTAGGCAATGACCCCGACGACAGCATCAACATTTTGCTTTCGGTCGGAGTAGACCCGGGCGTATCCGTCGGCACGTATGCCATCACGGGCACGTACGACAGCGACAACTACGCAGTGGAATTTGCAGGCACTTGGTTGGACCGCAAAGCGGGTACTCTTACGGTCAGCGCGCGCAAGATAGTTGTGGTGCTGAAATCGCAAACATCCGTCTACGGTGACAACCCCAGCGCAAGCAGTACAACGGACTATTGGTTCGTGGTAAAGGGCAACACCCAAGTTACAAAAGATACGCTGTCCACATCGAATGAATGGCAGACGGTGTTCGGCGTTAACACAATAACAAGGTTGTCTCAACTGCTTGTAACGCTCACCAAGGACACAACCGTCCGCGACACAGAAAACGGCACCAACGACGGCAACGGATTGTACGGCGGCGTCTATGACATCATCGGACAATGCAACAACAGCAATTACGACGTCACTTTCACCAAGTTCGTTGCGGCAGACACGGACTACGGCGCAGTTACGCGCGACAGTTGGGGCGAATACACAATTACTCCGCGCGATATCACCATTGAAGTGTTGCCTCGCAACGCGGTCTACGGCTCCGGTGATGAAGTCAGGTACGGCGCAACTCTCAGCAATACAAAGGAAGTCGCTTGGCGTTATGCCGACGAAAGCAAAGAATTTGTAACGGGACACGAGCAATTCCTCAGCTTCTACCTGATCGGAAAAACAACCGCAAGAGACACGTTGTTTGTGCCTGATGGAAATTACAAGATTGAGGCGCTTTGGGCGGACGGCATCGGCGGCACTGATGACGCCAACTACCGTTTGAAGAACTTGTGCTACAACGTGGAATTCGTAAACGGCGAAAACAAGTTGTTTACGATTACTCCCGCGACCATTCTGCAAAACGATCGCTCCGCACTCGAAGGCGAATCGTTCAGCGGAACGCTGTGGAACAAGACGGAAGTGTACCGCGGCAGCCCGTTCAACCTTGGCATCAACGAGGAGTATCTCACGTTTGCAGGCAACGTGTTGTACACAGCACAAACTCTGGATAACACGTTTGACCATTCACAAATGAAGTTGAATGGTGCAAAGGTAACTTACAAAGACCTCAAACTCAACGGGGAACTTCGCAATAGTGCACCCGGCGCGGAGGATCTCTCTGTTAACGAATTCGGTGTGTGGACGGTTACGGTCTGCATATCCAACGACTACCACGAGGAAGCCGAGTTTACGCTGACTCTGACAATAATGCAAGCGGAATTGACCGTCACTTTGAGCGGAACGTTTACCGCAGAGTACGGCGATTATCTTGCGGATGGCATCGGACCAAAGGCGGACGTAAAGAGTTTTGCCGAGTTGGAACAAGCGGTCAAGGAATGGCTGTTCAGCACGGACAACAAAGTCATCACCGCTATTGCCGGCGGAGAAAACCTGTTCGGCGGCGATCTTGACAGTCTGATCAAATTCCTTGCCGAAGACGAAACGGTAGGCATAATGGTAAACGCCACCAGTGACGACGCCAGCACGGGCGGATACTTAGCCGCCAAGTTGTACAGCATATCCTTCGCCTCCACCGGCAACATCAACATCAAGTTTGCCCAAGTCTACTCCGTAGTGTCCATCACAAAGAGGGAAATCGGTGTGGCTTGGACGCCGAGCGACGAACCGTACGACACCACCGTAGACGATGGCTACACAACATACGTCTACTACTACGACGGCGAACAGCATTTGCCCACACCCAATACCACGGGCGTGTTGGACGGCGACCTGGTTGCAGGCGGCAAGTACGGATATCAAATCTATCTGTCGCAAAACGGAGGTTGGAATCCCAGCCTTACGATCTCGGCAGTCGGAAAGTACCGCGTCGCAGTGGTTGTGGACTTCAACGCGCAAGGCAACAACTCGGATATCGGCAACTACAACGTTGTGACAAAAGATGTCTACGTGGAGATCAAGGCGGTGGATATCACCGTGACGATACACGACATAACGGTGGAGTACGGCGAGGACGAAATCAATCCCAACTCCATTGAAAACGCTTGGGAAATCACCATCGGCAAGGAATTGTTGCCCGAGGGCGAAGATTTGTCCATCACGCTCACCGTTGTAGAATACGACTCGTCGCTCGCAAGACGTCCCGTCGGCAATTACGCCATCAGCGGAGTATCAGCAAGCAGCAACTACAATGTGAAGTTTATCAACGGTAACTACGAAGTGACCAAGCGCAAAGTAACGGTGACGGTACACGACTTGACTTATACGTACGGTACTAACCCGAACAAAGGCTTCAACTTTGCGGACTTGGGCGACGCGGCATATAGCACGTCCCGCCCCGAATCCGACATCGGCAAAATTGCTTTGCAAGCCCAAGCGTCGACGGTTTCCATCTTCCCCGACGACTTGGCAGCCGTCAACATTAGCATCACTATTGCGAACGGCGCTTATACGTCCACAGACTACTTAAAGGCAAATGCCGCGGGCTATCAGTTGGCTTGCGAGTATAACCGCGACGGCAACTACGACATAACCTTCGTTACCGACAGCGGCGATATCTATTCGGGGACGTACTACGCAAAACTGTATATCACGCAAAGGACGTTGAACGTCAACATTCAAACCAGATCGGTAACCTACGGCGAAGCCCGTCCCACAATGCCTATGAACTACATTGTAGACGGCTGGGCGCCGAATGACGAGGGTTGGTTCAGTGACAACCGCGACACGGATAGGTCGTTCCTCAGATTTGAGGTGATCAACTCTGAGACGGGAGAAAGCGTGGACGAAACAAAAGCCTACGACCCCGTCGGCAAGTACATCATTCAATTGGCGAGCAACACGGCGGAAACTCACGAGATAGGCAGCAACTACAACATCATCGTAAAAGGCGAATGGAGCAGCGACGACGAAAAGTACGCCGGACAAAACGGCAAAGCAGGTATTTACATCGTCAATCCTCGGGTCATCGTCATTACGCTGACCGGCGCGCAAGGCGAGTACGGCGACGATTGCACCGACCAACTTGGTTGGGAACTGCTCAGCCAACTTGCAGACGGCGATACGCGCGAAGACCTCAAATTCAGTTTCGATCTTCAAGACGTGTTCCTGTCGCCCGGTCGCACCAACGACGTGGGTATCTACACAGTCAAGGCGACGATAAACAATCCCAACTATAAGTTGGACCACGAGTTTACCACCACGTACCGAATCGTGCAACGTCAAATAAACATCACAGTGCTCGATCAAAATCACGAGTACGGCGACAGACACGGCGACTTCATCGAAAGTCTCGGTCACCTCGATGGTTGGACGGCACAGCGCGTTTCTCTCGGAGGCAACGGAATTGCCTACGAAGACGACTTAATTGTAACTGCGCTCAAATTGCACACAGACATCACCGACGGTGTGTTTGTAAACGATTATACGGACAGTATCAGTGTGGATAGCGGTACTTTGAGGTTGGACGGCAACTACAACATCAACACCATCTCAAACGGAACGCTGCACGTTGTGCCTCGCGAGATAACCATTCGGGTAAACGAGCAACGCAGCGAATACGGCGAAGAACATCCGTTCAGTTCCCGTTACGGCGAAGATTGGTCCGCAGAACGCACTCACGATCCGGCGTTTGCAAACGGTAAAGAAGCGACCGTGTTGCCGGCGGATATCTATGATATCGTTCTGTACTGCGACGTAGACAGAACGTCGCCTGCGGGCAGTTACACGTTGAGAGCGGAGTTCGACAATCCGAACTACAAAGTAACAACCGTTGAGGGCTACTACGTCATAACTCCGCGTAAGATCACCGTAACGTTGGAAAATGCAACTTCCGAATACGGAGACGCGGTTGGAACGCTTACCTATCGCGTAAGTCGCGTAGGCGGCAATGCGCTGGTAAACGGCGACGAACTTGACATCACGCTGAACGCTTTGTTGCCGAACGGCAAGGCGGTGGACGGTACGACGTATGTCGGCAAATACCCCATCGTCGTAACGGCGAGCAACAATCCCAACTACGAAATCACCTTTGCGGGAGAGTACGACGGAGAATTGCCCGACAATCGCGTGACGGATCAAGCCGCAGTGTACGAGGTTACCAAACGTCAAATCGTCGTAACCTTCGACGGCGAAAGCGAGTACGGCGATCCTATTGACCCGCACGGCGCAAGTTACCGCGCAAACGGAAAGAGCGGTCCTGCAACAGTCAACGGCGACGATCTCGGCTACGATTACAGGTGGATAGATGATCCCAACGACAATCTCGTCGGCGGATACCCCGGAGTAGGCGAGTACAAATTGCAAGTTATCAGACCGTCCGAGCATAGCGACGTTTGGGACAACTACGACGTACAAGACGACTCCAAGGAAAACAGCGTATATCGCGTTGTTCCTCGCAAGGTGACAGTCACCGTGGACGACCTGTCGCAAGTGTACGGAGACGAATTTGTCGATCCCAACACCGTAAAAGACAGTCTGCTGCACTTTACTCGTACCACCGCGGGAAAGAGCGGCGCGGCGCTGGTAAACGGCGGCGATATCACGGCGGACAACATATCCGTGGCGATGGGCGCAGAAAACCGCATCTGGTATGTAGGCGACTACGCAATGACGCTGACGTACACCGTCAAAGACGAAGTGAGCGATTGCTACGAAGTGACCGTCGTCAACGGCAACTACGTAATCACGCCGAGACCGATAACCGTCCACATCAACAGCAACACCGTCAAGTACGGCGACGAGTTTGAGCCGCTCACTTACGGCGAAGTGGAAGGATTGCAAACGGGCGACGACCTCAACATCCTGTTGCAAGTGCTTTGGTTGGACGGTCTGACCGACAGCGAACTCCACAACGTCGGCGTCTACGCGATAAGCGGCACTGCCGGCAACCCCAACTACACGGTTACCTTTGAGGGATCGTTGGGTAGGTTCGGCGCTTACGCGATAGAGCAAGCGGACAACTTCTTTACCAAGCAGTACAGCGGCGACGGCGACGTCGATATGGGCGATCGGATAGAGGAAAGCGAACTTCCCACGGCAAAGTGGGGCAACGACAACGCCAAGATAGAGTACTATCTCGACGCGGAGATGACCGTTTTGGCAGACTTCGACGACATCGTCGACGCAACAGCGGGAACATACTACGTAAAGGTGACGGTTGACGAATCTCTCAACTGGAAAGAAGCCGTAACAAGCTTTGTGATAACCGTAGTCAATCAACTGTCTCTTCCCGACGGGTTGGACATCACCACTTACGTAATGATCTACGCTTCACAATTTGTAATTCTCACTTGTGCGCTGATATTTATCAGACGACGGAAAGGGAATAAAAATCAAAAAATCAAATAACGCAAAGGCAGGTAGTAAAAATGTTTAATCTGATGTTAGACAAAATGAAGATCTTCAATTGGGAATTCGATTGGCCGCTCGAAAGCGCATTGTTTTGGCTTTTGATTGTGCAAGTTGCATTGATAATGTTTATGGTACTTGTCTTTGCAATACTGATCAAGCGCGTCGGCACAAACAAAATCGTCGTCGACACAAATCCCAACGAACGCAAACTCACCGGACTGACGCTGGACTTGTCAATGGTCAAGCGTGAGTTCGACGTGGGCGAGCAGTTCAACTGCGACGGACTGATAGTAACCGCCAACTACAATTTAGACCCGATGTCCGAACCCATCTCCAAAGTTGCGGTGTTTACCCCCGACACGTTGGCAATGCTTCAAGAAAAAGGTCCTATCGACGTATGTTATGCGCTTCACCCCGACACGTCCGTTGAGGGAAAGGTGTCCGTGGTGGTATGCTATCAGGGACAGCAGGCAATGTACGTCATCTCCGTGGGCGAGCACGAAGAAACGGCAGTTCTCGCCGCTTCACCCGCTCCCGTTGAAACGGTTGCGCAGGAAACGGAGACCGCGCGTACTCTCGTTGGGTTGGATCTCAACCTGGAAGTGGTGCAAAGAGATTTCACCATCGGCGACGAGTTCAATTGCGACGGCTTGATGGTGACCGCTAATTACAGCGAAGAACCCCTCACCGAAAACATCATCGAATTTCATCTTCTCAGCGGCGAAGAGTACGACGCTCTCGCCGAAAAGGATACCGACGAGTGTTTCGTAATCACTCCCGATCTGTCGCAG
Source organism: uncultured Clostridia bacterium (assembly GCA_947628135.1). Taxonomy (GTDB): domain Bacteria; phylum Bacillota; class Clostridia; order Christensenellales; family CAG-314; genus Fimimonas. The sequence continues at coordinate 70,572 of CANQYT010000007.1, forward strand.
GAAGGAAAGCCCGCCGTGACCGTTTGTTACAAAGACAAATCGGCTTTGTATATGATAGTCGTCGAAGCGAAATCCGACGCAGAGGAAGAAACGGCAGTCGAATCGGAAGAAGTTGCCGAGCGTAAACTTGTGGATATTGCCATCGATACTACCGCCGTTAAGTGCGAGTTTACGGTGGGAGACGCATTCAATTGCGACGGTTTGGTGGTTACCGCAACTTACAACGCCGAGCCTCTCACCGAGGAAGTGCAGGACTACACAGTGTTGCCTCCGGATATGGACAAGGAGGGCTCGCCCACCGTTTCCGTCGTGTATCAGGACAAAACGGTCGGCTACCGTATCAACATAGTTGCTTTGTCGGAAGAAGAGCGTAAAAAACGCGAACCCGTCATCATCGAAGAAGAATCGGTCGAAGCGGGTAGACTGCGTTACGACAAGAGTTTCCAAGCGAGACTTATTCAGTCGGACGACGACGTCAAGCGTTGGTATACCGACATTAAGAACGAACTGCTTTCTTTCAAGAAAGTACACGACCGTTACAGTTGGAAGCGCGAAACTTTCAAGTCGGGCAAAATCGTGGTGGCGAAGTTGGCTTTCCGCGGCAAGACGATGTGTTTGTATTTGCCGCTCAATCCCGCCGATTACGTCGACACCAAGTACCAATTGGAAGATGTAAGCAACACCCCCTCCAACGTGGACACTCCCGCAATGTACCGCATAAAGAACGACAAACGCGTCAAGTACGCATTGGAACTCATTGACGCGGCTATGGAGAAGTTGGAGTTGCCGCGCGTGGAACACGTTTCCGAGGACTTCTATATGCCTTATGAAGGCATTGTGGAACTCATCAAGAAAGGGCTTGTCAAACGCGACATAAAGACTGCCGCCGATGAAGCAATATTCAATCAAGGCAGGGAGAAAACCGAGTCCGATAAACAAGAGACCGAACCGGTAGAAATTGCCCCCGGGTTGTTTGTGACTGCCAAGACCGCCGAGGAAAAGGAACGCGAAGTCGCCGCGACCGAATCGATCGCCGTGACAGAAAAGGAAACGATTCGCGAACTTGTTTCTCTGTCTCTCAACACCGACAACGTGCAAAAAGATTTCTTTGTGGGAGATTCTCTCAATCACGACGGTTTGGTGGTTACCGCAACGTACAACGCCGAGCCTCTCACCGAGGAAGTGCAGGACTACACAGTGTTGCCTCCGGATATGGACAAGGAGGGCTCGCCCACCGTTTCCGTCGTGTATCAGGACAAAACGGTCGGCTACCGTATCAACATAGTTGCTTTGTCGGAAGAAGAGCGTAAAAAACGCGAACCCGTCATCATCGAAGAAGAATCGGTCGAAGCGGGTAGACTGCGTTACGACAAGAGTTTCCAAGCGAGACTTATTCAGTCGGACGACGACGTCAAGCGTTGGTATACCGACATTAAGAACGAACTGCTTTCTTTCAAGAAAGTACACGACCGTTACAGTTGGAAGCGCGAAACTTTCAAGTCGGGCAAAATCGTGGTGGCGAAGTTGGCTTTCCGCGGCAAGACGATGTGCCTGTATTTGCCGCTCAATCCCGCCGATTACGTCGACACCAAGTACCAATTGGAAGACGTCAGCAACACTCCCTCCAACGTGGACACTCCCGCAATGTACCGCATAAAGAATGACAAACGTACCAAGTACGCATTGGAACTCATCGATGCGGCTATGGAGAAGTTGGAGTTGCCGCGCGTGGAACACGTTTCCGAGGACTTCTATATGCCCTATGAAGGCATTGTGGAACTCATCAAGAAAGGACTTGTCAAACGCGACATCAAGACCGCCGAGGAAGAATCCATCTTCAATCAAGGCAAGACGTCCGCCGCCGACGACAACGCCTCTTCCGAGCCGCAGGAAATTGCTCCCGGCATCTTTGTGACCACAAAGAAAGAGGACTGACGCCGTCGTGATCCGAATTGCGTACCGCTTTGCGGCGGTACTTTCGGAAACCTCCGATTACGGCTGCGACAGCCCGTTCCGACAAAAGTCTCAAACAGTTTTTACGCTGTTTGAGACTTTTTTTGCGTTTTCGCCCCGCCGACGAAACGCTTTGTTATGCGTTTTCAGTTGCCAAGCAGCTTTGTTATTAGTCGGACGATAACTCGCTATGCTACCGAACTGACAAGCGAGCAACCGATAAAAAAAAACAATATCTGCAAAATCAATCTCTGATAGAGCGGCACTTTGTACGATTTTTGAAATTTCGGATTCGTTTTTTAACTCTTCAACCTTTGTCCAATGGGAATATTGTTCGAGTTGTTTTGACGAAAACAATTCTAAAATTTTGTCGCACAGTTCCGTGTGTTTGTTGCGTAATTCAGATGGCATTGTTTCAAAAACATTTTTGCGCTTATTCCAATAGGTATATAATTGCTCTGCCAATGGTAAGACGTCGCCGAAATTGTCGGCTTGTTGTTTCAAACGATTACTGCGCAGAGCAAATTTCTCAAATTGAGCGTACAAACATTGCTTTTTTTTCGCAATGTTGCTATAATGTTGCTTGAACGCGCACCTCTTTTTCGGGCGCAGAGTAACGCCGCGGCGCATTTGACGCGAGCGGCAACGGGAGATCGAGATGAAACACACTGACATCAGAAACATTTTCGAAAACGCGCCTATGGGCGAAGAAGTCACGGTATGCGGCTGGGTACGCACTGCGCGGGATTCCAAAAACGTCGCTTTCGTGGAAATAAACGACGGCACTTGTCTCAAAAATTTGCAGATCGTTGTGGACAAGGACAAGTTCGACGGCAAGATACCCGGCGTGTTTTCCGTCGGCAGCGGTGTGCTTATGACGGGCAAATTGGAGGCATCTCCGCAAAACGGCTGCGAACTGCACCTCGGATCTTACCGTATTCTGGGAGAATGTCCTCCCGATTACCCCCTGCAAAAAAAGCGTCACACCTTGGAGTTTCTGCGCACGATACCTCATCTTCGCGTGCGTACCAACACGATGCTCAACGTACAGCGCGTGCGTTCTGCGCTCAGTTACGCCACGCACGTGTATTTTCAGCAAAACGGCTTTACGTACGTTCACACCCCGATAATAACGGGCAGCGACTGCGAGGGCGCGGGAGAAGTGTTCAACGTCACCACCAAGCGCTGGAACGATTCCGCGGCAAACGAGGAAGAGTACTATGCCGACGATTTCTTCGGAAAGAAAGCGTTTCTCACCGTCTCGGGACAGTTGGAAGGCGAAGCGGCGGCTATGGCTTTGGGCAAGATCTACACTTTCGGACCGACATTCCGCGCGGAAAATTCCAATACTTCCCGTCACGTCGCCGAGTTCTGGCAGGTCGAACCGGAGGTGGCGTTTGCCGAACTGACGGACATCATCGAGATAGTGGAGGGGTACGTAAAGTTCATTGTGGGCTACGTTTTGCGCAACTGCCGCGCCGAATTGGAATTTTTTGAACGTTTCTACGAAAGCGGTCTTATCGCCAAGTTGGAAAACGTTGTAAATTCCGCTTTCGTCATTCTGGACTACACCGACGCGATAGCGCAACTGCAAAAGGCAAACGTGCAATTTGCTTTCAAACCCGTTTGGGGTGCGGAACTGCAAAGCGAACACGAGCGTTATCTTACCGAGCAGGTGTACAAGAAGCCCGTTTTCGTAACCAACTATCCAAAGGACGTAAAAGCGTTCTATATGAAGCAGAACCCCGACGGCAAGACCGTTGCGGCTACCGACCTGCTCGTGCCCGGCATAGGCGAAATAGTGGGTTGCAGCGAACGGGAAACGGACAAGGACAAACTTATCGGCGCAATGCGCTCAAAGGGCATCACGGTGGAGAACTACAAGCAGTATCTGGACCTGCGCACTTACGGCGGCGTACCGCACAGCGGTTTCGGAATGGGTCTGGACCGAATGGTGATGTACCTGACCGGAATGTCTAACATTCGCGACGTTTTGCTCTATCCGAGAGCGCCCAAAGAACTTAAATAACTATTTCAATTGCGGATTCTCATCGCGAGGTCCGCATTTTTTGTCGATTTTTGCCGCAAAAAGCCCCCGCCTGTAATTTTGTCCGTGCAAAACACACAACAATTTGACAAAAATCCGTTACGGGCGTATTATTTTAGAGATGAAAGCACGATCCGACATCTGCATATTGGGCATAGAAAGTTCCTGCGACGAAACCGCCGCCGCCGTTGTAAAGGGCGGCAGAGAGGTTTTGAGCAACGTGGTACTTTCCCAAATAGACGTTCACAGACTGTACGGCGGCGTAGTCCCCGAAATTGCCTCGCGCAACCACGTGGAAGCGGTGGACAAAGTGGTCAAGCAGGCGCTTGCCGACGCGGGGCTTACGCTCGACTCGATAGACGCCGTTGCCGTTACGTACGGCGCGGGTCTGGTGGGGGCGCTGCTCGTAGGAGTGTCCTATGCCAAAGGGTTGGCGCAAGCGCGGCAATTGCCGCTTTTGGCGGTAAACCACATCGAAGGTCACGTATGCGCAAACTATCTCACTTATCCCGATTTGATTCCGCCCTACGTATGTCTGCTTACAAGCGGCGGACACACCGCGATAGTAAACGTGATGGATTACGAACGTTACGACGTTGTTTGTTCCACCGTGGACGACGCCGTGGGCGAAGCGTTCGACAAAGTTGCGCGCGTGTTGGGGCTTCCCTATCCCGGCGGACCGCAAATAGATCGTTTGGCGCAGCAAGGCTCACCCGTTTACGAATTTCACTCGGTGGTCACTTCCAACGGCAATTTCAGTTACAGCGGGCTGAAAACCGCCGTGATAAATCTTTTGCACAACGCCGAGCAACGCGGCGAGAAATTGAACCCTGCCGACGTCGCGGCGAGTTTTACGCGCGCGGCGATAGACGGTCTTTTGGACAGACTTGCCGCGGAAGTGAAACGCAGCGGCGCTTTTACCGTGGCGGTTGCGGGCGGAGTTGCGGCAAACAGTTATCTGCGCCGCCGACTGTCCGAAACGGAGCGCGAGGGTCTGCGCGTTTGTTTGCCCAAACTTTCTCTGTGCGGAGACAACGCCGCAATGATAGCCTCGCGCGGTTACTATATGTATCTCGACGGCAAATTTGCCGATCTCACTCTCAACGCCTGTCCCACGCTCAAATTGCGCGGTGAAAAACCTCACAACTGACGTTATGAAAAAGGAAAAAATAAATATCGTTCGCTACACGCCCGACATCAACGAAGGTCTTACGCAATCGGAAGTTCAGGCGCGTATCAAAGCCAAACTCGTCAACCGCACCAAAAAGGTGGTGGGAAAGAGTTATTTGCAGATATTCGCTTCCAACATTTTTACGTTTTTCAATTTGTTGGGATTCATCATTTTCATATTGATGTTGCTTGCGGGCAGCGTCACGAATATGATGTTTATCGTCATCATCGTCGCCAACACTGCGATAGGTATCATTCAGGAGATACGCAGTAAGATCGCCGTGGAAAAACTGTCCATAGTGTCCGAACCGACGGCGGAAACGATACGCGACGGCCGCAAACAGACCATCGCCACTCGCGACATAGTCGCGGACGACATTTTGCTGTTTTCGGCGGGCAAACAGATATGCTGCGACAGCGAATTGCTTGTGGGCGAGGTGGAAGTAAACGAATCTATGCTCACGGGGGAAAGCGAACCCGTCAAAAAGCGCAAAGGCGACGCCCTGTACAGCGGCAGTTTCATTGTCAGCGGCACGTGTACGGCGCGGTGCGACAAGGTGGGGCGGGAAAACTACGTCGAGCAGCTCTCCTCCCGCGTTAAAAAGGCAAAGACGCCCGACAGCGAACTTATGAGGGGTATTCGTCGGATAATAAAGTTTATTTCCGTCATTATTTTTCCGTTGGGCATTGCCACGTTCTTTTGCAGCAATCAGATGCGCGAACTGTTGGGCAGCGGAATAAACGTCTGGACAAGTTACTTCGACAAGATACCCGACGTGGTAAGCAAGGTCAACGACGCGCTCAAAGCGATGAGCGGCAGTATGATAGGTATGGTCCCCAGCGGAATGGTACTGCTTACGAGCGTCGCGTTGGCGGTAGCCGCGCTGAAACTTTCCCGTAAAAAGGTGCTTGTGCGCGAACTTCCCTGTATAGAAATGCTTGCGCGCGTGGATACGCTTTGTTTGGACAAGACGGGAACTATCACCGACGGCAGTATGACGGTGGAAGATATAATCGCGGTGGGCAAAACTTCGGCGGAGGAGACAAAGAGGCTTGTCAAGAGTATTCTTGCGGCGACGGGGGACGACAATCTCACGGCGCAGGCGCTCAATCAATATCTCGCCGACGCAGAACCCTACGACAGCACCGTTTGTCTGCCCTTTTCCTCCGCACGCAAGTACAGCGCGGCGACGCTTGTAAACAAGGGCACTGCGGCTTTGGGCGCGGCGGAGTTTATGTTCAAAAAGACTTCCAAAGAGTTTTCCGCGCAGTGCAACGCTCTGCTTGCGCAGGGGCTGAGAGTGCTTGCCGTCGGAGTGTCATCAAAACCGATAAAAGACGGCGAAGCGGAAGGGCTTGAACCGATAGCCATTGTAGCCTTGCAGGACACGGTCCGCTCGGACGCGCCCGACATCATCAAGTGGTTTCGCGACAACGACGTTGCGGTCAAGATCATTTCGGGCGACAATCCGCTGTCCGTTTCCGTTATCGCCGCGAAAGTGGGCGTAAAGGACGCCGACAAATATATTTCTCTCGAAGGGTTGAGCGAGGAAGAAGTGGCGGACGCCGCCAACAAATACACCGTGTTCGGACGCGTTACTCCCGAACAAAAGGCGGTCCTCGTGCGCTCGATGAAGAAAGCGGGTCGGACGGTTGCTATGACGGGCGACGGCGTAAACGATATTCTCGCTATGCGGGAGAGCGACTGCGCCATCTCCGTGGGCTGCGGAACGGACGCCGCAAAGACTGTTGCAAACCTCGTGCTGACGGACAACAAATTCAGTTCTATGCCCAAGGTGGTGGCGGAGGGACGGCAAGTTGTCAACAACATACAAAACAGTTCGTCGCTGTTTCTGATGAAAACGTCTATGACGGTGCTGACCACCATTTTGTGCCTGTGTATGCTCGTCACCTATCCCTTTGAGCCTCAGCACCTGTACGCGATGGAATTTTTCGTCATCGGTATATGCTCGTTTTTGCTTGCGCTCAAACCCAATCACGCGCTCATCACGGGCAAGTTTATCCCCAACACGCTCAAACGGACGTTGCCGAGCGGCGTGGCGATGTTTTTGTCCGTCGCGCTCACCTACGCTTTCAAAGACGTGCTGGGTTTGACTTCGGAACAGATAAGCACCGTCGCAATGTTTTCTATGACGGCTACGGGCGTTGTGGCGCTGTGGATACTGCTGTTCCCCTACGGGTGGTACAACATAGTTGTGGGCGCAATCGGCACGGTGGGTACGGTAGGTTGTTATCTCGTGTTCCCGTGGGCGCTCGGACTTGTCGCGCAACTGATGGGCGACAGCGCCGCAAACCCGATGTACGTTGCTATCGACGGATACTCGATTTTGTTTATAGCGGTAACCGCGCTTGTAATGGGCGGCATCATCATAGGATTGAAATTTGCCGTTTCCGCCGTGGAAAAGGCGATCTCCAAACGCCGCGCGGCAGGTGCGGAGGCAATTGATACGGAGCAGTCCGACGGCAAAACGGACAAGGAATGAATTATGGATAAAGAACTCAAATTTTACTTCGAACAACGCAAAAAAATTCTCGCTTTCCGCTACGTAAGTTTCTTGGCGGAGTGGGACGCGCAGACGGACGCTGCGCCAGGCAGTATTGCCGCGGACAGCGAATTTCAGACCACGCTGTCGGAAATGTCCTACCGTCTTTCGACAGACCCGCGTTTCGAACGCTGTGTGGAAACGCTTTATGCCGCGCGTGACGGGCTGGACGACGTTCTGAAACACGAAATAGAGGTGACGCGCAAGTCTATCGCCGACGACAAAAAAATTCCCGTAAAGGAATATGCGGCGTTCTGCGGACTGACGGCACAGGCATATCCCGTGTACGTCAAGGCAAAGCAAACGAGCGATTTCGCACTGTTTCGTCCCTATCTCGAAAAAATCGTGGACTACTGCCGCAAACAGACTCAATGGCTGGCTACGGACGAACTGAAAGGTTACGACATATTGTTGGACATATACGAACCGCACTACACTCAGGCAAAGTACGACGCGTTTTTCAAGGTGCTGCGCGACAAGTTAGTGCCTTTCGTCAAAGAAAAAACCGCCCGCGTTGCGCCCGTTCCCGATTGGGCAAAGCAAAGTTTCGACGTAAACAAACAACGCGAGTTCTGCGAGTATATCCGCGACGTGATGTGCTTTGACAAAAATTACGGCATAATGAAGGAAAGCGAACATCCTTTTACAAGCGGCATAGGCACGCACGACGTTCGCATAACCACTCACTACTACGAACAAGATCTTGTGTCCTCCGTGTTTTCCGTCATTCACGAAACGGGTCACGCCACCTACGAACGGCAGGTCGACCCCAAACTCAACGGCACGTTGAGCGGCGGCGGTGCAAGTCTCGGTTTGCACGAAAGTCAATCGAGGTTTTACGAAAATATAATAGGTCGCAGTTCGGCGTTCTGGAAGGTGCATTTTCCCAAATTGCAACGCACTTTTGCGCCGCAGCTTGACGGCGTTTCGTTGGAGCAATTCGTCGCGTACGTCAACAGGACGGAAGTGAGTTTCGTCAGGACGGAAGCGGACGAACTCACGTACCCTCTGCACATTATGCTGCGTTACGAAATCGAGCAAAAACTTATCGACGGCAGTTTGCAGGTAAAAGATTTGCCCGCGTATTGGAACGAGAAGTTCGGCGAGTATTTCGGCATTACGCCGCCCAACGACGCGTTGGGCGTGTTGCAGGACGTGCATTGGGCGTACGGCAACTTCGGATATTTCCCCACTTATGCGTTGGGAAGCGCAATTGCCGCGCAACTGTATCACGCAATGAGCAAGGATATAGACGTGGAGGCGAGCCTTTCGGAGGGCACGACGAAAGCCGTCAACGATTGGCTCAAAGAACACGTCCACAAGTACGGCGCAAGCAAGTATCCCGACGAAATATTGCGTCTGGCAACGGGCGAGGACTTCAACGCCGAATACTACGTAAATTATCTGATAAACAAGTATTCCGAAATCGCGTGACGTTGCTGTCGTGAGACCTCGCGCAAGGTATGCAAGCGCAAACGTCGGCGTTCGCTGGGCGGCGCGTCGCAACGCGGAAGAGTGGTGGGGTGTGACCGTATCTTCCGAAACCGCAGTTTACAAGGTGAAACGTACATATTTGTTCACGACTCTGCGCAAAAGCGCCCCCGTATCGACCGTTCGGCAGTACGCGTTTACCGTCGGAAAACCGCGTTTTTCGCGCCCCATATCCTTGTTTCCCTTTTGCGGATATATTTTGCGAAAACGTCGCAAGACTTGTTCACAGGGCAGCCGCGAAATACCTTTTCGTCAAACAATGCGCCGATACGATGAAATCGGCGTTTGTTTTGCTTTTTATTGGGCTAAAATATTTCTACCGTTATTTGTTTGGAGGCTGTTATGAAAGCATTTGTAAAGAAAGACGATTGTATCGGGTGCGGAATGTGCGTGGACGTATGTCCCGAAGTGTTCGAAATAGGCGCTGACGGCTTTTCGGAAGCGGTGGGCAACCCCGACGCACACCCGGACAAAACTTATGAGGCGGCGGAGATATGTCCCGTCAACGCGATAGAAGTGGAGGGGTGACGGACCGTTGGCGCAACAGTGAAAAAATTCCCCGTTGTGTTCACTGAGTTGGGTATTGACAACGCCCCCGTTCAATGATATACTTGTTGAGGTTTAGAAACAACGGCGTTCGACCGTAACGAACGCCCCTCCATAATAGTTTGTTCTGACCGAAACCTCCTTTGGAGAAGGCGACTGTGCGAGTCGCCTTCTTTTCTTTTCCGCGCGTGCGGTATGTCTGTCGTAGCGTTATGATTGACATACTATATGTTGTGGCAAAAGTGAAAAAGTAACACAAGATATTGTGTTTGAACCGTTGACAAACAACGGCGTGTTGTACTACAATAAAGACACTCACCTTCCGCGCCGCAAAGAATCGGCGAACAGGTAAACATCGGTGAAACGGAGGACGAAATGTATCGTGTAAGAAAGAGAAACGGGCAAGTCATCGACTTCAAACTGTCCAAGATAAGCGAAGCCATCAAGGCGGCGTTTACGGCTTGCAAAAAGCCCTACAACGACGACGTGATAGATATGCTGTCGCTCAAAGTTACGGCGGATTTTCTGGACAAAGTAACTGACGGAATAGTGTCCGTAGAGGACATTCAGGACAGCGTTGAAACGGTGCTTATTCAGGCGGGATATGCCGACGTTGCCAAGGCGTACATTTTGTACCGCAAATCTCACGAAAACGCCCGTCGCGCGGGAGAGACGTTTCTCGATTACAAATCGGTGGTGGACAACTATTTGAAAATTGCCGATTGGCGCGTAAAGGAGAACAGCACCGTTACCTATTCCGTAGGCGGACTTATCCTTTCCAACAGCGGAGCGATCACCGCCAACTATTGGCTGAGCGAAGTGTACGACGAGGAGATATCCGAAGCGCACCGCAGCGGCGCGTTGCATCTGCACGATCTGGGTATGCTCAGCGGCTACTGCGCGGGTTGGTCTCTCAAACAACTCATACAGGAGGGTTTGGGCGGCGTAACGGGCAAAATTACCTCCGCTCCCGCAAAGCACCTTGCCACGCTGTGCAACCAGATGGTAAACTTCATAGGAATAATGGCAAACGAATGGGCGGGCGCGCAGGCGTTCAGTTCCTTCGACACCTATCTCGCGCCCTTTGTCAAGGCGGACAACCTCAGTTACGACGAAACGAAGAAGTGTATCGAATCTTTCATCTACGGCGTAAATATCCCCAGCCGTTGGGGCACGCAAGCGCCTTTCTCCAACATAACGTTGGATTGGACCGTTCCCGACGACCTTGCCGAGTTGCATTGCATAGTGGGCGGCAAGGAAATGCCCTTCCGCTACAAGGACTGCAAAAAGGAAATGGATATGGTGAACAAGGCGTTCATCGAAACGATGATAGAGGGCGATTACAACGGCCGCGGATTCCAATATCCCATTCCCACCTATTCGATAACCAAAGATTTCGATTGGAGCGAAACGGAAAACAACAAACTGCTGTTCGAAATGACGGCGAAATACGGCACGCCCTATTTCTCCAACTACATCAACAGCGATATGAAACCCAGCGACGTTCGCAGTATGTGCTGCCGTCTGCGGTTGGATCTGAGAGAACTGCGCAAAAAGAGCGGCGGATTCTTCGGCAGCGGCGAATCTACGGGAAGTATCGGCGTGGTAACCGTCAATATGCCCCGCATAGGCTACCTCAGCAAGGACGAAAACGAGTTCTTCGAGCGTTTGGACAAGATGATGGACATTGCCGCCCGTTCGCTCAAAATCAAGCGCACAACGGTGACGAAACTTATGGAAGCGGGACTGTACCCCTACACCAAACGCTACCTCGGCACGTTTGACAATCACTTCTCCACGATAGGGCTTGTCGGTATGAACGAGGCTTGTCTCAACGCCCGTTGGCTGGCGTGCGATATGACGGATACGCGCGCGCAGGAATTTACCAAGAAAGTTCTCAACCATATGCGCGAACGCCTGTCCGACTATCAGGAAAAGTACGGCGATCTGTACAATCTGGAAGCGACCCCCGCCGAATCTACGGCGTACCGTCTTGCCAAGCACGACGCAAAGTTGTATCCCGATATGATCTTCGCAAGCAAAAAAGGCGAAACGCCCTACTACACCAACAGTTCGCATTTGCCCGTAAGTTACACCTACGACATCTTCGACGCATTGGACGTTCAGGACGAGTTGCAAACTTTGTACACGTCCGGTACGGTGTTCCACGGTTTTCTCGGAGAACGCTTGCCCGATTGGAGATCGGCAATGAAACTTGTGCGCACAATTGCGGAAAACTATCGCCTGCCGTACTACACTCTTTCGCCCACCTATTCGGTTTGCCCCGATCACGGCTATCTTTCGGGCGAACAGTACGAGTGTCCGCACTGTCACAAAAAGACGGAAGTGTACAGTCGTATCACGGGTTACTACCGTCCCGTACAAAATTGGAACGACGGAAAAGCGCAGGAGTGGAAAGAGCGCAAGACCTACGAACCCGAACGCAGCGTTCAAAAGAAATGTCTTGTTGTGCACGAGGAAGAGGAAACCAAAGCGCAGACCTGCCTGTTGAAGCCGTTGCTGTTTGTACAGGACAACTGCCCCAACTGCAAAATGGCGGAATTGATGCTTCACAAGGCGAACCTCGACGTGGAAGAGATCAACGCTATGGAACACGCCGAACTCTCCAAGAAATTCGCGATAAAACTTACTCCCACGTTGGTGGTGGCGGAGGGCGACAGTTACAAATTGTACGAAAACGCGTCCAACGTACGTAAGTACATCGAAAGCGCAAAATAGGTAACGATATGTACGACGTTGTTGTTATCGGCGGCGGACCTGCGGGTCTGACCGCCTCGCTGTACGCGGCGCGAGCGGGCAAGCGGGTAATGCTGTTGGAAAACAACGCTTTCGGCGGACAAATAGCCACCGCTCCGCGCGTGGAAAACTTCCCCTCCGTGGCGGAAACAAGCGGCGCTGCTCTTGCGGACAAAATGTTTGAGCAAGCCACCTCTCACGGGGTGGAATTTGATATGGGGTGCGGAAAAATACAAAAAACCGCCGACGGATTCACTGTGGTGACCGAGTACGGCAGTTACGACTGCTTTTCCGTAGTCATTGCCGCGGGCGTTACCCACAAAAAACTCGGCGTAGAGGGCGAACAGCGGCTTTCGGGTAACGGCGTGTGTTACTGCGCCGTGTGCGACGGAGCGTTCTACAAGGACAAGCCCGTGTGCGTCGTGGGGGACGGCAACAGTGCCGCGCAGTATGCGCTGTACCTTGCGGACGTTTGCGGCGAGGTGCATTTGCTGACGATGTTCGACAGGCTGTTCTGCGACAAGGAACTCGCGGACAGAATTGTTGCCGACGACAGGATAGATTGGTGTAAAAACGTGACCGTTTCGGAAATACTCGGCGAAAAAAAAGTAGAGGGCGTTGTTTTCAAGGATAGCGACGGCGCAATTACCTACCTTGATTGCGACGCGGTGTTTGTTGCAATAGGACAAGAACCGCACAACGAGCAATTCGGCGAAATAGTGCGGCTCAACGCAGACGGGTACATAGTTGCGGGCGAGGACTGCCGAACAAGTTGCGACGGAATTTTCGCCGCGGGCGACTGCCGTACAAAAGCGGTGCGCCAGTGTGCCACCGCGATAGGCGACGGCGCAGCGGCAGGCTTTTTGGCGGCGATGTACGCGGACAAAAAGCATACGCACTGACGTCTGCACAGCGGCGAAAGGTGCAATTGTGCTAAACAACAACCGCCGACGGGGAATGTTTTCTCCGTCGGCGGTATTTTTGTGTAATTATGAAACTTTGGCGCGGCTGTTTTACGGTCTGCCGCCGGGTCTCTGTCCGCCCGGACCGCCCGGACCGCTCGGATTGCCGCCGGGATTGCCGATGCCGCCCGACGAACCGACGGAAGTGATTATCCCGCTCACGGTGAAATCGCACAGTTCGCTGTCGCCGCCGTAAATTTTGTAATTGCCGCCCGACGTAAGTTCGGGGCAGGATATAATTATCGATTGACAGGTTTTGGGCGAAAGAAACGTCACTATGGTTTTGCTGCCGTCCGTCAGCGTAATGTTGGTATTTGCCGCAATAGTCTGGTTTCGCGCAAAGGACACGACGTATTGTTTGGAATTGGCGGAAGGCGTTTCCACCATTCCGAGAGGACCGACCGCAATGAGATAGCCGCCGTCTATCACAATTCCCTTGTCTGCGTCAAGCGCCGCATTGCCGCCCGAAGTCGGACCGAACACGGTAAGAGCTCCGCCTGTCATATTGATAGTTCCGTTGGAATCCACGCCGTCGCCTTCGGCATTGACGTAAATATCGCCGCCCGAAATGATGATATGTTCGACAACTTGCGTATCGTCGCTTGCGGCATTGATACCGTCGTCGCTCGCCGTGATGTTTATCGTGCCGCCCGTTATCTCCACATAGCCGCCCTCGACGCCTTCGTAGCATTTCGTCACGGTGATAGTGCCGCCCGTTATCTTAGTGAGAACGTCGCTCGTAAAAGCGTCGTCGAAAGTAGAAACAGTGAAATTGCCGCCGCTCACGGAAAGATTTCCGCTGTTTGCGTGAACGGCGTCGTCCGTGCTGTCGATTGTAAACGTGCCGCTTTCAATGATAATGGAATAGTCGCCTTCCGTCACGGTCACGGCGTTGCCGTTTTCATCTTCGTATTCGATTTCCCCGACTTTAATTCCTTTGCAACCCTGCACAAGCCCGTAAAGTTGGCTTGTATTGTAACGGTTGGCTTCGTCGCTTGCTATTCTCTGATAGGTGTTTCCCGATTTGACGTACTTGAAATCGTCCGCGTCTATGCCGTATTGGGACATCTGCGTTTTGGGGACAAACGTGCCCGTGGTTTCGATGTCGTAGTCGCCGCCGTCGATATATACAACGGTATCGGCTTGTATGCCGTCCCCCTCCGTTTGGCAGGAATAGTGTACGTCTTTCAGATAGACATAGCCCTCATCGGTAGTAAACGCCGTCGTTTCGTCGTCGCACTCCGCGTTGATACCGTCCTTGCCCGCAAGAACGTTTACGTTGCAGTTTGCGGCGGAAACGGAGAGCGCGGAAATGGCGTGATTTGCCGCCGTAAGCGTGAGAGAACAATCGACGATAACAAGTTCTTTGGAGACTTTGACGGCGTTCTTGCTTTCGGAAGAAACTGTCAGCGTACCGCTGCCGTTGATTGAAAGAGAGCCTTTGATGTGTATGGCGTTTACGCTGTCGCCGTTCTCGTCCGTGCCGCCATTCGTGATTTGATTGACCGAACCTTCGGCAAGCGTGAGGGTGAGGCTTGTTTTCTTTGCTGTGCCGTCAATGGCTATTCCGTTGTTGTTCGTCACGGTCGCGCCGTCGAAGATGAGATGCGGCGTTTGGTTGGCTTCGATTTTTATCCCGCCGTATGTGCCGCTGAAAAGATATGTTCCGCTGTCGGAAATAGTGTACACGCTATTCGTCGGGCTAACGGTGATTGCTCCTTCCGCAGAGGTATCCCCCGACAATTCGGAAAAATCTTTGTCGGAAAAACTGCTTTTCACTTCGTCCGTAACGTCGTCGGCGCTTTCTGCGATTTCTCCCGTGCCGCCCCCGCCGAGAAAATCGCCGGGGTTGACGAAATCGTCGTTGAAGCAGCCCGACAAAACAAACAAGGACAGTGTCAACGCCAACGCCAATATTACCATTACGAGCCTTTTCATAGTTACCTCTCAAATAATTTTCGGCTGAAAGAAGCCGACAGTTTGCTTTTTACGTCTCACCGCGCCGCGCGGCAAGTACGTATGTTTTCATTGAATTTTATTCTCGCCTTGGTTTATTGATTATAATATAAAACAATAAAGATTGCAACGGTTTTACGTTTTTTGCAATCTTTTTCCGCCGACCCGCCGCGGAAGCGTAAACGCAACGAAAGCATTTCACCGCGCGACTCGCGGAAAATCCTGTCGCTTGTGCCGAGTCGGTGTGCGAAGCGGTTGCGATTTTTGCGGAGTTTTCGTACTTTCAGTTAAAATTGCTGTTTTTGCGCCTATTAGTTGAATATCGGCATTTTGTCGTCGGGGAGTATTCGGTATCGGTAACGCGCTTGCGTTTGGCTGATGTTTGTTGCGCGATTAAGCGCCGTTGTTCCGATAGTAAAATGACTATGTCCGTAAACATCGTACAAAGGCTTATTTTTGCAGATTTTTATTACGCTCTTTTCTCGTTTTTTTGATTGCGATAACTATCATAAATACGCCTATTGCGGCGGTGAGGGCGCAGACGATTGCGCCCGTTACGGCGTTCATAGTGGCAACGTTCACGGCATCGCCCGCCGCGTCGAACTCCCGAAACATTGCCGTCTGCAAGGCGAGAATGGACACAAAAGCGTCGGCAAGGTTGATATTTTTTGCCGCCCGTACCGTCATTTCGTGTGTGCGTCTTGTTTTGACGAAATTGTAGATAGAAATAATTATTTTATAAAAGGCGTAAATCGCATAGACGTATATGGTAATGCCCGTATGCACGAACGAATCGTTTGCCCGTACCATTTGTAATATGGCAAAGGAAAGAGCGATTGGCAGAAGCAACAAGACGATTCCGCAAATGCAGTAAATGCGTAAGTCTTTCAAAAAAGTCGTCTTTTCCGATTGACCTGCTTTGACGGCTCTATTCCGCTTTGCGTAATATACGAGGATCATTCCGCGAAGCACGATGAGGAGAATATAGTAGGCGGCGAGTGCGCCGAACCATATCGAACGTATGACTATGGCTACCGAACCGTTGTAAACGGCGAACGCGAGATTGACAGCAAAAGAGCCGACGGAGAACAAAATAGCGCGGAAGCCGTATTCGGTGAAAACTCTGTTCCAAAACGGCTTGTTTTCAGACCACCTCAAAACACGCTCGTTCAAATCGGGAAACGTCTTGATAAAGCCGTAAATGCAGTAGCCTACGGTCACGCACATAACGCCGAGAAAAACATATCCCCACATTACATAGGGATACAAATTGTCCTGTGTGAGAAACAGTGTTCCGCCTACTATTGCGCCTATTCCTATCACGGCAAGGACAAGCAAAAACCACAGCGGCGGTTTTTTGAAAAAGTCAAAAAGTTTTTTCATAATTTTCAGTTCAAAGACGCTTTCATTGACGGGCGCACGCAAATGGAAATCACTTCGCAAATGAACAGAATATCGTCCTCGCAACCGTGCTTTACCCATTCCATAGTAATGGCGGTCACGCCGCTGATAAAGTAGTGGGACATATATTCCACAACGCGCTTGTCCGTCACGCCGTTTTTCGCATAGATTGGGACAAAGACTTTCTCAATGAGCTGTTTGTCCTTTTCGCCGATCTGAAAAGCTCCCGAATTGTTGTACACTTCGTACAGCCGTCTGTTCTTTTTGATAAATGAAAGGTACGGCACAAGGTATTGCGGGGAGATAAAGACAAGTTCGTCAGCCGTCATTTTGGAAAAATCGGTGTTGATGACGCCGCCGAAGGACACGAAAAATTCCGAAACGGCGCGTTCCTGCGTTTCCTTTAAGAGATCGTATAAATTTTCATAATGCGCATAGAACGTTGAACGGTTTACGCCCGCCTGTTCGCAAATATCCGAAATGGAAATATCGGAAAATTCTTTATGTTCAAGCAGCAGAACGAGCGCGTCGTTCATCTTGACGGCGGTGTTGTGAAATTTTGCTTCGGATTTGTTCATTTTTTACTCCCTTTTCATTGCGGCGTCGAAAACAGTCAAACACAGTTTATCGCGATTTGTGATGTTTGCTTGTTGCGCCATACGCTCGGTTAACCGCCCTTGCAAACAATTTCTGCTTTCATTGTAGCATATTTCCTTGCACAATACAATTAGAAAATACAGATTGTTCGTTTCTTTCCCAAAAACTTTCCAGAAACCAACAAAAATCGGGATATGTGTTGTGGTGTTTGTGTCTCGAACGTTTTACAATAGGCGTATCAACACAAGGAGGCGGCTATGAACGCAATCGAAATCAGAAATCTGACAAAGAGTTTCCGCGGAATGTACGCGCTCGACGGACTGAATATGACCGTGCCGCAAGGGGCTATTTACGGTTTCATAGGTGAGAACGGCAGCGGAAAATCGACCACCGAAAAGTGTATCTGCGGACATCTCGTTCCCGACAAAGGCAAAATTACTCTGTTCGGCAAGCCCTACACCGACGCGGGCGTGCGCGCGAAAGTAGGCGCACTTATTGAAAATGCAGGGTGTTTTCCCTCGTCAAGCGTGTACGCAAACCTTATGATGCAGGCAATCAATTTGGGACTGAAAGACAGGGCGGGCGAAATACAACGTGTTCTAAAAATCGTCCGTATGGAGGATAATGCGCGGCTCACCTTCAAGAAATGCTCTCTCGGAATGAAACAGCGTATAGGCATTGCAATGGCTCTTTTGGGCGATCCCGCGCTGCTCATTCTCGACGAGCCTATCAACGGATTGGATACCGACGGTATGAGGCTTATGCGGGAAATTCTCGTGGACATAACAAAAAATTACGGCTGTACGGTGCTTATTTCTTCTCATATCCTCGGAGAGTTGGAAAAAATCGCCACCCATTACGGCATTATTCGTCAAGGCAAGATGATAAAGGAAATTGCGGCGACGGAAATGGACAATCGTTCGCAGGTCTACGTTTCGCTGAAAACAAGCGATATGCGCTCTGCGGCGGAACTATTGTTGCAGTGCGGTTGCAACGTCAAGTTCGAAGAGAACGAAATGCGCGTTTACGACGTTGACGACACGGGTTATCTCTCCGCCTTTATTATGCAAAACGGGCTTGCGGTCGGTGAAATAAAAAAACACAAAATCGGGCTTGAAGAATACTACGTAGGCTTGATGAGCGGCAAGGAGGCTAAGTAAATATGGAAAACACCAAAACGCTGCAATTTGAAAAACCGAGTTTTTTCACAAGACTCAGAGGAATGCTCGGCGTGGACTTCTACCGTCTGTTCCATACGCCGCTGTTTTATATCTTCATCGTCATCGCGGCACTCATTCCCGCGCTTGTATCTATGGGAGCAATGGGCGACGGCGAAACGGCGGGAATGTTCACTAACGCTTGGCAGATCATAGCCGCCGACAGCCCGCTCTACGTCATAAGCAATATGGGCGAATACGCCAATATGGATATGGTCTTTATCTTCGGCGGCATAATGGTGTCCATCTTCATCGGACACGACTATCGGAGCGGATACGTCAAGCAACTCTTTACCACCCACGCGAAGAAAGAGGACTATATGTTAAGCAAAACTCTCGTTTCCGCGTTTTCGATGGTGTGTATGTGCGTAACTTACCTCATCGGCGGAACGATCGCCGGCGCGGCAACGGGACTTCCCTTCGCGATAAACGGCGGTTCTCTGCTTTGCGCCATTCTCGGCAAAATGATTATGAGCCTCGGCTGGGCAAGCCTGTATACGTTCATCAACGTCATCTTCCGCAGGAAATTCGGCATTTCCATTGCCCTGTGCTTTGTGTTGGGTACGGGTATTCCCGTCATCGGTGCGGCGGCTCTTGTCGGCAACACGGCGGCGCTCAATATTTTCCTGTACGGTTCGTCTGTTTACGCCTGTCTTTCGGCAAACTTTTTGACCGTTCTCGTTTGCCTTGCTTGTTCGGTTGTTTGGGCAGCAATCTACAACGTTCTCGGCTCGGTGATACTTTACCGCAGAGACGTCTATTAAGGAGAAGAGACTATGAACGCAATAGAAATCAGAAATTTGACGAAAACTTTCGGGGAAAAACGCGCGGTGGACGGCTTAAATATGACCGTGCCGCAGGGCGCGATCTACGGCTTCATCGGCGAAAACGGCAGCGGAAAATCGACCACGGAAAAACTCATTTGCGGACTTATTCAGCCGAGCGGCGGCGAAATCAAACTTTGGGGCAAAGACCATAAAGACCAAAATGTCCGCTCGCAAATCGGCGTTCTCATCGAAGCCCCCGGTTGCTTTCCGAATTACACCGTCTGGAACAATATGAAGTTGCAAGCCGCCAACCTGGGACTGAAAAACGAGAACGAGGAAATACGGCGCGTTTTGCACCTTGTGCGTATGGACGGTGCGGCAAGTAACAAATTCAAAAACTGTTCGCTCGGGATGAAACAGCGAATAGGCATCGCCTTTGCGTTGCTCGGAAACCCTGCGCTTCTCGTTCTCGATGAGCCTATCAACGGGCTGGACGCCGACGGTATGCGCATAATGCGGGAGATATTGACCGACCTTTCCCGCCGCGGCACGACCGTTCTCATTTCCTCGCATATTTTGGGGGAACTTGAAAAAATCGCCACCCATTACGGCATTATTCGCGGCGGCAAAATGCTTTGCGAAATGACCGCGGAAGAACTCAACGCCGATTGCCCGACATACGTTGCGCTCAAAGCCGACGACGTCAACGCGCGAATCGTTTTGGAACGCGCTTTCGAACGGGTAGAATACGACCAAGAGCACGGCGAGTTGCGCGTTTACGGCAACAATAGGGCGGAGGAAATTGCGGACTTTCTGTACAAACAACACGGTATTGCCGTAACGGAAATCCGCACTGCGAAAATAAACTTGGAAGAATATTATATCGATCTTATGCGGGAGGGCAGATAAATGAACGCAAATCTCAACAACAACGATTTCGGCAAACGTCTGAAAAGTATGCTCAAAGTGGACTTCCGCAGAATGTTCACGACGCCCACCGTTTGGATTATGTTCGGCGTAAGCCTTGCGCTTCCCATTCTGATTTTGGTTATGACGTCCTTTGTAGGCGGGCAAGACCCCGAAACGGGCGAAGCCGTCGCAACATTTACTAACGTCTGGCAGGCGATAGGCTCAGCGGGCGGCGCAATGAGTATGGATCTGACAAGTATGTGCAATATCAACCTGTTGTACTTCCTGGCGGCGATATTCGTCTGCGTGTTCGTCGGAGAAGATTTCCGAAGCGGATATGTCAAAAATCTGTTCACGGTGCGCTCGAAAAAAGTCGATTATGTCTTTTCAAAAACTGTCGTGCTGTTTGTAGCGGCTGCGGGAATGTTTGTGGTGTATTTTATCGGCGCAATGATAGGCGGCGGGATTGCCGGGCTCTCTTTCGACGTTGCGGCGGGAATGTTGCTCTTTACTATGATCCCGATGATGACCCCGCTCAATTCCGGTGCGTTCAACGTTATTCTCTGTGTCGCGGGCGGTCCGTTGTTCGCTTTCGGGCTGGGTGCGGTAAGCAACGTAATTCTCAACAAGACGAGTTTGGTGTAGAGAGGGCGATATGGACGGTGAAAAGGACGCTATTACCGCAGAAGATTTCGAAGAATTTCTCTCGGCAAAGACCTACGCGGAGCAATTTGAGATACTACTAAAACATTCGGAGAAAAATAAAAAAATAATAGAAATAAGGAGAAAGAAAAAGGAAAATTACAATGCGGACTGCGCTGTCAGTCGGGAAGAAATCAGCATAGGCAACGTTTTGTCTGCCATAGGAAATTTTCAGTAACGAAAACAGGCTGTCGGGAGAGGCACTCTTTCGGATGTGATCCATAAGAAATCGAAAAAAAATTCACTTCGACATACACTTTCAAGCCGGTGCAACGAAAAACGGCTGCGAAGTTTTTCTTGCTGATTTGCTTTGATATTTTGCGGAAACGGCGGCGATTTGCGAATCGCCGTTATTTCTATGCGTCAGAGTTATAGTGGGTTGCAAAAACGGTATTTTACATCGCTTGTTTTCTACGCTACAATCTAAGCAAGAAAAACAAGCGAGGTCGATATGAAAAAAGTTTTGGTGATTTCGGGAAGTCCCCGAAAGGGCGGCAACAGCGATTTACTGTGCGACGAGTTTATCCGCGGCGCGCGGGAAGCGGGAAACGAGGTCGAAAAGGTTTCCCTTGCGGAGAAAAAGGTCGGCTTTTGCCGCGCCTGTTACTACTGTCGCGATCACAGCGGCGAGTGCGTCGTTAAGGATGATATGGGCGAGATATTAAATAAAATGCTTTTTGCAGACGTTATTGTCCTTGCAAGCCCCGTCTACTTCTATTCGATCGACGCGCAGATGAAAGCGCTCATCGACCGCACGGTGGCAAAGTGGCTTCAAATCAAGAATAAGGAATTTTACTACATTATGACGTCCGCCGAAAATAGCAAGGACGTTATGGACTGCACGCTCGAATGTTTCCGCGGTCTTGCGGCTTGTCTCGAAGGCTCGCGTGAAATGGGCGTGATCTACGGAAAAGGCGTTTATCAAAAAGGCGAGATCAAAAATAAATCCGCCATGCTCGAAGCGTATAAAATGGGCGCAAACGTTTGATTGAAAATAATTAAGGAGAAAAAACTATGCAATATGTAACACTTTCAAACGGTGTAAAGATGCCGCAACTCGGCTACGGCGTGTATCAGGTCACGCAAGGCGAATGCGAACGGTGCGTTCTTGACGCGCTCTCCGTCGGCTATCGCCATCTCGACACAGCGCAGAGCTACTTTAACGAAGAACAGGTCGGCTCCGCGATTCAAAAGTCGGGCGTTCCCCGCAAGGAAATTTTCCTTACGACGAAAGTATGGGTGGAACACTACGGCTACGACGAGTGTAGAAAATCGGTTGAGAACTCATTGAAAAAACTGCAAACGGATTATATCGATCTCATGCTGTTACATCAGCCTTTTTCGGATTACTACGGCGCATGGCGGGCGCTCGAAGATCTATACGAAAAGGGCGTTTTGAAGGCGATAGGCGTTTCCAATTTCTACCCCGACCGCCTTGTGGATATTGCATCCTTTTCGCGTATTCGTCCTATGGTCAATCAAGTGGAAACGCGCCCCTACAATCAGCAGCGCGAAGCGAACGAATGGATGAAGAAATACGGCGTCGTCCACGAGGCGTGGGCGCCGTTCGGCGAAGGCAGAGGCGGACTATTCTCCGATCCTACTTTGCAAAAAATCGGGGAAAAGTACGGAAAGACGACTGCGCAAGTCATGCTCAAATGGCATTTACAGCGCGGAATCGTCGTCATTCCGAAGTCAACTCATAAAGAGCGCATGGCGGAGAACTTCGACGTGTTCGACTTTACGCTTTCCGAAGACGATATGAAAGCGATTGCCGCGCTGGACAAAAAGCAAAGTTCGTTCTTTTCACATCAAGATCCCAACATGGTGGAATGGTTTGTGAAAATGGTCGAAGAACGCAAGACGAAGCATAATTCGGCTGCCGAAAAAAAAGAATTGGTGAGGACAAAATGGCAAATTTGATTGTTTATTATTCGAGAAAAGGCGAAAATTATTGGAACGGCTCGATAAAAAATCTTTCAAAAGGCAA
>CANQYT010000008.1 GCA_947628135.1 uncultured Clostridia bacterium
GCAAATTTGATTGTTTATTATTCGAGAAAAGGCGAAAATTATTGGAACGGCTCGATAAAAAATCTTTCAAAAGGCAACACCGAGCGCGTTGCCGAGTTTGTACGAAAGGCGGTCGGCGGCGATTTGTTTGAAGTCGACACCGTAAAACCCTATTCCGCCGATTATTACGAGTGCATAGAGGAAGCGAAAGCGGAACTTCGCGCAAATGCCCGTCCCGAAATCAAGGGATATGTCGAGGATATTTCAAAATATGATACGATCTTTGTCGGCTATCCGAATTGGTGGGGACATATGCCGATGTGTATGTGTACGTTTCTCGAACGCTATGATTTTTCGGGCAAGAAAATCATTCCGTTCTGCACGAATGAGGGCAGCGGGATGGGGTCGAGCGAAAGGCAACTGAAAAGCGTCTGCAAAGGCGCGGTCATCGCCGCCGGGCTTTCGATCCACGGCGCGGAAGCAGAACAGTCGGAAACGAAAGTTTCCGCTTGGGCAAAGAAAAATATTTGATTGGAGGAAAATATGAAATACTTTGACTTAAACAACGGGGTAAAAATGCCTATGGTCGGGATAGGAACGTTCCTGCTTTCTCCCGAGGAAGCGGAAAATTCCGTCTATGAGGCTTTGAAAGCGGGCTATCCGATGATAGACACGGCAAACGGGTATATGAACGAGCGCGGCGTTGGCAGAGGTATCAAACGGAGCGGCGTCAAGCGCGAGGACGTTTTCCTCGTCACTAAACTGTGGCCCACCGAGTACGAAAACGGCGACAAGGCAATTGATGACACGCTCGCAAGGCTCGGCACGGATTATATCGATTTGCTTTTTTTGCACCAGCCAGTAGGCAACTACATTGAGGGCTACAAGGCGTTGGAGCGGGCGTACAATGCGGGAACTATCAAGGCAATTGGGCTCTCCAACTTCCCCCTCGACAGGCTTCAAAACGTCATTGACAATTGTACTGTCATTCCGCAGGTCGTGCAGGTCGAGGCGCATCCCTACTATCCGCAGACCGAACTCAAAGAATATCTCAAAAAATTCGGAATGGGTCTTATGGCTTGGTATCCTTTGGGACACGGCGACAAGAGTTTGATGGAGCAGGAAATTTTCTCCCGTCTTGCGAAAAAATACGGAAAGTCCAACGCGCAGATCATTTTGCGGTGGCACGTTCAGGCGGGGAATATCGTCATTCCCGGCGCGAAGTCGAAGGCGCATATCGAGCAAAATATCGACCTCTTTGACTTTGAACTGACTGCGGAAGAAATGGCGGAAATCGCAGGGCTCGACCGCAACACGCGCTACTACAATATGCCGATAGAAGACGCCGAGAAAGCGTATATGTCGCTGGATATTGATTTCAACGATCAGGAGTGATGGTAAAATGGATCTTTTGAAAGACAAGGTCGCAGTCGTTACGGGCGGCGGCTCGGGAATCGGCAGGGCTATTGCCGAACTTTACGCAAAGGAAGGCGCGTATGTCGTCATCGTCGGAAGGCGTGAAGCCCCTCTCAAAGAAACGGCGGCGGGCGACAAAAAAATTTCCTACGTCGTCGGCGATATTACAAAGTCCGACAACGTTGCAAACGTAGTGAACTATGTTAAGGAAAAATTCGGGCGGTTGGACATTCTCGTGAACAATGCGGGTTGGTGTCCCGTACAGCCCATCAAAGAAGTGACGCTTGCCGACTACGACAAGGCATTTGATCTCGATGTCCGCGCTCTCGTGGATATGACCATTCAATGTTTGCCGCTCATCGTAAAGTCGAAAGGAAACATCATCAATCTTTCGACGGTAGGAGCGACTCACCGCGCCCCCAATCTCTCTATGTACGTCGGAGCGAAGGCTGCGGTAGAAAATTTCACACGCTGTTGGGCGCTCGAACTTGCGGCGGATGGTGTGCGCGTCAATGCGATTGCCCCCGGCGCGATACGTACCGACATCTGGAACGTTACCAATCTTTCCGACGAGGACGCAAAAAAGCACGAAGAAGGGATCGCCGCAACCATTCCCTTCGGCAGATTCGGCAGTCCCACGGAAGTGGCGAACGTTGCGCTCTTTCTCGCTTCCGAAATGGGAAGTTACGTGTCGGGAGCGATCTACGCTGTTGACGGCGGACAGGGCGCGGCATAAGTTAGCGTAAAATAAGAGAGGCGGCTTCGCACAGAAACCGCCTTTTTGTTTTTATTGATACCGTTCTATAAACTCTTGTAATGCCGCCTTGTTCTTTTTCAGAATATGGCAGTAAAATGTAAGCGTCGCCGCTTCGTCCAAAATGGGAATTTGGATAGTGTTTTCGCCACCGCCGTAATGACGGGCAGACAGTTCCGTCGAAAATGATAGAAGGGAACTCTCCCGTTTCAACGCCTCGAAACTGTCTCTGTTTTCCAGTAAAATAATGTGGACGGCAGGCATTTGTTCGCGAATGATATTCTCCCACACACCCGTATGGGCATACAGAAGAACGGAATATTTTTCGATTTCGGAAAAACGGACGCCATCCTTCTTTTTTGCAAGTGGATGAATTTTCGGCACGTTCAAAAGGAGAGTTTCCTTGCCCGCGAGGACGGAAACTATGTCGGGATCGTTGGCTTTTTCCGTTGAAATGATGATTTGATACGTTCCCGCCTTTAATCTCTCAAAGAGTTTATCGTTTTCGGCGACTTCCGAAGTGAGTCGTTTTTCGGGGTAAAGCGAAGAAAGAAAGGGCAGAATTTCCCAAAGCGGTGCAGGCGCGCAAGATGCTACGGCGACCGTTCTGTTCACTCTGTCGAATTGCCGTACTTGTTCGGCAAAAGTTTTCGCGCTTTTCAAAATATCCTCCGAGAGGGAGAGTGCGAATTTTCCGTTTTCGTTCAGTTCTATTTTGTTCTTCCCGTGAGAAAACAACTTCACTTGCAGTTCCTGCTCGAATTTCTGCATAGAGCGGGATAGCGCCGGTTGTGAAATGAAAAGTTGCTCTGCGGCTTTTGAAAGAGTTCCGCATTTTACTATCGTAACAAATTGTTCCAGTTGATTGAGTTCCATACGAAAATCATAACATAGGCGCAATTTGATGTCAACAGTATGCGCAAGGGTTATAGCAGATTGAAAAAAAAGTATTTTACGCTCTGCATTATATAATGTATAATAAAAGCGAAAATAAAGAAAAAGGCTGTACGATGGGTATCCACGGCGCGTTTCTTGATAAATAAACTCTGTTTTCGCGCCGTTACCTGCTCAAAAGCTATGTAGCGGCACTATGCTTTTTTCGGGGGAGATTTGTTATGAAGCGCTTAAAAATTTTATCTGTTCTTTTGACGCTTGCGCTTGGTTTGTGCATTGTGCTTGCCGCCTGCGACGGCGGGCAAGGCGGCAATCCCGATCCCGGTACAACAACTCCCAACGGCACCGCGTCGGGAAATGTGCTCGTCGTCTACTTTTCGGCACAAAATCACACGGAGACGGTCGCGCAGTATATCGCGGAAGCGACGAACGCGGATACCTTCGAGATCACACCTGTAAACCCTTATTCTTTCGACGATTTGGATTGGACGGACGACAACAGCCGCGTTTCGAGAGAACACGAGGATGAAAGTCTGCGCGTCGTGGAACTCGAAAAAGAAACGCCCGACGGTTGGGATGATTACAAAACTGTTTTCATCGGTTATCCCATCTGGTGGGGCATTGCGGCATGGCCTGTAAACGGCTTTGTAGAGGCAAACGACTTCACGGGCAAGACGGTAATTCCATTCTGCACGTCGTCGAGTTCGGACCTTGGAGAAAGCGCCGAAATTCTCAAAGAAATGGCAAACGGCGGCGAATGGCTTGAAGGACAACGGTTTTCATCGGGCGCGTCGCAGGATACTGTTGAAGAATGGGTCGAGAGCCTCGATATCAACTTCGGATCGAGCCTCGATATCAGTTTTCCCTTGACAGAGGAAGCCCCCGGCGCGGATGCGCAAGACGGCGGGCCGCAGAGTGCGTCGAAGGTCGCTTCGGTAAAAGGCGTTCCGCTCGTCACCTTGAATAACGGCGTTCAGATGCCTCGTTTCGGCTTGGGTACGCAAATTCAATCTATGGAGAACCGCAATGATTTGACGCCGCTCAACACAACTTCCCGCACGGCAGTTGCCGCGGCGCTCGAAGCGGGCTACCGTCATCTGGACGACGCGCACGGCTATATGAACGAGAAGGGCGTTGCAAAGGGCATTGAGGATAGCGGCGTCCCCCGCGAGGAAATTTGGATCACCGATAAACTGTGGCCCAGCGAATACGCAGACGCCGAAAATGCAATCGACGCTATGCTCGACCGCCTCGGCGTGGAATATATCGACCTACTGTATCTCCATCATCCCGCAGGTCCGATTTCAACGATCGAAAGCGCATGGCGGGCAATGGAAAAAGCCTACCGTGAGGGCAAGATTCGCGCCCTCGGCATTTCCAATTTCGATAACCGCCCGCAGGCGTATGAAGCGATTATGGACGAGGATATAAAACCGCAGGTTATGCAGATCGAGTGCCACCCTCTCGCTCAAAGAAAGGAAACGCGGGAACTTGCGGCGCGTGACAATATCCAAGTGGAGTGTTGGTATCCCTTAAAACACGCCGATCCCTCGCTTCTCGGAGATACAACTCTCGACGATATTGCCGAAGCGCATAATAAGAGCGTCGTGCAGATCATTGTCCGTTGGCACATTCAGGAAGGATTTTCGGTCATCCCCGGCTCCACAAACCCCGACCACATTGCCGAGAATATCGACGTATTTGATTTTGAACTCACGGAGGAGGAAATGAACCGCATCCGCGCTCTCGATATGGGTGACAGCGGTCGTTCATTCCGAATGGGATATAGCGACAGTTTGAGCTTTTTCGGCACGGACCCGCCCGATTGGAACGGTACATTTTGATAGAATTTCGGCAGCCTTCGGTTTTTCGTCATAAGGAGGAACTATGGAATTTCGGACATTGAACAATGGAACGCAGATACCTTGCCTCGGCATCGGCACTTTCCGTATCCGTCCCGAAGATTGCGAGATCTCGGTCTCCGCGGCAATAGAGGCGGGTTATCGGCTCATCGACACGGCAAACGTCTATCTCAACGAGAAAGCGGTCGGGCGCGGCATCAAAAAAGCGGGCGTCCCCCGCGAAGAACTCATTTTGACCACAAAATTGTGGCCGACCGAGTTCAAATACCAAAAGGCAAAGGCGCAAATCGACGCCACGCTCAAACGGCTCGACACCGACTATGTCGACATTATGCTTTTGCACCAACAATACGGCGACGTCCTCGGCGCGTGGAAAGCGCTCGAGGAAGGCGTACGCGAGGGCAAGATCAAAACGCTCGGCGTCTCCAACTTCGATGAAATGCACCTTATAAAACTGCTTGCAAATTGCACCATAAAGCCTGCGATCATACAGGTCGAATGCCATCCGTACTATCAGCAGACCGCCATTCGCGAACTACTGAAAAAGGAAAACATTGTGTTGGAATCGTGGTATCCGCTCGGCAGCGGCAACAGCGGTCTCTTGGGCGAGGAAACCGTAAGAAATCTTGCCAAAAAGTATGGAAAAACGGCGGTACAGATCCTGTTGAGATGGCACGTGCAGGAGGGGTTCGTTGTGATTCCGGGCTCGAAAAATCCTTTGCATATCAAAGAAAATGCAGATATTTTCGACTTCGAACTTGACGAGGACGATATGAAGTTGATGCGCGCTCTCGACAAAAATAAGAGGTTCTTCAAGGTGCCGAAGGTTTTGCAGAGAATAATGTTCCCTCTCGGCAAGATCGACTTCGAAAAACAGTCTTAAAATGCGATAAAATTTCAGGAGGATGTTATGAAAAAAATCCTAACAATATTGGCGACGGTTTTGCTTTCTCTGTGCTTGTGCGTCGGACTTGCCGCTTGCGGCGGGGACAGCACGGTAACGCCGTCGGGCGATGTACTTGTCGTCTACTTTTCGGCAAGCGGCAATACGGAGAAGATCGCAAACTATATTGCGGAGATTACAGGCGGAACAACATTCGAGATCGAACCCGTTGTACCTTATACTTCCGCCGATTTGAGGTGGACGGACAGCAACAGCCGCGTCGTGAAAGAGCATAACGATCCCAACCGTAACGTAGAACTTACCACAACGCAAGTGGAAAATTGGGACAGTTACGAAACGGTATTTATCGGCTATCCCATCTGGTGGCAAGAGGCCTCGTGGGTGGTAGATAATTTCGTCAAAGACAATGATTTTACGGGAAAGACAGTGATCCCGTTCTGCACGTCGTCAAGTTCGGGGCTCGGTAAAAGCGGCAAGCTTCTTGCACAAATGGCGGGAACGGGCGATTGGAAAGATGGCAAAAGATTTTCCTCGTCCGCGTCGAAAAGCGACGTCGAGGAATGGATCGTTCTCGAATGATTCCCATAAATTCCCCACAGAACGTTTTATAAAAAAATCAGGAGAATAACCCTTATGAAAAAATTTATATCTACCATTACAGCGGTATTGCTTTCCCTCTGTCTATGTATCGGTTTTGCCGCTTGCGGCGAGAATAACGCGGGCGGCGGTAGCGACGACGATACCGTATATTACACCGTGACGTTCGATAGCCAAGGCGGAAGCGCTGTCGAAAGCCAAGAGATTCTTGCGGGTAACCCGGCGCGAGCGCCCGTATCGCCCGCAAAAGACAACTTCAACTTCAACGGTTGGTACAAGTCCGCAGACGAGGACGCCGCATTGTGGAACTTCGCAACCGACCGCGTGAACGAAGATATTACGCTCTATGCGCATTGGGAGGCAATCGTAGTGCCGCCCGAGCCCACGGCAACCCTTCAATATGAGAGGAGCGGCGACGGCTACATTGTCACGGGAGACGCAGGGCAGGCGGAAAGCATTGTCATTCCCGCCGAATACAGCGGCAGCCCCGTCATAGGAATCGCCGAACGCGCATTTGCGTATTCGCGACACCCCTCGTCCATTACTTCCGTGATCATTCCCGATAGTGTTACCGAGATTGGGCAAAACGCCTTCAACAATCAACACTACCTCGAAGAGGTACATATTGGTGAGGACAGCGCGCTCGAAAAGATCGGAAGCAACGCTTTTTCGGGCTGTTCCGCCTTAAAGAGTTTTTACCTGCCCGCTGGGTGCGTCTCTCTCGGATATGATGCTAATACTCCCCATTATACCGTCACGGATTCCGATTATATCGAAAGTTTCGGGGCGGTGTTCAACAACTGCGGTGCACTCGATGGCTTTACAGTCGCCTCTGGGAATACCGCTTTTGCGAGCCTGGGCGGACATCTTGTCTACATCGGCGGAGAACACGGAGCGGGCAGCGCGAAAATACTTGTGCGCGGCGTCAACGCTTCCGAAATTCCAAGTGACGTTACCGAAATCGGAGAAGCCGCTTTCCGCGACGCAATCATTTCTTCGATCACCATTCCCGCCACCGTCACGAAGATCGGGAAGTACGCCTTCGAGGACTGCGCCGATCTTTCGGAAATTATCTTCCTCGGCACGAGAGCGCAATGGGAAGCGGTAGAAAAGGGTTTCTATTGGAATGACGGCACCGCCGATCCTACGGTCAATTGCTCTGGCGATGCGTAAGTTTAAGTTTCTTATTCTTTTGTGCCTTGCGGTAACGCTTCTTCTTGCGGGCTGTTCCAATGCGAACGACCCCCAAAACGGCGTACCCCCGCAAACGGAGCGCGTACCCTCGGACGATATAACGCCCACGACCCCCGAAGGGGACGACCTCGTGACCTACGGAACGGAAAGTTATCGCGGATTTCTCCTCGATAACGTCTATCATTTTCCGTCGGACGGCGAAATTCACTTCAACGTCTACATTCCCGAAAGTTACACGGGAAGCGAGCCCTATGCGCTCTACTTTACGCTCCCCGGCTATGAGGGACTGTATTTTCAGGGCGTCGGTGTCAATCTTCGTGCAGAAGCGTTCGGCTTCGAGGCGCAAAGGTACAACGACAAAATGATCATCGTCGCGCCCCAACTCTCCGATTGGGGAATGACTTCCGCACGGCAGACGGTCGCGCTCGTCCGCTACTTTCTCTCGGCATACAATATCGATCAAACAAAAGTGTATGCAAACGGCTATTCGGGCGGCGGAGAAACGATGTCGCAGGTAATGGGGCTCGCTCCCGAACTCTTTACGGCGTATCTGCATTGCAGCGCACAATGGGACGGCGATTTGAATGTTTTGGCACAAGCGAAAACGCCCGTCTATATGGCGATCGGGCGGAATGACGAATATTACGGCTCGGTGCGGTTGATTTCTTCCTATGAACAGCTCGTTTCCATATACAGGGAACAAGGGCTCAAAGACGAGGAAATCGCAAAACTCGTCGTTTTGGACGTCAAAGAAGCGGACTATTTCTCCGAATACGGGATTTCAAATCAACACGGCGGAGGAGGATATTTTGCCTACGACGGCGAGTTGATGGGTTGGCTGTTCGGGCAAAACAAGGAGTAAATTATGAAAAAAATTATACTTACGGCATTGGTGATTCTCCTCTCTCTCGTGCTGTTTGCGGGTTGTTCTCCAAACAACGCGAACACCGATGACGGACAAAACGGACAGGGCACAACTATGAACGGCAATGAAATCAATATCCCGCAAACGGGGTGGACAACGCTCGTCCCGAACGACTACAAAACTTCGGCAAGCGAACAGGGAACGGTAACGCGGCTGGACTATGCCTCGAAGGACTATGTGCGCGGCGGCGGCAATATAACAAAAACCGCCTATGTCTACACGCCTTACGGTTACAACGGGAATGCGAACACTCGCTACAATATTCTCTATCTTATGCACGGTTGGGGCGGTCGTGCAGGAGAATACTTCGATTTTACCTCGACGAAAAATATGTTTGACCATCTCATCGAAAATGGCGACATCGAACCTATAATTATCGTTTCGGCTACGTTCTACAACGAAAACAGCAGCACCGATTTTTCCGCTTCTATAAGAGAATTTCGGGAGTTTCACCGCGACTTCGAGGAGAATCTGATGCCCGCAGTGGAGGGGCAATACCGCACCTTTGCGGCGTCCACCTCGCAGGAAGATTTGAAGGCCTCCCGCGACCACCGCGCGTTCGGCGGATTTTCGCTCGGCGCAGTTACCACTTGGCTGCAATTTTGCTATGACTACGACTATATTCGCTACTTTCTCCCGATGAGCGGCTCGTGCTGGTACTACGGCACTTACGGTGATTTTCAAATAAAAAACAACGTAGACTTCATAGAACAACTTGTAAAAGACAACGATTTGGACGAGCGCGGCTACTTCATTTATCACGCCGTCGGAACGCAGGACGCCGTAAAGAGTCAAAGCGTCGATATGTCGGAAGAAATGCTTTCGCGGGATATTTTCACACCGCAGCATTATGTTTTCTACCAAAAGGACGGCGGATATCACGACTTCAACGCCGTACAGGAGTACCTTTATAACGCGCTGCCGCTGTTCTTTCCCAAAGCGGCAGAGCCGTACACGGCAGATACATATATTTCCGACGTCGTAAACGATCCCCTCTTCGACGGGTACGGACGGCTGATTTTCCCCGTAAACAGCGGATATATGAGCGGCGATACGCTCGGAAACTTGCGCCTCACTTGGTATAACTATATCAACGCCGACAAAACGGTGGAGATATGCAATTACCTCAAATCGCAAGTGGCGGCGGGCAATCAAATTTTCTACGATATATATTCTGACGCGGAGAAGGCGGCAGATCCCGCAAAAAACAACACAGGCTTATTCTTTTTTCGCGGAAACACCGGCGCGAAATTCGCCGTCACCTGCGCGGGCGGCGGTTGGGCGTATGTCGGCGCGATGCACGACAGTTTTCCTCACGCGCTTGAACTTTCCAAACTCGGATACAATGCTTTTGCAATTATCTATCGCCCGGGCGAGCAGACCGCCTGCGAGGATTTGGCTCGTGCGCTGACGTTCATCTTCGACCACGCGGAAGAACTCGGCGTCGATACAAACGGCTATTCCCTTTGGGGCGGCAGTGCAGGCGGAAGAATGGCGGCACGACTCGGCTCTCGCGGCGCGGCGGCTTACGGCGGCGAAGATCTGCCCAAGCCCGCAACCTGCGTAATACAATACACGGGGTATTCGGACGTGGGAAACGATCCCCCGACATACTCTTGTGTGGGCACGAGCGACGGCATTGCAAACTACCGTACTATGCAAAACAGGATCGACGCGATAAGGGCTGCGGGGACGGACGCGCAGATAGAAGTGTTTCAAGGACTTCCGCACGGCTTCGGCTTGGGACAAGGCACGATCGCCGAAGGTTGGATAAATCGCGCCGTCGCCTTTTGGGAACGTAATATGTGAAAAAAATAAATAAACAGGCTGTCCGCGGTATTTCCATCGGCAGCCTGTTTTTCGCAATTTTTATAATAAAAAGTAAACGCAAACTATTCATTCGCAACAAACGATTCGGAGGTACTTTTTGCGCGTCTGAGAAGCGATAGTGCGCCGAAATCGTAATATCGCAATTTTCGGCAAAGTAAAACAAATTTCATCATCGCAATTATTAAATTTTATTTGCAATGTCAAAAGCATTATTACCCGTTTGCCGTTGGGCTTTGGAGGAAATAAACTGCCAATGGGGTGGGATTTTTAGCGACTGCGCCGTTGAGTCAAAGAAACGTGCCCGCTTGCCGCAGACAATAAAGCGTTATTTTGATTTTTGCCGCGTTCGGACTTGATTTGCCGTTGGTTTTTTGGTATAATTTTGACAATATGTTGTTCTTTTGGAAATGAGATGAAAGGCACGTTTGTTTCGGTTGGAAGAGCAACGGATTTGATACGATATATTCAAATAAAGGCAATAACTTCAAGAACGCGTATTTGCGTAGGGCGCAAGGTATTAAATGGATATTGGAGAATTGAACACTATGAAAAAATCGCCTGACAAAATAAAAATTCGCGGCGGCAGAGTCCACAATCTTAAAAACATCGATGTCGATATTCCGCTAAACGAAATCGTCGGCATTGCGGGCGTTTCGGGTTCGGGAAAGTCCTCGCTTGCGCTCGGTATCCTCTATGCGGAGGGCTCGCGCAGGTATCTCGAATCCTTGTCGACATACACGCGCAGGCGTATGACGCAGGCGGAAAAAGCGCAGGTGGACGAGGTGCTGTATGTTCCTGCGGCGCTCGCGCTTCGTCAACGACCGAGCGTCCCCGGGATACGTAGCACGTTCGGCACAGGCACGGAACTTTTGAACAGTTTGAGATTGATGTTTTCCCGCCTTGCTTCGCACCGTTGTCCGAACGGACATTACGTTCCCCCGTCGCTGAATGTTGCGGCGGGCTTGGAACTTGTTTGTCCCGTTTGCGGAGAACGTTTTTTTGCGCCGAGCGCGGAAGAATTGGCTTTCAACAGTCAAGGCGCTTGCAAACGTTGCGACGGGACGGGCGTCGTCCGTATCGTGGACGAATCCACGCTTGTCCCCGATGAAACGCTTTCTATCGACGAGGGTGCAGTCGCGCCGTGGCAAACGCTGATGTGGTCGCTTATGAAAGATATCGCAAGGGCTATGGGAGTCAGAACGGACGTTCCCTTCAAGGACTTGACCGAGCGGGAGCGCGACATCGTATTTCACGGACCAGCAGTAAAAAAGAATATTATCTATCAAAACAAAACGAGCGGCGCAATGGGCGATATGGATTTCACCTATTTCAATGCCACTTACACGGTGGAAAACGCTCTGTCCAAGGTCAAAGACGAGAAAGGAATGAAACGCGTCGAGAAATTTTTGCGGACGGATATTTGCCCCGACTGCGGCGGGACAAGACTTTCCGAGTCCGCCCGCGCGCCCAAACTTTTAGGGCTATCCCTTGCGGAAGTTTGCACGATGAACCTTGCCGACTTGATCGAATGGGTAAAAAAAGTTCCCTCCTCGCTTCCCGAAGAAATGCGTCCTATGGCGGAGAGTATCTGCGAGTCTTTCAATGACGCCTCAAAGCGGCTTATGGACTTGGGGCTTTCCTATCTCACGTTGGACCGCTCGGCTTCCACGCTTTCCACGGGAGAGAGGCAGAGAATGCAACTTGCCCGCGCCGTGCGCAACCGCACGACAGGCGTTCTTTATGTCCTCGACGAGCCGTCCATCGGATTGCACCCGTCCAATATCGAGGGACTGACGGGCGTTATGCACGATCTGATTGCCGACGGAAATTCGGTCGTTCTTGTTGATCACGACACAAACGTCCTTCAAAGCGCGGATCATCTCATAGAACTCGGTCCGGAGGCGGGCGCGGGCGGCGGAAGAATTATAGCCGAGGGAACGCTCGAAGAAGTTGAAAAAAATCCCGCCTCACGAATAGGCGGCTTTCTGACGGGCAAAGAGAAAATACGGATAGGGGAAAAATTGTCGGGTAACGAAATGTTTTCTCTCGGGAAAATACGTCTTTCTACGTCGGAAATACACACGGTAAAACCGCTCAACGTCGATTTTCCGAAAGGACGGTTGACTGTTGTTACGGGCGTATCCGGTTCGGGAAAGACAACGCTTGTTCTCGAAAGTCTGATACCCGCGCTCGAAGCAAAAATCAAGGGAGAAAAATTGCCCGCACACGTCAAAGATATTTCAGCCGACGGAATCGAACAGGTGAAATTGATAGATTCCGCGCCGATCGGTATCAACGTGCGTTCGACGGTGGCAACTTATGCCGACATTCACGACGAACTGCGCAAGGTCTATGCCAAAACGCCCGACGCAAAAGAGCGCAACTACAAAGACGGCGATTTTTCCTATAATACAGGGAAACTCCGCTGCCCGACCTGCGACGGAACGGGTACGATAAGCCTCGACGTGCAATTTTTGCCCGATGTGGACATACCGTGTCCCGACTGCGGCGGTTCGCGTTACGGACGGGAAGCGACCCTTGTAAAGCGCGTATCAAAGAACGGCGCGGCGTATTCTCTCCCCCAACTTATGGATATGAGCATAGACGAAGCCCTCGAAGCGTGTTCGGATCTTCCGCTTGTCGCCCGCAAAATCAACGTTTTGCACGAGTTGGGGTTGGGCTACCTGACTCTCGGCGAAGAAACGCCATCTCTTTCGGGCGGCGAGGCGCAAAGGCTCAAACTCGCAAGCGAAATGGGAAAAGGACAGTCCGATACCGTTTTCGTATTTGACGAACCGACAATAGGCTTGCATCCGTTGGATGTAAAAGTGCTGCTGAATGTATTCCAAAGGTTACTCAAAAACGGCGCAACCGTTGTTGTCATAGAACACGACCTCGACGTCATTCAAAATGCCGATTACATAATCGATATGGGACCGGGCGGCGGAACGTTCGGCGGACAAGTAGTAGCGGTGGGAACGCCGAACGAGATATGCAACAACCCCGCCGGCGTTACGGGAACTTATCTGAAAAATTATATAAACCGTTAAACCCGACAGGTTTTACAAAAATGTATGGTAAACAGCGGGGAACGTGTTCCTCGCTGTTTTCTTGTCTCGTCCAAAGGGGGATTCCGATACAAAATTCGGTTTTCTACCGACTGTTCCCGCGCAATTTTTTTTGAAGTAAAAGCAAATCCGCAATTGGCGCGTAAGCGCGACGAAATAGCGATCGTTGCGAAGCCAATTGCGTCACCATTCATTCGTAACAAGTAAGCATTTTGGAATATAATTTTTGTAGCGTACAGTTGCGAAAAGGCGACCCCGCTTTTGCAAGGTCGCCTTCGTTGGCGCGCAAAGGTGCTCGTTGACGCAAGCGAAGCGCAGCGTCACCAGGGATTGTTACGCGAAGCGTCAATCCCGTCATATATTTCAGTGTCTCCTTATGGCGCGAAACAAAAACGAGACCGAAATTTTTTCGGTCTCGCAACAGTGGCGCGGCATAAGAGCGCGCGGTGGCTTGCCACCAAGGGAAGCGTAAGCGACTGCTCTCCCTAACCTTTGGTTCCGTAGACCAACGCTCTATCCAATTGAACTAATACTCGCCTTCGGCTCGTGACGTTCGCTTCACTGCGTTTCGCTCGGTTGAGGGCGCATATTACGCGAAAAAGCACCTTGACAAGCAAGGTGCCTTTTGTGGCGCGCAAAGGTGTTCGTTGACGCAAGCGAAGCGCAGCGTCACCAGGGATTGCTACGCGAAGCGTCAATCCCGTCATATATTTCAGTGTCTCCTTATGGCGCGCAGTTGCGAAAAAGCGACCCTGCTTTTGCAAGGTCGCCTTCGCTGGCGCGCCATAAGGAGCTCGAATCCCTAACCTTTGGTTCCGTAGACCAACGCTCTATCCAATTGAGCTAATGGCGCATATTCAATTTGTGGTGTTCGCAACTTCGTTGCTCGGTTGAGGGCGCATATTCAAATTGCGAACATATTATACCGCGCTCGCAACGAAATGTCAACGATTTTGCACCAGATATAATTGCGGCAGTCGGTCGAAAGAGCAAAAAATTTGCTTTGTTTTGCAATTTCCGTTATACGCGGGCGGGCGTTTCTTGACAAACGTTTACGACAGTGATATACTGAATTATACATTATAATGGGATAGAGGTGCAAAATGGCAGACGAGACGAAAAAAAGAGTCTTTTCCGGGGTACAGCCTACCGGCAAGGTGACGTTGGGCAACTATCTTGGGGCTATACGCAATTGGACTCCGTTGCAGGAGAGTTTCGACTGTCTGTTTTGCGTGGTGGACTTGCATTCGCTTACCGTTCGTCAAGTTCCCGCGGAACTTCGCAAAAACACCCTCGACCTCACCGCTTTGTACATTGCCTGCGGTATCGACCCATCGCAGAGTATCTTGTTTATCCAGTCTCACGTACACGAACACGCGGAACTTGCTTGGATACTCGACACCGTAGCCTACGTCGGAGAACTCAACCGTATGACGCAGTTCAAAGACAAAGCGCGCCGCCACGCGGACAACATAAATATGGGGTTAATGAATTACCCCGTGCTTATGGCGAGCGACATATTGCTGTATCAGGCGGAATACATTCCCGTAGGCAAGGACCAGGTCCAACACGTGGAACTTGCGCGCGACATCGCGGTGCGGTTCAACTCGCGTTACAGCGACACGTTCGTCGTGCCGCAGTGTATGCTTTCCAAGACGGGAAGCAGTATCAAAAGTTTGCAAGAGCCCACGGCGAAGATGTCCAAAAGCGACCCCGACGACAACGCGGTAATTTCCCTCACCGACGATCCCGACGCGGTAAGGCGCAAATTGCGCCGAGCCGTCACTGATAGCGACACGGACGCGCATTGTGTTCGTCACGACGCGGCAAAGCCGGGCATAAGCAACCTGCTGAACGTTTACTCGCTTTGCAGCGGCGTAAGCGTTGCCGACGCGGAAAAACAGTTCGAAGGCAAGGGATACGGCGTGTTCAAAGAGGCGGTGGCGGACGCCGTGGTATCGGTGTTGCAGCCCATACAGGCGGAGCAAAAGCGACTGCTTGCCGACAAGGGCTATCTCGAAAGGGTTCTCAAAGAGGGCGCGGAAAGAGCAAGCGCCATAGCGCAAAGAACGCTGTCCAAAGTATACCGAAAGGTGGGTTTAGTCCCCAAAATACGCTGATGTTTGGATATTTGAACATAGAAAAGGCAAAGTTATCCGAGGATAAGCAGGGCGTTTGGCAAACGTTTATGTGCGGAATGTGCTTTTCCACCAAGAGGCAGTTCGGTTCGCTGCCGAGAATGTTTATCAGCAACGACGTTAACTTTTTCAGCGTGCTGTTTCATTCGGTAGCGGGCGCGGACGTAGACGTGGAACAGCGAAGATGTTTCAGTTCGCCGTTCAAAAAGCGCTCCGTACTCAAACAAACGGAACTTATCGACAAAATGTCGGTAGCGAACGTACTGCTTACCTATTGGAATCTCTTCGACGACGCAGTGGACGGCGGCGGCATTTCAAAGAAAGTTGCGCTTCGTTCTCTCAAAAAAGCCTATCGAAAGGCGCGCGCGCTTATGCCCGATTTGGACGAAACAATTTCGCGCCGCTATCGCGAATTGCGAGAGATGGAAAGGTCCGACGTTCGCGGCGTGGACAGGGTGGCGCACTCGTTCGCTATGCTGTCGGAGGAATTTGCCGCAAGCGTCTTGGGAGACGGCGCGAACAGCCGTTTGAAAACGTTGTGCTACAATCTGGGCAAGTGGATATACCTCATCGACGCGCTGGACGACGCGCCGCAGGACGAGAGGAAAAACAACTACAATCCGTTTCTTGCCTGTTACGGCGTAAGCGCGGCGCAACTTGCGTCAAAATCGGACGAATTGAAATTTTTGCTCTATGCGGTGCTTAACAGCGTGGCAATGGCATACAACGATCTCGATCTCGATAAATACAAATGTATTTTGGACAACGTTTTGTACGATAGTATAAGGGACAAAACAAAACAGATACTTTCGCGCTACTGCGAAACGGCGGCGGGAGGCAGTCACGAAACGCAGCCGTCGGCGCGTGACGGGTGAAACAATTGCGGCGATCGCTTGCGCGTCGCCGACAGGCAAATCAAGGAACGTAAAATCGGAGAAACAATGATCTACAACGCTTACGAAATTTTGGGCGTGTCGGAAACCGCCACACAGGAGGAGATCGACGCCCGTTACAACGAACTTAAAGAGCAGTATCAAAAGGACCGTTTTGCAGTGGGCGAAGCGGGCGAAGAGGCTTCGGAAAAACTTCAACAGTTGGAAGTGGCATATCGCGACATAATGTTGGAACGACGCGAGCAAAAACAGGCGGAAAACACGCGCGAGGACGAGGACTACACCGAGATACAGCAACTCATCTCCGACGGCAAGTTGGACGACGCGCAAACAAAGTTGGACGGACGCGTCACCCGCGACGCCGAATGGCACTACATTCAATCCATATTGTATTACAAGCGCAATTGGTTTCTGGAAAGTAAACGCCAGTTGGAACTTGCCTGCGAAATGGAACCCGACAACGAACGCTACAAGCAAAGTCTGGAAAAACTCACCAAAATATTGGCTTCTCACACGATAAGTCCCGACCAACTGCGTACAACTTCGCGCCCGATAGACGACGGTCCGCGCGTGGGCGCGGGTAACGGCACTTGCACGGGCAGCAGTTGTACCGACTGTTTGCTTTGCAATATGTGCTGCAATTGCTGTCAATGTATGGGAGGCGGCGGCTGCTGATGAAAGGCTCTGCCCGTATCATCGCCTTGTGCGGAGTATGCGGCGCAATCGCCTGCGTGGCTTTGTTGCTTACAAGCCTTGTGCCCTATGTCGCGCTTATTTTCGGAGTGATGGCTGCCGTCGCAACGGTTGTGCCTATGCTCGTCAACGGCAGAAATCTCGGCTATTCTCTGTTGGTGTACGCCGTAACGCTTACGGTGGGCGCTCTGTGCGGAGTGTTTATCGGACAGATAACGGCAGTTGCGCCGATAGCGTTGTTTTGCATACCCTTTGCCATTGTAAAGGTGTGGTGCGAGTCCGTCAAGTTGACCGCCCGCGTGGAAAACACCGAAACTTTGGAAGACCCGTTCGGCGGAGAAAGCGACGCCAAGGTGGTGCACGTGCAGATGAAAGGCAAGCCGCGCGTTCACCCCGTTGTCAAATGGGTAATTTACTATCTGCTGGCGGAAGCGGGATTGGCATTGACTTTTCTGTTTACTTGGCTTGTAACGCCCGCCGTGTTTGAAAGCCTGTATTCCAAACAGTGGATATTCTGGCTTATCGTCGCCGCGGCACAGTTGGCAGTGCCTTTTTACGACTTGTTGCTGCGCGGCTGTCTGATTGCGGCAGTCAAGGTGGTGCGCAAAACTTACAAATAAATTCAAGTCGTTTTGAAATAAGCGCGCACAAGACGGGATAGCCCGTCTTTTTTTTGAGCATTTTCGGCAATTGCAACCGAATTTTTTGGGGCGACCATATTCAACGGTTGCAAACGCGCGGATATATGGTAAAATAGTTGTATGAAATTACTGATCCCCACCGCCGCGGGCATAGAAGCGGTGGTAAAAAGACAATTGGCGCGTCTCGGCTACCTCGACGCGCGCGCAGTAAACGGGCGCGTTGCCGTTGACGGTTGCAATTGGTTGGACGTTGCGCGTCTCAATATGTTTCTTCGCAGCGGCGAGCGCGTTTTGGTGCAACTTGCCCGATTTGAGGCGACGGATTTCGACGCGCTGTTCGAGGGCGTGGCGGCTGTCCCTTGGCGCGACATCATCGACAAGGACGGCAGGGTGACCGTGGTTACGAAAAGCGTAAACAGCAAATTGTTTGCGCATCACTCCATACAGTCTATCGGTAAAAAAGCCATAGTAAAAACTCTCGTCGGCAACGGATTCTGGCAGGAAACGGGCGCGGACTACCGCGTAGAGTTGGACATTACCGACGACGTTGTGTCCGTAAATCTGGACACTACCGGCGTCGGACTGCACAAGCGCGGGTATCGTACCATTCCCTACGACGCTCCCGTAAAAGAAACCGTCGCCGCGGCGCTTATTGATTTGACGGTGTGGAATCCCGACAAAACGTTTACCGACCTGTTTTGCGGAAGCGGAACGTTGCCGATAGAGGCGGCATTGAAAGCGCTCAACGTTGCCGTGGGAGCGAACCGCCGTTTCGATTACGAACAGTGGAGCGCGGCAAGCGGAGTGCGTTCGATTGCCCAACAGGAAGCGCAGGACGTACGCGTCCGACGCAAATTGGAAATCATCGGCGGCGACGTAAGTCAACGCGCTTTGGATATAGCGCGTGTTCACGCCGCACAGGCGGGTGTGGACGAATACGTAAAGTTTGTATTGCAACCCGCCGCAAAGTTTACAAGCGGCGCAAGTTACGGAGTAAACGTAAGCAATCCTCCCTACGGAGTGCGTCTCGGCGACGAGGATGAAGCGCGCGCCGTCGCTTGCGATATGGGCAAACTGTATCGTTCTCTCGACAAGTGGAATTTCTATTTTCTCACCCCGTTGCTCGATTTCGAACGGCTTTTCGGGCGACGCGCCGACAAAAAACGCTATATTTACAACGCGGGCATAAAGTGCAGTTATTATTCGTTCAACGGTCCTAAGCCCACCGTCTCTACGAAAGTCTGACATTTCGTAAAGGGCAGTATTACGGCAACAGCACGCTTCGCCGCTTTTTCCTTTGCGGCAACAGTTTGAAAACGTTTTATTTCAAATAAGTCCGAAACCGACTTTATTTCCGAGATATAAATCAATTGTTTGAGAATTGTGTAATTACCGATAGTTCCAAAACAAATACACGACAAATCGTCCTTGCGGACAATGCAAAGGAACGCAAGGGTCAGGTTTCAAAAAAAACACCTCGGACGCTTGTCCAAGGCGTTTCGGAGCGTCTACGTCTTTCAAGCCTGCGTCCTGCTCCCGTTCACACGTAATCTTACTGTGACTGCCTTATTCTAGGCGAAATGGCAATTCTATTTTAATTTGTGGAGAGATGTATGTCAAGTACTCATTCAAGAAATGACAAAACTTATTGCGTAACTACCCGTTTGCTGAATATTATGTAATTTCGTACAGAATCAATAACATTACTTTGCGGTGATAGAGCGGCAATCGTTGCATTCTTCTGAAATTTATTATTGACTTTACGATATTCGTATGATAATATAAACAAAAACGAACCCGACGCGGGTTCGCCAAGTCACTGATAACAGTGTGTTGCCTAGGCAACGGTTTGGATCAATCTTTATTTGAACAGGTGTAATTCAAATAGGTAAGTATACTTTAACACAAATTTTTTAAGGAGTCAATACACGTGAGCAAAAATTTTTCGAAAAAATCAAAAGAATACTACATCGGTTTGGACATAGGCACGGATTCCGTTGGATGGGCGGTTACCGATCGCGATTACAAATTACTTCGCGTCAACGCAAAAAATCTGTGGGGCGTGAGGCTGTTTGAAACGGCGCAGACTGCCGCCGCAAGGCGTTTGTTCCGCGAAACGCGCCGCAGACTGTCCCGTCGCAAGTTTCGTATCGAGTTGTTGCAAGAGATATTCGCTCCCGCGATAAACGCGGTAGACCCCGATTTCTTCGCTCGTTTGGCGGATAGCAATCTGTATGAGGAGGACAAGCGGGAAAATACGAAATTCTCGCTGTTCCGCGACGAGAATTTCAACGATCGCGATTTTCACAAAAAGTACAAAACCGTCTATCACTTGCGCTATGCGATGATGCACGAGGACGATCCCGACGTGCGGTTGGTTTATCTCGCGCTTCATCACATCATCAAAAACCGCGGTCACTTTCTTATCGAGGGCGGATTGGAAGCGGTAAAAGATATGTCTCAGCCGCTCACTGCGATAAACGCCTATTTACAGGATCTCGACTGCGGACAACTGCCGATGAGACAGGCGGAATTTGACGAGATATCCAATTTGAAATGCAACAAAACCGTCCGCGCAAAGAAATATGCCGAATGTTTCGGCGTGGAAGGAAACAAACAATTGTGCGCCCTGCTGAGACTTGTTGCGGGCGGAACGGTCAAGGTTAAAGATTTGCCCTGCCACGACAAAACTGACGTAGATGAAAGCATCACGTTCGACACCGATTGGAACGCGGCGGAAATAAACGCGCGCGAATTGTTGCAGGAAGATTACGTTTTGGTGGAGAATGCAAAGTTGCTCTACGATTACGTTCGTTTCAAACAACTTTTGGGCGAGTACTCGTTTGTTTCGGAAGCGATGATAGCCAAATACGAAAAACATCGTAGCGACCTTGCCGCTCTCAAAGAGGTTGTGCGTAAATATTGCGACGATGACGTCTACGACGAAATATTCAAACAACCGAAAAACGGCGAATGCAACTACACGGCTTACTGCGGCAAAAGAAAATTCGGCAAAAACGGCGAGCGATTCGAATACAAGAAAAAGTGTACCAACGAAGATTTCTGCAAATTTATTTACAAAATATTGAAACCGCTGTCGCAGAACGTTGACGACGAGACGTTAAACGCCATTCTCGCGGATATAGACAACGGTACGTTTATGCCCAAACAAGTGGGTAAAAACAACGCCACGCTGCCTTACCAAGTAAACGAAAAGGAACTTACCGCAATTTTGGATCACGTAAAGCAATATCCGACGTTTGCTTTCTTGAACGAAACGGAAAACGGCGTTACCGTCGCCGAAAAG
The DNA here is from genome assembly GCA_947628135.1 of uncultured Clostridia bacterium. Taxonomy (GTDB): domain Bacteria; phylum Bacillota; class Clostridia; order Christensenellales; family CAG-314; genus Fimimonas. Next base: position 21,096 of record CANQYT010000008.1, read on the forward strand.
ATACGTCAGTTGCTTGTGTTTCGCGTGCCCTATTTTGTCGGACCTACCAACAACCACAGCGGCAGATATTGGGCTGTTCGCCGCGAAGAAGGAAAACTTTTCCCGTGGAATTTCGCGCAGAAAATAGATTACGACGAGAGCGAACGGCGGTTTATCGAAAGAATGACGAATTTTTGCCCATACGTTCCCGGTGAAAAGGTGCTTCCGAAATGCAGTTTGCTTTACGAAGAGTACGTGTTTCTCAATACCGTCAGTTCGGTAAAAATCAACAACGAACCGCTTTCCGCCAAAAACAAAGCCGAACTGTCAAAGTATTTCGCAATGACGGGCGCAAGCAAACTGACGGGGCGTTTTCTGCGGCAATGGCTTACGGAAAACAATCTGATAGAGCAGAGCGACGACGTGCTGTTGACGGGTTTCGACGAGGGCGCGTCGGCTCACAGACGAATGTACTATCAGTTTGTAAAAATTCTCGGAAGCGACAGCGAGGTGGAGAAACATTACCGTGATATAGAAAAGATAATATTCGACTGCACGATCGCCGGTACGGAAAAGAGCAGATTGCGCAAGCGGCTTGCCTCCGAATATCCGTTCCTTTCGGAAGCGCAGATAAAGAGCATTGTCGGTCTCACTTGCAAAGGCTGGGGCAGATGCAGCGCCGAGTTTTTGACCAAACGCGTCGGAGTCGATCCTTTCACGGGCGAAACAAACAGCATATCCGTAATAGACGCTATGCGCAAAACGACGGATAACTTTATGCAGGTGTACAATAAATACGGTTTCCGCGAGTACTTCGAGCGGCGGCAGGACGATTTGCCGTCGATAGAGGAAGCCATCGACAATTTGTATTGTTCGCCCTCCGTAAAAAAACAAATCAGACAGACTATGAGCATAGTCGAGGAGTTGCGCGGCGTGTTGGGTCGCGATCCTGCTAAGATATTCGTCGAAGTGGCGCGAGATCGCGATGCCGCAAAGGAACGTCGGCAAGAGAGAGAACGTGCGAAATCGCGTTTGCAAAGTCTGCGGGAAAAACTCTACGGCGAAAGCCGATCGGCTGTTGCCGAGCAATTTGCGGAATCCCCCGACGTGAGGAAACATTTCGAAGAAGTGTCTGACGATCCGCGCAGACTTAACAACACAAAACTGTTTTTATACTTTTTGCAAAACGGCGTGGATATCTACACGGGCGAGCCGATAGACTACAACAATCTGTCATTGTACGACAAGGATCACATATATCCGCGCAGCAAAGTCAAGGACGACAGTCTGGACAATCTTGTGCTGACTTATCACACTCAGAATGTCAAAAAAACAGACGATTTTCCCATCGCAAAAGAAATTCGCGACAAAATGCGTCCGCGTTGGGAAACGTTGCGCAGGCAAAAATTGATGTCCGACGAAAAGTATCGCAGACTTACGCGGAAAACTCCTATTTCGGACGAAGAAATCAATGATTTTATCAACAGACAGTTGGTTGAAACACAGCAAAGCACCAAAGAAACGATAAAATTGCTGCGCACCGTATTTCCCGACAGCGAGGTGGTGTATTCCAAAGCGTCGCTTGTAAGCGAATTTCGCGCCCGCAGGATAAACGTGCCCGATCCAAACGCGTTGACCGAATCGGATGTTATCAGAGTTCCGCAGTTTGTAAAGTGCCGCGAGATAAATGATTTGCACCACGCGAAGGACGCTTATCTGAACATTGTTGTCGGAAATGTGTACAACACGCGCTACGGACACAACAGAGATTTTATGACGAACGGTGTGGATCGCGGACCGTCCGACGCAAATATCTACGATTACGACGTTTACACTTCGGCATATACTGCGTGGAAGTCCGGTGCATCGGGTACGATCGCGCAAGTCACCAAGACTATGCGAAGTAATTCCGTGCTGTACACGGCGGAGAGCCGCGTCAAAAGCGGAGGTTTGTTTGACGCAACCATCTATCCGAAATCCGACCAACCGCTTGTCCCGCAAAAAGGTGCAAACAGCGCGACGGCAAAATTCAGAAATATGTCCGATACTTCCAAATACGGCGGTTACAATTCGGAAAGCAGGGTGTATTTTACGCTGGTACGGTTTGTCGATGACAAAGCGAGGAAAAAGGGCGTTGAAAAATATAAGTATCGGTTGCTCGGCGTGACCGCTCGGTTTGCAAGTGTAATAAACTCGCTCGACGCTTTGACGGAGTATTGCCGCAACTGCGGATTGACCGACCCCGTAGTGCTTATTCCGAAAATAAAGATAGGCACGTTTTTCCAATTCGGCAGCACGATGTTGGCGCTGTCCGGTATGACGGGTAAACAGATTGTGTGGCGTCTTGCGCAGCAAAACGTACAGGACGAAGAGACGGTCAGGTATTTCAAAAAGGTTTGCGACGTTGTTGACAAACAAGCCGCGGCGGAAAAACGCGGAGAGGAATTTGTGCTCAATTCTTTTGACGGAGTGGACGAAAAGCGCAACGCTATCACTTACGATATTTTTGCGGAGACGTTGCTTTCGGACAGATACGGCGGCGCGGCGAGTCTTACCTCTTTCGGAGAAAAAATAAATTCCCCAACGCTTCGCGAAAGGTTTGCAAAGTTGACTCTTTCGGAACAGTGTCGCGTTCTCGTGGAAATTTCCAAAGTGTTGCAGTGCAACAGTCTCGCCGCAAATCTTACTTTGCTCAAAGAAGGCGCAAAGTGCGGGATTGTTCTTTCGTCAAATACGTTTGACAGTTTAAGCGGCATCAGGATAGTTCATCGCTCGGTAACGGGCTTGTTCGAGCAGAAGATACCCCTTTCCGAGTTCGACAAGGCGAGCCCGCAATGAGTTGGCGGGTAGTAACGGTAACCAATCGATGTAAATTGGAACATCGATTGGATTACCTCATCTGTCGCGGAGAAGAAACCGTCAAGATACACCTTTCAGAAATATCCGTCTTAATAGTGGAGACGCCGGCGGTTGCCATTACGGCAAGTTTGATGTGCGAGTTGGTCCGCAGGAAAATCAAGGTCGTTTTCTGCGACGAAAGACACGATCCGTGCTTTGAACTGCAACCACATTCGTTAAGGTACGACGCAAGCGGTTGCATACGCAGGCAAATATGCTGGACGGAGAAAAACAAGAAAAATGCCTGGACGCAGATCGTTCGGCAAAAAATATTTCAGCAATATGAGTTGTTGCGTAAAAACAACTTGACGGAACAGGCGGCAAAACTGTTCGGTTATCTCGGAGAATTGCAAGAGGCGGACGCAACCAACAGAGAAGGACACGCCGCGAAAGTGTATTTCAACGCGTTGTTCGGATTGGAATTTTCCCGACAGGAATCTTCTGCGATCAATGCGGCGTTAGACTACGGTTACAGTATTTTGCTGTCGGCATTCAATCGCGAAGTAGTCTGTTGCGGCTATCTTACCGAATTGGGTATCAACCACAACAATGAATTTAACCCTTTCAATTTGAGTTGCGATTTGATTGAGCCGTTCCGACCGTTGGTGGATAGTCTTGTTTTGACATTTGACAGAGAGGTGTTTTCGAAAGAGCAAAAACACGCATTGCAAAATTTGCTCAACAAAGAAATTGTGTATGGCGGCAAAAAATATTGCTTGAAAGACGCCGTTTCTTTGTATGTCAAAGATGCGTTATCCGTTATAGAAACGGGTAATGGCAGTATCGATTACTATGGCTGCGATGTTTAGATTTATGAGGGTAATTGTGTTTTTTGATTTGCCTACCGAAACGAATTCGGACAAGGCGGCATACAGACAGTTTCATTCCTTTTTGGTAAAAGAAGGGTTTGTAATGATGCAGAAATCGGTGTATTTCAAGTTGGCGTTGAACGGTTCGACGGTGCGGAGTGTAAAAACTCACTTGTGCGGAAATATCCCCGCAAAAGGGCTTGTTCAGATGCTTGTCATCACCGAAAAACAGTTTGACGACATTTTGTATTTGGCGGGCGAATCACGCAGTGAAGTTGTGGATTCGGCAGATAGGCACGTAATAATATGAAATTAAACCATTACAAATTGGAAAACGGAATAGATTTCGAATTGTCCGACGTGTGGACGCTTGTTTGCGAAAGACCGAGTCACTTTGCCGAACTTGTCGGCGACATCTACAAACAGGCTAAGGGACAACAGGGCGGGTGGACTCTTTGCGGCGAAAAAAGTATCGACGTTTCCAAAGCGGCAGTTGTGGTGACGGACTATTTCGGTTTGAGTATGTCGGACAAAAAGGCGGTCAACTTGTTGCAGGAACAGTTGAAAAAACTTGCCTATGATGAAAACCACACAGTAGCCACCCACGAGATAATTGCCGCTTTGCAACGATATTTTTATGCGCTTACGGCGGATATAGACTATCCTACCGTGGTGGGCGAGGCGGACTTCGCGCAAATTTCCAAAATGGTTTCCGTTTCGTTTTCGGAAGAATCGACAGATCTTTTTCAAAAATTGTGCGACTACGTAACGCTGTTGAGCCGTCTCACGTTTTTGCGGTTGTTGGTGTGTGTAAATTTGCGCAGTTATCTCGACTACGAACAGTTGAATTTATTTTTCCTGCATTGTATGCGTAACGGCATAAATTTACTTTGCGTCGAAAGCAAATACACCGAAATATCCCCCAACGAACGAATGTTGGTGTGCGACGGTGATTTGTGCGAATTTTTTCCTCGCAACGGCTTGTAAATATACCTCAAATAATTTATAATATAGTTGCCTATCGAAATTAATGCGACCGGTAATCGTAAAAGTTTTCAAATTTTGAGGTTTGAGAATGGTGTAATTTCAGATAGGTCTAAAACGACCGCTTCTCCGCCAAAAGCGAACGACTTGTTTGAGAATGGTGTAATTTCAGATAGGTCTAAAACTATCCCCAAGAAGCCCGGCACGAGCCGACGGTTTGAGAATGGTGTAATTTCAGATAGGTCTAAAACCGTTTTCGGTATACTCTTTACCACACCTATGTTTGAGAATGGTGTAATTTCAGATAGGTCTAAAACTCTGCTGATTGGCAGAGACAAGTTGCTTCGGTTTGAGAATGGTGTAATTTCAGATAGGTCTAAAACGAGCTGCGTCCGACTTCTGGCGAAGGACTGGTTTGAGAATGGTGTAATTTCAGATAGGTCTAAAACTAAATTTTTCCATAAATTATATATACCTCCGTTTGAGAATGGTGTAATTTCAGATAGGTCTAAAACATTGATTGCCAATGTTGAAACGATAAAGCAGTTTGAGAATGGTGTAATTTCAGATAGGTCTAAAACGTAAGTAATTTTTGGAGGTATAATTTATGGGTTTGAGAATGGTGTAATTTCAGATAGGTCTAAAACGGAAATCATCGCCAGGGTAAACCTCTTCAAGTTTGAGAATGGTGTAATTTCAGATAGGTCTAAAACGCTGATAAGCCGTTGAACTCATTCTTTCCTGTTTGAGAATGGTGTAATTTCAGATAGGTCTAAAACCCTCGTCCGCGCCCAAATCAAGAGGAAGTCGTTTGAGAATGGTGTAATTTCAGATAGGTCTAAAACAAGGAAAACGGCGTAGGCAGCCGCGCAGCGGTTTGAGAATGGTGTAATTTCAGATAGGTCTAAAACTCTTCCCCTCACGACCGACCTCCGCGAGAGGTTTGAGAATGGTGTAATTTCAGATAGGTCTAAAACGTTCGCACAGATTTTTATGATCCTATTTTTGTTTGAGAATGGTGTAATTTCAGATAGGTCTAAAACTCATTTGCCTGATGAATATACGCCGGCTCAGTTTGAGAATGGTGTAATTTCAGATAGGTCTAAAACAACCAAACTTATCCAACATAGCCGAAAGAGGTTTGAGAATGGTGTAATTTCAGATAGGTCTAAAACACTTGCTTTGGATAAGCGTTCTAATACTCTGTTTGAGAATGGTGTAATTTCAGATAGGTCTAAAACTCAGTTGCGTCCTCTTTCCGGCGACGGGCTGGTTTGAGAATGGTGTAATTTCAGATAGGTCTAAAACTGCTTATTCTATGGGTGATTTTCCCCTCGCGTTTGAGAATGGTGTAATTTCAGATAGGTCTAAAACAACCAAATTCAACGGCGATACAGCAGTCCCGTTTGAGAATGGTGTAATTTCAGATAGGTCTAAAACAACAGTGCTTATGTGTACACCGACATTAAAGTTTGAGAATGGTGTAATTTCAGATAGGTCTAAAACTTCGAAAGCCGAGACAACTCGCAAAGCGTTGTTTGAGAATGGTGTAATTTCAGATAGGTCTAAAACAAGCCTCTTGCAACTCTTCCAGGTCGTCTAGTTTGAGAATGGTGTAATTTCAGATAGGTCTAAAACCAAATACGGACTTGTGTACATAACAGACGGGTTTGAGAATGGTGTAATTTCAGATAGGTCTAAAACTTGCCCGAAGGCGGCAACCTTTCTCGGCGTGTTTGAGAATGGTGTAATTTCAGATAGGTCTAAAACTTTGTAGCCGAATACAGTAGATCCAATTGAGTTTGAGAATGGTGTAATTTCAGATAGGTCTAAAACGAAGGGTAAATCTTATCAGAAGAAAGCCAAGTTTGAGAATGGTGTAATTTCAGATAGGTCTAAAACAAATTGAACAGTTTGCCGCTATTCTTGTGCGTTTGAGAATGGTGTAATTTCAGATAGGTCTAAAACCGATTTGAACATTCGCGAACTTGCCGGGCGGTTTGAGAATGGTGTAATTTCAGATAGGTCTAAAACCGTTCGCTTTTCGTGGAATAGCAGTCAAAGGTTTGAGAATGGTGTAATTTCAGATAGGTCTAAAACTTGGAAGAATTGAAAAAAGAGTTGGAGGCGGTTTGAGAATGGTGTAATTTCAGATAGGTCTAAAACGACGCGGCGACCAATATAGACTCGTAATCAGTTTGAGAATGGTGTAATTTCAGATAGGTCTAAAACATTTACAACTTGCTGCTTGGTAGATCCCGGGTTTGAGAATGGTGTAATTTCAGATAGGTCTAAAACAGGGTTTACAAAAATCTCAAAGTGATATATGTTTGAGAATGGTGTAATTTCAGATAGGTCTAAAACCCGCGGCAATTCTTCCGCGGCGAACTTTTCGTTTGAGAATGGTGTAATTTCAGATAGGTCTAAAACCGCAAAAAAGGACGACACCAACATTGAAAAGTTTGAGAATGGTGTAATTTCAGATAGGTCTAAAACTTTTGTCCGTCACAATCTCCATTGAGTAGTGTTTGAGAATGGTGTAATTTCAGATAGGTCTAAAACTTGCTGTTCCGAACTTTGCGCGGCTCGTCTGTTTGAGAATGGTGTAATTTCAGATAGGTCTAAAACGACGACTTGCGTGAGAATGACACGTTTGTAGTTTGAGAATGGTGTAATTTCAGATAGGTCTAAAACATTGCAAGTCATCTTCGACTGTTGCGCTTGGTTTGAGAATGGTGTAATTTCAGATAGGTCTAAAACGACGACTTGCGTGAGAATGACACGTTTGTAGTTTGAGAATGGTGTAATTTCAGATAGGTCTAAAACTAAAAACGACATCCAAAAGCGTATTATAAAGTTTGAGAATGGTGTAATTTCAGATAGGTCTAAAACCGCTGATACGTTCGCTGACGGTGCAAGGCAGTTTGAGAATGGTGTAATTTCAGATAGGTCTAAAACTTCGGTCACGACTACGACGTCAACGGCGTTGTTTGAGAATGGTGTAATTTCAGATAGGTCTAAAACTCTTAGTGTGGGTTTTTTTCTCCCTGGCTCGTTTGAGAATGGTGTAATTTCAGATAGGTCTAAAACAGCGGTGCGGAGCAAAGCAGTACTTCCTTAGTTTGAGAATGGTGTAATTTAAGATAGGTTTAAAATCTCGGGAGAGCCATCGGAAAGGAAGAAGTCTGAGAAAGGTGTAATCTCAAACGGTGGGCGCAAAGTCGAAAATGCCAGAAGATGAAAACTCGCCGCCCAAAGGCTCATTTGGAGCGGTTTGTTTATGTGGGCGGCGAGTTAAATTACATTGCAACCCGTTTCGTTGTCGGCAAAACATAGGTATGGTCCAACGAATGAAAAAAACACACCGACCGTTGTAAAACAGTCGGTGAATTACTAACATAGCCCTCAAACGGCTAAGACGGACCTTGCGGTCGATTACAGTATATGCCATTTTCGGGAAAATGTCAATATACTTGAAAGAATTTGTGCGCGGCACGTTGTTTTTCGTCAATTTGGATTGCCGCAATGAGGAAACGCATTGCCTCTCAACCCGCTGTGGAGGTTGACGGGTTGTCTGCGTGCGCCGACGGAGAGCGTTCGGCAAAACGCAAATCCCGACGGAATTTGCATTTTTGCTTGCATTTTGCGGCATACTGTTGTACAATAACGTTGCAAAATATTTTACAAGGAGAATTGCTATGATAACCAAGGATATGAAAATAGTGGAAGTGTTGCAAGTCAAGCCCGAAGCGGCGCGCGTTTTCGGTCAATACGGAATGGGCTGTATTCACTGTCTTATGGCTCACACCGAAACGGTAGAAGAAGCGGCGGCGGTACACGGCGTGGACGTGGAAGTTATGCTCGCTCAACTCAACGCTTAACACATCTCCCCGACGCGTCGGGGAGATTTTTGTAAAAGCGGTATTGACTTTGACTTGTCGCTTTGGTAAAATATAATCGGAAATATATTTCGGGAGGTCGCTATGGATCAACAGCAAATCTACGCCAGAGCGTTGGAAGTTATGGAAGAGAACTTTTGCCACGTAGTGGAAATGAGCGTGGCTTCGGCTGCCAACGGAGAGGTAGCCGCCCGCGATCTCAACGCCTACTATCATTTGGGCAAATTTTACGTGCTTAGCAAGCGCGGCAACACGTTGATGAAACACATTGCCGTCTGCCCCGTGGTGGGTATATGTCACGGTTCGCACAATATGCAGGGCGAGGCTCGCGATCTCGGTCATCCGTTGGAAGCGCAAAACGCCGAATTGCGCAAGCAACTCAAAAAGCAGTTTTCGCTCAACTACACCGACTACGTTTCCGAGTCCGACCCGGAAATGAGGATAGTGGAAATTACGCTCACCAAGGCGGAAACGTACACGCGCTATCACAGATACGCAATAGATTTTGTAAACAAAACCGCCGAAAGGGATCACACTATACCGCTGTTTTTGTACAGATAGCGGCGCATATCCTCAATTTTACGTTGTTAAACTGCTTTATGCAGACATTTCTCTGTTGAAAAAGCCGACCGTTTTCGGGTCGGCTTTTTTGTGACGTTTGTTTTGAAATGCGGTCGTGTAACTACGCTTTGTTGACTATCTTCGCTTTGTATACAAAGTGTTTTTGCTTGCCGAAGTCGAACACGCCTTTGTCCGTTACGCCGACAAAACCGTCGTTCAGCAAGTCGAAGATATTCACCGCAACGACAAATTCGGGCAGACGTCCCAACAGTTTGCCGTTCTCGTACAGGTAAGCCGTCATTACGGGCATACTTATATCTCCGCTCGGAGTCATATCTCCGCCGCCCGTGTCGGAAAGGTATATCGCTTTTCCTTTCACCAATTCGGACAGGTCGTTCGCGGTGTTCACAATGTCCAACCCCTCCGCTCCGGGCATAGGCACACCGTTGTATGCCGCCGACGCCGTGCCGAGATTGGCGGTGTTGTAAAGCGCGGCTGAACGTTTGCAGGTCAGCAGTCTTTCCAACACGCCGTTTTTCACAATGTAATTTACGTATCCGTCGTTTACAACGCCTTCTGCGTCAAAAAATGGCACGTTGAGTTGTTCCGACGGAGCGCGGTTTACAACAAGAGAAAATTTCTCGTTGAAGATCTTTTGACCGAGTTTATCCGCAAACAGCGATGCGTTGTTGAAATACATATCTGCGACAAGATGGCTCAGCGCATATTGCAGCGGTTCGAAACTGCCTATAACCGTCACGTCGTTCTCTTCCACGTGAGGCAGTTTGGACAGAAACGCGTCGCATATCATCTTTACGTCGCGGCAAATTGCGTCCTCGTCGAAGCAATCGCTTTCGCAGCCGTAGCCCTCGTCGAGAATGTTCGGAGAGCCTTTCAGTTTGATTCCAAGAGAAATGAGAAATTGATTTCCCTTGTACGAGTAGTGTTCGCCGTCGCTGCTTTCGTAACAACTTTCGCTGCCGTTGAGTTGTACTTTGTTGCTGAACAAAAATTTCGGATTTTCCGCCCCCAATCTGTCCAAAAGGTGTTGTATGGTGGGGATAAAGTCCTTGTCGTCGAATATATGTTTTGTGGCGTCCACGGTAAGAGAACGCTTGCCGCCGTGCGTTTCGGGGTAGGCGATGCCCTGCGACAGTTTCGCGGTGGCGGCTTGTTGCAAGCAGTCCCAATCCGCTTTTCCGAGAGAGCCTTCAACTCCTATCGCGCCTTTGTCGTACACGCGGAAAGTGTTTTTCGTGCTGTTGTTTATTCTGAGACTTTCCACTTTGTTCGCCACAACGTTCAGGCATCTGTTGGATTCTTTATATGTAAGTCTTTCGGTTTTCACTTCGCGCCTCCTATTGTACGTTCATACGGGACACGCGAATGTGCGGTCCGCCGAGACCCACGTTGAGCGGGTATTGTTCCATTTTGCCGCAGCCGCCCGTAACGAAACTGAGCAGCTGTCTGTCGTTGCCTATGCCGTCTATAAGTCCGAGCGTTTCGAACACGTTGCCCGTCAGTACGGCTATTTTTACGGGTTGTCCCAACTTTCCATCCACTATTTCGTAGGCAATGTTGGGCGCGATGGTAAACGTGGACATTCCGCTTCCGTGCTTTACGGAGTAAACGTAGTAGCCGTGTTTGATGGGGGCGATCAATTCCTCGAAAGAACTGTCCCCGTTCTCCACGAAAGTGGTGGTCATTCGGACGATAGGTTCGTAGTCGCAGCTGATAGCCCGCGCGTTGCCCGTCGGTTGTTCGTCAAGCGCCGCCGCGGTGGTCGCGCTGTGCAGTCTGCCCGAAAGTATGCCGTTTTTGATAAGGTAGGTGTCGGTGGCGGCAGTGCCTTCGTCGTCGTACGGGACGTAGCCGCTTCCCTCAAACACGCCGCTTTCGCGAATGGTAAGTATGGGCGAAGCGACCTGTTTGCCCAACGTCCACTCTTTCGCCATCGCTTCATCGCCCAGCATAAAGTCGCTTTCCGACTTGTGTCCGAAACTTTCGTGCGCAAACACCCCCGTAACAATAGGCGCAAGCACCACGGGATAACTGCCTGCAACTATGGGCTTGGCGTTGCGTATGAAGTCCTCGCAGCGCGAAACGAATCCGGTCAGTTCGCCGTCCGTGTAGGCAAGCGCGTCGAAATCGGTGCGCGCCTTGGACAGTTGTTCCCGCATAGTCTCTTCGCCGTAGGCAAACGCCATTCCGTAAGCGACCCCGCACGTCTGAAAGTCGTACTTGATGTCTGCCCCTTTGGAGGAGTAAAATTCGTAAAGCGAATATCTGTCAAGATACTGCGCCGTTTTCAGATTGCACAACTCGCTTGTCAATTTGGAGTCCGTTTCGGCAATCAGTTGCAGTTTGCGCTCGAAGGGTACGTTTTTGACGCTTCTGTCGGCGAATACGAGTTTTACGTCCTTGTTTACTTGGTAACGCGCGACTATCGGGTGACGGTCTATGTTTTCGTCCGCCTGCGCGTAGGCGTACAATTCGTCCAGCGCCTGCTGGACCGCGTTTGCGTCGTCGGTAGAGGTGTAGTACCACATTCTGCCGTCGAAAACACGTACAAACGCCTTTTTCTCTTCGGTGGTCTTAGCCTCGTGCAACTGTCCGTTTTGCAACAATATTTGCGTCGTAAAACGGTCCTCTATACGCACGTCGGAATAGAACCCTTTTCGGAATTTATACATTGTGCCTCCTGTTTTGTTTTTTTTCAATTATACTTCTGCGGCGGTTGCGTTGTCAAGCGCCTGTTGCTTAATAGCGCCAAGCGGCGATTGCGTCGCCACCGAATAACAATAGACAAAAACGCCGATTCGGTGTATAATTTTTTCAAACTGATTTACGGAGAAGAAAATGTTGCTCGGAGTGGGTCTCGATCAATGGCTGCCTTGGGCGGTGCTTGCGATAGCGCTTGCGGCGCTTGGCGGGCTGATAGCGCGATTTGCCGTTTTGTACCGCGATTTGCGCAGAGAAAAGCGAGAACGCCTCGCCGCCTCGTCCAAACTCGACGCAGAGGCGGTTTCGGACGGCGAGTATCTCGTGCTTGCGGCGTTCAGCCCTTATCAAGTAGGCAAGCAACTTGACGCGGGCGAGTACCTGCTAAAAACGGGAGACGGCGGAATAAGTTTGCAGATCAACGGAGTCGTGGCGGATTTTTCGGACGGCGAAACGATTGTTTTGCAGACGGGCGACGTACTTCGGTGCGAAAGAGAACTGCGGATAAAACCATCGGATATGGGAGAATAGTTATGCAAAGAAGTTACAACGGTTGGGACGATTTGTTTCTGCAAGAATTTGCCAAGCCCTATTTTGTGCGGCTGAAAGCGTTTTTGGTGGAGGAATACGCAACTAAACGCGTGTATCCGCCCAAAAGACTGATACTCAACGCTTTCGACAACACCGCGTACGAGGACGTCAACGCGGTGATACTCGGTCAAGACCCTTACTACAATTACGGACAGGCGATGGGAATGAGTTTTTCCGTGCCGCAAGGCGTCGCCGTCCCCAAAAGTCTCGTAAATATTTTCGAGGAGATAAAAAACGACACGGGCAGCCCCACAAGCATAGAGGGCGGCGATCTCACTCCGTGGGCAAAGCAGGGCGTTTTGCTTATGAACACGGTACTCACCGTGGAAGAAGGCAAGCCCAATTCTCACAAAGATATGGGGTGGGAACAGTTTACCGACGCCGTGATAAGTTACCTCAACGCCCGCGAAAGGGGAATGGCGTTTCTGCTTTGGGGGCGCAACGCGTACGCAAAGAAAGAACTCATCACCGCTCCGCAGCACCTTGTGCTTACCGCGCCTCACCCGAGTCCGCTTTCGGCGTACAGCGGTTTTTTCGGGTGCAAGCATTTCAGCAAAGTAAACGAATTTCTCTCAAAACAGGGCAAAAACATCAAATGGTAGCGAAAAAGAGCAAAAAACAGTTGATTTTTATTTGTCTTTAATATATAATGATTTTTGCCCGAACAGGGCGACCTTGCTGCGAGACCGACTTGCAGCCAATTAAGACCACAAGGAGGTAAAGTCACAATGAACAGTTACGAATTGTTGTACATTCTTAACAACGATTTGGCGGACGAAGCAAAAGACGCGGTAGTGGAAAAACTCAACGCGGTTGTCACAGGCAACGGCGGCGTCGTAGACGGTGTGGAAAAATGGGGGACGAGACGTCTCGCTTATCCCATCAACTACAAAACCGAAGGCTACTACGTGCTTGTAAACTTCTCTGCACCCGCAACTCTGCCGGGAGAACTCGAACGTGTGATGCGTATCAATCAGGACGCCGTCATTCGTTTTATGATCGTCAAGAGATAATCTATTGAGGAGAAACTTATGAACAAAGTATTTTTGATTGGTAGACTGACACAAGACCCGCAGGCATCTACTCCCACCGAGGGCGGACACACCTACTGCCGTTTTTCTATTGCCGTCAATCGCAGTTATTCCCGCGACGGCGACAACAGAGCCGATTTCATCAACATCATCACCTGGGACGCGTTGGCGACCAACTGCGTAAAGTACCTTGTAAAGGGCAGCCAGGTTGCGGTGACGGGCAGCATTCAAACGGGCAGTTACGAACGAGACGGTATCAGACGTCAATCTTTCGACATTCGCGCCGATCAGGTGGAATTCCTTTCCCGCGCGAACGGCGCTCCCCAACAGGGACAGGGCGCTGCACCCGTCAAGGATCAGACCATCGACAGTCTCAAAGTAGTCGATGACGACGATATGCCTTTCTGATAATAAGGAGAAACAGATTATGGAAAATAAAGAAACAAAAAGACCGATGAGAAGTCCCGCACGCCGCAAGGTTTGCAACTTCTGCGTAGAAAAGTCCGAGTACATCGATTACAAGGACGTTGCCAAACTCAAAAAGTATATGGCGGAGAGCGGCAAAATTTTGCCTCGCCGCACGACGGGCGTTTGCGCTCATCACCAAAGAGAACTTGCAGTGGCAATCAAGCGCGCGCGTCAGATGGCTTTGATTCCCTACGTTGCAGACTGAAACAGTCGTATCGGGTATTCCACGCAAAAAGGCTTCGCTTCGGGCATCGCAACATAGTAAAGAACGCTCGTGCAATTGCACACAAAACGGCTTCGCTTCGCGTGCCGCACCGAACAAGGTGCGGCACGCTTGTTGCAGATTGTTTTGAGTTGCAACAGCACTCGCGCTATGGGTGATGAGGTTGTGTGCGACGCCCTCGTTGCAGATTATTTTGCGTTGGAACACCCTCACTCTCGGTGTTACAATGTCCCCGACCGCCCGCCCCTATTCGTGGATATGAAGTTTACAACTGTTGAGAAAAGTTATTTCGGATATACGCGATTAAAATTTAGTAGAGAACATATATGAAACCGACACTCTCGGCTGAGGTCGGTTTCATTTTATATAGTAAGTAACATTATCCTGTGCGCTATCGCGCCGCCGCAGTCGAAGTAGGGCACCCGCACAATTTGAGTTTACGAAAATTGTGTGGGAGAGGAGTGCCTATGCGTCAGCGGTATCAAGTACGCTTGCTCGTGCTTGGTGCTGACTAACACAAGGCGCAGCGTATTTGTTCTCGTCCCAATGTCTGTTACGGAACGGTCCTTTTGTCGGTTTGATTTGCGGCAGAAGTTTTACATCTATTCGTCTGCGAAATATTCCAATTTGCTCTTTTCGCCGTCAATAAAGTTGACTTATGCGGAGACAAAGAATATAATTTAGGTAATTTTATTTTTAGCCACAGGCTATCAAACAGGAGGAATTTATGAAGAAAACCGTAAAAATTTTGTTTGCGGTGCTGATCGTTTGTTTGCTGGCGTTGATTTGTACGGCGTGCAATCAAACCTGTGCGGACGGTGAACATACTTGGGACGAGTGGTCGGTAACCGTTCAACCCGGTTGCGACACGGTAGGTTCGCAAACACGCAAATGTACAAAATGCGGTGAAGAACAAACGGAGGAAATTCCCGCTACGGGCGCGCATATAATTACGGACGACGGCACGCTTCCCCTTTGCACAACGATTGATATGACTCAAAGTTATACGTGTAAGTTGTGCGGCAAAACTATCACGGGCGACGCGTTGAAACCCGCGCTGTCCCATTCGAGCAAAATCGTTTTCGAGATACCCGCAACCTGCACCGAGGACGGTGTTAAAAGAGGTCACAAATGCCGTGATTGCGATTATCTGATAGACGGCTGTGAAAAGATCGCCGCATTGGGACACCACGAAGTGGATATCGCCGCGACGGAAGCCACTTGCACTCAACCTGCGTATACCGCCGGGTCTAAGTGCGACCGTTGCAACATCTTTTTCGTTGAACCGCAAGCGGTGGACGGAAGCGCTCCGCTCGGACACGATTTCGACCAATCGCAACTCAATTACTTTACGTTTACAAAGTGCAGTCGTTGCAACACGTACAAAATTCTCGACAGCGAAAATACCTACGCGGAAGAGTTCGTTTACTCTTTCTCGCAGGACGATCAAACCGCTTTTGAGACGTTGTACAACGAAATAGAAGCGGCGGCGCAAAGCGGAGACTTGGAACAAGCCGACTTCGAAGCCAAGTGCGAAGAGTTGGACGACAGAATGTCGGATATTCAAAGTCAGTACCAAATTGCCCGTATCATCAACGACGAAAGTTACAACGCCACCACAAAAGAACAATTTCAATTGATTTCGGAATTTTACAACTCCGCAATAGAAATGTACTACAATATGTTCAGGTTGGCATACGATTCAAAATACAGCACGGGATTTTATACCGATTGGACGGAAAATGAAATAAAACAGGTGCTGTCCTATTCGGAAAGTTTCGACAAGGACGCGCAAAACGAAGTCGATCGGATACAGGCTGAATACGAAGATCTGTTGGAAACTATGGGCGGCGGCATCAGCAAAGATACTCCGCAAGCGCAGTTGAATCAATTGTATCAACTGTATGCCGATTTGGTAGAAGCCAACAATCAAATTGCCACAAGTGCGGGATACGACAACTATATGGAATACGCTTACGAAGTGGTGTACGAACGCGACTATAAGCCGGAACAAACGCAAGTTATGCGCGATTTCGTCAAAGAATATATGGGTGACGTGGCGCAAAAGATAGTGGACGACTACGACGCGCTCGAAGTCGCATACGAACAACGCGGCGATTGGACGTACAACGACAGTATGCTGTACTATTCGCGCTTTATCAATCCGTGGATGTGGCGCGATCCCAACAACTATCTCACCGATTCGGAACGTCAATCGCTTGTAGTGGACGATCGCAACGACATATTCGACTACTACAAGTTCCTGAGCGAAGAGCAACTTGCCCCCAACAAAATAAATTTCTCCGTGGCGTTGGACGATCTGTTCAAAAACGGCAATTACTTCCTGTCCGTCAACCCCAATATGACGGCGTACACTTGGTACATCTACTCGTTGAATCTGCCCATTCTCAACTTCGGACAAGACGATTACCGCGATCCATTCACCTTTATACACGAGTTCGGTCATTACTATCAATTTGTCTACAACGGCACGCTCGGAGTATCTATGGATCAGGACGAAACGCAGTCGCAAGGCAACGAAATGCTGTTTCTTGCTTGGTTGGAACAACGCGTTACAAACAAGCAACGGGAAGGTTTCGATATGATAAAGTTGGACCAGATGCTCAACGCCGTCGGCACGATAATTCTTTCCACAGCCGTGGACGAATTTGAGAACGTTTGCTACACGGGCGCGACGGAGTACAACGGACAACCGCTTCCCACCGTAACGTTGGACGACGACCAAAAGATAATCGACTACGGCAAGTTGTACAAGACTATCCTCAAATCTTATTGGTCCAATGTGACTACATATTTCAACGAAAACTATTGGGCGTATGTTGTGTTCGATCAGGCGGGATACTACATCTCCTATGCGATGAGCGCTCTTCCCTCGTTGGAAATTTACGCCAAAGCCGCAAACGAAGGTTTGGAAGCGGCGCGCGAAAGTTACATCAAGTTGTTTACGTTCTCCGACAACGAAGCGTTTATGGATGTTGACCAATACGGCGATCCGTTTATCAAGAACGACGTTACATACCAGCAAATTCTCAATTGGGCGGGCTTGAAAGGACCTTTCGAGGCAGAACTGTATCAAACGATAAGACAGGCGTTTTTAGGCTCAAATTGACGCATAATTTTCGCGCAAAGACGTAGGCTTCGGCTTACGTCTTTTTTTTTGCTGTCGGAATGGTGTTTACATATAGGCAAAAATATTGTATAATAAAACTTGACGGTACAATATGGACATAAAACAGATAATAAAAAACAGCGGTTTTCACTTCAACAAACAGTTCGGGCAAAACTTTTTGACGGACGAAGTCTTGTTGGAAAATATTTGCGACGACGCGGGCGTTGACGGCGGCGCGGTGCTTGAAATAGGCGCGGGAGCGGGCACGCTTACGCGGGTGCTTTCGCGGCGTTCGGACAGGGTGGTGGCATTTGAAATCGACAGAGATCTGCGCCCCATTCTCGACGTTACGCTGTCCGATTGCGACAACGTAAAGTTGATCACGGGCGACGTTATGCGCTATTCTATGGAGCAAATAGAGGGGCTTTGCGGCGGCAAGTACAAGGTGGTCGCCAACATTCCCTACTATCTCACAAGCCCGTTGGTTATGCGGTTTGTGGACAACGCTACCGCGGCGCAGTCGATGACGCTCACCGTGCAAAAGGAAGTTGCCGAAAGGCTTGCCGCGCGCCCCGCCACAAAGGCTTACGGTGCGATAAGCGTTGCGGTGCAAGCCGTCGCCGACGTAAAATTGACTCGGATTCTGCCGAGAAACCTTTTTTATCCCGTACCCAACGTGGACAGCGCCGTTGTGCGGATAACGTTTTGCAGGGACAAGTTCGGCGCGGTAGATACCGCCCTGTTCCGCAAGACGGTGCGTTCGGCGTTTGCCACCCGCCGCAAAACTTTGCTCAACTGCCTGCTTTCCGGTTTCGGGCTGGACAGGGAGCGCGCGGCGGAGATCATCGCGGAGTGCGGATTTACGCCCGATTGCCGCGGCGAGCAGTTGTCTGTGGAACAATTTGTCGCGCTGTGCGAGAGGCTGAAAGGAGTACAATGAACTCACGAGATACTCAACCTGATATCCGAGGCAAGCGTATCGCGCTCGCCGTTTCCGGCGGAATAGACAGTATGGTTATGCTGCACAAATTTGCGCACGCAAGCGGCGCTTCGGAGGTGTTTGCGGTCACCGTCAACCACGGACTGCGCGCCGAGGCGCAAAGCGACTGCGAATTTGTCGCCGATTACTGTCGGACGTTGGGCGTGGAGTGCCGCGTGTTTGCCGTGGACGTGCCGAGTTATGCCGCCGAAAACAAACTGTCGGATGAAACCGCGGCGCGTATTTTGCGTTATCGTGTGTTTGACGAGTTGGATTGCGACTACGTCTTTCTCGCGCACAATTCCGACGACAACGCCGAAACGGTGCTGATGCACATTTTGCGCGGCAGCGGAGCGAAAGGCGCGTCGGGAATGAAGCGAGTCAACGGCAGATATTTCCGCCCGCTGCTCGATTGGACTCGCCGCGATATAGAAAGTTATGCCGAGGCAAACGGCGTGCCTCACGTGGAGGACGTCACCAATTCCGACACGCAGTACGCGCGCAACTTTGTTCGGCACAAAATTATGCCGCTGTTGGAACAGTTCAATCCCGCCGCCAAGCAAAACATTTTGCGCTTTGCGGACAACGTCGCTTTCGACGACGCGCTGCTTTGCGAACGCGCCGAACAACGGCTTGCGCAGGTGCGTTTCGACGAAAACGGCGCGCATATTCCCGTGGAGTTGCTTGCCGACGGCGACTACCGTTTGTTGGACAAGGTGTTCAACCGTTTGGGCGTACACTGCGACGTGGAGCGCAAACATTTCCTCGCGCTTTGCGAGCTTGCGCAAAACGTAGGCGGCAAAAGCGTTTGTCTGCCCTTCGGATACACCGCGTACAACGACTACGCCGTGCTTACGCTGTGTCCCGCGAAACAACGGTTTGTCTACGCTTTCGAAATACCTTTCCGCACGGGAATTACGTCTACGCCTTTGGGATGGGCGGAAGCGTCGGCGGCGTGCGCGGGCGATCTGCATATAGACGTAAGCAAGATACCCGACAGCGCGGTGTTCCGCACCCGCAGGACGGGCGACGTCTTTACCAAATTCGGCGGCGGAACGAAATCTCTCAACAGGTATCTCACCGACAAAAAAATCCCTCGCCGTAACCGCGATTCGTTGCTGCTTATCGCCGACGGAAACGACGTTCTCGCGATAATGGGGGTGGAAATTTCCGACAAAGTACGCGTCGACGGCGACGCCGTGCCGTACGGTCTCTCGCTGCGCGCCGACTGATCTCGTCGCCCCTTTCTTTCTACTTTTTCCGACGCATTTCGACATTTTTGCGCGAAGTGCGTTTTTCTTTCACTTTTTTCCGTTTTTCGGGCATATATTAGTAAGCGGCTAAGGAGTTTTCGGTTGTTTCGTTACGAAGATTTGCTCAAAGAAGTGGAAACGTTTTGCCGCTACGGCGCGGAAACGGGCGTTGTAGGCGAAAGCGAGTTGGGCGAGCGCATACCCTACGTGTTTGTCGGGCGCAAAAACGGCTACCGTATGATAGTGCAAGCGTCGATACACGCCCGCGAACATCTCACGGCGTTGGTTGCGGTGTGTCTTGCAAAACATCTGTTGAAACACCCCGAACTGCCCATAGAGGGCGGCATTTACTTTGTCCCGATGACCAACCCCGACGGCGTGCGGCTCTGTCAGGAGGGGGTCGGTTTCATCACCGACAAACAGCGCAAAAGCAACCTGCTTGCCATCAACGGCGGCAGCGACTTCACCCTGTGGAAAGCCAACGCCGACGGTGTGGATCTCAACGTCAATTTCGACGCGCGCTGGGGCGAGGGCGTGCAAAACGCCTACTACAAATCTTCGGGCAACTACGTCGGGCGAGAGCCTTTCTCCGCCGCGGAAACGCGCGCTCTGCGCGACTTCACTCTGCGTTTGAAGCCCGTCGTAACGCTCAGTTACCACCTCAAAGGCGAAGAAGTGTATTGGGAGTTCGGGCAAAAGGGTCATCGCCGTCTGCGCGACAAACGCTATGCCGAAGCGATAAGCAAATACACGGGCTATCCGTTGGTCACGTTGAACGGCAGCGTCGGCGGCTACAAGGATTGGTGCATAGAGCGCCTGCATATCCCCGCCTACACGATAGAGGTGGGCAACGACGGTTTCGATCACCCCTTTCCCTACGGCGAATTGTCCGCGATAGTCCGACAAAATCTCGACCTGCCCCGTCGCTTGCTCAACACGGTGGTGCGCGACAGAAAGCGGCTTCGCGGCACGGGGCTTGACGCGCTGTACGAATAGTTTTTATTGTTTACTATTCCAATATTTTAATATGTAATTCTTTATATATCTCGCGCCGCAGTCGAAGTAGGGCATACGCACAATTTGAGTTTGCGAAAATTGTGCGAAAGAGGAGCGCCTATGCGTCAGCGGTATCAAGTACGCTTACGCGCGCTTGGTGCTGACAAACGTAAGGCGCGACGAAGTTGCGCAGACCTGCGCGGTCGGATAAAACTTTCGTAGGGGATTGTTCCCAACAGCCCCCGCAACGACGCAAAGATTCGGTACGCGCCCGAACTTTGCGGTGTTTGGTTGAAACTTAGCGGTTGTGTTTCTATGTTGTTTCTTTATACTTCAATATAATATAGCCTCCAACCAAGGTGGAACGCTTTTGTTTACAAATTTGCGGCGTTGATTTATAATAGAAATTATGAAACAACTCAAATGCGATTTGCACGTACACACAAATTTCAGTTCCGACAGTTCCGTAACGATGGAGCAGTACGCCCTGCGCGCGGTGGAGTTGGGTCTTGACGCAGTGTGTTTCACCGACCACGTAGACATCAACGGCACGCGCAACACTTTCGCGTCTTTCCCTTTCGACGAGAGACTGCGGCAGTTCGAGCGCATAAAAAAGCAATTCGAGGGCAAAGTGCTGCTGCTTCAAGGCTACGAAGTGGGCGAGCCGCACCTGCACCCCAAGGAAACGGCTTTCCTGCGTTCCCTGCGCCCCGATATGCTCATCGGTTCGGTACACGACCCCATCGTGTTGACGGGCATAGCAAATCGCCGCGAGTACGAACGCGCCTACGACCGTTGCGTGCGGCAGATGGTAGCCGACGGCGATTTCGACGTACTCGGGCACGTTGACGCCCTTCGCAAATGGCACGACGACTACGTAGAAGATTTCGACTACGTTTGCGGCACGCTTGAATTGTGCGCAAAGCGCGGTATCGTCCCCGAGGTAAACACTTCCTCCGTACGCCGCGAGGGCGATTTGCCGATGCCGAGTTTGGAGGCTGTCTCCGCCTACGTTGCTTGCGGCGGCAAATACGTGTGCGTAAACAGCGACGCGCACGCCGTCGAGCAACTCGGACGTTTGCCCGCTATGCGCGACGCTTTGCCGCGCGGAGCGGAGTTGTGCTGTTTTGTCGGGGGCAAATTGATTACGCGGCTTTGATTTCGCAATTGCAAACATCGTCGGGCGCTTTTTTGCGATTGATTTGTCGTAATCGGGCGAAAAATACGCCGAAAACGCTCAAAATGTCGCAAATGCAGAAAAAAAGTCGCGTTTTTCATTTTTAATGAAACGAGCCTGCCGTCAAAATCGTTGACAAAACGCGCAAATGGGATATAATAAAGTTGCAAAATTATTCGTCGGAGCGTGTGCAAACCGTTTCGGCGCGGCAAAAAGGTGGACGAAATGCACAACTTTATGTACGGCTCTCGCGTAATCGAGAACGAACGTACGGTGTCATTGGAAACGCATATCACAAGAGCGGGCAACACGATACGCAGCGTTGTCAAGTTCTTCGCTATGCTCGTCGTCGTTTTGCTTTTCAACTATTGGCTCAAAAATTTCAATCAGCGTTTCGAGTTTTCCTTCAACGGCATTCGCGTGTTGCAGGAATCTCTGTACCTCTTTTTCAACGAAAGCGCGCTTTCCGCAATGAGCGTTGTGTATCAGCATATGTTCTGCGCGGTAATGGCGATTTTGGGCTGTGCGGCTGTTTTCACTTTGATTTTGAGTTTGCGCCGCAGTATAAGCGCGTTGGCAGTGCGCGTTCACAGCCGCCGCGTGCAAAACGGTTCTGTCCAAAATTCCCAAAATTGGTTCGGAGTTATTTCCTTCCGTCAAAAAGTCTGCTTTTTGTCCTGACAACCGAATAGATCGGCGTCGGACGTTTCCGCGTGCCCTTTTTGCTGCGAATTTTCGCGGCGTTTGAGGCGACCCGTGTAGAAGTCTGCGTTTCGGTCTACGCAACTAAATCCGTTTTTTGCTCACACTATTTAGAAGTGGAGCGGGCGGATTTTTTTGATGCAATTTTACAAATTAGGAGAAGAAATGATAGGGTTGTACTATCTGTTCGGCGCTGTGGGCGCTGCCGCCGTTCTGTTGACGGGGCTGTTGCTCAAAAAGAAGCTTCCGACAAAACTGAATATCGCATTCAAGACCTTTTCGTTGGTGCTTGCCGCGGCTTTGTTCTTCCGTTATATGTTGGGAGATGAAAACATCGCCGATATCATCGCGCTGCGCCCCGGTCGCGGGTTCAATGACAGTGCGCTCATTGCAATTGCGCTTGTGCAGGTCTGGTTTGCTTATGCGGCGGAAATGCTCGCAATTCTTGCGTCTTTCTTCAAGATAAAGACGCTACCCGCGCTGGTTGCATATCTTGCGTTGCCGATATTCGCTTTCAACGCCGTTATGTTTCCCAATCACGTAATGGCCATCTGCGGAGAGGCGGCTTTCGGCGCGTTTGACGTGCGCGCGGCGTTGCTCGGTTTGGAAACGGGTCTCGGCTTGGGCTACGCAACGCTGTACACGATAGTCAATTTCGACAAAATACGCCTTTACAAGACGGAATGGGTGTGGTTTGCGCTTGCGGCGGTGGGGTGCATATTTGCCGCTTTCCCCAGTTACAGTTTCCGCGTGGCGGTTGAGCCGGCAATGTTCTATCCCGAAGATTTCAACTTCTATCACCGCTTGCTGTTGTATCCCGCGGCGATAATACCCATCACGCTGTTTGTGCTGTTGCACAACAAAAGTTACGAAACGAAACGCTTTGCGATGATGTACTATGCGTGGCTGGGATTGCTGAACTTCTCGTTCAGTCACCGTTTCGGCGACTTCTTCGGACCTAATTGGGTCACGACGCTGCCTTTGCACCTGTGCCACACGGCAATGTACATCACGCCGCTGTGCCTCACGTTCAAGTTGAAAAAGGTGTTCTACTTTACCTATTTCATCAACGTGTTGGGCGCGTTTCTCGCGTTGGTAATGCCGGACACGGGCGAACAAGCCATTTTCGACACGGGTATCTGGCTGTTCTATATGAATCACTACCACGCGTTCTTTATGCCGCTGTTGGTGGTGGGTCTGGGCATATTCCGCCGTCCGCGTTGGAAAGAGTTCAAGTACAGTATGATAGGTTTTTCCATCTACTTTGTAATGATGCTCATAGTCAACGCTTGGTTCACCAACTACAACGCAAGCGTGGACTACTTCTATCTCAACGGCGATTTCATCGTAGACAAGTTGGGTACTTGGGCGGAAAACACTCGCAACTTTGTGTGGAGTTTCAAAATAGGCGAGTTGTCGTTCACCTTTTATCCGCTGTATCAGTTCCTGTTTCTTGTGGTGTACTACGGCTTTGCATTCGGAATGTGGTTCATCTACGAATTAGGATACAGCGTGGTTATCGGTTGGTTGGACATTGCGGAACGCAACAAAAAAATACGAGTTGACAAGTTGGCGTTGGAGGTCCAACTTGCGGGCAGAAGTATCGAGGAGCCAATGAATATGGAAAACGTAAACAAACTTGTTCTCAACAAATTTACCAAACGCTACGGCACAAGCGACGTCTATGCGGTAAAGGACGCCGATCTGGAAGTGCGCGGCGGCGAAATATTCGGATTTTTAGGACCGAACGGCGCGGGCAAATCCACGATAATCAAAAGTATCGTCGGTATCCAGACGATAACCGACGGTTCGATAGAAGTGTGCGGCTACGACGTGGCTAAGCAAAGCGTACAGGCAAAGAGGCAGATAGGCTTTGTTCCCGACCACTACGCGCTGTACGAGCGGCTCACCGCGCGCGAGTACATCAACTACATCGCCGACCTCTACGAAGTTTCCAAAGAGGACCGCGACAGCCGTCTGTCCGCTATGGCGGAGCGTTTCGAATTGACTTCCGCTTTGGACAACCCCATTCGCACCTATTCGCACGGTATGAAGCAAAAAGTAACCATTATGGCTGCGCTCATACACAACCCCAAGGTGTGGATATTGGACGAACCTCTGACGGGACTTGACCCCAACAGCATTTTCCAAGTAAAGGAATGTATGCGCGAACACGCCGAGGCGGGCAACATAGTGTTCTTTTCCAGCCACATCATCGACGTGGTGGAGCGTATCTGCGACCGCATAGCCATCATACGCAAAGGGCAAATTCAGTGCGTGCGCGACGTTCACGAAATGGACGCGGCGGGCGAGAGTCTGGAAAAATTCTATATGTCCGTCATCAACGGCGCGGAAGTAAATCCCATTGCCGTTGAGGGTGCGTCGCAGGACGACCAACACAAGACAAAAAAGGCAAAACGCCGCAACAAACGTCACGGGGACGCGGAGGCTGACTAGTGAAAACTTATCTGCGCAATCTCAAAACGTTGGTCGTTATGCAACTGCGGGACAAATTGGACTTGTCTTTCATTCGCAGTGTGCGTTCCACCATCATCAAGGTGATGCTCGCCATTATCAAACTTGCCGTTGTGATAGTGGTCTTTTGGGGGCTGTTCACCGTGTGTAAGATGTTGTCCGTGTTCCGCCCGTTCGGCTACATACCGGACACCGTCGTCAACGTTCTGTTTACGCTCATTCAGTTGATGTCCATCATCACTTGCACGGTGGGGCTTACCAAAACGCTGTATATGACGGCGGACAACAAAGTGTTGCTCACCCTGCCCGTCAGCAGTACCAACGTTTATATGTCCAAGTTGGTGCTGTACTACATCTTCGAACTGAAAAAGAACGTCGGACTCACCCTGCCGCTGTTTGTGGCGTACGGCATTGTCAACAACGCCGTGTGGTACTACTATCCGTGGATGCTGTTCTGTTTCCTGTTCATCTCGTTAGTACCCGTCGCTATCGGTGCGGTTATTTCCATTCCCGCGCTGTACGTAGGTAAATTTATTGCACGGTTCAAGTGGTTGCAAGCGATATTGGTGTTGGGCGCTGCAAGTGCGGTAACATACGGGTTGATATACGTTATCGGCATAATACCCGCCAACATCAACATAATGGGTCAATGGGGTTACATCTATCAAGGCATAGACAAATTCCTCAACGCCTTTGCAAACGTATTCAAACCCTACTACTATCTCACTTTGATGATGGTGGGCGGCACGCTGCGTATTCGCGCGCAACTTGTGCAGGGCGACACGTTCGCTTATTGGGGAGTTATGCTAGCGTGCGTTGTCGCGCTGATAGGCATTTCTTTCCTGCTGGCAAAGCCGCTTTTCGTCAAGATGGCTTCCAAACAGTTCGAGTTTGACAAGCGCACGTCCCGTCCTCACCGCAACCGTGTACACCGTCGCAGGCTCAGTCCGTTTTTCGAATCTATGCAAATGGATCTGAGAAGCAGTACGTTTGTTATCGGCGCGTTCATTCAGTTGGTGTTGCCGGCAATTGCGATACTGCTGCTCAACAGACTGTATGCGGCTATGAACACCAACTACTCGGGGCAGGTGATGACCAAGACTTTCAACCTGTTGGTAATGCTGGTGATGACGCTTGCTTTCAACAACACTTACGCTTCGGTGTACAGCCGCGAGGGCGCGGCGCGCAACATATTGAAGACCCGCCCGCAAAAGCCCGTCTACACGTTGTTCGGACGTATCGCGTTCCGCGCAATGGTGATAGTGTTGTCCACCGTCGCGGTGACCGTTACGTACTATCTCGCGCAATCCTATCGCGTTGTTGACGGCGAAACGGTGCAAATTGCTCTTGACAGCGTTTTCGTCAAGGAAATAGTGCTGATGGGAGTTATCACGCTTATCGTTTCCGAAGCCCATCTGCTGTGGTGCGCGGATATGGACCTTATGAACAACTTCGCCGACCAATATCAGACGGTGGGCGTGCAATTCGACAGTCCCAACGAGCGCAACGCAACTATCGTCGGCTTTCTGCTTGCGGCGTTGTTCGCGTTCCTGTACTACTTCCTTTCGGATCGCGGAACGTACAGTTCTCTTGTCAAGGGATTGGTAATTGCCGTGGCGTTGATAGTTGCGCGCGTTTACCTGTTCATCACCCGCGCAAGGCTGTATTTTGTGGAGAAGTGACCTATGAAGAAATCGACGGTAATCGTACTTTTGGTAGTATTTTTGGGCTCGGTACTTGTGGTCGGCATTTTCGGAATGCAGGCAGTACCGTGGCAGGAGATAGTCTACGTTGACAAGATAGAGATAACAAACATTCTCACAAGCAGCGGCAAAGACGTAGACATCAAGTACAACGAAAAACACAATTACTACTATGCGTTCATCTATTACGAGCCTGTCAAAGTGACGCAATTGGACGAAGAGGGCAACACGGTGGAAGTGGACGCGTTCGAAGTGACGCTCGTGTGGGACTACTCCCCCAAGAACGCCACCAACAACAAAGTAAAAGTGTCCATTGTCGAACCCGCTTCGCCGCCCTGCGACCCGCTGACGGACAACGCCAAGTTGGGCAGGGGCGACCCGATAGTGTTCCGCCGTGCGGGCAACGTGCATTTGCGCTATGCCGCGGCAGATTCGGCAACGGGCGCAACGCTGGACATCTGGCTGTACGTAGTGGTGCAGCCCTGATTGGCAAACAACAGCCTTTGGGCTTTGTTCAATATAGATAAAACAAAAAAAAACAAAAATAAAAAAAGGAGAAACAACAGGCAAAATGAGTAAAAAATTATCACTTGTCATAGCGCTTGTCGTTGTGCTTGCTATCGCGCTCCCCGTGATTGCAGCCTGCGACACGGGTAAAACAGTTGATAAAATCGAATTTGTCAACCCCGTACGTACCTACAACGTCGGCGACACAATCGACTACGACAGTTTGCAGGTAAAAGTAACCTATACGGACAATTCGTCCGAACAAAAGACTGTCGCCGACCTCAAAAAAGACGGTGCAACCTTGACCGCAGCCGACCTCAGCAAGCAGGGCAACACATCTTATTCCCTTACCTACAAAGGTAAGACCGCTACCGTGAGGCTTACGGTTGGCGGTGGCGATGTCACCACCACAACCACGGTAAACAACATCATGTGGCCCGAGTTCTACGCCAACTATCTCACAAGATCCGCCGCGCGCGGCGCAGGCGAACCCGAGGACGAAGGCGATTTCCGCGTGTCCGGCGAAGTCTACGAAGTAGGCAACGTCAACAAATTCCTGTTCGGACCTAACGCGGTAGGTTTCGACCTTGAAAATCAAGAAGAAATAGAAATTGCCAACCCCAAGACGACGGTCAGAGTGTACTCCAAGGACACAAAGGAAGGCGCGTATACCGAACTTACCGGTGCGGAACTCAAAGCGTTTGTCACAGTAGACAACAACACGTACAAGTTTTCCGAGGACGCTGCCGACAAATACGTCAAGTTGGAAATCTCCCTTGACGAGGAATTCTACGACGTCAGCGAAACGCTTACGGGCGCCACGTCGCAGACTGTTGAGTTCTACGTCGTGGACGGCGGCTACAACGTATACGACCAACTCGGTCTGTCCGTAATGGCTGACCTCGAAAAACGCGCTTGGTCGGAAATTTGGGAATGCGAATACCACGACGATGACGCCGCAAATCACAAAACCACCGTCACTCCGATAGAGGACGAATCCGTAAAACTTCTTGCGGACGACTTGTATCTTTGCCAATATGTGGACAACATCAGTTGGGTAGTGCTTCACGGCGACATCGAACTTGACCCCGACCAAATGCCCTCTCTCTATTTCTGGTCCGAAACGGGCGAAACGTCTGCCGGTCTTGATACGGCAAAGACAAGCCTCGAAGGACACTCCGAGTACCAAAACGACATCGTTGGCACGATGCGCGACGGCAACAACAGCGGTATAAACACCGGCGACGCGGGTCACATCAATTACTCTCGCGTAATGGACGTGGTCAGTTACCACTCCGACATTGCCGATATGGATATGCCCGGCGATTATGGTATCGAAACGAACATCCCTCTCAATATGGCAAAGGGTATCTTCGCCACGAAGAAAGTCAGCGTTTCCGGTAACTACAACAGCATCGTCTACGAAAATCGCGATCACACCCAGCGCTCGCCTATCAAAAACAGAGTGTTGCTTTCCTACGCCGATTGGGGTTCTGACAGCAAAATAACAGACCCCGTCTCCCATTGGAGCGTGTTCCAATTCATTCAACCTCGCGTAGAGGGTGCGGACAGAAGCGTATTCACTCTTAAAAACCTCGCTCTTTCCGGCAACAACCCGATGCAAAACGACGACGCGTTCAAGGCTGCGGGCTTGATGCTTTCCGGCAGTTACGCTGCGCAAGTCAACTACTACAACTTCAACGCCAAGCAGTTCTTCACCTCCATCGTGCAGGACAACTACGGCGACTTCGCTTTCGATGAAAACGGCAAGTTCCACAGCGGCGGCACAAGCGAGCAGGCAAAGGTGCTTATCGACAACTCCAAGTTGTACAACAACTATTCCAATATGACCTACCTGTGGCGCGGCGATATGACGGTAAAGAACAGCGAAATGATAGGTTCGGGCGGTCCATTATTCATAATGTGCGATGCCAACCACACCGACCACGCCGGCAAGACAGGTGCGACAACTCCCGACAGTACAGACTACGGTACGTCTGATGAGGGCGGTCCTCAACTTAAAATCGACACCAAGAGCAAGTTGCAGGCGTTTGCAACCGGTCTAGAAAGTTGGTATGCTATTTACGATGCTACGCCATTGTTTAACACCATCAAGGCGCAACTTGATGAAGATTTAATGCGCCCCCAACTTGGTAAGACTGTAACGTTCTCCAACGAAAAAGGCTCAGGTTATGTCAATGTAATTGCGGTTATCATTCCCGACGCCGATATGATACTCAAAGGTAAAGATTACGATGATAATACAGAAAAATTGGACGTTCGTGGTGTGGTTACGCAAACCGATGACAGCGGTGAAGTGGTCAATCATTTTGCAATGCACAACAACTTTGTGACGACTGCACGCCGTTTTGCTTCCGGCAATGCAACTCAATTCCCAATGTATCTTGAATGCGGTGATGCGAATTTGATATATGACGCTAACGCGACGGGTTTAGGCGCTCTTTGGAACGCATCGACGGTTGAATTGGAAGCCAAATACGGCACATTCAATATTCTTTCAAAGCAAACCGTTCCCGCATACTATGCAATGCAGGCTATGCTAAACAGCATGATTACTTCTATGTACCCGAATGCAGCTACGGATAAAGCAAGGTATCAAGCACAAGCCACATTCAGTCGGGCGGATAAAGACGCTTGGACAAACGAAACGAGTCAACTTGTTTGCTTGTATTTGTCGGCAGGTACTATTGAACCCCATCCGGTAAATGCCCCGTATTTCGGTATATTGTTGCAAATAGGCGACTACTCCGCCACCTAAGCGCGCAATTGCTACGGCAGGTTGAATTTTGCGCGCGGCGACAACAGGTCTCCGCGCCCAAATCACCAAACAAAGGACGGAAGCGTCTCGCTTCCGTCTTTTTGTCGCTTCTTCCCGTTCCTACTGAAAGATTTTTCGATTTTTGCAAAATCTTTCAGTACTACTGAAAGTTTTTTCCTCTTTTCACAAAATCTTTCACTACTACTGAAAATTTTTGTTGACTTTGCCAAAAACTTTCAGTATAATAAATTCGGAGGCAGAAATGATAAAGAGAGAAAAGTACATCGCGCCTATAAGGGAATTTTACGACAGCGATCTGATAAAAATTATCACGGGTATCAGACGTTGCGGCAAATCGGTCGTGTTGCAACAGATTATGGAAGAAATTTCTTCGCAAACGGACAACATCATATATCTCAACTTTGAGGACAAGCGTGTTTCGGCGAACGTTTACAATGCGGAGCAATTGACGGAGTATGTGGAGCAGCACCGCAAGTCGGGCAAATGCTATTTGTTTTTTGACGAGATTCAAGTTTTGGACGAATGGCAGCAAGCGTGCAAGACCTTGCGGTTGGACGACTGTTCGCTGTTTATCACGGGGTCTAACTC
This sequence comes from uncultured Clostridia bacterium, assembly GCA_947628135.1. GTDB lineage: Bacteria > Bacillota > Clostridia > Christensenellales > CAG-314 > Fimimonas. The sequence goes on from CANQYT010000008.1 coordinate 51,570, forward strand.
GCGCTTGCTCTCGCGCGAATTTACCAAGGAATTGAGCGGCAGATATGTTTCCTTTCGGATACGTCCGTTTGTTTACAAAGAAATCGTTCAGTACACAAAGCAGTTGGGCAGAGAGTGTTCCGTGACGGACTACTTGGTGTGGGGCGGTTTTCCCAAAAGGTTTGAATTTGCCACCGAACAGGCGCAACGCGTATATCTTGGCGATTTGGACGACACGGTGGTTTTGAATGATTTGATAAATCGTTACAAAATTCGCAAAACCGCTTTGTTTGAACGTTTTGTCAACTATGTGCTCAGGTCCAACGGACGAATATTCTCCGCCAATTCTATCGTAAAGTACATCAATCAATACGACAAGACTTGTTCTGTGAACACGGTCATCAAATATCTCGGTTACTTGCAGGAGGCTTACGTTATCGAAAGCGTAAGGCAGTATTCTTCCAAAACAAAGGCGGAGTTGCAGTACTTTGCCAAACTGTACGACGAAGACGTTTGTTTCAATTCCATTCGTTGTGCGGACAATCGTTACGACTTGACGCACAATCTGGAAAATATCGTTTACAACGAACTGATATATATGGGCTACACGGTTTTTGTCTGCAACAACAACGGCAAGGAAATCGACTTTTTGGCGCAGGACGGCAACAAACGCTATCTGATACAGGTTGCATACAGCGTGGCGGAAGACAAGGCGTATCAAAGAGAATTCGGCGCGTTTGACAACGTCGACAACAGCGCAAAAAAAATTGTGATAAGCAACGACGACATAGATTATTCGACTGCCACCGTGCAACACATCAAGTTGAAAGACTTTTTGTTGATGGATACCCTTTGAAAAAAAAGACGGCGAGTTTGCCGTCTTTTTTGTATGTGAAGTTATTTTTGCGAATATGTACAACCGCAATAGTGCTGTCGGTAAATTCCGTATTTTTCGCAAAGGCGTATGCTTTCGTTGTAGCCGTTGTGCTTTTTGAAGTCGCTCGGAAGCCATTTCAAATCGTCCGTTTGCAGTGAAAGCCCTATTTCGTTGAGCAACGCGCTGTTTTTGTAGGGCGAAATGGTGAGCGTTGTGCCGAACAGTTGAAATCCGTGCATTTCGGCGTAAGTTTTTGCGTCCGCAAGCCGCAGCCGAAAACATTGTGCGCAACGCGCGCCGCCTTCTTTTTCCTGTTCCAGACCCTTTGCCGCGTCGAAGAAACGGCTGACGTCCTGTTGTTTAACAACCAATTTCAGCGGCGCAACGGGCGTAACTTCGTATGTGCCGCCGTTGACAATGTCTACGAGTTTTTGCACTTCGCCGAGACGTTTTGTCCACTCGGCGGGGTCGGTGATGTTGTCGTTGGAGTAGTAGAGCGTAACGTCGAACGCGTCCGCAAGCCGCAGCAAACACGCCGTCGCGCAGGGCGCGCAGCACACGTGCAGCAGCAATTTCGGGTTTTTGCCCGCCGCTTGCGCCTTTATCTCTTGAAATTGTTTGTCGTAGTTGACGTTCATAGCACAATTATACCCCGCCCGCGCGCATTTTGCAGCCGCTGTAAAGTGCGCTCACTCTTTTACGCGCACGCGCAGGGGGATACCCATCTTTTTTGCAAGTTTTTTACATTCGGCAATGTCCTCTTCGCCTATGCTGTCCACAACGGAAAACACAACGTTGCCGCCCTTTTCGCGGCACTTGCGCGCAAAGTCCAGCAGTCCGTCAAACGCTTTCTCGCCGAAAACGCTTTTGCAATGCTGTTGATATTTTTGCGCGTTGCACTCGTTTAGGGAGACGTTTATTACGTCGCAACTCGTCACAACAACGTCGGTAACGTCGCCGTTGTAGATGAGATTTGCCTGTCCGTTGGTGTTGATACGGGTGGTTTTGTCCACGCAGTGCAGGTAACTTGCCACTTCGTCCAGCGTTTCGAGGTTGTAGGTGGGCTCGCCGAACCCGCAAAAGACAACTTCCTCGTCGTAGTCGTCGAGGTTGAGCGGAAGTTGTTCGATAACGTCCGCGGCGGTGGGCTCTTCGCTTAGCCACAGCGGAGTGTCTCCCATACCTTTGCGCCCTTGGCGTATGCAGAAGTCGCAACGGTTGCTGCAACGGTTGGTGAGGTTGATGTAAATTTTGTTGCCTATTATGTAAACGTAATTGTCCATAGATTTTCTTACAGCCGCTTTTCCGCGGCGAATTTGGCTATTTTGGGGAAAAGCCTCAATGTGTTTGAGCGGATCTGCGCCTCTGCGGCGGCGACGTCCGTTTGGTAGACTTCCGCAAGTTTTGCTACTATTATCGGCACGTTCAGCGGCGTGTTCACCCGTCCCCGCAGAGGCTCGGGCGACATATACGGGCTGTCCGTTTCCGAAAGTACCCTGTCAAACGGCACTTGGCGAATCACTTCCTCTTTGCGGGCGTTTTTGAAGGTGACAGCCCCGCCGAAAGCGAAGTAGTGTCCCTCTTTCGCCGCCTGACGGGCAAATTCCGCACTGCCTCCGAAGCAATGCCACAGCACGCCGTTGTTGAGGTGTTTTTTCTGCGCGCGCAAGATGTCCCACGCGTCGCCGTAAGCGTCTCTCACGTGCAAAGTGACGGGCAGAGCGTATTTGTCGGCAAGTTCTATCTGCGCGGCAAACACGTCGCGTTGCGTTTGCCTGTCCGACAGGTCGTAGAAGTAGTCCAACCCAATCTCTCCCACAGCCACCGTCTTGGGGTGCGCGGCGAGTTTTGTCATTTCGGCGACGAACGTTTCGTCGAAGTTTTTGCTGTCGTGCGGGTGCATACCCACCGTCGCAAACACGCGGTCGTATTTTTCGGCGAGACGTACGCCCTCTTTCATCGAGTTGAAGTCGCAACTGTTGTTGATGACAAATTCTATCCCTTGCTGCTCGCAGTCGAGCAGAATTTCGTCGGTGCGGTCGCGCAGTTTGGGGTCGTCGAGGTGCAAGTGACTGTCTATCATCGTACTTCTTTGCCGCTGCCTATTTCCGCCTCCGGCGAGACGAACACGACCTTTTTGCCGTCGGACGCGCACAGTATCATTCCGTTGCTTTCCACGCCGCGTATTTTGGCGGGTTTGAGGTTGGAAACAAGCACGACGGTTTTCCCTATCATATATTCGGGCGTGTAGTATTGCGCTATTCCGCTTACCACTTGGCGCACTTCCTCCCCCGCTTGCAATTTGAACAACAGCAATTTGTCGCTTTTAGCCACTTTTTCGCAACTGAGTACCTTTGCCGTGACGAGTTTTACCTTGGCAAAGTCGTCTATCGTAATTTGTTCCGCCTGTTCCGCCTGTTCCGTTTGGGGCGCGTCGTTCTGCGCGTTTTGTTCTTCCGCCATTTTGTCCAATTTCCACAACTCCTTTGCTACGTCTATGCGGTTGAAAAGGTTGTCGCCTTTTGTTACCGTTACGCCGTCGCCTATCCCGCCGAAATGCGCAAGCCCTTTGAAGTCGCGGGGCAGCGGCAAGCCTATTTTGTCGAAAATGCGCTCAGCCGTCGTCGGCACAAAGGGAATGAGCAACGTCGCGGCAAAGCGGATACATTCGCACAGCACGTACAGCACCGTCGCAAGCCGTTGTTTGTCGCCGTTTTTGTTGAGCGTCCACGGCGCGGTTTCGTCGATGTACTTGTTGGCGCGCTGAACGATACGGAAAACGTCGCAAAGTGCGTCGGGCGCGGAAAGGTTGTCCATATCGGCGCGCACTTTGGCAAGCGTTCCCTCGCACAGAGAAATGAGTTCGCGGTCCAGTTCGCAGTATTCGCCGTGACGGGGAATCGTGCCGCCGAAGTACTGCGCGACCATTGCGGTAGTGCGGCTGACGAGGTTGCCGAGGTCGTTTACGAGGTCGGCGTTGGTGCGGTTGAGCAACGCCTCGTTGGTGTAGTTGCCGTCGCTTCCGAAGGGAATTTCCCGCAGAAGAAAGTATCTCAGCACGTCCGCGCCGTAAAGGTCGGCAAGGACAAATGGGTCTACGACGTTGCCTTTGGATTTGCTCATCTTGTCGTTGCCGAACAGCAGCCAGCCGTGTCCGTACACCTTTTTGGGCAGGGGCAGGTCGAGCGCCATCAGCAATGCGGGCCAGATTATCGTGTGGAAGCGCACGATTTCTTTTCCCACGAGGTGCAGGTCCGCTGGCCAGAATTTGTCAAACAGGCTGTGATCTTCCTGCAAGTACCCCAGCGCCGAGATGTAGTTTGCCAAGGCGTCTATCCACACGTACGCAACGTGTTTGGAATCGAATGGAAGTTTTACGCCCCAATCGAACGTGGTGCGGGAAACGCACAGATCTTTCAAGCCGGGCTTGATGAAGTTGTTTATCATTTCGTTCATTCGCGATTTGGGCGAGATGAAGTCGGGATTCTGCTCGTAAAACTCAATGAGGCGGTCCTGATATTTGCTTAGGCGGAAGAAGTAACTTTCCTCCTTTTGCAGGGACACTTCGCGCCCGCAGTCGGGGCATTTGCCGTCTACAAGCTGACTTTCCGTCCAAAAACTTTCGCAGGGCGTGCAGTACCACCCCTCGTAAGAGGATTTGTACAAGTCGCCCGAGGCGAGCAGTTTTTCGTAGATCTTGCTCACCGTTTCTTCGTGATAGCCGTCGGTGGTGCGTATAAATTTGTCGTAACTGATGTTGAGCGTTTTCCACAGCCGAACTATCTGATCGTGCAGTTTGTCTACGTACTGTTTGGGGGTAACGCCCGCCGCTTCGGCTTTTTGCTGAACTTTTTGCCCGTGTTCGTCCGTCCCCGTCAGATAAAATACGTCGTAGCCGTCCATTCGCTTGAAGCGCGCCAATGCGTCGCAGATGACGGTGGTGTAGCAATGTCCGAGGTGGAAATTGCCGCTGCTGTAATAGATGGGGGTGGTGATGTAGTAAGTGGGTTTCTTCATTGTTCGCCTCTGTTTTCCGACGGCGTCGCACGGTTTGCGCCGCTTTTTGACGTCTGCAAAAAATTTTCCGTGCCGTCTGACGTAGTTCTATTATATATGTTTTTATCCGTTTTGTAAACAAAAACCGTTCACAAGCGCGGTAAAAAGCCGCGCAACAAACGTAATATGCGACGTTTCTCGACAATAAACTATCTGTATGACAGGATTTTTGCGCAAATGAATATCGTATGGACGGTCGTTACGGCGGCGGCGCTCGTCGCGCTTACCGTTGCCGACCCGCAAAGCGTACTGTCGGTGTGTCTGGACAGTTGTTCGCAGGCGGTCACGGCGGCGTTGGGACTGTGCGGCGTTTACTGCCTGTGGATGGGTATTTTCGAAGTGGCGGAAAGGTGCAAACTCGTCGAAAAGCTGTCGGGGTGTTTTGCGCGGCTCAACAAATTTCTGTACGGCAGACTGTCCGAAACGGCGGAGAGGTACGTTTCGCTCAATTTTGCCTCCAACCTGTTGGGCGTGGGCAACGCCGCCACCCCCTCTGCGATCGCCGCAATAAAGGAGACGGAACGGGGCGAAAGGCTGTCCCGAAGCGGCGCAATGCTGTTTGTTCTCAACGCTACGGGGGTGCAGTTAGTGCCGACGACGGTGATGGGACTGCGCGCGACGATGGGCTCTGCCGACCCGTCGGACATTTTGCTGCCCAACCTCATCGCAACCTTTGTGACGTCGGTCGTGGGCGTGGCGTTGGTGTTTTGCGCGTACGGCAAGGCGAAATGAGTTACGTCGTACCGATACTGCTTGTCGCGGTGCTTGCGGTGGGGCTTGTCAAGCGGGTAAACGTCTACGACGGTTTTGTGTGCGGCGCGCGCAAGTCCTTCGATTTGTCCCTTACCGTTTTTCCCTATCTTGCCGCGGTGTTCATTATGGTAAACGCGCTCCACGCAAGCGGTCTGGACGTTTGGCTGACCAAGTTGCTTTCGCCGCCCTTTGCGCTGATGGGTATCCCAAGCGAAGTGGTACAGTTGGTACTGCTTCGCCCGTTCAGCGGCAGCGGCAGTCTGGCAATTCTGACGGACGTATACGAAAATTACGGCGCGGACAGTTACGTCGGGCGGTGCGCTTCGGTGATTATGGGCAGCAGCGAAACGGTGTTTTACGTGGCGTCCGTCTACTTTGCGGGCACAAAGGTGCGGCGCACGGGTTGGGCTGTGCCCATCGCGCTGTTCTGCAATCTGTTGGGCGCGGCGGCGGCTTGTTTGCTGTGCAAAGTAATGTAGTTGTCCTTTTGCGCCCTCCAAACTTCAAATCATTTCAAAAACAGCCATATTTTTACAATTAAACTACTCATCGCCGTTGTATCATTGCCGAAGAGTGTTTTCGGAGAGTGGCAGATGAAATTGAATTGGAAGGAAATTCGCGGCAAACTCACGGCAAAGACGGTGTTGCTCTACGTCGTTTATGCGGCGTTGGCTGTCGCCTCGGGAGGGGTTTTCGACGGCAATCTGACGTTTGGGCTGTTTGTGGGCGCGGTATATTCGGCAAATCCAGTCGTTGCCGCCGTCATCTATCTCGGCGGAAGCGCGGTTTTCGGTTGGGGCAGTCTGTTGCAAGCGGGGGTAAAGACTGCGATAGTTATGATAGCGGTCGCGGCGCACTATTTTGCCAAGCGCAAGATAGGCAAAGCGATGCTGCTGTTGTACCTTGTCGCGGCGAACGCGTTTTACGTCGCGTACGGCTTTACGGACTACTTTGGGCTGTTCGACAAGTTTTTGTACGCCGCCTGCGGCATTGCTTTCGCGTACGTGTGTATCTACACTTTCCGCGCGGTGTTCGTTCGCGGTTTGAGTTACCGTCCCGCCCTCGACGAAACGGTGTGTATCGGCTTGTTTGTGACCGTCGCGTCTTACTGCTTTTCGCAGATAAGTTTCGGCACTATGCAACTGATTTATTTCGTCGCGCCCTTTGCGCTGTTGTTTGCGGCGGTGTGCTTCGGCGACAAGGCGAGTTTGTGCGCCGCGGTGCTGATGGGGGTGGGAAACGTCCTTGCCACGGGCGAATACGGCTGCTGCGTGTTTTGTACCGTCGCGTCGCTTGTTGCGGTCGTTCTATGCAAGATAAGCCGCTATCTCGGCGCGCTCGGCGTGTTGCTTGCCGACGTGCTGATGAGTTACTTTCTCAATTTGCACGGCGTTTTCGACGTGGCTTCCGTTGCGCCCGCGTTTGCCTCCGCGCTGGTGTTTGCCGTTGTGCCAAACAGGGTGTACGCCTACGTGCGCGACGCCTGTTCGGACAGCGCGGAACGTTACCTCAGCAAAACCGTCGTGCAGAAAATGGGCGACACCGTGTCGCGCAGGCTCGTCCGACTGTCGGATATTTTCCTGTCGATGAAAAATGCTTTTTTCACTATGTCGGCGGGCACTGTTTCGGCGGAGGACGCGGAACGCGCGATAGTGCGGCAATGCTCGGACACCGTTTGCCGCGATTGCGACAGCCGCACGCGCTGTTGGCGGCAGGAACTCGCCCAAACGGAGCAAAGTTTGCTTCAACTGGGCGTATGCGCGGTAAAACGGGGCAGGTGTACCATTCTCGACGTGCCGCAATCGCTGTCCGTCAAGTGCGACAAGGTGTCGGGCTTGCTGAGTGAAGTCAACGCTCAGGCGCAGGTGTACCGCAGTTACAAGGAGCGCGCCGAAACCGCCGACAACGGCAAAGCGCTGTTGGGCGAACAGTTGGGCGGCGTGTCCGACTTGCTGTTGCAAATTGCCGACGAAACGAAGAATCGCACGGGTTACGACCGCACACGCGAGCAGGAACTCGTGGACAAACTTATCTTTCACAACGTGTTGTGTTCGGGCGCGGTCATCGCCCGACAAAAGGAGATCGTGACGGTGGTCGTCACCGTCGCACGCAAGGATCTGGACAACGAAACGGTGGAAAAGGTGGTTTCCGCCGTGATAAAACAAAACGTCGCCGTCGAGCGTGTGGAAAAGACGGAAAGCGACGTCTGGGTAAACGTTCTGCTTGCCGTCAAACCGCGCTACAACGTCACGTTCGGCGTGTGTTCCGCGCCCAAAGAGGGCAGCGAAGTAAGCGGCGACACGCACACCGTCACGCGTACGGACAACGGCAAATGTATCATTGCTCTGTGCGACGGTATGGGCAGCGGCGCAAAGGCGGAACAGATGTCCGCCACGTCGATAGGTCTGGTGGAAAGTTTCTACCGCGCCGGTTTCGACAACGACACGATACTCTCCTGCGTAAACAGACTGCTCGTAGGGGGCGGCAACGAAATTTTCTGCGCGGTGGATATGGTGGTGTTGGACTTGTACAACGGTCTGGCTGATTTCATCAAGTTGGGCGCGTGCAGCGGTCTGGTGCGCGCGTCGGGCAAGGTGGAGATAGTCAGCGGCAGCAGTCTGCCCCTCGGCGTTCTGGACGCGATGACTCCCTCTATCACGAAAAAGGCGCTCGCGGGCGGCGACACAGTGGTGCTTATGTCCGACGGCGTAGCGGATTGTTTCAACGACCCCAACGCCGTAGCCAACGCCTTTGCCGAGGTGGCGCTCAACGTCCCGCAAAGCATTGCGGAAACGCTGCTCAACAAGGCTCTCAAACGCTGCAACAACCGCCCTGCCGACGATATGACGGTCGTAGTGGCAAAAATAGCGTAATTCATTGCCCCGTGTAAACGGTTTTGTTCGCGGCAAGGCGCGCCAAGGACAAACGTTTCGTTTTGCGCATAAACTATACCGTTTGGCAAAGGAGCAAAGCGTGGCGGAATATATTTGCGAAGCAAGCGTAAAAGTGGGTCGCGGCGTCACTATCGAACCGTTTGCGGTGGTAAAGGGCAACACGGTATTGGGCGACGGCTGTGTGGTGGGCAGTTTCAGTTACCTCGACAACGCTATCGTGGGCGAACGGACTGCGGTGCGTTCGTCGCGTATTACCGACAGTTCGGTGGGCGCGCGTTGCGTAGTAGGACCTAACGCGCATTTGCGCGACGGCGCGGCGGTGGGCGACGACTGCCGTATAGGCAATTTTGTGGAAGTCAAGCGCAGCGTTCTGCACGACGGAGTGAAAGCGGCTCACCTCAGTTACATCGGCGACGCCGAAGTGGGCGCGCACACCAACGTCGGCTGCGGAGTGGTTTTTGTAAATTTCGACGGCAAAACAAAACGCCGCACGGTGGTGGGAAAGGACTGTTTCATCGGTTGCAACGCCAATCTCGTTGCGCCGCTCGTAATCGGCGACGGCTGTTACGTCGCTTGCGGCACAACGGTGGACGGCGATATGCCCGACGGTTCGTTCGGCATAGGGCGCAGTTATCTCACGGTAAAGGAGGGCAAAGCCTGCAAATATCTGCAAAAATAGCCGCGCGTATAGTGTGCGGCGGCTTTTAACTCGGCGTTTTGTTGACAATATACTGAATTTTGTTAAAATATAACTATGCTCTTTTACGATACGTTTGACAGTTACTCGAAATTACAACTTCTCGGCGCGGACGTCTACTTTGCAACCTTCGAGGACGGTCTGCAAGTGACCAACGTTCTGCCCCAAGCGCGCAACGAATACGTGCAAAGCGCCGCCGAGGCAAAAATTAAACGCCAACGTTTTGCCGTGTGGCGTTTGTTGGACGTCGCGCTGAAAGAGCGCACGGGTCGCGGCGTGGAAAGTTACATTTTTACGCGGCAGCCCTGCGGCAAATGGACGTCGCCCGACTTGACGCTGCACTTTTCGATGAGTCACAGCGAATACGCGGTGGCGGCGGCAATTTCCGACCGTCCCGTGGGCGTGGACGTTCAAAGCGTAAAGGAATTTTCCCGCCGCGACTGCGCGGCTCTGGCAAACCGCATATTGACGGAAAGGGAAAAGCGCGATTTTTTCGCCCTGCCCTTGCAAAGCCGCCCGTCCTTTCTTGCCGAGTTGTGGGCAGCAAAGGAAAGCCTTTTCAAACTTGACGGCAACGGCGTATTCAAGCCCCGCGCTTTGCACGCCGACAGCGGCAACACAATTTGCAAAACACTTTCGTGCGGCTACGTTGTAGCCCTTTCGACGGTGTAACTTACAGCCACTTTGCTCGGGACAGCTCTTTTTTCGCCGCGCGATCCAACCTGTCGTCCGACTGCGGCAGAGAAAGGTGCATTTGGTCTATGTCCAGCAGCACCAATTTGGGTTTGTTGTTTTTGAATATCACCACGCAGCCGTTTTCTTCCGCCTGGCGCACAACTTTGGAAAAATTTTGATTGGCTTCCGTCATGGAAACTATTTGATTGGAGTCTATCAGCATTTTGCGTCTCCTTTACCGTATTTTTACGCAATTATTGTAGCACAAACTTAGGATAAATTCAACCCCTGTTTTTTGCAGCGCAAGTTGCGGATTTTTTCCTTTGGGGCGCAAAAAAACGGAGTTTTATACGTATTGATTACTTATATATAGCATTTTACAACAACTTTATATCATTAAAAAGAAAATTTTGCTCTCAAAAATTTTTTTTTGAAATTTGTATTGAAATGACCGCAGTGCGGTGATAAAATTATACTGTATTAGTGTTCAAAGGGGGAAATTTGTGCCTTTTTGACCTTGAAAAAACGATTTTGCTACCCTGACCGAACAGGGCGTAAAATAAAAAAAAAGGAATTTTTTTTAGGAGGAAAATATGAAAAAACTGTTAGCAATATTGATAACCGTCATTATGGTTGTCGGTGTAGTCGCAACTCTTGCGGCTTGTAAGTCCGACAACGTAATCGACATTTGGGTCGGAAGCGAATCGGAGGTGTTTTACCAAGGTATAGCCGACGAGTACATTCAACAATACAACGCGGCTCATCCCGACGAACCCTTCCCCTACGAGATAAAGGTATCCGGCGGCGACATTTCCGGCTATGCGGCAACCGTTTTGAACGACGCCGAAGCGGGTCCCGACATCTTCTCGATACCTCACGACAACATCGGTAAGTTGATGGGCGACAATCCCATTCTCAGCGCCATCACCGATCAATCGTTGATCACGCAGATCGAAGCAGACAACCCCGACGGTTTCAAAGAGGTCATCAAGGCGGACGTGGGCGGCACGACCCACTATGTCGGCGTACCCTACATCGGACAATCCCTTGTTCTCTACTACGACAAGACCGTTCTGTCCGAAGACGACGTCAAAACTTGGGAAGGAATTGCCGCCAAAGCGGAAGAACTTTCCACAAGTACACATCCGGTCAAGGCGACATTCCCGATGGGTAACGACTGCTACAACCTCAGCCTGTTCACGTTGGCTCGCAAGATAGACAGCAGAAACCCCGACGACGGAACGTTGGAAACTTCCACCGCAGTTCACATTTACGAAGGCGCAACTGCCAACGACCGTGCGAGAAACGTCGTATTTGCAACCGATCAGGAAGTTGCTGTTTACAAGTGGGCGCAGCGTTTCTTCAAGAACGACCACGGTATGACCCTTGCTCCCGATGATTCCATCACGGTAAGCCTTGCAAAAGGAAACAATGAGTGCGGAAACTATCTCACTCTCGTCGGCGGCGCTTGGAAATACAAAGACGTTCAAAACGCTTTCGGCGACAACACTGCCATTGCCGAACTTCCCGAATTTACCATTACGGAAGCAGACGCTTACGGCACAATTACCGAGGGTACGCAGTTCAAATCCGGCACCTTTGCCGACTGCAAAATTCTTTGCATCAACGGTTTCGCGTCGGAAGATCACGCTCCCTATCTGCAAGACATAATGAAATATATGTCCAGCAAGGAAGTACAGGAACGCAGTTTCGAAGAGTGCAACAACCTTCCCACTTACAAGAACGCCGCAACCGAGTTCGAAGCTATGACCCCCGGTGCGGACGCAACGGCGCAACAAATAATTGCCGCTCAACTTGCCCAAGTGCAAACTTCTATGATGCGTTATGGTATTCCGCAACCCTTCGGATTCCACACCCTTCTCAACAACCGTTTTTACAGCAGCGGTGCGGACGCCATCATTCAAGACATTTTGCTGCAACGCGACTCCGCAAACAACGGCGCGGCGGCGTACAACACCGACGAGTCGTTGTTGGCAGGTCTTACAAGAGTTCAAAACCTCTGGTTGGGTAAAAGTTAACGCAACAAACAGCCACGACGCCGACGCGCAAGCGGGCGTCGTGGCAACCTGTTTTACAACAACAAATTAGGAGAAATTTATGTCACGATCAACACCCTATCTCCCAAAGGAGGTAATTAGATGACGAATTTGATAGCATTGACTCAGACGGGCGCAAATTGGTTGCTTGCCGTTTTGATAATAGTCGTCGTTGCTCAGTTGTTGACTGTCGTCTGTTTGATACTTGCTCGTTACAAAAAGTTGGGTGTGGTGCTCAATGCCGTCAAAAATTGGTTTGTCGGCGTAGGCAGAGCAATCAGAAACTTTTTTGTCAAGTTGGGCAAGGGAACGGCGCGCAGATTCCGCGAATTCCACGAACGTTTCGTGGACGGCAGCGTGGGCACAAAACTGTCCCACTTCATTATGGGTTCGGGTAACTTTTACCACAAGCAAATTTGCAAAGGCATTTTGTTCCTTGTGTTTCAGTTGCTGTTCATCGCGTTTATGGCTCTTTCGCCCGCGATCAACGATACGCCTTTGGGCGGACAAGCGCTTGTAAATCTCGTCACGCTGGGAAAACACGACGTCGCGGGCGGTATCGATCCCGTAACGGGCAGACCCGTCAAGATAGACAACTCGATGTTGATGTTGCTGTTCGGCGTTGTGACGTTGGGTATCATTGCCATCTACATTTTTGTGTGGCTGGCTAACATCGCAAGTTCCTACAAGGCGGATCTCGACCAGCGCTACGGCGGCGGTCCGACGAGTTTCAAGACGGACCTCAAATCTATGTTGGACACCAACTTCCACAAGACCATGCTTGCGCCTACAATTTTGGGCGTTACGGTATTTACCATACTGCCCACTTTGTATATGATACTTATCGCCTTCACCAACTACGGCGGAGACAATGCGGTAGGGCAGGTCCATTTCAATTGGGTAGGCTTTGACAACTTTGTGGAAATGTTTACCAATCCCAACGGCGAGATCGCAGCCCGTTTCGGCTCGGTTTTGTTGTGGACGGTTATTTGGGCGTTCTTTGCAACGTTCACCAACTATTTCGGCGGCATTTTCCTTGCAATTCTCATCAATCGCAAGGGTATCAAGGGCAAGGTGATTTTCCGTACGGTGTTCATAATGACCATCGCCATACCGCAGTTTATTTCGCTGTTGGCTATCCGCAACTTGCTTGCAACTTCCGGACCGGTAAACGGTATGCTTATGAAGATGGGGTTGATAAGCGAGCCCGTCAACTTCCTCGGACTTAACCCCAACTTACCCGTCAATGAAAACTTTGTAAAAATGATGATAATTCTCATCAATATGTGGGTAGGCGTTCCCTACACTATGTTGATGACCAGCGGTATATTGATGAATATTCCCACCGACTTGTACGAGGCGGCAAAGGTGGACGGCGCTAAACCGCTCAAAATCTTCTTCAAGATCACCTTCCCGTACATATTCTTCATTACCACTCCCTATCTCATCAGTTCCTTCATCGGCAACGTAACGTCTTTCAACATCATCTTTATGTTGACGGGCGGCGGACCCACAGTAGCGGGCTACAAAGCCGGCAAAACCGACCTGTTGGTTACTTGGCTGTACAAATTGACTATCGACAACAACGAGTACAGCACGGGCGCGGTGATAGGTATATTGACCTTCATCTGCACTTCGGTACTGACGCTTGTAACTTACAGACGCAGTAAATCCTACAAAGAGGAGGATACTTTCCAATGAGAGACGAGATATTTGCAAAAGCAAGAAAGCAAGGACATATGCGCCGCAACCGTACAATTGTCAACATTGTCGTGTACGTCGTGTTGGTGATTTTTTGCGCAATTTGGCTGTATCCCATCCTGTGGATCTTCCTCAGCGCGTTCCGCGATCAACGCAATGCCGACGGACAATTTATCGGCTCTATCGTGTCCAACTATTGGCCCGAAGGCTTCGGTATCGAAAGTTTCCGCAGACTGTTCACTGAAACGCTGTTTTTGCGTCAATTCGGCAACACGCTGCTGGTTGCGGTGTGCAGTTGCGTACTTTCCACGTTGCTGACCCTTTCCACGGCGTACGTAATGAGCAAAATCAAATTCAAGATGCGCAAACCTTTTATGAACTTGGCAATGATCCTCGGATTGTTCCCCGGGTTTATGAGTATGGTGGCAATTTACTACATCTTGAAAGCGTTGCAACTTACGCAGTCGCTGTTTGCGCTGATATTGTGCTATTCGGCAGGCGCGGGCATGGGTTTCTACGTGGCAAAAGGTTTCTTCGACACAGTACCCAACGCATTGGTGGAGTCGGCGAAACTTGACGGCGCAACGCAGGCGCAGATCTTTTGGAAAGTGGTGCTGCCGCTGTCCAAGCCCATCATCATCTACACTGCGTTGCTTGCCTTTACGGGACCTTGGATGGACTTCATCTTTGCGCGCGTCATTTTGGGACAGGAAAACGAGGAGTTGCACACCGTTGCGGTGGCGTTGTATCAGATGATGTACGGACCCAAAGCGTCGGGCGACGTGTTTACCACGTTTGCCGCAGGGTGCGTGTGCGTGGCAGTGCCTATCGTTACACTGTTCTTGTGCATGCAAAAGTACTACATCGAAGGCGCAACTGCCGGTGCAGTCAAAGGCTGAAAAATTCAACTGCACAAAGGCGAGGACTGCATTCCTCGCCTTTGTTTGTTAAAAAAGAGGTTATATGAAAAAACGTATTTTGGCAATTTCGATATTGGTTTTGTGCGTGCTGTCGCTGTGTTTGGGCTTGACGGCATGCGCAAGCGAGTACGCTCTGCCGTTGTCGGACGAGTTGCAAGCCAACGTTATAGACGACAACTACCGCACGTTCTACGAAATCTTCGTGGGCGGCTTTTCCGACAGCGACGGCGACGGTATGGGCGATTTGCAGGGCGTTATAAAGCGTTTGGACTACCTAAACGACGGCGACCCGAATAGCGGCAAAAGTCTCGGTATCAACGGAATTTGGCTTATGCCGATAATGCCGAGTTTTAGCTACCACAAGTACGACGTGGCTGACTACCAAGCCATCGACGACGACTACGGCACAATGGACGATATGCGCCAACTTGTACGCGAGGCGCACGCTCGCGGAATAAACGTCATCATCGACCTTGTTCTCAATCACACAAGCACGGCGCACAAATGGTTCAAAGCGGCGCAAAAGGCGCGCAGAGACGGCAATACCGACGACCCCTACTACGATTTTTACAGCGTAAGCACGGAGCAAAAAGACAATTGGTACAGTTTTGCCACCGATCCGAGCGGCACCAAATGGTACTACGAAGGCAATTTCAGCAGTGAAATGCCCGAACTCAATTGGGACAACCCCGCGGTCAAGCAAGCCGTAGAAGAAATTGTGGACTTTTGGTTGACGGACGTCGGCGTGGACGGCTTCCGTCTGGACGCCGTTAAGTATTTTTACTACGGCAATACCGCCAAAAATATCGAAGTTTTGGATTGGTTCCGCAAGTACTGCCAAAGCGTACTTCCCGACGTCTACGTAGTGGGCGAAGATTGGAGCAGCGGCACTGCCGAGGAATACAGTTATTTCCAAGCGGTGGACGTTTTCTGTTTCAATATGGGTTCGACGGTAATCGAATCGTTGCAGGCTCAGGACGCAAACAACTACGCCGATTTTGTGTGTCAATACGCTCAAAACGTGCGTGAGGCGCGCGCAGACGCAATACCGCAACCTTTCCTTTCCAATCACGATCAGGACCGTATCGGCGGCAACAGTTACTTTTACACCCGCAAAGACGGCAAAACGGTATTCAACACAGCCACCGCAAAGATGGCTGCAAATATGTACTTGCTTTCGCCCGGCAGTCCGTTCATTTACTACGGTGAGGAAATAGGTATGAAAGGCAGTCGCTCTCTTACCGACAACTCCGACGCCAACAGACGTCTCGCTATGTTGTGGGGCGACGGCGACAAGGTGAAAGACCCCGTGGGAACTACCTTCGACAGCGAAAGTCAGACCAACGGCACTGTCAAGAGTCAACTCAAAGACAAAGACAGTTTGCTCAATCACTACAAACTGCTCATTGCAATACGCAACGCCAATCCCGAAATTGCTCGCGGCATTGCCGAAGTTGTATACGTTTCCGACTCGTCGACCGTGTGCGCAATCAAGTTTACTTACGACAACCGCACGGTGTACGTGATACACAACATAGGCAATCAACAAGTACAACTCAACTTGTCGCAACTCGGTGTGTCCGCATTGCGCGCGGTTGCGGGCGAAGGCGGCGGTGCATTGTCGGGCGCAACGCTTACGCTCGGCGCAAAAACGTCGGCGGTACTACGCTAATGTTTTTCCGACCACAAGTCGTATCGGGTATTCCACGCAAAACGGCTTCGCTTCGGACGCCGCACAAAAAAGATTGTGCGGTGTCCTTTTTTTGATTATATAGCAGACGGCGCGGCGGATATTCCACGCAAAACGGCTTCGCGCGTCGCAACTCGTCCCTTACGCTAAAATAAGTTCATCGGGCTTGCGCAAATTGAAGATATGGCACTCGGGCTATTCGGTGAAAAAAGGCTTCACAAGTCGATTGCCAACGCGTCTATGACGCTTATGACAATCGCCCCTAACGGGCTTGCGCTTGTTGCAGATTATTTTTCACCGAACACCCTTGTGCCTTTTATTATAAATATTCATTTATAATTTTTTTCTAACGCCAATATGTTTTTTGCGCGTCGCCCGATATTGCAATTGTTTCTTGTTGGAACACCCTTGCACCTTGTGTATAAGGTCAATCAAAAAAAATATATTACCTACCACATCATACAATTTTGTTAGTGCGGCGTCCTCGTTGCAGATTGTTTTTCACCGAACACCCTCGCTCTCGGTGTTACAATGTCCCCGACCGCCCACCCCTATTCGCGGGGAAAATATTTACAACTGTTGAGAAAATTTATTGCTGGTATACGCGATTAAAATTTAATAGTAACATTTACAGAACCGACTTCCTCGTCCGAAGTCGGTTTCTTTTTATACAGTAAGCAACATTATCTTGTGCGCTTACGCGCCGCCGCAGTCGGACTAAGAGGTGCGCCTGCACGGCGCGAATTGTTGAAAGCCTTTCGCCGGGGTCTCCCCTACCCCCGGCATCTCGATAGGGTACACACACAATTTGAGTTTACGAAAATTGTGTGGGAGAGGAACACCATTGTGTCAGCGGTATCAAGTACGTTTTGGCGTGCTTGGTGCCGGCAAATATAAGGCACGACGAAGTGGTGCGGGAGTCCTGCACGGTCGGATAAACCTTTCGTTGGGGGAGTGTCCCCAACAGCCCCCGCAAGGGTGGTAATATTCATTACGCGCCCGAACTTTGCACTGTTTGATTGAAAACTATCGGGCTTATCTCGTCACTGTATTTGTTCTCACCCTGCTATTTTTTTTTACAATTTGACACAAATACATAGGTTGTGAAAAAAAATTTTATATGATTAAACAAAACAGACGACAAGTTGAGACAGAAAAATAAAATAATTTTCTACGACTGCGCGGGCAGCGTTTGTTGCAGATTGTTTTTCACCGAACACCCTCACTCTCGGTGTTACAATGTCTCCGACCGTCTTTATTTGCGGGGAAAAAGGCTACAACTGCAAAATAATTTTATTTTGGTCAAATAATAAACACTAAGTAACCGACAACAAAAAACCGACCCCATTGTTGGAGTCGGTTTCGTTTTTTTAATTCGCTTGTGTAAACGATTTCTTATTTGGCGATCAAGCCAAGTCCGAACGTGCCGTCGGTGAACGCCGCAAACACTACATAGTACGTGCCGGCTTCAAGTGCTACGGGGTTGTCTTTCCATGTGAGACTGCCGGTATAGGTTTCTACTTCGCTGAAAGGAGGAATGTAGAGAGTATCGGGTGTAAGTGTTCTTGCGTTCGCCGTTTGTGGATCGGGGATAAATGCCTTGGACCAACTCGATTCATCGCCGAGAGTTTCATATTTGACTTTGAGGACCTTTATTGCCATGTTGCCGTTAAATACTGAGGGTGTAGCGCCATTCGTCAAAGAGACGGTAATATCCCAACTAGCGCCTTCATTTACAAACTCGTGTTCGCTAATGTAAAGCAGTTTTACGCCGTCGAGTTGATCCTTGATGGATTTTACTCTGCTGTCGGAAACGGCAATGGCTTCCATTACATATTGAGCGTCCAATTTGGTTTCATCATCTGGGTCGGTGTTTACATTCCAACCGTTCCAATCCCCCGTGATCATATAACTGAATCCTTCCGTATCGGCAAGGGGTTTTTCGCAGGCGGCAAACACGCAAATGCAGGACGCGGCAAGAATTGCAACCAGCAAAATTGTTACAAGTTTTTTCATAAATTTTCTCCTTTTTTATTAAATTTACTGTCTGTTGGACAGAATTTACCTAAAATAACCTTGAATTATTTGTGTGACAATCGTCGTTTGCCCTTTTGTCAAAATAGCCGATAAAGAAAAAAAACCAATGGCATACAATCAAAATGTTTGGCAATCTACGTAAAAACGGCACTTTTCCTCTTTTAACAACGCCGAAAAGGGGTATCGGTCGAAAAATATAATATCGTTGCGTTTTTTCCGTCCGTGCGCGCATATATCGTAAAAATCTGAAAAATTTTTTTATTTTGATATTGCAATTTGTATTAGTGGGTGGTATACTATATTCAGACAAATGTGTTCTGCTTTCAGAACACCCACTTTGAACAAATAATTCAAGGTTATTAAGCGGAAATTCCTGCGGTTTCGCAGACAATTTTAACAACAAAAAAAAGGAGAAAAAAACATGAAAAAACTTGTAACAATTTTGATGGTTGCAGTTCTTGCCGTGTCTTGCATTTGCGTGTTTGCCGCTTGTGAACAAGGCGAACCCCTTGCCGATACGGAAGGATACAGCTATGTGATCACGGGCAACTTTAACGGTTGGAAGGTAAACCTCGATCCCGAAGATGGTAGCAAATTGGACGCCCAATATGTAATGGAAGCCATTGCTACTTCCGACAAGAGAGTTAAGTCCATCAGGAAAGAACTTCAAGACGTCAAATATCTGTATATTGCCGAGCACGAGTTCACCAACAACAAGAACGGCGACGAGTGGGAAGCGGGCTGGTCTGTTACTTACGCTTTGACGGAAGGCGCAGAGCCCATCACGGTTGACGGTAATATGGCAATAAAGACCATCAAGACCAAGTACGAAACTCTCGGCGACGAATCGAGTTGGTCCGAAGCTTGGATACCCGATGCAGGCAGCACAAATGTAAGAAGCCTTACCCCCTCCACGTTGTATATGCCTCCTCACAGCGAGACCCCGACCTACGAGGGCAGCGGTGCGTGGAACGACAACCCCATCGTGCTTGAAGCCGGCACTTACTATGTCGTATTGGCTACATTCAACGACGGCACGTTCGGACTTGCTGCAATTGCGAAATAATCGATTGTTTACACAAACGAACTGAAAAAAAGAAAAACCCACCCTTTGCGGTGGGTTTTTTCGACCGCTTTTTTCAACGTGCAGTGTATATCGAAAATATTTTTTCAACGGTTACAAACTTCATATCCACAAACAGAGACGGTCGGGGACATTGCAACACCCGAGTGAGAGTATTCGATGAAAAATAATCTGCAACAAGGGCAACGCGCAAAATAAAACCATTTAATGTGGCAAAATTCTTATTTTCTTTGATTGACCTCATACACAAGGCGCAAGGGTGTTCCAACGCAAAATAATATGCAACAAGCGTGCCGCGTAAGTCAATTTGTGTTTTACAAAAATATGTTGTTCAAGCAATAGGGGGAGTGGAGCAACCGCCCGACAGCGAAATCTCTCGTGCTGTTTACACGGGCGTTCTTCACTATGTTGCGACGCGCGAAGCCTTTTTGCGTGGAATACCCGCCGCGCCGTCTACCATACATATAATCAACAAAAACGCTAAGCAAATATCAATTTGTGCGTCGCCCGACGTCAAGCTGTTTTTTCGGTGAATGCACGAATTTTGACTATACTGCGCAATTAGCTATATTTTATCCTATATTTGTAAAAAAGAACATTGATTTTTTTTGAAAAAGGGTATTGACTTTCATTCTATATTAGTATATAGTAAATATATGTGGACAAATTCTGCCCGTAGCGTTTGTGCTTTCTTTCAAACGGCGGTGCAAATAGCGGCGGGCACGGCGTAAAGTCACTGAAAAAATAAATTGCGAACAAAAATTTCGCAAAACGGAGGAAAATATGGCAAGTCTCAACTTATCCCACATCTACAAGGTGTACCCCAACGGTAAAAAAGCCGTCAACGATTTCAGTATGGAAATCGCCGACAAAGAGTTTATCGTTTTCGTAGGTCCGTCCGGCTGCGGCAAATCCACAACTCTGCGCATGATCGCGGGTTTGGAGGACATCACTGCGGGCGAGTTGCGTATCGGCGACGTTGTAGTCAACGACGTTGAACCCAAGGACCGCGACATTGCAATGGTGTTCCAAAACTACGCGCTGTATCCGCATATGACCGTGTACGAGAATATGGCGTTCGGTTTGCGTTTGCGGAAACTTCCCAAGGAGGAAATCGACCGCAAGGTACGCGAGGCGGCGGAAATTCTCGGCATAACCGAGTACCTTGACAAAAAACCCAAGGAAATGTCCGGCGGTCAGCGCCAACGCGTCGCGTTGGGACGCGCTATCGTGCGCAGCCCCAAGGTAATGCTTTTGGACGAACCCCTTTCCAACTTGGACGCCAAATTGCGCAATGCAATGCGTTCGGAAATTTCCAAATTGCACCACAAATTGCAAACGACCTTCATCTACGTTACGCACGACCAAGTGGAAGCAATGACGATGGGTACTCGTATCGTCGTTATGAGAGACGGTTACGTTCAGCAAATAGACACGCCGCGCAATTTGTATCAGTATCCCGGCAACAAGTTTGTGGCAGGCTTCATCGGAACGCCGCAAATGAACTTCTTCGAGGGCAAATTGGTGCAGGAAGGCGACGTTGTCCACATCACGTTCGACAACACGTCGGTGCAGTTGGACGCCCCCGTGTCTTTGTTCAACAAGACCAGCCGCGCCTATTTGGACGGAAGCAAAAAGGTCATCATCGGCTTGCGCGCCGAACACCTCTCCGTCAACCCCGACGCTCACCCCTACCGTGCAAAGTGCCGCGTTTCTCACGTTGAGGAATTGGGTACGGACTGCCAGGTTTACGCCGATTTCAACACGGAATCGGAGGACATCGTAGGCGAAAGCCCCACGACGGTCATCATCAAAGCGCCCGCGGGCAGCACTTACGACGTGGACCAGATAATAGAAGTGTCTCTGGATCTCAACCACCTGCACATATTCGACGCCGAAACGGAAGAGAGCATTGCGCCTCGTATCCCCTCCGAAGTTGTTGTGGACGGCGTTGTCAAGGGCGGCAAACTTCAACTTTTGGGCAACACAATCGTTCTTCCCGAGGCTATCGCGGCAGAGGACGGCGAGTACGATGTGGCTATCCCCACGTCGGCGGTCAGTCTGGGCGAGGATATTGCCGCCAAGGTCGTTGAGGAGGAAAACGTCAACGGTCAACGTCTGCTGCAATTGCAGGTGGGCGACCGCGTACTGTTCTCCATTGTGGGCGACGACGAACAAGTCGGCGCAAGCGTAAAAATCAACATCGACCTCAAACAAATCAAACTTTCCCGCGAGGGCGAAGTTATGCAACAGCCGTTGAACCTTGTCAACACCCTCGAAGCGCGTATCAGCAAGCACAAAGTGGTGGTGGAAAAGGAAATCAACGGCAAAGTCAAGAAAGTTCCCGACTTGGCGTTTACTTTGGACGTTGCGGACGCCGTGTTCGATTGTTCCCGCCGTATCGCTCTGCGTTTGGTAAACGGCGGCGGACAAAACATCTTCGACAAAAAGTTGAATTTGCAATTCAGCCCCTATCAGATAACCGTCGGCGAAGAGGGAATCTCCGCCACGGTGGAAAAGGTACTCGACTACGGCAAGGAAGCGTTTGCGGTTTGCCACGTCGGCGAGCAGGTCGTCAACGTCTCGGTGGAAAAAGGCTTTGACGCCGCCGAAATCAAACTCTCCGTAGATCCCGAAGTTATGGCAATTATCGAAGTGGATCGCAACATTCGTCTTGCCTGATTGTCAACCGAACAATGCCCCGCATAACCGCCGTCATTCGGCGGTTATGCAAAGATAATGCAACCACGGTTGTCAACAAAAACAGAGGTTATATGAAAAAAAGATATATCTTGATCGCTGTGTTGTGTTTGGTGATGGCGCTGAGCGTGGTGTTTGCCGCGTGCAATGAAGAACCCAAACACGAACACACTTACAGCGAAAGTTGGTCGAGCGACGAAAACTACCATTGGCATCCCGCTACGTGCGAACACACCGACGCGGTATCCGGTAAGAGCGCGCACACTCCCAACGCCGAAGGCTTGTGTTCCGTATGTAACCGCAGAGTGTTCTTTGTACAGGGCGGTTTTCAACGGTACGTATACGCAAGCGACGGCGGCGAGCAGGCAAAGGTTATGCCCGACGTTCCGGCGGTGACTGAACCGACCCTTGCTATTCACTACTATCGCAAAAACGCACAAACCTACAAAACTTGGGGCTTTTGGGTGTGGGCTGACGGCGCAGAAGGCGTGTTGGTAAACATTCAATATCAAGACAACGTGGGCAGCGTAACGCTCATTCCGCTGGCGGACTTCGGCGGAGCGGACGCGGAAATCGGTTTGATACCGCGCGCTCAGGCGGATTGGACAAAGGACGGCGAAGCGGACCGTTTCCTCGTCCCGAGCGATTACACGTTTGAAAACAACTGCTATCACGTTTATATAGTGGAAGGTGACATCAACTTGTACAGATCCATTGACGAAACTCAATATCTTATCAACGCCCAATTTACCGACGAACAGCACATCGATATGACTTTTTCGTCCCCCATCAAGCGTCTTTCGGTAAAGCACGGCGAAACGGTTTTGAACCAATCGGATCTGGAACAGGCGGTGCATATCGGCTACGATCTTCCCGACAAAGCCGACTTGTCCAGCCCCTACACAATAGAAGCGACTTTCGTTTTGGGCAATGAGGTAAAGACGGCGTCTGTCAACGTGATGAAACTGTACGACACCGAAACGTTTGCCGACAACTTCACTTACGACGGCAAAGACCTCGGCGCGGTGCTGGGAACAAACTCCACGACGTTCAAAGTCTGGTCGCCCGTATCTACTCAAATCGTACTCAACATTTACGACGCGGGCGTAGGCGGCGAGGCTACCGCCTACGAAATGGTAAAGGGCGAGCAGGGCATTTGGTCGTATACCGCAAACGAGCGTCTTGCGGGCAAGTACTACACCTACACGGTGTACAACTCCGCCTATCCCGACGGCGCGGAAATAGTAGACCCCTATGCTAAAAGCGCGGGACTTTCCGGCAAACGCGGTATGGTGGTGGATTTCGACAGCGCCGAAGCCACGCCCGACGGTTGGAGTGACGTAACGCCTCACGCCTACAAGCCCAACGAACTTGTCGTGTGGGAAACGCACGTCGCCGACGTGACTTCCTCTGCCACTTGGGGCGGCACGCCGAGTCTCGCTAAGACATTCAAGGGAATGATAGAAGGCGGCACAACCTACCAAAAGGGCAACACCACCGTAAAAACGGGCTTTGACCACATCGTTGAGTTGGGCGTAAACGCGGTGCAACTTGTACCCGTATTCGACCAAGCCAACGACGAAAGCAATATGAACTTCAATTGGGGATACAATCCGCTAAACTACAACGTTATCGAGGGCGGCTATTCCACCGATGCAAGCGACGGCTATGTCCGCGTAAAGGAATTTCGCGAACTTGTCCAAGCCTTTAACGGGCAGGACATCAACATAATAATGGACGTGGTGTACAACCATATGGGCGCGGCAACAGGCTCCAACTTCGACGTGCTTTGCCCCGGTTACTACTTCCGTTACAACAGTTCGGGAAGTATGTACAACGGCTCCGGTTGCGGCAACGAAACGGCAAGCGAACGCCCGATGATGCGCAAGTTTATGATAGACTCCGTTTGCTTCCTTGCCGAAACTTACAAGTTGGGCGGCTTCCGTTTCGACTTGATGGGTTTGCACGATTTGGACACAATGCAGCAGTTGACGGCGGCGTTGAAGGAAATTGATTCCAACATCATCGTCTACGGCGAGCCTTGGACGGGCGGCACTTCCGGTTTGGAAAGCGGCAAGCAGGCAACGCAAGCCAATATGGCAAAATTCGAGGGCTACGGTCAATTCAACGATCAAATGCGCGACGCGCTCATCAAGGGCGGAATGAACAGCGCAGACAAAGTAGGTTGGGTCGCGCTGACTTCGGGCTTTGAAAGTCAATCCACGCGCAATGACGAAGTTACGAAAATCGTCAACGGTTTGAAAGGCATCACGGGCTTGAACGTTCTCAACATTCAGCACCCCGTTTTGCGCACGGTAAACTACGTCACTTGCCACGACAACTACACGCTTAAAGACCGTATCCAAGCAATAGGTAAAAGCGCCATTTCCGCCAACGCCAAGAAGTCAGCTATGCTCGCCAACTCGGTGGTGCTTACAAGCAACGGCATAACCTTTATGCTTGCGGGCGAAGAGTTCTTGCGCAGCAAAGGCGACTTGGCAACGGACGCGGCAAACGACCAAACGGACGAGGCTATCCACAACAGTTATCAATCCAGTTACGAGATGAATTCGCTCAACTACGAACTGAAAGTGGACAACGCCGATATGTTTGAAAATTATCGCCAACTCATTGCCTTCAAGCGTATGTTCGTAAGCGAATTCGGTCTTGAAGAAAGAAGCGAAATTGAGGCAAAGTACGACGTGCAAGCGTCCGACGACGGAATGCAATTTGTAGTCACCATTACAGCCAAGGACGGCAAAGTTTGGAAAGTCGCTCACGGAAACGGCGTGGGAACGTCGCAAACGGTGGACTTTGCAGGTTACACTTTGTATCTCGACACAATGAACACCAACGTTGCTTTGAGCGGCAGTACAAAACTTGCTCCGTTCCAAACGTTGATTGCTTACAAATAACAACGCCGTATTGACGCACGCTTTTGCGGCGTGCGTACGGCGCTTGCCGTGAAAAGCGGCAACAGCAACAGTGCGACGCCGTCGCAAAACTATATGGGAGAAAAATTATGAAAAAAAAGTTTATCATTATTGCAATGCTGTGTGTGGTGATGATGCTGAGTTTGGTCCTCGCCTCGTGTGACGACCAACCGGAAGGTATCGCGCCTCCGCAAGCGGAAGACCCCAATCACCAGCACACTTTCAGCGAAGATTGGACCGTGAGCGAAACGCATCACTGGCACGCGGCAACGTGTACTCACACCGATGAGCGCAGTGACTACGAAGAACACGACATCGACGAAAACGGTTACTGCGCTACGTGTCAGCATGAGATTTACGTGCAATCGGAAGGATTTAGGATGTACAACGATCAGAGCAACATCAGCGACGCCAAGGTACTGCCCGAGCCGGAAAATGTTGCCCAGAGCGATCGCAGCGTAGCTATCCACTATCGCAGACTCAACTCTGCCGAGTACAAGACTTGGGGATTTTGGATTTGGACGGCAGGACAGGAAGGAAGAAGCTACACAATGAAATATCAGGACGATTTCGGCGGAATTGCTTACTTCCCCTTGAAAGATGGACAGGATAACGCCCGTTTCGGACTTATTCCCGTTTTCTGTGACGGCGTTGAAACCGATACTTGGGTCGATGCCACTTGGAAAAAGGACGACGCAGGCGCCGACCGTTTCTTTGAACCGGACGATTTCAAGTTCAACGATCAAACCAATTGCTACGACATATACATTCTTGCCGGCGACATTGCTATGTATCGCACCGTTGAAGAATCCAACTATGTCAGCCTCAACTACGGTATGAAGGCAAGTTTCGTTTCCGCCGACAAGATAGATATGCAATTCGCTTCGGCGGTCAGCAACGTGGCGGTGTTGGAAAACGACGTAGTTATAGCGCAAAAGGATACTTCCGCCAAAAAGACGGTACACGTTGACTATCAAATGCCGCACGGCGCTGTTCTGACAAACAACTACACGATCAGAGTTACCTTTACGCTCAACTCATTTGAAAAGACGGGCGGAGTCAGCATAAGTTACTTCTACGACACCGCGGAGTTTGCCAACGCCTTCAACTACGACGGCGACGATCTCGGCGCAACTCTCGACGCAAATTCCACAACCTTCAAGGTGTGGTCGCCCGTGTCCACTCGTATGGTGCTCAAACTCTACTACCAAGGCGACGGCGGCTCTCCGTATGCCGCATACAATATGGCATTGGGTGAACAAGGCGTTTGGGAGTACACCGTACCTGAAAGACTTGCAGGCGTTTACTACACCTACACAGTTTACAACGGCGACAACCCCAACGGAATGGAAGTTTGCGATCCCTACGCCAAGAGCGCGGGTCTTAACGGCAGACGCGGTATGGTGGTGGATTTCAATTCCGCCCTCGCCAAACCCGAAGGTTGGGACGCTGTTGTACCCAAAGAATACGACGCCAACGAACTTGTCGTGTGGGAAACGCACGTTGCCGACGTAACGTCCTCCGAAACTTGGCAACCTGCTGACCCGACGCACGAAAATTATAGAAAAACCTTTCTTGGTATGATTGAGCCGGGAACGACCTATACAAGCGGCGGCACTACCGTAAAAACGGGCTTTGACCACATCAAAGAATTGGGCGTCAACGCGGTGCAACTCATTCCCGTATTTGACCAATCCAATGAAGAGACGGAAAAGTATCGTTCTTTCAACTGGGGTTACAATCCCTTGAACTACAACGTGTTGGAAGGCAGTTATTCCACCAACCCACGCGACGGCTACACGCGTGTTAAGGAGTTCAGACAATTGGTGATGGCGTTCAACAGTATCGACGTCAACATCATTATGGACGTGGTGTACAATCACGTCAACGAGGTAAGCGGATGCAACTTCGAAACGCTTATGCCCGGTTACTATTTCCGTCGCAATTCCGACGGCTCTTTCTCCAACGGCTCGGGTTGCGGCAACGACACTATGAGCGAACGTCCGATGTTCCGCAAGTTTATGATAGACTCGGTATGCTTCCTTGCCGAAACCTACAAGTTGGGCGGTTTCCGCTTTGACATTATGGGTCTGCACGACGTGGAAACGATGAACTTGCTTACCGAAGCGGTGCGTCAAATCAATCCCAATATGATACTGTTTGGTGAGGCGTGGGATAGCAACAGTAACAATACTGCTTCCACCGTCGCGCTTGCAGGGCAAAGTCACGCCAACGATTTCGCCGACGGTCTCGGACAATTTAACGACCGTATGCGCGATCAAGTTACCAACTTTGCGGCAGGTAAAAAATACACGGAGCAGAGAATACTCGACGGTTTTGTCGGAGGCACTACGGAAATTACTTCCGATCCCTACAAGACGGTAAACTATGTAACTTGCCACGACGGATTTACGCTTAACGATTTGTTCGCGAACAACGGAACGGTCTCAGGCAACGACAAGCGCGCAATGCTGTCGCAATCTATGATTCTGACAAGCAACGGCATCAGCTTTATCCTTGCGGGCGAAGAATTTTTGCGTACCAAGGGCGGCAACAAAAACTCTTACAATGCGTCCTACGAAGTAAACGAACTCGATTATGCGTTGAAGATCGAACACGCAGATATGTTTGCAAATTACCAAAAACTCATCGCATTCAAACAAAAGTTTACGGACGAATTCGGACTTGACTCCAAAGAGAATATTCAAAACATCGCCAAGTACAAAGTCAATCTCAGCGACGGAATATTCTGGATCGATATTTATGCAACAGACGGCACGCATTGGGTCATTGCCCACGCAGGACCCAGCGCCACCGGTACGATCGCCCTCAAAACGCTGTATCTGAGCACGACGGGCAACACAAGCCTTACGTCGGTGCAACCCTACGAAACAAAGATAGGCACGGTGTAACAAAGTACGTCGTTTACAACAACGCAATGCGTTTGTAATTGCACAACAGTCCCTTCGCACGGTATGTGCGAAGGGACTGTTTGTTTGCCGAAAACCCCACGATTGTCGTGGGGTTCCGTGGAGGTTTACCGTTGAACAAAGAAACCTCCTGTGGTAAAATCAGAATGAGCTTGGCGCCTTACCAAAATACCACAGGAGGTTTCGTCAAATGAATGATATAGAAAGTTTAGCACATACAACGTGGAATTGCAAGCACCATATAGTATTTGCATCCAAGTATAGGAGAAAAGTATTTTATGGAGAAAAGCGTAGAGAGATAGATGCAATTCTATGTCAGTTGTTTGAATGGAAAGGAGTAGAAATACTTGAAGCAGAGGTTTGCCTCGATCACGTGCATATGTGCGTAAAGATACCACCCAAAATGAGTGTTTCGGGATTTATGTGATTTTTGAAAGGCAAAAGCAGTGTATTGATATACCAAAAATACGGTAATTTGAAATTTAAGTATCGAAACAGAGAGTTTTGGTGCAGAGGGTATTATGTCGACACAGTCGGCAAGAATACGAAAGAGATAAAAGACTACATAGCGAACCAACTTAGCGAGGACAAGCGAATGGAGCAAATGACAATATATGAGATAAACGATCCGTTTGCGAAAGACAAGCCGGTTCGCTAACGCATGACAGCCGCCAGGCTCACAAAGACACGCTCGGCTGAGGATGTAGCGCTCCGTGTTTGCTTCATTTAATGTATCTCTGCAATTAAATGTTTGTTGCTTTCTAACCCTGCGAGTGCGCTCTATTAGCAGAGTGAGCCCGCCCTTGTGCATTTGGCTACCAACTGCACACCGTGCAGATTGGCTTTACGCCAAATGTACTTACCCCACGCTCCGCTTGGGACGAGCCCTGTACTCCCCACCATACAGTACCCGGTCGAACCCGCAAGGGTTTGGCTGGGTATTTTGTTTTATTTGTATGTATGTGACGGCATTTTGCCGTCACTTTGTCTTTTTCATCACAACAAGATATTGCATTGTGGCAATGGTGTTGTAACCGCAAGGCAACAAAAAATCCCGAGTTTCCGTGTTCGTATCCTCGGGTTTGTTTTTGTCTGAATAGTTGAAGTAAATCACTATTTCAACGTTATATAATTCAATTTTGTTTATCAATATGTCTATCAGCACCCGCGGTGAGTTCTCTCGCGCTCCGTATGTCAGGTATTCCATAATGTCTTGTCGGTCTACTTAGTTTTGCAGTTTACATTCTTCTTCAAGTATCTGTGCCCGCCGGCCTCGTTTACCTTTATTGCCAACTCCTCGGAGTTGTATTCTGCCAGTCAGATCAACACGTTTTCCGGCAATATTCCGTCAATGTTTTTTGTACAGTCTATGTCGTTTGAAGTCCGTTGCGTTGCGGAAATAAGCACCTTCCCGTTCTTTTGCAATCGGTGTTTGTTTGTGGCTATCTGCGCCCAAAGCGGTTTGGTGCTTAAACTTTTCCAATTTAAATAAAATTTAAGTAGTTTTAAATTGATAAAAATACTTCGTTTTGGGGGTACAATAGAATCAAAAAGGGAGTTTAAAATGAAGTACAAAGAATGGTTGGAAATCTGGCTTAACAACTATGTAAAGACAAATTGTAAATTACGCACATACAATATTTACCGTTATAGGATCGAGCATTTCATCGTGCCACATTTGGGTGAATATGAGTTGTACAATTTGACTTTACCGAAATTGCAGCAGTGTGTAACGGATTTGCTCAATCCAAGCGCGGGCAAGCCGCTTTCGGCGAACACGGTAAACGGCGTAATCTCCGTTGTACAGAATTCACTCAAAACAGCGTTTACATTAGGATATGTCGACGCTTACAACGGCGATAAAATCTGTCGTCCAAGGACTGTTGAAAAGAAGGTGGAGTGTTTTTCTGTGTTGGAACAAAAACGAATAGAGACGCAAATAAAAAACGGCAATAAATTCAAACTTTACGGAATTGTAATTTGTTTGTACACCGGTTTGCGGTTGGGCGAAATACTTGCATTGGAGTGGAAAAATGTAGATATGGACGCTTGTCAATTAACAGTAGAAAAGACTTGTTACTATGTCAATGGTCAGCGCATAGAAGACTCCCCCAAAACCGTCAATTCCTTGCGGCTGATTCCATTTCCCAAACAGTTGCTGCCGTTATTCAAAACAATGCATAAGGTGCACAAAACAAGATATGTAATTGAATCGAATGGACTTCCCGTTTCGGTTCATTCTTACCAGCGAAGTTTTGAGTTGTTATTGAACAAACTTAAAATTCCGCACAGAGGGTTTCACTGTCTGCGACACACATTTGCCACTCGCGCTTTGGAGTGCGGAATGGACGTAAAGACTCTTGCCGAGATATTGGGTCATTCCAATCCAACCGTGACGCTCAAACGTTATGCGCACAGTATGTTGGAATACAAAACTCAAATGATGAACAAACTCGGCAGATTGTTTGCATAAAAAATGACGAAAGTCGTCGAAAAACTTTCATCAAAAATGGGAATGTATTAGCATAATAGATACACTATACATAAAAATTATATAACATTTTTCTTTAAATGTAAAGGATTTCTTTCTAATTTTAATTTTTATTGTCGAATTGTGTAACAAACAAAAATCAATTTAAATTAAACTCGGTTATTTTGTGTATCTATTATGCTAATAGGTCAACAAAGCACATTGGCATTAGCATTCGGTGGATGGATCGCACGAATACACAGG
>CANQYT010000009.1 GCA_947628135.1 uncultured Clostridia bacterium
AGTGCGCGCGGCTGCTTTTCGGCAAGGCGCTCAACATCAAGGACAAGGAGAAGGTGCTCTTCTCCGAAAACAAAAATTTGCTGTCCGAGGTGTGCAGTCTGCCTCTCAAACTGCGTTGCGGCGGTATCTGCGTCGACAAATACGAAAGCGCCGTTCCTCTCCGCCGCGAGAAGGAGCAAAGCCGCGTATTCGCCGCGCTTCGCAATGCCGACCTCCGTCAAAACGACAGTTACCGTCCGATATGCCTTGTATCGCGCAGCGACTACGTTCTGGACGCATATGCCGATCTGCTGTGCGGACTCAATTCGGAAGACGCCAAGTCGGAGCGCATAGATATAGCCGACCTCAAACAGTTCGATTTCGAACCCACAAGCAACAACGTGTTTGTGCGCAGTGCCAGCGACGGCAAAAACAACGTTTACGTGCTTGTGCTGCTCGGGCAGACGGAGGACTACGCGATAGACGCGGTTAAGAACTTCCTCGACACGGTAAAGCGTCGCCGCTTCCACCTCGCCAATCCTCTTGTAACGCTGAATCTCGACCCCATATTGCCTATTTGTATCTGCGACGAAGCAAACGCGGACAAAATAAAGGACGTTGTGGACGTGGTGAAGCTGGCAAACGCCACCTCGCACGAAAAGCGCAATCTTGTCGCGCGTATGGTAAGCGACAAATCTATGTACTACCTGCACCGCACGGTGGAGGCGGAAGACAAGGCTCTCGACGAACTTTGTGCGCACAGCCGCGACGAGGTGGAATACGTGTTGGACAGGGTGTTCGGCGACAACCGTTTTTCCGACGGTTTCGACTGCGTAACGGCGGAGATCGTCCGCAACTATCTCAGCCTGTCCGAAAACAAGTCGGACAGACCCTACGGATTCGGAGGTTATCACAATGAAATACACTGATACTGTTTTACACGGGTACGAGAATACCCGACTGATACGATACGACGAAGTGGCGGAGCAGTTCCCCTGCACTTACGCATACGACGACCTGCCCGCCCTGTCTTTGTCGGGCGTGCTCAAAGCCAACCGTTACGTCAACGGCAAACTTATGCAAACGTACACGCCCGCGGAAAACCACGTCGGAGTGATAGCGGCTACGCGTCTCGGCAAAACGACGAGTTTCGTCATTCCGCAGATACTGTCCTTTGCCCGTCAAAAGGTAAAGCGCAGTATGGTAATATCCGACCCCAAGGGGGAACTGTACCGCAACGTCAGCGGCACTCTGCGCAAGGAGGGCTACAAAGTGCGGCTGTTCAACTTCCGCGATTATATGCACTCGGAATGTTGGAATCCGCTCACGCCCATTTTCCGTCACTACCAACAGGCAATGAATCTGGAAAACGAAGTGGATGTGGTGGAATTGCCCAACGGCGAACTGCGCAACAGTTTCCGCGGAGTGGTGTACGACAGCCAAGCCAAGTTGGACCACGATCTGGCGCAGTTGAAAAAGATAGAGTTGGAGGACGTGGGCAACGAAATAGACAATCTCGCCTTGCAGACCATCGGCACGGAAAAAACCAACGACCCCTATTGGGAGGACTCCGCAAGGGATCTGCTGCGCGCGGGAATGTGGGCGATGTTGGAGGACTCTCAGCCGAGCGGCGACGCAAACGCCATCACCGAGGATACCTACTCTTTCCGCACCCTGCTCACCATTATGGATTCGATGCAGGACAATACAAGTTCCACTTACAACGACGGCGGCTATTTCAGTTCGCGCGCGGACAAAAATTCCCGCGCTTACGCCCTCGCAAAAAACTGTATTCTGGAAAACGCCTCCAATACGCGCAAATGCGTCGTAAGCACCTTCAACAGCAAAATGTCCGTATTCAAAAGCAGCGAAGTGCGGCTGATAACAAGTTGCAACAGCTTCGACCTGTCCGAACTTGCGGGCGACGAGCCCATCGCGATATTCATTTCCTACCGCGACGAACTCAAAGCGCACTATCAGGTAATATCCCTGCTCATACAAAGCGCGTACAACTATCTGATAAAGTACGCCAACAGCAGAAGCAGCGGAATGTTGAAAGTACCGTTCTACTTCATTTTGGACGAGTTCGGCAACTTCCCCGCCATCACCGACTTCGACACGGTAATATCGGCGTGCGCGGGGCGCAACATCTTTTTCGTGTTGATATTGCAAAGTTACGCGCAACTCAACAACGTGTACGGCAAGGACGTGTCGGAGATAATCCGCGACAACCTCAACGTTCACGTGTTCATAGGCAGCAACAATCCCCTCACCTTGCAGGAATTCAGTCGGGAGTGCGGCGAATTTGCCCGCATTGCGCCCGTAAGCGCGCTCAACGGCAGCAAAGACGAAATAGAAAACTTTCAGGTGGAAACGATACCGCTTATGCCCAAAAGCAGGCTGGCAAACCTCGAAGAGGGCGAGTGCATAGTCACGGAGGCGAACAGCGGCTACGTAATGCTCTCCAAGTTGGAGCGTTACTACAAATGCAAGGAGTTCAGCAACCTGCCCAAAGCGTACGAATCGGAGTACAATTGTTCCTGCAATCCTCTCGAAGACCGCTTTGCGTATGTGTATGTGCCCAAGCGCAAACACGTAACGTTTGATTTTTAAGTTATGGACAAAAAGAAATTCGAAGAATATCTTGCCAAACGCGGCAAAGCAAGCGTGGCGGAAGTGCAGCGCGAACTTTCTCTGCCCTATTCGGAAGCGCGCGCTCTCTTTTCCGCATTGGAAAAGGACGGGCGCGTCTCTCTGGACGGCGTAACGTTCGTCTGGATCGCGCCCGATAAGCCCCAAGGCGGGCAGGAATACGACATTGACGAACTGCGCCGCGAACTGCGCGAACTCGTCAACGGCAAAACGGACGACGGCACGCCATTGCTGTACGTAAAGGCGTTGGAGTACGCTTTGCAGCAGGAGGCGGCGAGTATCGAGCAATTCAAAAAACGCTTTCCGATAGCGGACAGCACCGCGCGGCTGATATTGGATTGGTGCGTAAAAAACGGCTACGTTGCAAACGGCGTTCCCGTCATAACCCGCAAAAAATTCGACGCCACTTTCGGCAGGTACATCTCTCCCCGTCCGCCCAACGTCAAGCAGAAAAAGGATATCCCAAAGAAAAAATTCCTCCAAAATCTTTCTCAGCAGGAACTTGACAAACTCGCCCTGTACGGTTTCTCCGAAGAAAAACTGTCCGAGGTGTACGACAGTCTCACGCGTGTGGACGACGTACTTCGCATTGCGATAAAGTACAATCCGCTGTTGAACAAAGAAAAACTGCAAAGCGGTCTGGACGGACTGTACAGCGTCGCTTCGAAAGCCGACCTCACTTTGTTTACGGCGTTTTACGGCGCGCTTCTGAAAGTACGGCATATGACGGACGAAATTTTCATCAAATTCCGCGACAACATTCTGAAAGGCTGACAAGCCGTACGGAAATTGCGTAAAATTCGCGGCACATTGTACCCAATGCGGCAAGTCGCTCGGCGCGGCTTAGCCGCATTTCGGCATTTCTGCGCGCTGAGGAGGACTTTTTGCGGCGGCGTATGCGTGCGGAAACCGCCATTTTCTTTGACAAAGCGGCGGTGGGTTTTCGTCAAAATTCTATCGTTACGTACGTTTTTTCGAACTTTTGTTACAAAAAA
This sequence comes from uncultured Clostridia bacterium, assembly GCA_947628135.1. GTDB lineage: Bacteria > Bacillota > Clostridia > Christensenellales > CAG-314 > Fimimonas. The sequence goes on from CANQYT010000009.1 coordinate 3,627, forward strand.
GTTATTTTATGGGGTTTGCGCGAATAAAATAGTGAAAAAAGATGCGTTTTCGACAAAAAAAAAGTTAATTTTTATTGACTGATGTGTTACAATATAGTCACGCAAGCAAGTTGTCGAACGCTTCGGGGAGAAAAATGTGAAGCAAACGGTAATTGCTGTATCCGTCACACTGGTTTGCGTTTTGTTTATCTGCGGTATGGGCGGTTACGCGCAGGTGTACGCCGACGCGCGGGAAGTTCCCATCTACTGCGTGGACAGGACGGACAACGTTGTGTCCATCAGTTTCGACGCGGCGTGGGGCGCGGACAAGACTCGTCGCATAATGGACGTATGCGACGAATACGGAGTCAAAGCCACGTTCTTTCTGGTGGGTTTCTGGGTGGACAAGTATCCGGATATCACCGCGGAAATATCCGCCCGCGGTTTCGAGATAGGCACGCACAGCGCAACGCACCCCCGTATGAGCGAACTCACCGCGGAGCAGTGCCGCAACGAATTGCTTGTCAGTTCGAGAAAAATTTTCGACATCACAGGCAAACCCGTCGAACTGTTCCGACCCCCATTCGGAGATTACGACAACGAATTGCTGGATACAGCCAAGGGCTTGGGTCTGTATTCGGTGCAGTGGAGCGTGGACAGTCTGGATTGGAAAGGCTTGTCCGCCGTCGAGATAGCGCAACGCGTTCAGCGCGCCCAAAGCGGCGACATAATTCTTTGTCACAACAACAGCGACCACATAGTGGAAGCGTTGCCGCTCATATTCGAAGCGCTGCGCCTCAAAGGGCTCAATTTTCTGCCCATCGGTCAACTCATTTACCGCGACGGCTATCGCATAGACAACAGCGGCAAACAGTACGCGGACAGATCCGCGTCTGTGATAGTGTAACTATCGGATAAAAATTACAAGAGAGGGTGAAATTATGAACACACCATTACAAAACAACGTTGTATCTCTTTCCGGCAAAGTTCTGGGCGAACCTGTGTTTTCGCACGAGGTATACGGCGAAAAGTTTTACGAGGTAACTCTCGCCGTCAAACGGCTTTCGGAGTCGGAAGATTTTCTTCCCATTTCGGTGTCGGAGCATCTGCTTTCGGACAAATTCCACGACGGCGCGCTTGTTTCCGTTTCGGGACAGTTCCGCAGTTACAACAAGACCGTCGAGGACAAAAGCAAACTTATGCTCACCGTTTTCGTAAGAGACGTGGGCGAGTTCAACGATTCGGTAAATCCCAACACGTTGGAACTGACAGGTTACGTATGCAAACCGCCCATCTACCGCACAACGCCCTTTAACCGCGAGATATGCGACGTACTGCTCGCCGTCAACAGGCAGTACAACAAAAGCGACTACATACCCTGCATAGTGTGGGGGCGCAACGCGCGCTTTGCGGGCGGACTTCCCGTCGGCGAACACGTCAACGTGCAAGGACGCGTTCAGTCGCGCAACTATCAGAAGAAACTTCCCGACGACACCGTCGTCACGCGCACAGCGTACGAAGTGTCCGTCAGCAAGATAACGGTAGTGGGGGACGACGCGGTTACTCCCACGACCAATCTCGCCTGAATGTTTTCCGCAAACAAAATCAAGTCCCCCGCATACTGCGGAGGACTTTTTTTGTTCCGTAATAGTTGTTTTGGCACAAACGATTAGTAAAGAGCCCCCTCCAAGTTTCCACCAAACACCGCAAAGTTCGGGCGTGTACCGAATCTTTGAATTTTTTTTAATGTTAATCTTGTATATCCGAAACAGATTTTCTCAACGGTTAGATATAATTTTCCCCGCGAATAGGGGTGGGCGGTCGGGGACATTGTAACACCGAGAGTGATGGTATTCCAACGCAAAATAATCTGCAACAAGTGTGCCGCACCTAACAAGGTGCGGCACACGAAGCGAAGCCTTCTTCACCGAATACCCGCTAAGACGTTTGAGCGGTAATTTCCTATCTAACTCCGCAATCACGGACCTGCGCCGAGATTGCGGTCCTCCCCGGGGATGCCGGGGGTAGGGGAGACCCCGGCAAAAGGTTTATCCGACCGCGCAGGTTTCCTGCGCAACTCCCAAGTCCGATTGCGGCGGCGCGTAAGCGCACAGGATAATGTTACTTTCTATATAAAATGAAACCGACTTCGGACGAGGAAGTCGGTTTCGTAAATGTTGCCTATTAACCGTCGATTGCGCCAGCGTTACGAAGTAGCCAGCAATCGACCGCCGCACGTGTGGTCGGGTACTATTCTTCTTCGTTTGTTTCCGCTCTGCGCCTTTTTTTACCGCGCTGTACAAACACAATCGTAAGTACGACGGCAAGCGCAATTGCAACGGCAGTCACCGAAATTCCGAACACGGCGTTGGTGGTAAGCGCCTGCGGGGCGATGAGATTTTCCGTTTGTACGTAACCTGCGGCGTTTGTGCCGTCACCGAGATCCACGTACACAAGGGACGTTCCGTTGTCGTAACTTTCCACCAGCGTTACGCGCTGCCCCGCGTGCATAGCGACGGCGTTTCCGTTGCTGTCCACGGCTTTGTGTTCGTCCGTCATCGTTTCCGGCACGCAGTTGTCGTATATCGTCACCGTGCCGAACAGCGACGTATTGATTTTTCTCTGTCCTACAACTTTGCTTTCTCCCGCGGGTTGAATGTAGAAATTGCCGATGTTTTTCGCCTCCACGAAGCCGAGTTTGTCCCCGTCGTAACGAATGTAGTACCACACGGTGTCCCCTTCGGTAAAGCGTTGCAGCACAGTAACGTTTTGGCGTGTGCTTGCCGTCTGTTCGAAAGCGATCTCGGGGAAACTCTTTCGGGGCAGCTGACGTATCCACACCGTGCCGAGGGAAACGAACTTTGCGTTGTAAGTGAGGTTTCCTTCGCCGACGGCGGTGTTCACAACGCGCAGTTTGCCGTCGTTTTCGGGGGAAGTCGCTCCGTCGCTCTTTTTCACCCAGCCGAATTTGTCCCCTACAAGCACGTAGTAGAAGTCGGAACTTTCATCTCCGTCGTAGCCGAGTACGATGTACTCCGTTGCGTCGTCTATCAATTCGGCAATGCTGCCTTCGCCGTTGGTCTTGAACACGATGTTGGAGGGGTAACCTACGCACCGCACAAGGGTAAAGGAGTCGAGTTCGTCCACAGACGGCACTTCAACGGGCAGCGTTTCCGTCCCGATGACCGCTTCCGACTGAAATTTATCGTTGTTCTTTTTGAAAATTTCCACTTTGTGCTGATCGTTAAGCACGTAAATTTTGTCCCCGTCGGCAACCGCGTCGGAGATAGTTCCTCTCTCGCTCACGTTGTAGTCCGCGGGCGCGATGAGGTCGTTTACCGTGCTGTTGCTTTCCGCTATTTCCACAAAGCGTATGCCGTCGTCGGAGAAAATTCCCACTTTCTGCCCGTAAGCGAACAGTCCTTTGGGCGCGGGCTGTATGGATGCGAGCAGGTTTGCGTTTTTGTTGAGGGGGTCGGTAGTGGTGCTGGCAGGACGGGTAACTTGACCGTCAATGCGCTGACAAACGACGTTTCCGTCGGAGTTGAACAGGCAGTAAACGTACTGTCCGATAGACGTCATACCCTTTATGTCGCTTTGCGAACCGAATCCCACCTGACCGAAGTAGTCCGTTTCACTCGGGTCGGTCTTGCGCGGGTCTTTCACAAAGAACTGTTCCTTGGTGGCGTAGTATTCGCCATTGTCGTTGTCGGTATTTATCACGCCGCTCACAAAGTCCACGGCGTTTTGCACGTTGAATGTTTTTTGCTCGGTCAGCGTCTCGCCCGTAGCGTATTCCACGACCCTGTCGGTAAATATCGCGTACAATCCGTCCTCTTTGACGGAAAGATTGGTGATGTTGCCCGTAACGTCGATGGTGTAGCGGTAAGCGGGCGCGTCTGCGGACGTATCGAAACAGAGTATCACGCTCGAACCGTTTTCGATGTTGTCTGCAACGTACAGTTTTCCGTCCGCCGCGGCAATTGCGGTGGGGTTTAGGAAGTAAATAACGTGGCTTGTCGAACCCGTCGTCGCGGCAAACGCGGCAGGCGCAAAGGTGCACGCCAACATCAGCAGACAGACGACAATTCCAAACAATTTTTTCATCGCGTACCTCTCGGCGGGCGGAGAGCGTTCAAGCCGTCCGACCGCATATTATCTTATTTTACAGTATATCAAAAGAATAAACTTTTTTCAACAATTTACATCAAATTACGGCAAAAATTACCCTGCCTCGTTTTTGCCGCGCCCAAAGTCTTTCTGCGTAACCTCTCGAAGCCTTTTCAAATCGCGTAAAACTATTACTAACCGCGTAAGCGTTTTCGCATAATCGCCAAAGCCTTTACGTAATATAGTGCGATGTGTTTCCGCATAATAGTACGAAATGTTCCTGCGTAATCGCGCACAAAACCTTTTCGAACTAAGTAAATAGACCCCGAACCGCGTAAAGCCTCTCCGCGTAATCGTGCAAAGGATTTTCGTATAACAGAGTAAAGCGATTCCCTACCCGAGTAAATTTTCGCATAGCCGAGTAAAGTGTTTCCTGACCGAATAAAGTGCATTGCGTAATCGCCCAAAACCTTTCCGCGTAATAGTTGAAATGTTTCCGCATAACCGTGCAATGTGTTTCCGCGCAATCGCGCCCAAAGCATTTCCGAATGGAGTAAAACTATTCCTAACCGCGTAAGCGTTTTCGTGTAATAGTGCAAATGCATTCGCATAACCGCGCAAAGCATTTTTTCATAATCGCACGTAATGTTTCCGCATACCACCCTAAACCTTTCCGAACTAAGTAAATAGACCCCGAACCGAGTAAAACGTTTACGCATAATCGCCAAACCCTTTACGCATAATCGTACAATGTGATTTCGCGCAATAGTGCTCAAAGCATTTCCGAACGGAGTAAAACTATTCCTAACCGCATAAAGCGTTTTCGTGTAATAGTGCAAGTGTATTCGCATAACCGCCCAAAGCCTTTTCGTGTAATAGTGCAAATGTATTCGCATAACCGCGTAAAGTATTTTCACTTAAATAATTATATACTTTCTATCTCGCAAAAAATTAAGCGAAATCAAAAAATAATCTCACAAAAAATAAAAGAAAATTTCCGAAAAACTGACAAACCGTTGTCATATTTGGTGTGTTATGATACAAGCGAATTAGAACAAACGTTCGAAAAATGAAGGTCGAAACAGATGAATTACGAATTGACAATGCTCAAAAACGCTCTGCGTATGCGAAAGGCGGCGCGGCGTTTGTCGCGGGAAATGCAGACTGCGGCGCTTACTTCCTACGACACTACCGATTGGCGCGGAGGAACTTTGGCGCAGATGCAGGCAATGGCGGAACTGTCCGAAAGGGTAAACGTTCTCAACGCTTTTTTCCAAGCGGTGCGGGAGGGTCTGCTGCGCTTGACGGCGGCTCATCGCACTTTGCTTGTGGAGGTTTACGTAAAACGCTGCGACAGGGCGCGCCTTGCCGAAAGGTACAAAGTGTCCCTTTCCACCGTCTACCGCAAACTTGCCGTTGCGCGCGGCTGTTTTCGCAGGGCATTGGAAAGTTTGGGCTGTACCGAGCAGTGGTTCAACGAATCTTTTTGCGGATACGATTGGATAGTCAACAAACGGCAGTGATCAGATATCCTGTTCGAACACCTTTTTTTTGCGCGTATTGCCGGGCAGAAACAGCGCCAGCGTCAGTCCTGCGGCAAGCACCACGACGAACACCGTCAGCAGTATTTCCGAAGCGGGCGCGCCTTTGTCCGTTTGGGGCGTTTGCGTTTGGCTGTCGGAGGGCGGCGCGGTGACGGCTGCGCTTTGCAGCGGCGTAGGGTGAAGCGCTATTGCGGGCGCGGTGACGGCTGTCGCTTCCACGTATCCGAAACAGCCCCCGTACCACACGTAGTAGTACAGCGTTCCGCCGTATATCGTTTTGCCGTAGTAACTCAACTGCTGCGAGTTGGTGGCGGTAAGCAGCGTTTCGGCTGAGGCAAGGGGTGACAGTTTTATGGGCGCAGAGCCGCCCGTCACCGTCAGTTTCACCGCGGGGTAGTAGGGCGCAACGGGCGAAAGCGACGGGGTCACCTGCGACTTGAACACGTATCCCGTAATGCGCGGAAAATCTTTTTCGTTCTGCATAACGGCGACGAAGTACATATTGTCCGTTTCGTCGAGAATTTCCACGTAGTAACTTTTTTCCAGCGCAAAGCAGCGTTGTTTGTCGCTGTCGGTGGCAAAGAGGTACACGTCCTCCTCCGTTATACGCGCCCAACGCGTTGATTCCGCTTTCGCGACGTTCACAGCCGACAGTACGCACAGCGCAACGGACAGTGCCGTCGCCACCGCAAGAACGATTTTTTTGAACATATACCCTCCACACCGAGCGTTTGCGATAGGCAAAGTGTACCACAGCGCCGCGCAAACAATTTGCCGAGTTGTGTAGCATTGGGGCAGATAGTGAAGGTTGCAAAAAAAGGAGCAAAGCGCATTTGAAACAATTGATAGACAGGATAAAACTCATCGAGCAGGAACAGCGACGGCGGCAAAGCAGTCCGCTCTCCCGCTACAACAAGGACAAGGTCCACGACAAACAGATGGCGTTTCACCGTTGCGTAAAGCGCAACAGGTGGGTATTCGGCGGCAACCGAAGCGGCAAAACGGAGTGCGGCGCGGTGGAAACGGTGTGGCTTGCGCGCGGCATACATCCATTTCGGCAAAACAAGCCCGACGTAAGTTGTTGGGTGGTGTCGCTCAGTCAGCAGGTCCAGCGCGACGTTGCCCAGCAAAAGGTGCTGTACTATCTTGACAAAAGTTGGGTGCGTGATGTGGTGATGGTAAGCGGTTCGAAGTCCTCTCCCGAGTTCGGAATCATCGACTACATCGTCATCGACAACGTATTCGGCGGCACGTCGCGTATCGCTTTCAAGAGTTGCGAGGCGGGCAGAGACAAGTTTCAGGGCACGAGCCTTGATTTCGTCTGGTTCGACGAAGAGCCGCCGCAGGAAATTTACGAGGAGTGCCGAATGCGCGTTCTGGATCGCAACGGACATATTTTCGGCACGATGACCCCGCTGAAAGGACTTAGTTGGGTGTACGACGAGATATATCTCAACCGCCACAATTCCAAGGAAGTGTGGTACGAATTTATGGAGTGGAGCGACAACCCCTTTCTCGACGGGAGCGAAGTGGAGTTTATGTCTCAAAGTCTGTCGGAGGAAGCGCTGCAAAGCAGACGTTACGGACGTTTCACCCAAAGCAGCGGTCTTGTGTATGCGGAGTTCGGCGAGGACAACGTCATCGAGCCGTTCGACGTACCGGAAGCGTGGCAGGACGCCATTTCCGTAGACCCGGGGCTGAACAATCCCCTTTCCGCCCATTGGTACGCGCGTGATTTCGACGGCAACGTCTACGTGATAGCGGAACATTACGAGGCTCAGCGGGACGTCGCCTACCACGCCGAGAGTATCAAGCGTATCTGCGAGCGGCTCAATTGGAAGAAAGACCGATTCGGCAAATTGTCTGTGCTTATGGACAGCGCGGCAAATCAGCGCACTCTCAACGGGCGGCGTAGCGTGGCGGAACTGTTTTCCGATTGCGGTATCACGGTAAACACCCGCGTTGACAAGGGGCTTTTTTCGGGCATAAACCGCGTAAAAGCGTTGTTGCGACCGCAAAGCGGTCCTCCGAGGCTGTTTATTTTCAGTTGCTGCGTCAATATGATCAGGGAGATAAAGGGCTACTTTTGGGGGAGCGGCGACGTCCCCGTAAAGCGCAACGACCACGCGATGGACGATCTGCGCTACTACGTAAGCAACCTTGCCGACCGCCCGTGCGATCCGCCCGTCGAAAGTTGGGTACAGCGAGACAAGCAGCGGCTTATGCGCCGACTGCGGGGCGGCGCGCTATGACGGAAGAGGTCAGGCGGGCGCTCACCGCGATACTGCTCAAAAAAGCCAAAGGCTACCGCTACACCGAGCGAACGGACGAATTTGCCGTTGCGGACGGGGAAAAGAAACTTGTCCGCAGTAAAACCGTCACCAAGCGCGTTCACCCCGACGTAAACGCCATCAAGGCATTGCTCACGATGAGCGACGACGCGGACGTGACGGCAATGACGGACGAACAACTGCAAGTGGAAAAGTTGCGTCTGATACGTCTTTTGGGCGAGGCGGAACAAACTCCGCCTGCCGAGGACGATTGAAAAAAGGAGAAAAAAAACTATGATCTACAAAGTAACAGGCAAAACCAAGTGCGACGTGCGCAACTGCAAAAACGACGCGGCGTATGCATTCGACGTAAAGGGCATAAGCGGCAAATGTTTTTTGTGCGCGGGCTGTCTTGCCGCGCTTTCTGCCGATTGCCGCGCGCTGACCGTGCCCAAAAGTCCGAAAAACGCGATAAAAAAGCGTTTGGACAGAGCGGAGGCAAGCGATGTCCTCTGCTGAAAAGATTGTTAGGGCACGCGCGGAACGTTCCGCCGCCCGCCGCAACTTAAAGGGCGATTTTTCCGCGCAGTTTGCCGAGGACGTCGTGCGGGACGTAAAGGAAGATTTCGCCGAACGCCAGCGTATCCGCCGCCCGTACGAATTGATTTGGCAGCTCAATATGAATTTCACTATGGGCAACCAATACTGCGGCATTTCGCCGCGCGGCACGATAGAGCAGGAGGACAGGTACTATTTCTGGCAGGAAAAGCAGGTGTTCAACCACGTCTCCACGATAGTGGACACGCGCGTATCCCGACTCAACCGCGTGCGCCCTCAGCCCACCGTGCGCCCCTTTTCCAACAGCGAAGCGGACGTAAACGCGGCAAAACTTTCCGCAAAGATACTTGCGGGCGCAACGGAGAAACTTCGTCTCAACGAGGCGGTCAGCCGCGCGATAACGTGGAGCGAGGTATGCGGCACTGCGTTCTACAAAGTCAGTTGGGATTCCGCCGCAAAGGACGCGCGTTTGTCCGTGTGTTCCCCCTTCGAGATCTACCCGGACAGCAACGTCACCGCGTCGTTGGAGGAGTGCGCGTCCGTTATCCACGCCAAGGTGTATTCTTCCGAAGAAGTAAAGGATATGTGGGGCGCGGACATAGCGGGGCAAACGGTCAACGTGTACGCCATCGACGGCACGCATACCGCAACGGGTCTCGGGGGCAATTTTGCCGTGCCTTCGGTGGTAAAGGAAGTCAAGCGCGATCAGGTTCAGGTGATAGAGCGCTACACCAAGCCCAGCGGCAAGTATCCGCACGGCAAATTGGAAATAGTCGCAGGCGACGCTTTGCTGTACTGCGGCGAACTTCCCTACCGCCTCGGGGAAAACGGCGAATACGTCTATCCCTTTGTGCGGCAAGCGTCGTTGGAGCAGGCGGGCTGTTTTTGGGGGACGAGTATGGTGGAGCGCGTCATTCCGATACAGCGCGCCTACAACGCGGTAAAAAATCGCAAACACGAGTTTCTCAACCGTTTGTCTATGGGCGTGCTTACGGTAGAGGACGGCTCTGTGGATACGGACAGTCTGGAAGAGGAAGGACTGTCCCCGGGCAAGATCCTCGTCTATCGTCAAGGCTCGGTAAAGCCGTCGCTTATGGACAGCGGCAACGTGCCGAGCGACTTCACGTACGAGGAGGAGCAACTGCTCAAAGAGTTTGTCACGGTAAGCGGCGTATCGGAGTTTGCCCGCGACAGTTCCACCCCCGCGCAGGTGACCAGCGGCGTTGCGCTGCAACTCATCGCCGAGCAGGACGACATACGTCTTGCAAGCAGTGCGGACAGCGTCCGCCGATGCGTAAAGCGTATCGCGCAGTTTATTTTGCGCTTGTACAAACAGTTTGTGGACGTTCCTCAACTTATGCGCTACACCGACGGGCAGAACAGCGCGGAAGTATTCTACTTTACGGGCAGCGACGTGGCCTCCGACGACGTGGTGTTCGAAACGGAAAACGAACTGAGCGACAGTATCGCCACGCGGCGCAGTATGCTTTTCGATTTGCTCAAAGCGGGCGTACTAAGCGATTCCGACGGCAAACTTTCCGCTTCCGCCAAGGCAAAGGTGTTGGGGCTTATGGGCTTCGGCAATTGGGACGCGGCGCAGGACGTGGCTCAACTGCACGCGGCGCGCGCCGCCCGCGAAAACGTCGAACCGGACAAAGCGGAAGTGCTTGCCGTAGACGACCACGCGATACACGTCGAGGAACACACCCGCCGTTTGATAAGCGCCGACCTCGGCGGCGAGGACAAGAGCAAGCGGGACAAACTGCTCGCTCACGTCGAGGAACACCGCAGATATATGCAAACGCGCACCCCCTCCGAAACGGACGAAGCGTAACGGAAGGGCTTTCGAAAAAAATTTCAAGGAGAAAACACAATGTCAGATTACGGCAAATTTGCCACCGCCGAGGAACTGCTCAAAGGCTACAACGAATTGGAAAAGAGTTTCACGCAAAAGTGCCAGCAGCTTTCGGCATTGGAAAAACAACTCACCCCCGAATCAAACGGCGGTACAAGCGGCGCACCCGATCAGTCGCCGTCACCGTCAACGGACGCAACGCACCGCAGTGCCGACGGGTCTGCGGAAGCGCTCACAGTCCCTTCGTCACGAAACGCCGACAGTTCGTACGACGGCGCGCGCGAAGCGTCCTTGCCTCCCCGCATAATGACGGACGGAGGAAGCGTATCGGCGGCGTTGCCTGACCGCCCGAAAACGCTCAAAGAAGCGTCGGAATTGGCAAAAAAATATTTCAATTGAGGAGACGACACAATGGTAACACTCACAAGTGCGGACAACGCACTCAAAACTTTGTATCTCGGAGTGGTGGCGGAGCAACTCAACACGGCGGTAAACCCGTTGTTGGCGCGTTTCGAGCAGACTTCGAGCGACGTTTGGGGCAAAGAGATACGCAAACTCGCCCCATTCGGGATAAACGGCGGCATAGGCGCTGGCACTGAGGAGGGCGAACTGCCCGCTCCCGCCGGCAACAACTACGCCCAATTCGTCCTCACCCTCAAAAACCTGTACGGAACGATAGAAATTTCCGACAAGGCGATCAGGGCAAGCGCGGACAGCAGCGGCGCGTTCGTCAATCTGCTTCAAGCGGAGATGGAAGGGCTGATACGCGCCTCCAAATTCAACTTCGGACGTATGCTCTACGGCGACGGCAGCGGCACGTTGTGCAAGGTGACGGCGGCAAGCGGCAACGTACTCACCGTCGATTCCGTAAGCAATCTTATGGAGGGTATGGTGGTGGACGTGCTGGGCAGCGCAGGCAAAACGCCCGTCGTTTCGGCGCGCAGGATATTGGACGTGGACCGCGACGAGGGCAAAGTCACCCTCAACGGCTCTGCGCTTACGGGAACGGTCTCCGCGGGAGATTTCCTCACTGTGCAGGGCAGTTACAACAAAGAATTGACGGGATTGGGCGCGATTTTCGGCGATACGGAAACGCTCTACGGTTTGGAGCGCGCCTCCCACAAATGGCTCACCCCCTACAAAAAGACTTCCGCCACCCTCAACGACGTAACGATCCAAAGGGCAATCGACGCGCTGGAAGAGACGGCAGGTTCTGTCGCCGACTTCATAGTGTGTTCCGGCGGAGTGAAGCGCGCCTATCAGGATTACCTCGTCACCAACCGCACCAACATCGACGTGATGAACCTGCAAGGGGGCTACAAGGCGATTTCCTACAACGGCATACCCGTGGTGAGCGACCGCTTCGTACCCAAGGGAACTATGTACATACTCAACACGTCGGATTTCCACCTTCATCAATTGTGCGATTGGCGTTGGTTGGAGGGGGACGACGGTCGTATCATCAGACAGACCCCCAACAAGCCCGTCTACACCGCGACGTTGGTGAAGTACGCCGATCTTATATGCGACCGACCCATCGGTCAGGCGATGATAAGCGGCGTCACCGAAGCGTAGCAAACGCACGGAGCGGGACGGCAGCGCGCCTTCTGCGGCGGCGCGCCGTCCTGTTCCGCACAGGAGGTGAGGCATTGATACCGATAACAAACGACCTGTTCGACGTCGCAAAGCGGCTTTTGTCGGTAAACGCCGACTATCGGCTGTACTACAACGTGGCAAAAAACCGCTACGAGGTGCACAGCGCAAAGCGCGGCACGCTGCAATTCGTTGTGCCCTTCGACGAACTTGACGCACGCACGGTGGATTACGCTCTGAAAACGCGCGTGGAAAACGCGGAGAAAATTTTTCGTGAAGTGGAGCAGAACAACGCCGCGGCGGTGCGCGCACTTGCGGCTTCGGCAGCGGAAAAGGTGTTGGAGAAAAAGGAGAATTTATGAAATTAAGACAGGTAGTAAAGGAATGCGGCGACATTCTTGCCCTCGGTCTGTCGGAGGATTTTTTTCAGCCGCAGGCGGAGGTGACGGACGGCAGGGTGGCGCGATTACTCGACTGTTTCCGTTCGGTGTACGACGAACTGTACCGCGATTACGCTTCGGCGCTTGGCAAAACGGTGGTGGAGTCGGTAGACGGCAAAGTCGATCTCTCCCCGTACAAGCTGTGCAGAGTCGTTTCCCTCGTGGACGGCGAGGGCAACAGGGTAAGTTTTCGATACAGCGACAACGCTCTCGCGGTCAAGGACGGCAGATACAATATGTGTTACGCCCGCTTGCCCGAAAACGTGGAGTGGGACGGCGACGTGATTATGCCCTCTCCGTGCATAGGCGAGCGCGTGCTGATATACGGAATGTTGCGCGACTATCTCGCTTCCCTGCACGATTGGGCAAACGCAGCGCAATGGGACAAACGTTTCAAGGACGCGTTGCAGGTGGCGTGCGGCAAAACGCCCGCCAAGCGTATGCCCGTAAGGGGGTGGCTGTGATATTCTATCCCAATCGTCTGCCCCCGCGCGCCTCCGTTTCGGTACGCGCCGACCTTCTTTCCCTTTCGGACGCGCAATTGACTATGTGCGACAATTTGCGCCGCTCGCCCGCGGGGTTGCGAACGATAGGCGGATTCGAGCGTTTGAGCGCTCCCCCGCAAGTAAAGCGCGTTCTCGCCCGTCTCGGGGAAACGCTGTATTTTCACGCTGAGGACGGTCTGTACGCGGCAACGGGCGAGGAGGTGGTTGCGCTGGTAAACGTCACTTACGACGAAATGTCGGCGGCGCGTTTCGACGACGGCGTGTTTGTGGGCGGTTCAAAGAGAAACTATTGGGTCAAGGGCGCGTCGTCGCAAATGATGTCCGTGCTTCCTTTCAAGTCGGTGGAAACGGCGTGCGACCGTCTGTTCGGCTTGTCCTACAAAAACGATCTGCACGTATCGCCCGCCGCGATTCACGACGATTGGCGCAACGCGGTAACGATAAATCTGACTACCGATTGCGAAGCCGTCGTCGCCGCGAAAAGCGTTTTGTACGTGTTGGGCGACGTGTGTTATCGCTACAATTCGCGCGCGTTGGAGACGGATTCCGAATTGCGGGTAATAGGGCGGGGCATAGGCAACGTCCAACGGGAAAGTACGGCAACTTTGGGCGGCGAGGCGTTTTTCGCGGCGGATACGGGGCTGTACCGTCTTTTCGACGGCAAAGCGGAGCGTGCGTTCGTCAAACTTGACGATCTGTTCAACTACGAGGGCGCTGTCGCCTGCGGCTGGGGCGGAATGTGGATTCTGTCCTGTAAACGGCTGGGAAGCGTCGGCGCAAACGACGTCACGTTGCTGCTCGACCCCGCATCCGAAAGCGTCGTCGGCGCGTTCGATTTCGGTTTTGCTTCTCTGTCCTGTTTCGGAAACGTTCTCTACGGCGTGCGGGAGGGCGAAGCGTACAGGCTCGTTCCTCACAGCGGCGAAAGCGTTTTCAAACGCACAAATATAGATATGGGGTCGAAAAATATGAAATATCTTGACAAACTTACGGTGCGCGTTTCGGACGATTGCGTCCTTTGCGTAACAAGCAAAGACGCTACGCGCGAGTATTTCGTCAAAGGCTCGCCTGCCGCTGCCGAAGTGAAATTATTCGGTTGCGGCGAGGAATTCGGCGTTGAGGTGCGCTCGCAAAACGGGCTTTGCCTCAGCGAACTGCAACTGTTTGCGCATACGCAAAGGGAGACGGTCTGATGTCGATAAGTACGCAAAGGCTGTCCGAATTGGTCGAACTGTATTCCGGCATAAAGGAAAGTTTCCGTCTCGTGGACGAAAAGTACAGTCTCGTAGCCACCGAGCCGCAACTTGATATGCCGGAAAGCCTCAATCTGAAAAAACTTACCTACACCCCGAAAACGCAGGAAGAACTTAACGCCGCCGCGGAACTGTCAACGGCAGCGGCGATATTGTCCAAGCAGAATTCCGTCGAGCGCAGTTACTCCGCCAAACTGAAAAGTATTTCGCAAAAACAGGCGGAAGTTCTGAGCGACGCGGATATGAAAGCCAACGAATCGGTGGACGCGTTTAACGCCGAAAAGGAGGAAATTGCGCGTAAACTTGTGGACAACGGCTTGGTTTTCTCCACGATAGCCGTCAAATTCAACGATCTCGCCTCCCAACATCACATCAAACGTATGGAAAAGATAAGTTCCCGCGTGGATCACCGCACGAAACTCATCGAAAGCGAGCAAGCGGACGCGGAGCAACTGTACACGGAGTCCTGCGAGGCGTTGCAGCGAGAAAAGGAAGCGCGTATCGCCGAAGCGTTGCGGCAACTTGCCGAAGCGGAGGAAAAACAGCGTATCGCCGTCGAAAAGTACAACAACAGTTTGGAAGAAAAGGAGCAAAAGTATCAGGCAAGCCGCGCGAGAGCGTACGAATCGGCGTACCGCGCTCGGCAGAACACGGCTTTGCAAAACGCCAAACTCTACGCCGAATTGGGCGAAACGGGTTACAGAGATCTCATTCAAAAGGAGAAATACTCGATATGCGTCAAACAGTGCGCCGCGCTCACCCGCGAAGAGGGCAACGCTTTGCTCGATTTCGACGGTTTTCTGCGGACGGAACTCGGCTCGTACTATTCCACGTTCGTCAATTGGGTAAATACCGCGCTTATTCCCGCTTGAAACCGTCCCGAAGATATTTTTACGCACGCCCGCTCGCAAAGGCGTGCGTTTTTCTGTCCGCAAAACAGTTGTAAAATAATTTATTTTATTGTATAATCAAAAAAAGCGACCGTGGCAAAGCGGTCGTTACGGGAAATTACAATGCGGTATCAAAGTAAATCGTCAATTGCATATATGTTCCGCAACTTTTTTATGTTGGTGTACGTCGCGCTGCCGTCGGCTGCGCTGATGGCGTTTGCGACTTATTTGTACAAACCCACTGCGGAAATCGGACTGTTCGTCGCTATGTTCGACGGTTCGCTCACTATGGACAACTGCACGTCCGAACTGCTTAACAGGCTGTCGCTGCTGAGGTACGGCAGATATTGGTGGGTGTTCGTCATCGCCGTGGTAGTGCTGGCGTGTTCGGCGTGCATAATGGTGGTAAAGATAGACAGACATATGCGCACGGGACTTATGCCCGCCCTGCCCGTAAAGCGCGCGTTGGGCATATTACCCTCTATGTTGCTGTACGTGGTGTGCTGCGTCGCCGCGTCGGAACTCGCCACGTTGGTTGCCGTAGGCATATCCTATCTCATCAGGTTTATTTCCAACGCTACGGCTATCGTTGCGGTGGTGTTGGCGCTCACGTTTGCAGTAAGGGCGCTTTGCGCCTTCGTGTTCGGCTTGCTGATAGTCTCTTTCCCCTTGAAATACGGCGAAAACTACCGTTTCAACAGAGCGATGTCCTATTCGGCGCGGCTGATGTTCGCCAAAAAAGGCAAATTGCTGATTTTCGCATTGCTGTATCCGCTGTTGCGCCTTGCGATACTCGGCTTGGCGTATCTTTTGCAACCCTACTATCTCGATTGGATAGTTTACGGCGTGGCGTTTCTGTTCGCGTTTACCTACGTGCCCTGTTTGAGTTACAAACAGTACTACGACGACGTGGGCGGCGAACGGCGCGACGTGGGACAGATAATTTTCGGCTGAGGAGGTAAAAAAAAATGCTCAAACCGCTCATACTTGCCTCCCGCAATTGGAAGGTCCTGCTCAAATCGTTGGTGTATCAGACGCTGTTGCTCGCGCTTATGGTGGCGTTGGGGTATCTTGTTTTCGGCAACCTCGTAGACGAGATCGCGGTGATAATACGAGACAACAACGTGGGAGATTTTCTGTCCGATGCCGTCAATTCCATCGTCAGCGGCGAGTTCGACAGCAACGCTTTTTCCTCGCGTCTTGCGGAACTCATCGCCGACATACGCGAATCCATAGCCTCGCTCAATATACCTTTCGGCGGCGCGACTATGTCCTACGTGCTGTTTTGCGTAATTTTCGTGCTGTACCGTCTGTTCGTATCCTTGACGGACGTTGCCGCCGCCTGCCAATTGGAAGAATTTATGACCAGCAACGCCGAACGTCCCTTCACTTGGTTCGTGATAAAAAAGCAAGGCGTCACTTGGAAATTCGCGCTGTTGCAGACGGCGTTTGCGCTGCCCCTTGACCTACTGATAATTTTCGGCTGTATAGGTTTCTATCTGCTGTTTTTGATAGCGTTCAATTGGTGGACGATTATTCCCGTAGCTATCATCGGCTTGCTTTTCTACGTGGCGCGTCTTACGCTGTTTTCCTTCACTCTGCCGTCGGTGGTGTGCAACGAAGGTTCGGTGCGTATGGCGTTCAAGCAAGGGCTTGCGCGCTCTCCGCTTAGATTCTGGCACGTATTCTGGAAAACGTTGGTAGTCGTGGCGTTGATTGCCGTCATCGCGGTGCTGTCCTTTATGTTCGTAGACAACGCCATTGTCAAGACGGTGCTTACCACAGTGCCGAGTTTCGCGCTGTATTTCTACATCAAATGCGTCAATATGGTGGAGTATTTCCGTTTCGACGACCGCCCGTTTTTCTACAAACGCGTGGAGATAGAGGGCACGGACCGTTACAAACGCAAGGCAGATAAAGCAAACCGTTCCGCACGCTGAAAGGGGACGGAGCGGCAGTTTTTTTGAGCGACGCGGTAAAAGTACCTTGTCGCTTTTTGTGCCCAAAGGGACTTTTTGACCCTCGTCAGGGCAACACTTAATTATGAAACGACGCGTCCGCAAGGGCGCAATACAAAATACAGAGGTAACAATGAAAGCAAAAAAGAACACTGCCCCCGCAAGGGGCAAAACAAATACATCTCAAAACAAATCGGCAAAGCCGCAACCCGGCAAAACGCAATCGGGCAAGCCGCAGCAGTTCCGGCAGCAGAACGCCCGTTCTTCCGCGAGCAAACGCCCTCGCGCGCCCCAACAGACGGGCGCTGCGGCAAAGTCGGCAAAAAGCGGCAATCCGCGCGTAAAACAAGGCAAACTCAAAGTGATGTTCCTCGGCGGCGTGGGGGAAATAGGCAAAAATATGACCGCCTTCGAGTACGGCGACAGCATAGTCGTCATCGACGCGGGAATGTCTTTCCCCGGTACGGATATGCCGGGCGTGGACGTGGTGATACCCGACGCCACCTACCTGTACGAAAATCGCAGCCGCGTAAAGGGTATTTTGCTTACTCACGGACACGAGGATCACATCGGCGCATTGCCCTATATAGCGGAAAAATTGGGTAAAGTGGACGTGTACGGCACGCGGCTTACGCTTGCGCTTGCGGAAAACAAACTCATCGAACGCAACGTCGTCGACAAGGTGAATTTCGTCCCCGTTTCCGACCGCAGCGTAGTCAGTCTCGGCGCGTTTACGGCGGAGTTTATACACGTATCCCATTCGGTGGCGGGCAGCGTCGCCATTTGTCTGCGCACACCCGTGGGGACGGTGCTTCACACGGGCGATTTCAAAGTGGACTACACGCCGCTGGGCAACGAGATAATGAACCTCAACCGAATCGCCGAGATAGGCAAACAGGGCGTTTTGCTGTTGATGAGCGAATCCACCAACGTGGAAAAAACGGGCTACACGTTGAGCGAATCGGTCGTGCAGGACACTTTCAACCAAATTTTCCGCGAGGCAAAGGGACGTCGGCTGATAATAGCCACATTCGCCTCCAACGTGGACAGGTTGGGAATGATCATCGAACTTGCCAAGACGTACCGCCGCAAAATTGCGCTCACGGGCAAATCTATGAATAAGTACATCGAAACGGCTGTAAGGGTGGGCACTCTCACGATAGACGAAGATATATTCGTGGACGCGGACAAGGTAAATTCCGTCGAGGACGGCAAACTCGTGATACTTTCCACGGGCAGTCAGGGCGAACCGATGAGCGCGCTTACGCGTATGGCAAGCGGCGAATTCAACAAAGTGGTAGTCGGCTCAAACGACACAATTGTCATTTCCGCAAACCCCATTCCGGGCAACGAGCGGGACGTTTACTCCGTGATAAACAAACTGTACCGCTTGGGCGCAAACGTCGTGTATTCCGCGTTGTCCGCCGTACACGTTTCGGGGCACGCCTGTCAGGAAGAACTCAAACTTATCTACACGCTTGTCAAGCCCAAGTATTTCATACCCGTACACGGCGAGTACCGTCATCTCAAACAGCACGCAATGCTTGTGGAAAACCTCAAACACAAAAAGTCCAACATCATCATACCGGAAATCGGCGACGTGGTGGAGTTGGACAATGGCACGTTCCGCGTCGTGGGGCAGATACCCTGCGGCAGCGTGATGGTGGACGGTTTGGGCGTAGGCGACGTGGGCAACACCGTCTTGAAAGACAGACTTACGCTTGCCGAGGACGGAATTTTGGTGTGCGTACTCACCGTGTCCAAGCAAACGGGCGAACTGCTCGCGCCGACGGAGATAGTATCCCGCGGTTGCTATTTCGAGCAGGAAGGAAGCAACAACACCGTAGACGAACTGAAACGTCTTGTTTCGCAGGAATTGAACAAACTGCCCAAACAAAACGTCACCGCCACGGCAATCAAGACCGCCGTGCAAAAGACGCTTCGCCACTATTTCCGAGTGACCTTGAAGCGTAACCCCATCGTCTTGCCGATAGTAGTGGAACTCTGATCCCGTCCGCAGGAAACCAACTCTCTCCCCGCTTCCCCTAAACACTGAACCTCGCCCTAACAAAGCCCGCAAGGAAATCAACATTATCTGTGTCTCTTGCTTCCCCTTTGAAGGGGAAGTCCCGCGCAGCGGGAAAAGGGTTGAAAGAAACTGTATTCCAAAACAACCCTTGTCCGCAAGGAAACACACACAAAACAGCCTGTTTATGTAACGGAAAACACCCCTGTCCGTAGGGAAACCAACCTCATTCCCTCTCTCTTGCTTCCCCTTTGAAGGGGAAGTCCCGCGCAGCGGGAAAAGGGTTGAAAGAAACTGTATTCCAAAACAACCCCCGCCCCACAGGGAAACACACACACAACAGCCTGTTTATATGACGGAAAACACCCCGCCCGCAAGGAAACCAGCCCTCTCCCCACTTCCCCTAAACACTGAACCTCGCCCTAACAAAGTCCGCAAGGAAACCAACTCTCTCCTATAACTCTTGCTTCCCCTTTGAAGGGGAAGTCCCGCGCAGCGGGAAAAGGGTTGAAAGAAACTGTATTCCAAAACAACCCTTGTCCGCAAGGAAACCAGCCCTCTCCCCGCTTCCCCTAAACACTGAACCTCGCCCTAACAAAGTCCGCAGGAAATCAGCCCTCTCCCCTCTCCCTTGCTTCCCCTTTGAAGGGGAAGTCCCGCGCAGCGGGAAAAGGGTTGAAAGAAAACTGTATCTCGCAACCCACCCTCTCCGCCTCGGCGGGAAAAGTGTTGTCTCTCCGTTTTCAATATGAGCCCCCCCTCCGCCCCAGCGGAAAAAGCCTTGCCCATCGTCCCCAAATACGCAACCCCCTCCGCGCTTGCGCTAGAAGCGCTATCCCCGAGGAAACGGTACTGAAAAAAACTCGCTATGAACAAAGCAAACAAAACGCTGATACCCTATGCGCGAAACTTGCGCAAAAATATGACGAAAGAAGAGCGCCGTTTGTGGTATAATTATCTTAAAAACTATCCCGTTCGATTTCGCCGTCAAGAGATAATCGGCAACTATATTGCGGATTTTTACTGCTCGTCGGCGAAATTGGCGATAGAATTGGACGGCAGTCAGCACTACGAAGAGGATATGCTTGTAAAAGACGCTGTCCGCACGAGTGAAATAGGGGAATACGGCATTGCGGTAGTGCGATTTCCCAACAACGCGGTAAACGGAAAATTTCGCGACGTGTGCGAATACATAGACTGTTTGGTGCGCTCGCGCACCGAAGTATAACAGCGACACTTCTCTGCGTTAGTAAATCACCTTAAAGATTCTACTACGCCCGCAGGAAACCAACATTATCTGTGTCTCTTGCTTCCCCTTTGAAGGGGAAGTCCCGCGCAGCGGGAAAAGGGTTGCTCGTACATCGCAAACTTGTTGAACACCCTGCCCGCAGGAAATCAGCCCTCTCCCCTCTCTCTTGCTTCCCCTTTGAAGGGAAAGTCCCGCGCAGCGGGAAAAGGGTTGTCATCACTATTGCAAGTCGCAATGAACACCCCCCCCGCCCGTAGGAAACACACACAAAACAGCCTGTTTATGTAACGGAAAACACCCTGTCCGCAGGAGACCAACTCTCTCCCCGCTTTCCATAAACAACGTGACTTCGTTCACACGTTGTCCGTAGGGAGACAAACTCTCTCCCTTCTCTTGCTTCCCCTTTGAAGGGGAAGTCCCGCGCCAGCGGGAAAAGGGTTGAAAGAAAACCGTATCTAAAAACAAATCCCCTCCGCCCCGGCGTGAATAGCCTTGCCTCTCCCCACCCACCCTGTCCGTAGGGAGACAAACTCTCTCCCTTCTCTTGCTTCCCCTTTGAAGGGGAAGTCCCGCGTTAGCGGGAAAAGGGTTGAAAGAAAATCGTATCCCACCCCCCCTCCGCGCTTAGCGAAACAAACTGCCCGTCAACAACGGCAAAAACCCCGCACAACACGAAAAATGACGTTAGACGAACTCAAACAATACGCCGCCGAGCGGCACATACCGATAATGTCCGACAGCACGCGGCAACTGCTTTACGAAACGGTTGCGGCGGTGCGTCCGCAGCGCATACTTGAAATCGGCACGGCGATAGGGTACAGCGGCGTTGTGATGCTTTCGGCAAGTCCGCAGGCGCGGCTCAACACGATAGAAATTTCCGAGGAATACGCCTCGATAGCGCGCTCAACGTTCGAGCAGTACAACGTGTCCGCCCGAGTAAACTTGTTTGTCGGCGACGCGCGCGACATAGTCCCTCAACTTACGGGGCAGTACGATTTCATCTTTTCCGACGGTCCGAAAGGGCAGTACGAAGCGTTCTTTCCCTATCTGACGGAGTTGCTTGCCGTTGGCGGCGTGCTCGTGTGCGACAACGTGCTGTACAAAGGATTGGTGGAGAACGTCCCCTCCGACAAGCGGCACAAGCACATCACCGTTGCCCGCAATATGCGCGCGTTTTTGGACGATCTCACTTCCGACAAGCGGTATTCGACGGTACTTCACAGGGAGGGCGACGGTGTGACGGTGTCCACGAAACTGTATTAGCCGCCTGCCGCAACAAACAACTTTCATTGCGGCGTGCCGCGGCGGATAAGTGCGGCAATTGCAGTACAACAACCTCAAAAAACGCGATTTTGTGATATACTATTACACGCATAGTATGTGAAAAGGTGCAAAAAAATGACAAAAAATGTCCAAAAAATCGAACTTTTAGCCCCTGCGGGCAATATGGAGAAATTGCAAACGGCGTTGCACTTCGGTGCGGACGCGGTGTATTTTTCCGGTAAACTCTGGGGGTTGCGCGCGTATGCGGGCAACTTTGCCGACAGCGAGATAGTCGAAGCCGTGCGGCTTTGTCACGAGGCGGGCGCAAAAGCGTACGTCACGCTCAACATATTTGCAAGCAACGGCGATTTCGACGGATTGAGCAAATATCTGCGGCTGTTGGAGCGCGCCGAAACGGACGCGGTGATAGTATCCGACGCGGGAGTGTTCGACTTTGTGCGCGAACACAGCGCTTTGCCGATACACGTTTCCACGCAGGCAAACACCACAAACAAGTATGCCGCGGCGCATTGGGCAAAACTTGGCGCGGAGCGCGTCGTTTTGGCGAGGGAAGTGCCTCTTGCGGAGATAGCGGAAATATCCGACTTTTGCCCCGACTTGCAGTTGGAAGCGTTTGTACACGGCGCAATGTGCGTCAGTTATTCGGGGCGGTGTCTGATGTCCAACTATCTTGCGGGGCGCAACGCCAATCGCGGCGAATGCGTTCAGGCGTGCCGTTGGGAGTGGCAGGTCCGCGAAGTAAGCCGCGAAGATTGGCTGCCCGTGTACGAGGACAGCCGCGGCTCGTACATATTCAACAGCAAGGATATGAATATGCTCTCTCACCTGTCGGAACTTGCGTCGGCGGGCGTAGACTGTTTCAAGATAGAGGGGCGTATGAAATCGTCCTTTTACGTGGCTACGGTGGTGGGCGCGTACCGCCGCGCGCTGGACGCAATGGCGCAGGGCAGTTTTACGGAGGAACTTGCCGCCGAGTTGCAACGGGAACTCGACAAGGCTTCCCACCGCGAGTACACAACGGGATTTTACTTCGGCGACGAACAGCGGCAGTACTACGACAGTAGCAAAGCGGCGGAAAAATACAAATTCATCGCCGTGGTGAAGCGCGTCAACGGCGACGGCAGCGCGGTAGTGGAACTGCGCAATAAATTCGCCGTGGGAGACGTTCTCGAAACGCTCACGGCAAACGACGATTGCGGCAAAAGTTTCACCGTGCGTTATGCGGTGGATGAGGAGGGCAACGAATTGTCCGTGTGCAACCGCGTAAAGCAACTGCTCACGGTAAATTGTCCCTACCAACTTTCAGTTGGAGACTTTTTGCGCAAGCGCGTATAGTTTTTCCGCGCGTATCACAGCGCCTTTGGCAAATATTTCGCAATTTTCAGCCTGGTGCACAAGCGTCAGGCTTTCTCCTTGCGCGGCGAATATCACCTCGTGCCGCCCGAAGTTACTGCCGCACCTCAGCGAGTGTACCGTCACCTTGCGGAAATTTTTCCGTTGCGCGGCTATTGCGGCGAGTTTTTTTGCAGTGCCGCTGGGCGCGTCGCGTTTTTCCCTGCGGTGTATCTCCACGATCTCCGCGTCCCAATCGGGCAGCAAACGGCTGAGCGTTTCCACAAGACGGTAAAGCGCGTTCACCCCTTCGGCGAAATTGCTTTCCGCAACCACCGTAACTTCCCGCGCAAGTTCGTCCAACATATATTGCTGCGCCTCGTTGCGCCCTGTGACCCCCGTCACAAGCGGACAGCGGTGCGCCCGACAGAATTTACACACTTGTTCGGTTGCTTCCGCCGCGGAAAAGTCAATCGCCACGTCCGTTTTGCCGTTGACGTCCGCAAGCGGCGCGTCCCCCTTTTCTATCGGCACAACAACGTGACCGCGCTTTCGTGCGATATCGCATACTACTTTGCCCACTCTTCCGTTTGCTCCGAACACCGCTACGGTCACAGTTTCCCTCCGAAAATTTCGTCAATTGCCGCGCGCGTTGCGGCGCAGGCGTTTGTAAGGGGCAGTCTCACGTCAAACGTGTCGAAAATCCCCTTTTTGAACAGCATATATTTTATCGCTATCGGGTTTACTTCCAACGCGGCAAGGCGGGCAAGCGTTTCGAAAGTTTCCCTTTCCTTTTGCGACGCGCTTTTTTCCGCCACTTTCTTCGTGAGTCGAGGCGCAATGTTGCTCACCACGGACACGATTCCTTGCGCTCCGCGGCAAAACATCTCTTTCAGCAAACATTCGTTACCGCACAGCACCGTCGCGTAACGTGCGTATTCCGCCGTTTTGTTTGCGCCGCCCGCGTCTTTCAGAAAGGGCACAGCCTTTGTAAGCCGTTCCAGGCAGGACGGGTCGAGTTCGTATCCGCATCTTGACGGCGCGTTGTACAGCATAATCGGCAATTCCGACGCTTCCGCCACGCACAAAACGTGCCGCACAAACCCCTGCGGCGTGCATTTCACAAAGGAGGGCGGCGCAAGCAGTATGCCGTATGCTCCCCATTGCGCGGCGAGTTTTGCCGAGCGCGCGGCTCTGCGTGTGTCCGAATCTCCCACGCCCACCCACAGCGGCGTATCGGGAGAGTATTCCGCGGCAAGGCGCACAAGGGTCGTCTTTTCCCTATCGGAAAGCAACTGCGCTTCGGCGGTAGTGCCCAGCGCAAGCAAAGCGTCCGCGTATCCTATTTGACTTTCCACAAGCCTGCGGTAACTGCGTACGTCCGTTTTGTTATCTTTGAAAGGTGTAGCAAGCGCCGTTACAAGCATTTTTCCTCCCGCATTTTGCACAGCAGAATTTCGTAAGCGTTGTACGCCGCGCCGCGCAAAAGATTGTCCGCCACGCAAAAGAAGTTGATTGCGTTTGCCGTGGTATCTTTCGTAATGCGCCCAACGCCGACGTATTTCGTGTTGCGCAGTTGCAGAGGCATCGGGTACAGTCCGCATTTCGGTTCGTCCAACAGCAAAACGTCGGGCGCGTTTCCCAACAGGGCGCGCACCTCGTCGAGGGTGAATTTGTTTTTGAAAGCGACGTTCACAAACGCGCCGTGGCACACGGACACGGGCACGCGCACGCAAAAGGAATTGACTTTGAGGCGGGGCAGCTCCAATATTTTGCGGCTTTCGTTTTTGAGTTTTTGTTCCTCTTCGGTGTAGCCGTCGCGAGTTACTTCGCCTATCATCGGAATGAGATTATCGTATATGGGGTGGCGAAAACTCTTCAATTTGCCGTAGCCGCGCTGTTCCGTCAGGTCGTTGAGCCCCTCTCGTCCCGCGCCGCTTGCCGACTGATACGTCACCGCGAGCAAACGCGTCGGACACAGTTGTTTCAGCGCGTTCAGCGCGATAGCAACTTGAATGGTGGAGCAGTTGGGATTGGCTATAAGCGTACTGCCGCGCGCCTCGTCGCCGTTTATGCAGGGCACAACCAGCGGCACGCCCTTTTTCAGACGGAATACGGAACTGTTGTCTATGCACACAACGCCCTTTTTTGCCGCTTTCGGCACGTATTTTGCTGAGACGTCGTTGGGCGACATAAACAATGCGTAATCGGGCGGCGGACAAAGCAGGTTTTCGCAGCTTTCCACAACAACGGATTTGTTTCTTACGCATATTTTGCGGCCGACGGAGTTTTCGCCGAACAGCCGCACTCTCACGTTGGGCATATTTGCGACGAGTGCGGTCAGTTTTTCTCCTGCCAGCCCCGTCGCGCCGACGATCGCGACAGTTTTCATAACTTCCTCTACACACATACAATATGTCGAACAAAGTCAAACGTTGACTCAAACGCGCAAACGGGCTTGTTTTCTTTTGCATTTTCGGCTGCGAATAGGTATCTTCTTGCGCGCACGGCGTATTTGTTGCTCAATTTACTTGAAAAAAATCCTTGTATTTGATATACTGTATAAGTACCGTTTTGCGCACAGAGCGTTTCGCGCGCAAAAACAATCAAAAAAAGGAACGTCTTTATGGATTACAGCAAGATCAGACTTAACAACGAGCGCAATTCGCACGTAACAAAACGTCTCAACCGTCTGTCCACCTGGAAGTTTTTCAAGGTCATCTACCGTGAAAACGTCTGGCGGATGTTCGGCTACAACTTTTTGATACTTATGTGCGTACTTCCGATATTCATCGTGTCGATATGGGGCAGTTTCAACCTCTCCACCGTACAGCACACGTTGCCGCTGTACAACGGCTTCGGCTTTTCCACGGGCGCGTGGTTCGGCGGCACGGGCGAGTTTGCCACGGTAAACGACTACCTGTCCTCGCAGATACGCGAAATAAATCTCGTCACGGGCGCTTGGATGGTGTTGGCGTCTTTGCTTGTGACGTTGGTGTTTTCCGGCGGCTTTGCCGTCATTCGCGACGCATTCTGGACGGGCAAACTGTCCGTAGTGGGCGTGTTCCGCAGTATGTGGAAAGGTATCAAAGCCAACCTTTTGTACGCGCTCGTCTCCACGAGTATCATCGCTACCTCCATTTTCGGCATTTACGAACTGTTCATCTACATCAGTCAGATAGTTGGCATATTGTGGCTTGCGATAGTGGTTACGGTTGTGTTGGGCATAGTTGACCTGTTCGTTATGATGTATCTGATGATACTCTGTTCCGTAACCGTCACCTACAAGCAGTCGATATATGAAAATCTGGACGACGCCTGGCGTTTGCTGTGGCTCAACGTCCTGCCCAATCTTCTGCACCTCATCACTGCGCTCTTGCCGATAGTGCTGTACGTACTTTTGGGCAACAGCGTCATCGGACAGTTACTGCTGATATTTATGCTGATGTTCGGCGGACTGTACTTCCCGTTGGTGTGGCAGACGCATATGATGAAGACGTTCGCGCTGTTCCACCCCGTAGAAGTAAAGAAGAAAAAGCAAGTAAAGGCGGAGCAAGCCAAGGCGGAGCAAGCCAAAGCCGATGAAGAAAAGGCGGAAGAAGTGCAGGAGGGCGACGCTTTGCCCCCTGCCGAAACGCACCGTCCCCGTCAAAAGTCCGCCGCAAAAAGTGCCAAAGTAAAGCGTTCGGCAGCGGAAAGCAACGACGCGTTGGAAACTTCCGACGCGCAGACCGCGCCCCAAGAGGACGCCGCGGCAGAGAATGATTCCGACGAGTGACCGTCCCCTCCCCGAAAGATAATTCCGTTTTATGCGGACAGTATGCGAAAGTTTCGCACCGAGCGAGTTATGCAACCCTATACGATATTGGCTAAATATTACGACAAATTCACCGACAAAGATTGCGACTACGTCAGATGGTCGCAATATTTGTATCGAATTGCGCGCGCTCACGGAGTAAAAAACGTTGCCGACCTTGCCTGCGGCACGGGCAAAATGACGGAACTGCTGGCTCGTTACGGTTTTGCGTTGACGGGCGTGGACGTAAGCGCGGAAATGCTCAACGAAGCGCGATCCAAGACGTGCCGCGCCGCGTTCGTGCAGCAGGATATGCGCAAACTTCGGCTTTTGAGCCCGACGGATATGGCGGTGTGCGTCAACGACGGAGTCAACTATCTCAAACAAAACGAAGTTACGCCCTTTTTTCGACAGGTCGCCGCCAATCTGAAAGAGGGCGCGCCCTTTGTGTTCGACGTTTCTTCCCCCGACAAACTGCGCAATCAATTGGGCGACAACGTGTTCTATTGGGACGACGACGGCGAAACGCTGCTGTGGAGCAACCGTTTCTGCGGCGACTGCGTAAAGATGGAACTCACGCTGTTCGTTGCGGACGGCGACGGGCGTTACAGCCGTTTCGACGAACGACACGTTCAGTACGTCCACACGCGCGAACAACTTACCGACGCGCTTGCGGAGGCGGGTTTCGAGGTGCGCGAAGTCTCCGATTGCTACGGTTCTGAAAAAAATTTGAATTTTCGCTTAACTTTTTACGCTTTCAAGAGGTATATATAGTATGTCACAACTAACAAAAGCCGTAGTAGGCGATTTTGTCGTTGTTTCCGCATTGGAAAGCAAGCGGATAGTCAACCGCGCCATAGCCGCGCACGGTCTTTCCCCCGTTGCCGCTGCGGCGATGGGCAGAGCGCTCACAATGGCGGGGCTGATGGGCAACGAATTTAAGGACGAACGCGATTATCTTACCGTCGTAATCGACGGCGGCGGACCGCTCGGCAAACTCACCGTCTGCGCCGACGGCAAAGGACGCGTCAAGGGCGACGTGGAAAATCCCGCCGTGGAGTCTCTGTTCAAGGATGACGGACATCTCGACGTGGGAAGCGCGGTGGGCTCGAAAGGCACTCTCACCGTCATCAAGGACATCGGTCTCAAACAGCCCTATGTCGGCACGTCCCAACTTGTCAGCGGCGAGATCGCGCAGGATTTCGCCTACTACTTTGCCGACAGCGAGCAACAGCCTTGCGGCGTAACGTTGGGCGTGGGCTTTGAAAAGGGTCGGTGCGTTGCCGCGGGCGGCGTGTGGGTACGCGTTATGCCCGGCTGTCCCGACGAATTGCTTTCCCGCGTGGAGACGATTATGTACGCAATGGACGAAATGAGTTACCAATTTCGCGGAAGTTCCGCGCGCGACGTCATCAACAGATTTTTCGGCGAGTTTCATCCCCTTTTCGTCGGCGATTACGAAGTGGAGTACAAGTGCGATTGCGGCAAACGCAAGATAAACCGCATTGTGCGCAGTCTCGGCAAGAGCGAGGCGCTGTCCATCGTGGACGAAATGGGACAAATAGAAGTTTGCTGTCACTTTTGCGGAAAAAAATATATTTACGACCGTGAAGCGGTCGAAAGGTTATTCAAATGAACATAAACATCAACGACAAATCGCTAATGACAGCCGCTCTCAAAAAGGCGGCGGAGGACAATCCATTCGACGCGCTGTGCCTGTTTGCTCAGGTGGACAGTTACGAAAGTCTGCTCAATCAGATAGGCTGTCTCGGCGCGCTCAACGACTTATCCTACGCCGTTGCGCTGTTCCGCAGATTGCTTTCCCGCTATTTTCTCACCCACAACTGCGTTGACGACGTAAAGCGTATGGGCGACGCGGCGGCGGAAGTGCTGCGGTACTTCGGCAACGATCTGCGCGGAGAACTTGCCGTACGCGACGAACGGCGCATTTCCGCCGACCCCAAGTTGCTGGGTCGCTACACCTGGGGCGGACCGGACGACGACGAAGAGGATATGGAACCGGATTTTGCCGACGGGCTTGCCGCATTGCGGGAAATAATAAACTCCTATCCCGAAGAGCAGGAGGAGCGTTTCTTTGACGTCAACTCTCCGGAGTACGCCGAATACGTTCGCGAGCGAATGATCTCCGCCTTTATGGGGGGCGACATCGACAAAGCCATCGCCTTGCAAAAGGAATTTATGACGGTAAACGCGGGCGACGAACTGACGCTGGAATTGCAAATGCTGATGTGCTATTCGCGCAGAGATTGGAAAGGGGGCGTGGCTTTCGCTCTCAAAATCGCAAGCCGCGACGACGCCACCTACCGCGGACTCGGTATGTCGGTGGAAACGCTGTACAACGCGCACGCTCACCCCGAGGTTATGGAAGAGATGCTGCTTCGTATGCTGGAATTTTCCGAGGAAATTCCCGATACGGATATGATGAATTACATTCAGATGTCCTCATCCGCACTCGGCTACGGAGATACCACCCTTGCGCTTTGCGACGTGCTGTTTTACCACTATGAGGACGCAGGCTGTTCCGCGCTCAACTTGTGCGCGCGCGTATATTACAACTGCGGCAGAACGGACCTCTCGCGCGAGGCGACTTTGCTGCTTCTGCGCGCCGCTCCGTGGGACGGCTCTGCAAAGGCAATGTTACATCTTCTCAACGGCAAATTGCGCTTGCGCCTTTCCGACCCGCTTCCGCTGTACGATTCATTGCGCCGCTTCGACGTGCCGAGGGAATTGTCCGCGATAGCGAAGCGCGAGTTGGAGCGAGCCCTCTCCGCCGACGGCAAATTGCACCCCGAGGCGTACTGCTACGTAGATTGCCGACTGAAATATTGTTACGGCAAAGTGGTGTCGGGGGACACAGATGGCTTCATCAAGGCAAGCGAGGAATTTTCCGACGACTTCGCGCAGGTAGAGCCTTCCGACCCCGATTCGCTTGTCGCGTTCATAAAGGACTGCCTTGCCGACGCGCTTTCGGAAATAACTCTCAGCAGGTGTTTCCTGAAAAAACTTATCCAACTCAAATGCCGCGACAAAATTTTCCTTTCACTAATGCGCGGCTACTACACGTTGGATCTGGGCAGACTTTCCCTTTACGACGAACGTTTCGTAGACGTTTTCTGCCTGTGCGCCACGTTGCGCAAGGTGGACGCAAAACGTATGGAAAAGGTGTACCTGTCGCTTAAAGACAAGTTGCGCGATGAAACCACCGACCGCGAGATAGCCTACGCAATGCTCGCCCTCGGCTACAAAAATTTCACCGAAAGCGACGAAAGCAACTATTTCTCCGACGACGAAAAGACGTTCTACTCCCTTTGCGTAGAGGATTGACGTGCGATTTTTTTGCTCGCAGTGCGCCGCACTGCGAGTTTTTTTATGGCGAGAACAAGCGTAAACAACCCAACTGCGGCAACTGCGGCGTAACCTGCGCGCAGTGCAAAGTCCAGCCCGAACATACTCAACGCCAACGCGACACTCAACGTCAGCAGCGTACACAGCGTTTCGTCCCCCAGCACGTCGTTGAGCATTTCCGTTACGGGCACAACGTTTGCAACAAGCCCCGTCACGGAGGAGAGCAGTATCGCCGCCGCCGCGAGTATCTTCAAAGGCAGGGACAAATTCCGCAGCACGGGCGTACTCGCGGAAAAATCGCACAAGCGCAGCACGGCGATCATCAACGCCCCGACGATGAGCGCGGAAAGTACGGATACGGTCGCGTTTTCCCAAGCGGTACAGTTTTGGGACAATTTCGCCGACACTCCGAAAGTCACCGTCACGGAAAACAGCGCGTATACAAACGTGTTAGCCGCGGGCGTGTTTAGCGTACTCGTTTCTGCGCCGCGCACAAACAACGCGCCTATCGTTGCCCCCGCAAGGGCAAGGGACAGCACGTTTACCGCCTTGAACACTTTCAGTTTGGCTTTGCGCAGAACCGCCGCAACGGCAGCCGCGGCAAACGCCGCCGTAGGAAAGGGCAGCGGTGCGCCGAACAACTCGCGAAAACACGCCTCCACGCCTGCAAGCGCAGTCACCGCGCACGCAAACGAACAGAAAACTATCGCCGCACGCAACCCTTCCGCCCCCTTGCTCAGCAGACGGGCGCACGTCTGTCCCACCGTCGCGCTGTGAGTTTTCCCGCAAAATTCCCTCACGACAAACGTCGCCGCGGCAAAAGCCGCGGCAAAGGTGACCGCGCTTTTCGCGTTTCCCCAATACAGTTGCGCCTCTTTTCCGCTCAAAAAGCCCACGCCTATGCAACAGCCCGCCGTCAGCGCCGCGTCGGCAAACAGTTTCAGTATTCTTTTCATACCGTATTATTACATTTTTGCCGAATCGATTTTATTACGACGAAGAAATTTATTCCGTATCGCTTTACAAAATGAGATATATATGTTATAATGCGTTTGAAAAAAGGAGGTGACTCATACGTACAAGAAATTGTTCGAAGAAGAGGAGGATTTTACGCTTGACCGTCTGTGCAAGAGCGCGCTGCGCTTTTGGCTGAAAGAAACAAACGGCAAAGCCTCTATATGTTCCTTGCAGCGCGGTATGGGCGTAGGCTTCGACCGTGCGGGCAGGATATTCGATTCGTTGCAGCAGTTGGGTTACATCGAGAAGAAAAACGACATATACGACTCCCGCCCGTTGCAGGTGTTTGTTACCCTTGACGAATTGGACAGGCTTTTCCCCGATATGAAGTAGTGAAGCAATATCCGACCACACGTGCGGCGGTCGATTGCTTGCTACTTCGTAACGCTTGCGCAATCGACGGTTAAATAGACAACATTTATTAAACCGACCTTTTCGTCTAAGGTCGGTTTCTTTTTATATAGTTAGTAACATTATCCTGTGCGCTACCGCGCCGCCGCAGTCGGACTTGGGGGTGGTGCAGGAGACCTGCACGGTCCGATTGACTTTCGCCGGGGTCTCCCCTACCCCCGGCATCCCCGGGGAGGGCGCAAAGATTCGGTACACGCCCGAACTTTGCGGAGTTTAGTTGAAAACTATAAAACTTTACAGCTAATGAAGATTATTTTGCGTTGGAACAGCCTCACTCTAAGTGTTACAATGTCCCCGCCCGCCCCTGTTCGCGGGGAAAATGTTTACAACTGTTGAGAAAATTTGTTTCAGGTATACACGATTAAAATTCAATAGATGGTATTTTACAAAACCGACTTCCTCGTCCGAAGTCGGTTTGCTTTTTACGTAGTAAGTAACATTATCCTGTACGCTTACGCGCCGCCGCAGTCGAAGTGGGGTACACGCCCGAACTTTGCGGAGTTTGGTTGAAACTCAGCAGGTTTGTCTTGTCGATTTATTTCTCTTCAACGTTTATTATAAAATCTATTTTTTTGCCCGAAAAACGGGCGTATGTATGACCGTTTTTGACGATTTGCAGAGTACTATTTCACACATAGTATCCCCGAAACCGCCAAAAACGGTGTAAAAACAGGTCGCGGCGCGGTTTTCTTTGCGCCGCGTCGCCGTCAGTATCTTCTTGTAACGTATTTTTCGATGACCGCAACAATTGCGTACATCAGTCCCGCAAGCGCGCACAGCACAACGGTGCAAGTCATCACAAGGTCCAGACGGAACACCTGTTTTCCGTACACGAGCAGGTATCCGAGCCCCTCTTTGGAAGCGAGGTACTCCCCCATAATCGACCCTATCCACGCCATACCGACGTTTATTTTCAGCGTTGACATCAACGTCGGCACGTTTGCGGGCGCGACGAGTTTGGTAAATATCTGAAATCTGTTTGCGCCCATCGAGCGCAGCAGCAGCGCCTTTTCGCTGTCCGTTTCGAGAAAGCCGTTCAGTATCGTGATAGTGGTGATAACAACGGAAATCAGTACCGCCATCGTGATTATCGCCGCCTTGTCCGTGCCGACGAGAATTATTATCACCGGTCCGAGCGCGATTTTCGGCAGGGAGTTAAGCACCACAACGTAGGGCTCGAACACTTCTTTGAGAAAGGCGTTCCACCACAGTATCACCGCAAAGGCGTACCCGAGCGCCGTGCCTATCGCAAAGCCGGCGAGGGTCTCCCAGGTGGACGCCCAGATGTGCGTCCAGATAGTGCCGCTTGCCACAAGTTCTTTCAACGTCGCCCAGATTCGGGACGGACTGCTGGTGATGAAACTGTCCGACCAGCCCAACTGCGCGGACAGTTCCCACAGTCCTAACAGCAGTACAAGCACGCCAATCTGCGCTATATGCACGCAGATATTTCTTGTTTTGATTTTTCTCAGGTACAGCAAATGCTCTCTTGTAAAATTATTTTTCATTTGGTTTCTCCGTGCAGGTAACGGTGCAGCAGTTCGAACTGCGCCGAAAAGTCGGGGCTTTCCCTCCTTTTGAGGGGCGAGGGCAAGTCGTTCAGTTTGGGTTCGTGTATGGCAAGCACGGTAGCGGGGCGCGCCGTCAGCACGACTATGCGGTCGGACAGCGAAATAGCCTCCGAAATATCGTGCGTAACTAAAAGCGCCGTCTTTTTTTCCGACTTGATTATCGCGTACACGTCGTCGCACACTTCCAGCCTCGTCTGAAAGTCCAACGCCGAAAACGGTTCGTCCAACAGCAGCAAGCGCGGGTCTGTTGCCAGCGTGCGAATAAGCGCCGCTCTTTGCCGCATACCTCCCGACAGTTCGGAGGGGTAACGTCTGCGAAATTCCCACAGCCCGTATTTTTTCAGCAGATCTTCGGCATACGCCCTGTTTTCGGGGGTGAGTTTGCGCTGAATTTCCAAGCCGAGCAGCACGTTTTTTTCGATGGTGCGCCACTCAAACAGTTGATCGCGTTGCAGCATATAGCCCACTCTGCTGTCGCCAAGCACAACCTCTCCGCTTGTCGGCGCGATAAGTTTGCTCACAAGCGACAGCACCGTCGTTTTTCCGCAGCCGCTCGGTCCGATGATGGACACAAACTCTCCTTCGCTCACGTCGAAGGAGAGGTTGCTCACCGCTTGCGTTTCCTGCGTTTTCGAGTAAAACACTTTGCTTACGTTTTTCAGTGAAAGTACGTTCATTGCTTTCGTTCCTTTGCGGTAGTCCGTTAGCCGAGGCGCACGGTCAAGGCGTTGCGAGTTTGTTTGCTATGCCGTTGTCCACGATAGTGTCGTATTCCACGCGCGAAGTCAGTTCTCCCGCGTTTTGCATAATATCCTGCATTCTGTTGAACGCGTCCTTGCTCGTCACGGGCGAAACGTTCCACACGTCGAAATTTTGGTAGTTGGCGATGGCGGCGACAAGCAGATCGCGCCCCGTCCCCTCAAAGTAGGGTTCAACAAGTTGAGCGATATCTTCGGGCGAGTGTTTCAGGGCGTAGTCCGTGCCTTTCCACACCGCGCGCAGAAATTTCTCCACTTTGTCGGGGTAGTCTTGCAGATATTTCGCCGTCACCGAGTAGCAGGTGTAGGGGATTTCGCCGCTGTCCATACCTATTGCGGAAAGTATATATCCCCGCCCCTCTTTTACCATTTGGCTTGCGACGGGTTCAAACAGCGGCACAAAGTCGCCCGTGCCGTCCGTAAAGGCGGGAGCAAGCGCGCCGAATTCGATAGAGTAGTCCATCGTGATGTTCACCCCGTCGGTGTAACCCTTGTTGTTGAGTACGTATTGCAGTATCATAGCGGGCGTGCCGCCTTTTCTGCCCATCAGCACGGTTTTGTTGTCGATGTTGCGGTAATCGAAGTTGGATATTTCCTCTCTCCCCACGAGAAAACTGCCGTCGCGTTTGGTCAGTTGCGCGACCACCCGCGGAAAGTCCTTTTTGCCTTGAAGATAGACGTATATGTTAGCCTCGCAGCCCATCAGTCCGATGTCCGCGTTGTTGGTAAGCAAAGCCGTCATCACGTTGTCCGCGCCCTGTCCGTTGGTCACCTCCACGGTGAGCCCCTCCTCCTCGAAGTATCCGAGCGCCATTGCAAGATACTGCGGCGTGTAAAACAGGCTGTGAGTCACCTCGTTCAGGCGAATGACGTTTCCGTCCGTCTGACAGGCGGCAAAGCCCACGGCGCAAACTGCGACAAGCAGCAGTGCAAGTGCGATAGTTACTGTTTTTTTCAAATCTGTTCCTCCAATGTTTGCATATTGCATACTATTGATTTTTCCGATTTTTTGTTACTTGCCCCGCCCGCCCGATTCGCGTTTTGCGTCGCTTTTCGCTTTCCGCCGCGCCTTTGTTGTCGCCCGTTTCATTGCTCCTTTCTATCTGTGCCCACTTGTCGCCCCTTTTCCTTGCCCCTTGCGTTACACTCAGCCCGTTCCTTTTTTGATACCATCGCGCCACGCCCCCGTACCCGTTTGGTAGTGTATTCGCAAAAATTTTCTTCCTTTTCTATTGCTGAATACTGCCCGCTCCGTTTCCAAATTATTTCTTTGCCCTTGCTCCCCGCCTCGTACATTTACTCACTCGCTTTCCCTTGTTTTCCGTCTTGCCGTATTTCCAACTTCGCGCCCATTTTCTCTCCCCTTGATATACTAAACGCCGCCCCGCCGTCTCTCTTGTATTTGCTCCGTTGCAAACGCTTTCTTTGTCGCCGCTTTTCTTCCATTGTCCCCTGCTGTTGTACTTGTTCGGTGGTGTATTCACTAATATTCTCTTTCTCTGCTTTTTCTTAACTCTTCTTTTGCCTCACTCCTCGCCCCTTGCCTCGTTGCATTTTTCCCGCAAGAATATGCAAAAATTTTTTCTAAAACGCTTTACACACGGATAAATATGTTATATAATAATAGTGAAAATGACAGAAACACTGTATAACAGTGTAAAGGAGGCTACAATGTCGAAAAAAATTTTGATACTTGTTGTCGTCATAGCGGCGGCGACGCTTGTTTTGGCAGGTTGCTCCTACATTCAGTCGGATAGCGGCGAGCAAACGGCGGTTTTGCAGTCGGCGCAGACAATGCAAACCGCGCCGTCAACGCCGTCAACGCCGTCAACGTCGTCAACGCAATCGGCGCAATCTGCTCCCGCACAATCTGCGGAAACGGCGCAACCGCCTGTTGAGGGTTCGTTTGCGCCTAACATAATGGCGGGCGCGGTGTACTCCGCACCTAAACAAACCAAGTCGGTAACCGTCGATTTCTACACGGCGGACGGCTCTGTTTGGTTGGGCGGCACGCGTACCGAAGCGGGCGCGTCCTTCAAGTCTCTTGCCCCCGCAACTCTGCCCGACGGCACGCTTGTCACTTCTTGGTCGCAAAGTATCGGCGGCGAAGTTTTCGAGGGAGACGCGGTGTACGATGACGCCGATTTCTACGTAAAGACGTGCAGTTTTGTCATCACGCTAAACTACGGTTTCGGCAAAAGCGACGTACTCACCGTCCCCGACGGGCAAAGTTATTCCCTTTCCGAGCCGTCGCAAACGGGTTACCGTTTTGAGGGTTGGCAGGACGCCGACGGCAACGACGTGCAAACGGGCGAGGACGTATTCCCTCACAGCAGCACATCTCTCACCGCGCGTTGGATCGCAAACGAATACGTGGTGTATCTTGACGCGGGCGAGGGCGTAGATTGCGCCGCAAGCGCCAACGTTGTCTACGGCGAAAAGGTCCGTTTGCCCAAACCCTCGCGCGAAGGTTACCTGTTCGGCGGGTGGTACGTCAACGGCGCAAAGGTCACGGACGGCAGCGGCAACGGCGACGTGTGGCGGCTGGACGGCGCTGCGCTTGCAACTGCGCGCTGGCTCAAATCTTCCGCGACGTTTTCCGACAGCGAAAGTTACGTCATCACCGACAGCGGTCGCGACGATCAGCACAAAGACAGGGTAGATTTGTCTGCATTGTTGGGCGCGCCCATTGCCGACTATATTGCGGCGGGCGCAACAAAGTTGCAGGTGTACTATTCGGTGGAGATCGCGGAGATAAACGACGGCTACCAATATCTGTTTCTCAGCAACGACTCCCGCGGCAAAACCTTCTCATCGGCTTTGCTGTTTACGGAGTGCATTCAGCACGGCGTACTGCACAAGGACTGCAACAGTTACCTGCACGAGGGCGTGGTGACCGTTCCACTTTGCAAAGTTGCGGATACGGTGTACCTGCTATACGGCGCAAGCGGTTGGCTGGACGACGATTGGAATCGCAATTCCGTCAAGGTCACGTTCACCGTGCTGTAACGGGCTTCCCGCCCCTTTCCCGACTTGCGCTGCAACGCGCAACTGCGGCAACAATGCGCTCTTCGCAAAAAGCGAAGAGCGTTTTGCTTTGCTCGGATAGTAACAATTCGCTCTTTCCGCACTTACGCCCATTCGTGACCATTCCGAAAGTTGTGTTTTTGCCCCTGTGTTCTTCGTCACGGCAACAATCCGCTTTTTCCCATTTGAAGTTTTTCTTCTATATCTAACTACAACAATATTTTCCTTTGCTGTTTATCAAATAGCGCTTTCCTTCGTCCCGCTCAGTAAATTCCCAACGCCAAACAAATTCTATTGTTATTGTTTATTAACATAATATATTTACCTTTGTAAGCCGCGTATTTTTTTTCGCTTTTGTACTTTCGTTTATAAAATATATTTCTCCGCCGTTTACGCGTTTTTCCCCGCCACGCTCAAACTCAATTTTACTGCTCAGCCGCGTTGTAGTATCTTCCGCGCATACCGTGCCCGCCCTCAAACTATTGACGAATCAAGGCTTGACAAATCCCTTTGCTCCGCGCTATAATGGTGCTACCACATTACTCTTAATATTATTTTGCTAACGCGCACACTATATCGTGGTAGAATAGTGTGTTTCATTCGCAGTGTGCGTTGGCATATTGAGAGTAGTGTGGTAACTATCGGAACACGCGTCTACAAGTGCCGTTTCGGTAGGGACGGCACTTTTTTTGTTCTTTCTCCCTTTTCGTTGACAAACGACGGAGGTGGGGATAGATAAAAAAATACTATTTGTATTGTTACAGATAGACAAATCAAGGAGGAACTTATGAAAACAAAACGCATTTTGTTTATTGCAATTACGGTCATTCTGATCGTTACGCTTGCCATTGTTGCGTTTGTTGCCTGCGACGGAAATTCCGACGGAGACGGTACAGGTGGTGGCAGCGGTCATCAGCACACTTTTTCCGATGGGTGGGATTGGGACGATACGTATCACTGGCATCCTGCCACCTGCGGACATACGGCGGAAAGATCGGACGTAGAGAAACACGATTTCGATTCAGACGGTATGTGCAAATGCGGTTATCAAAGTAAAGGCGTTTACACTGTAACGTTTGTTGCCGACGGACAGACGGTAGAAATTGTTACATACAGTGCCGACGATACGAGTATTTCCGAGCCGTCCGTCCCGTACAAAGAATATTACGAGGGAGCGTGGGCTGATTACACCCTCGACAACGGAAATATAACGGTTGAAGCGGTTTACACGCCGATAGAGTATTCGATTATGTTTATCGGATATAACGACCAATATATAGAAATATTTTACAATATTGAAAATGTCGACGAGATAGTTGCTCCCCAAGTGCCCGAAAAGCCCCACTACACAGGTGTGTGGGATATGTGGGAATATTTTGAACCGTTTATGTTTGACACCCAATATTTTTACGCGCAATACACAGCGACAGAATACATCATCACTTTTGAAGAGGGTGACTTTTCTCAACAGTACACCT
This sequence comes from uncultured Clostridia bacterium, assembly GCA_947628135.1. GTDB lineage: Bacteria > Bacillota > Clostridia > Christensenellales > CAG-314 > Fimimonas. Next base: position 41,898 of record CANQYT010000009.1, read on the forward strand.
ACACTGAGGAAACGGTTGACAGTGTTGTTCCCCCACAAGTACCCTACAAGCAGTACTATTGGGGCTCGTGGGGAAATTATCAATTTGAATACAACAACGAACAGGTCGTCAACGCCGTGTACACACCGATAGAGTACTCCGTTACATTTGTTGCGGACAACGACGACCCAAGGCATCCTTCCTCTACAACCGTCACCTACACGGTGGAGAACGCTGACAGTTTTGTCTCGCCCGAAGTTCCCGAAAAAAGATACTACACGGGAGAATGGGAAGATTACGAACTTAATTTTTCACAAGACCAAACCGTATACGCCAACTACACACCCATTGAGTACACGGTTACTTTCGTCGCGGACGACTTTTCGCAACAGCGTACTTACACTGTTGACACTTGGTACGATCTTGTAGAGCCGGAAGTCCCCGCCAAGCCTCACTACACGGGCAAGTGGCAAAATTATTGGTTGCAATATGACAATGAACAAATTGTCAATGCCGAGTACACGCCGATAGAGTACACAATAACTTTTGTGTTTGAGGGTAGTGATACGAAAGTTACCTATACGGTAGAGACAATGCAAGATGTTTCCGCCCCTCAAAAACCGGAAAAAACAGGTTATCTCTGCCGTTGGGATGAATACGAATTGGAGTTTGACAACAATCAAAAAGTTAACGGCAGTTACGTTCCCAAAACCTACACGGTAAATTTGGAATACGGCGAGGCAACGGGCGACCAACATACGTTTACTATCGACTTTGACGAAACTATTGTCGGGTTGCCCCAACCGCAAGTTTACGGAAAGGAATTTTGGGGTTGGTTCTACAACGGAACTTTGATTGACGCCAATACCGCTTGGCAATGGGACGACGACAATGCAACCTTGACTGCACGCTTTCTCAATACGCAAGGCGTGGTTTACAATCTTATCTATGGACAGGACGGCAGTGACTTCTACGAAGTTTACGGATACAATCATCTGGACGGAATAGACGACGTTCGAATTTTGGATACGTACAAAGATATGCCGGTAACAAGTATAAGAAGCAGTGCTTTCTCCTCTTGCAGCGAATTGATATCCATAACAATTCCGAGCACCGTCACGAGTATAGGCAACAGTGCTTTCGAAAGTTGCAGTCAGTTGACTACTGTGTATTGGAATGCGACAAATTGTACAAATGCGTGGTCAATATTCACAAATTGTTCCCTATTGTCTAATATAGTATTCGGCGAAAACGTTCAAACGATTCCCTCTGGTGCTTTCGCCAATTGCAGCAATTTGACAGAAATAACTATTCCGAGTACCGTTACAAGTATAGGTCAGAGTGCTTTCGCCAATTGTAGCAATTTACAAACAGTGACTTTTGACGGCGACAGCCAACTGCAAAACATAGGTAGCAGTACTTTTTACAATTGTAGCAGTTTGACGGAAATAATCATTGCCATTGCTGTCACAAGTATAGACTCGCGGGCTTTCAATGAATGCAGTCATTTGATAATATATTGTGAGGCGGCAGAACAGCCGTCCGGCTGGGATAGCAATTGGAATTCCTCCGATTGTCCCGTTGTGTGGAATTGCTTACATAACAACCTTGATACAGACGGATACATTTATATCGTTGTGAAAGGCGTTAGGTATGCGCTCAAAGACGACACGGCGACCGTTGTGTCCTACAATTATTCGGGTGATGTTACGATTTCGTCACAAGTGGAGTACAACGGTAAACAATACCCTGTCACAAGTATAGGCGATTCCGCTTTTTCCGAGTGTAGCAGTTTGACGGAAATCACCATTCCGGGCAGTGTCACAAGTATAGGCAATGGTGCTTTCTACGAGTGCGCCAATTTGCAAACTGTGACCTTTGACGGCGACAGCCAACTGCAAAGTATACGCGGCGGTGCTTTCCTCTATTGTAGTAGTTTGACGGAAATAACAATTCCGAGTACAGTCACGAGCATAGGCTATAATGCTTTCTACGGTTGCAGCAGTTTGAAAGAAATAACCATTCCTGCAAGCGTTACAACTATAAGCGATGGTGCTTTCCTCGATTGCAGTCAGTTGACTACCGTGTATTGGAATGCAACCAACTGCACGAAAGATGGATCTAATTGGAATGGAGTATTTAGTTCTTCTCTGTCACAATTGGTAATCGGTGCAAACGTTCAAACGATCCCCGATTATCTTTTCTTGAATTGGAATGGTTTGCAAACGGTAACCTTTGACGGCGACAGCCAACTGCAAAACATAGGTGGGAATGCTTTCGCCCATTGCAGCAGTTTGACGGAAATAACCATTCCGAGCACCGTCACAACCATCGGTGAGTATTCTTTTCGCGGTACTGGTTTGCAGACTGTTACTTTTAAGATTGACAGCCAATTGCAAAGTATAGGTGAGTGTGCTTTCCTCGATTGCAGCAATTTAACGGAAATAATTATCCCGAGTACCGTTACTAGCATAGGCTATTATGCTTTCAACGGTTGCACCAACTTGCAAACGGTAACCTTTGACGGTGACAGCCAACTGCAAAGCATAGGTGTGCAGGTTTTTTACAATTGCAGCAAATTGAAATCTATAACAATCCCGAGCACCGTAACATTTATAGGGGCTAATGCTTTCTTGGGTTGCAGCGGTTTGCAAACAGTAAGGTTTGAAAACCCCGACGGTTGGAAAGCCAACGATAACAGCCTTGTTCTCACCGATCCCGCGCAAAATGCAGTATACTTGACTGATGAGAATATGTATAGTCGTAGTTATTGGACTCGTTCCTAGTCCGTCCGCAGCGCAACTGCGGACGTGACCGATCGCCCGTATTTCGTGCGAGTTTACGCGCGTCTATCGTGAGCCGAACTAAAATTTTTCAAGAGCAAGCGGTGCAATCGCTTGCTCTTTTTTTGCCGCCGTGGTACAATTGTGTCATACAAAAAGACGTTTGAGGCGCAAGGCTCAATCGAACTGCCTTTCCAGAGAGCGAACTGCGGTGGAAATTTCGCAAGGCAAGCGGTTGCGGTGTAGTGCGCCGAGTTGACGGAGCGAAACGGCGCTCGCGTTTGCGTGCGAAAGTAGCCCCGTTCGGTTTGCCTCGTTTTCGGCTGCAATGAGGACTTGCCCTGTCGCGGCGGGTCGAATCAAGGTGGTACAGCGTTTGCAACACGCCCTTGGTAAAGGTTTTCCTTTGCCGAGGGCATTTTTTGACGGCGAATACGCTGTGCAAAACGTCTCCGCCCCTTTGCGGTTCTCCCTCACCCCCCCCAATACAGACATTACAAACAGTCCGCTTTGTCCCTTTGACGGGCAATGCGGGCGAAAGGAAAATATATGTTGGAAAAAACTTACGATCCCTCGTCATTCGAACACAAACTCTACGAATTTTGGATGGAGCGCGGCTACTTCACCCCCAAGGCGGAGGTGGGCAAGCCCTACTTTTCCATTGTGTCGCCGCCGCCCAACATCACGGGGCAGTTGCACATCGGGCACGGCTTGGACAACGCCATTATGGATACGATAGTGCGTTTCAAGCGTATGCAAGGGTTCAACACCCTTTGGCTGCCCGGTACGGACCACGCCAGCATTGCCACCGAAGTCAAGATTGTCGAACAACTCAAAAAGGAAGGTATCGACAAGCACGACCTCGGGCGCGAAGGTTTTCTTCAACGCGCTTGGCAGTGGAAAGAGAAGTACGGCGGGCGTATCGTCGAGCAACTCAAAAAACTTGCCAGCAGTTGCGATTGGAGTCGTCTCGCCTTTACAATGGACGACAAATGCAGCGAAGCGGTGCGCAAGCAGTTTGTTTCGATGTACAAAAAGGGACTTATCTACCGCGGCAACCGTATCATCAATTGGTGTCCCGTGTGCCGCACTGCGCTGTCCGACGCGGAAGTGGAGTATGCCGAGCAGGACGGCTGTTTTTGGCACTACGGTTACACAACGCCCGACGGCAAAACAACCGTCACCTTTGCCACCACCCGCCCCGAAACGATGTTGGGCGACACGGCAGTTGCTGTCAACCCCAACGATTCGCGCTACACGCACCTCGTGGGCAAGACGGTCATCGTCCCCTTTGTCAACCGCGAAATTCCCGTAATAGCCGACGAATACGTGGATATGGAATTTGGTACGGGCGTCGTCAAGATAACCCCCGCCCACGACCCCAACGACTTCGAAGTGGGCGTGCGGCACAATTTGCCCGTCATTCGCGTGATGAACGACGACGGCACAATGAACGAAAACGCAGGCGAATTTGCCGGTCTGGACCGTTACGAGGCGCGCAAACGCATTGTCGCCCGCCTCAAAGAAATGGGCATTTTGCAAAAGGTCGAACCGCACAAGCACAACGTAGGCAGTTGCTACCGCTGTCACACAACGGTCGAGCCGATAGTGTCCCGTCAGTGGTTTGTAAAGATGCAGCCCCTTGCCGAGCCTGCGATACAAGCCGTCCGCAACGGTGAAATCACCTTCCACCCCGAACGTTTTGCCAAAACCTACTTCAATTGGATGGAAAACATCAAAGATTGGTGTATTTCCCGTCAGTTGTGGTGGGGACACCGCATACCCGTGTGGTACTGCGACGATTGCTGCGCGGAGATCTGCGAGGAACACGACCCCGACGTTTGCCCCAAGTGCGGCGGCTCGCACCTTCATCAGGACGAGGACGTGCTGGACACGTGGTTCAGTAGCGCGCTGTGGCCCTTCTCCACGTTGGGCTACTACCGCGACAGCGACGATTTCAAGGCGTTTTTCCCCACGTCGGTGCTGTCCTGCGGCTACGACATAATTTTCTTCTGGGTAGCGCGAATGATATTCAGTTCGCTGTACGCCACGGGACAAGTGCCTTTCCGTCACGTGCTTATGCACGGCATCGTGCGCGACGAGCAAGGTCGCAAGATGAGCAAATCTCTCGGCAACGGCGTAGACCCCGTGGAGTTTATCGACAAGTACGGCGCGGACACCCTGCGCTTCGCCCTCATCAACGGCGTTGCCAACGGGTCGGACATTCGTTTTGCCCCGGACAAAATAGACGGTACGCGCAACTTTATGAACAAGGTGTGGAACTGCGGACGTTTCGTGTTGATGAACGCCGAGGGAAAGCAACTCGTTCCCCTTTCCGAGTGCAAACTGAGCCTTGCCGACAAGTGGATACTTACCAAACTTAACTCTGTGATAGGCGAAGTTACCGAACTTTTGGAAAAGTACGAGTTGGGTATGGCGGCGCAAACTCTCAGCGACTTTGTGTGGAGCGAGTTTTGCGATTGGTACATCGAGTTTACCAAGCCCGTGCTGTACGGCACGGACGAAATCGCCCGCCGCGACGCGTTGAGCGTGCTGTGTTACGTGTTGGACAACATTTTGAAACTGCTTCACCCCTTTGCCCCCTGCTTGACGGAAGAAATTTATCAGGCAATGCCCTCCCACGGCGAAAGCATAATGGTGGAACGCTTCCCCGAACAGCACGACGAACTGCGCTTTGACGACGACGCAAGCCTCGTTGAGGAACTGAAAGAACTCGTAACCAAAGTGCGCAACGTGCGAAGCACCTACAACGTCGCCCCGAGCAAACGCATACGCTTGTACGTTGTGCCCTATGATGAGCGCATACGCAGCTGCGGCGTGTATCTCGCCAAGTTGTGCAATCTGGAAGAAACGGTGTTTGCCCCCGCGCCCTCCGACGAAAAGACGGTAAAAGCGGTGGGAGTCGCCGCCGCCTGCGAAGTGCCCTTGGGCGATCTGGTGGATTTCGCAAAGGAAGCGGAGCGCGTCGCAAAAGAGTTGGAGAACGTCGAAAGCGAGATTGCCCGCGCCGAGGCGAAACTTTCCAATCAAGGATTCCTTTCCAAAGCGCCCGCGCAACTCGTGGACAACGAGCGCGCCAAACTCGCCAAATTCCGCGAACTGCAAGCGCAATTGCAAGCCCGTTTGGACGAACTCAAATAACAACGCGATTACAATATTGCAACAAAGCGCCAAGGCTCTCCCTTTGATTACAAAGTCAGAGCCTTTTTTTGTTTTGCGCTTGCTCGGAATTTAGTGTCGCCTAGTGTATTCCTCGCAAAAAGACTGCATTTCAAGCGCCGCAACAGAGCAAAGCGCACTCGTGCAATTGCACACACAACGTGGCGCTTGCTGCAAATTATTTTGCGTTGGAACACCCTCGCTTTCGGTGTTACAATGTCCACGACAGCCCCCTATCCGAGATATGAAGTTTGCAACCGTTGAAAAACTTTATTTCGGGCAATACACGGTCAATATTAAATAGGTATCATTTACAAAACAGACTTTCTCGTCCGTAGTCGGTACGTTTTTTATATAATAAGTAACAGTATCCTATGTGTTACCGCGTTGCCGCAGTCGAAGTAGGGCGCACGCATATTTGAGTTTACAAAATTGTGTCGGAGAGGAGTGTCTGAATTTCGGAACGGGTTGGTGATTGCGTAACTGAATTGATTGCAGATTTTTTAACGCAAAATGTGTCTGCACGGTAATTTATCGTCGCAAATCGGTATATTTTTGCAAAAGCGCGTGCATAATTTCCGACAAAAGCGCGCAGTTACATATACGGGCACGTTCGGCGGCTGATTCATCGCCCCGTCGCAAAGTTTTTGCCCCAAAAGCGGAAATTTGCCCTCGGCGGTGTAACCGATTTATCCGTTTTGTACATAGAATGACAGTGGAGCAGGTTGATATTCTGCCGCACGTCAGAGGAAGCGCGCGTACACACAAGGAGCGCGAACATTGATAAAACGAGGAGAAATCTACTACGCCGACCTCAACCCCGTTGTGGGAAGCGAACAAGGCGGCGTTCGTCCGATAGTTGTGTTGCAAAACGACGTAGGCAACAAGTACAGTCCGACTGTTATCGCGGCGGCTACTACGTCGCGCCTCACCAAAGCCAAACTTCCCACTCACATCGAATTGAGCAGCAGTTCTACGCCAATGCCCAAGGATTCGGTTGTGCTGTTGGAACAGATACGCACGATAGACAAAAGCAGAATAAAGGAAAAAATCGGCGAGCTTCCTCCCGACGTTATGCGGCGAATAAATGACGCGCTGCTTCTGAGCCTCGGCTTTTTCGGCTGAGGCTTTTTTTCGCAATTAAAACGGCGATGCAAACGCAGTCTGTTTTTTTGCCTTTCGCCACAACGAAAATCGCGGTTTTGTAGACTACTATTTCTAACATAGTATCTTGAAATCGCTCCAAAATCGTCAAAATCGGCTTATTTCGGCGCTTTTGAAAAGCAAATCGCTCGTATTTACTTCTCCGCGGCTGTCCGAACGCGTCCCGCGGCGTTTTCCGTTTCGAGCGTTCCGCAGGGAAAAAGCGTTGCGTTTTGTGCCGTTACCTTTACAAAACACTTTCATTGCCCCATTTTGTTGACAGTCGCTTTCAAAGATATTATAATTAAATACAATTACAAAACGCAGCGTTCGGTTTTGCTTTTCGGCGCGGTTTACCGTTCCGAGGGGGCGAATCGGCGGCACTCAGGAGAAACAATTGACTAATCTACTTTCAATTGCCGAATGGCGGGGAATGAAATTCGGCTACGGTCCGGGTGACAACGGCAACCCCGCGATCTGGCTGTTCAACTTCCCGATATACGTTTACGCGTTGTGTATCGTAGCGGGTATGTGCGTTGCGATATTGGTTTCCGCGCTGTATTTCAAAAAGCGCGGCTACGACCCCTACGACGTAACTATCTACGCGTTGGTGCTTATTCCTTTCGGTGTGTTGGGCGCACGGTTGTACGTGTACATATTCCCTTGGACAAACACCTCCAAGCCCGATTGGACTACATTTTTAGACATCAGACACGGCGGTCTGGGCATCTACGGCGGCGTGATAATGGGCTACGTCTCCGCGTGGGTGCTTTCCAAGATAAAAAAACACGATTTCCGCATAGTAACGGACTGCATTTTGCCCGGCGTGATGATAGCGCAAAGTATGGGACGTTGGGGCAACTTCGCCAATCAGGAGGCGTACGGGCAGTTGATATCGACTGTGTACGACGATCTTCCCCACGCTGCAAGCGGTATGTTTTCCCGCTTCAACGGTTACGCGGTGTGGATAGACGGCAGTTGGTTTCGCAGCGTCGATCCCAACGTGGGCGGTTGGTATCAGGCGACCTTCTTTTACGAATCGATGTGTACGCTCATCGGTTTCCTCATCTGCGTGTTGGTTCTCACGCGCAGCAAACACTACAAATTGGGTTGGTGCACGGCGTTTTACGGAATTTATTACGGCATAGTCCGTCTTATCATCGAGGGTTTGCGCAGCGACAGCCTGTATTTGTACGTCGGCACAATGGAAACCAACATAAAGATAAGCCAACTTGTCTCCGTGTTTACGATAGTTTTGGGCGTACTTATGCTTTCCCGCATATACCGCAAGCAACTGCACGCGCTGTACAAAAAGATGTTCAAGTCCGACTACGACGAAATGTCCAAATCGCGCTGGATATTGATGGCTATTTCCGCCCTGTTTCTTGCCGTAGGCATAACGATGTTTGTGCTTAGTGCCCGCGCGGAATTGGGACAGGCGGAGTTTATCGCGGGATTTTTCGCCACGGCGGCGGCAGTGTACTGCGCGTTGGGCGTGTGGTCCATCTGGGACAGGCTCAAACTTTACTGCCCCGATTGTCACGAGTGCCGCGTCCCCAAAGAACTCTGGCAAACGGATCGTGAAAAGCACTTCGTCGCGCTGGTGTGCTACGCCGTTGCGATGTGCGCGCTTGCGCTCTTCGGTCTGTTCAGCCTCATCAAGTGGGGTATTGTAGACGGCGTCGCCAACGGGATAGTGTTGTTTGTTGTATGTATCATCACCGCATTAGCCATAGGCATTTTCAAGGCGCTTCCGGAACGCAAAGCGTATTCGGCGGCGGCAAAGAGCGCGGGCGTAGCGCAGACGAAGTGCCAATGCGGCGCAACCTACGGCTACAAACTCAACAAATTTCTGCTGTTCGTATTTCCGCCCAAGGTCTATGCCGATTACGGTGTGGAACATCTCAAACCGTGGGTAGACCCCGACAAGGAGAAGAAACGCCAAGCCAAACTTGCTCGGCAGGGCGTTTCGGCAAATAAATCGGACGATTCGAACGGCGGCGAGCAAGATCAAACCCCGTCCGAACGGGATTCGGACAAATGAGAGGTGCTTTATGCGCAATTTGACGCTTCTGACCGATTTCTACGAATTGACTATGATGTACGGATATTTCCGCGAGGGCAAGACGGACGAGACGGCGACTTTCGATTTGTTTTTCCGCCCCTTTGCGGAAAGCAATTTCTGCATTGCCGCAGGTCTGGAACAGGCGGTAGAGTATCTTGAAAATCTTCGTTTCACCGAGCAGGACGTGGAATATCTGCGTTCCACAGGCGCGTTCGGCGAAGATTTTCTTCGCAGTCTTGCCGATTTCCGCTTCACGGGCAGCGTTCGCGCTTTGCCCGAGGGCACGGTGGTGTTTCCCTACGAGCCGCTTATGATAGTGACCGCGCCGATATGTCAGGCGCAGCTTATCGAGGCGGCGTTGCTCAACATAGTCAATCACCAGACGCTCATCGCCACCAAGGCGCGCAGAGTGTGCTATGCCGCGTCGCCCGCAAGCGTGTTGGAATTCGGTTTGCGCCGCGCACAAGGACCGGACGCCGCTATTTACGGCGCGCGCGCCGCAGTGATAGGCGGTTGCACGTCCACAAGCAACGTACTTTGCGCACAGACTTTCGGTATGTCTCCCAAGGGCACGCACGCGCACAGTTGGGTGATGTCCTTCCCCGACGAACTTTCCGCGTTCAAAGCCTATGCGGACGCCTACCCCGACAACTGCCTGCTGCTCGTAGACACCTACGACACATTGGGCAGCGGCGTACCCAACGCCATCAAAACTTTCGATTACCTTTCCGCCAAGGGTGGCAAACCCGTCGGAATACGTCTTGACAGCGGCGACCTCGCGTATTTGTCCAAGGAGGCGCGCAAAATGTTGGACGCGGCAGGCTACACCGACGCGAAGATATTTGCAAGTTCGGATATAGACGAGTATGTTTTGGAAAGTCTGCGCAGACAGGACGCGGCGATAGACATCTACGGCGTGGGCACAAGGCTCATCACCAGCAACAACACGCCGAGTCTCGGCGGAGTGTACAAGTTGTGCAATCTCAACGTAAACGGTGCGGACTATCCCAAGATGAAGATAAGCGACAATCCGATAAAGATGACCAACCCCGGGGTAAAAACGGTATTCCGTCTGTTCGACAAAGCCACGAACAAGGCTATCGCGGACGTCATCGCGCTGAAAGGAGAAGTCATCGACGAATCGAAACCGCTTACGCTAACTCACCCCACGGAGCGGTGGAAGACCAAAGAGGTGACCGACTTCTACGCAAAGGACTTGTACGTAGACGCCGTTATCGACGGCAAACGCGTGCTTGAAAAGAAAAACGTCTACGAGTTGCAGCGCGATTGCGCGGCGAGTCTGGACGGCTTTTGGGAAGAGTACAAACGTCTCTCCAACCCTCACGACTACAAGGTGGATCTGTCCGACGAACTGTATCGTTTGAAGGACAAACTAATCAGGGAAGAACGTAAAACGGTGGCAAAATGAATTTCAAGAAAGTTTTCAGGGGCTACGATCCCGACGAAGTGGACAAATACATCGCCGAAACCGCGTTGAAGGAACAGCAGATCCGCAACTCGCAAAAGGAGCGCATAGACGAACTCTCGGACGAAAATCATTCTCTCCGTCAGCAAGTAAAGCAGTACCAAACGGACGAGCAGGCTATTTCCAAGTCGCTTGTCGCTTCTCAGCACCTCGCGCAGGAACTCAAATTCGACGCCGAGCGGTATTCCGATCTGGTACTCAGCCGCGCAAAAATTTTCTACGCGACGTGGCGCGCGTACGCCAAGACGCTTATCGCCTCCCTTTCCAAGGAAGAGGTGGAGTCTTTCAACGCCTTGCAGAAAAAGATAGAGGACGTAATAAACGCCTACGAAGGCAAGGACGTCGCGCGGGAAATAGACGAACGCAGCGCGCAGCGCAAAGCGGAAGCGGAAGTTGAAACGAAAGCGGCAGAAGCGGCGAAAGCGGAAGCGGAGACGGACAAAACAGCCGCTGCGCAAGTTGCGGCACAACCCGTTCACGTGCAAAGCGTCACGGAAGAGCAGCACGCCTCCGAAGAGGAAAAGTGGCGGCAGGCGCGTGCTGTGGTGGACGTAACGCCCAGCGAGACCACAATGCGTATCTACAATCCCATCTCCAAGGTGGAGCAGGCTTCGGGGCAGGTGATAGACCTGCGCGAACTGACCAAGACGGATATGTCGTTGGAGGACCTTTGCGCCGAACTCGGACTGATAGTGAAAAAGGACGATTGACAAACAGCCGTCTGTTCGCACAAAAACGAGCAATGGGGTGGGAAAAAATCTCATTTTCTTGTTTGATTGAAACTGATATATGTGGAACGTTATATTAGACGCACTGAAAGACAGCGCAATTGCCGCGCCTTTTTTGTTGGCGATATATTTGCTTATCGAATGGTTGGAAAGCAACGCCAACGCGCGCAATGCCGCCGTAAAATTGCTCAACGGCAAGTTCGCCCCTCTTGTGGCAAGCGGAGTGGGGCTTGTTCCGCAATGCGGTTTTTCCGTTATGGCGGCGGATCTGTACTGTCAGCGCTATCTCAAATTGGGCACGCTCATCGCCTTTTTCGTGGCGACAAGCGACGAGGCGCTTCCTATCTTGCTTACCAATCCCAACACCGTCGGCTCTGTGTGGATAGTGTTGCTCGTCAAGGCGGTCTACGCCGTGGCGTTGGGTTATCTCGTAAATTTGTTCGATAAACGCGCGCTTGTTTCCCGCTTTCGTATAAAGGACGAACACGGTTGCTGTCATCACGAAATGGGCGAAACGCACAAGCGCACCTTTTGGGGCTTCGTAAAACACCCGCTGTTGCACACTTTGAAGATATTCGTATACATCTTTGTGATAAACGCCGTTTTCGGTTTGCTGTTGTACTATTTCGAACAGCCGATACTCACGTTTACTGCCAATTTGGGAATAGCGCAAAGTTTCTTCACAGCATTGATAGGGTTAATTCCCAACTGCGCAAGCAGCGTGCTGCTTACGGGTATGTACGCCGAGGGCGTGGTTACATTGCCCGCGCTTCTTGCGGGACTTGTCAGCAACAGCGGTATTGCTTTGGCTATCCTCTTCAAGCAAAAGGGCGAGTTCCGCCGCAACGTTCTTGTGTTGCTTTTGATGTATTTCTTAGGTACGCTTTGCGGAGTGGTGGGCGGACTTTTCGCTATGATTTGATTTTTTGCCTATATGGGGCGGCAAAATTTCGCTCTTTTTTTTTCGTTTCGGCACAAAGCCGATTTTTTTTACAATAACCGCCGTCTTTTCGTCAGTATCGTTTCTATATGCATAACGTATCGCATTTAATTGAGGTACGTCGCAAGTGTTATTTTTATTGCCTAAAATTTTTAAGAAGCAACATTGACGAAATCGCAGTAACGAAATTGTTTTAGTCACCCCTTTCCGATAATCAAATTCGCATTTTTTTAAGCGGTTATTTACGTAAAAACGACAGTTATCATATTGTATTTTAATGTCCGCCCTTTGCATAATTACCCGCATTTTTACTGCGCTTTTAGCGACGGCTCTTTTCGCGTAATTGTTTCAAGCGTAAAGCAGACGCGCTTTCCCGTTTTTACCGAAAGCACAAGACGCAAAGTCGGCTTCCGTGCCATTTTTTTTGTTGCGTTTTTTCAAAACACATTCCGCAAACTCTTTGCCGCGTGCTTATCTCGGTAAATTTAATCAATTCGTTTGCGAGATTTTCGAAAACGGTGTACAATAGAAATACAATCGAATAGGAAAACGACACAAGTATTGCTCTGCAAGTAAATCTGATCACGGAACACTCTCGGTTTGGATTTGTTGCGGAGCGTTTTTTGTGTCAAAAGGAGAATTTATGCCTAAAAACTTGTTTCAACGAATGATTTTTGCCTTTATCACCGTGGTAATTACGGTACACGCATACGTGTTTTACAGTCTGTACGTTATCAACGGCGCAACGTTTATGCAATTGACGAGTGCGCCGAGCGTTATCGCGGCGATAAACGCAATGGGCGGAGTATCCGTTTTCGGAACGCCCGTTCCTATCTGGGCAGTGGTGCTTATCGAATTTGCCTTTGCCTACACATTGGAGTGCGTAATGGGCAGTCCTTGCAGTATCAGATTGGTGCGCCGCGTATTCAAGCCCGACAGCATACACCCCGTAATTTTCGAAACGGCAATTATCATCACCACCGTTGGGTTGATGTGCCCCGCGATGAGTTTTATCGCCGCGTTTATGTACTATCCCTACGGCGCACAGACATTCAATATGTGGACGTTGCTCGCAAATTGGCTGAAACTTGTATGCTACAATCTGCCCTTTGCTTTCTTTTCGCAACTGCTTTTCATTCAGCCGTTGGTACGCACGCTTTTCAAGGCGATTTTCCGTCCCCGCAAGCGTTCCGACTCCGACAAACGCCGTGACGAAACAACTTCCTCTGCGGCGCAATAACTGCGCGTTGCCCTGCGGCTGCCGATAAGCCTCCTCAACTTATGTATATAGAGTTACTGCGGTGCGTAAGCGTACTTGATACCGCTGACGCATAGGCGCTCCTCTTTCGCACAATTTTCGCAAACTCAAATTGTGCGTGTGCTACATTGACTGCGGCGGCGCGTAAGCGCATAGGATAATGTTACTAAGTACATAAAAGGAAACCGACCTCAGACGGGAGAGTCGGTTTCATATATGTTGTCTATCAAATTTTATTGTCTAATAAATTTTAATCGCGTATATCCGAAACATTTTTTTTTCAACAGTTGCAAACTTCATATCCGCGAACAGGGGTGGGCGGTCGGGGACATTGTAACACCGAGAGTGAGGGTGTTCGACGAAAAATAATCTGCAACAAGCGTGCCGCACCCTGTTAGGTGCGGCACGCGAAGTGAAGCCTTTTTTCACCGAATACCCGATACGACTTGTCGCACGTGTGGTCGGACAATATCAATACATATCTCCGGGATTGGGTTGTGCAACAGGCGTCGGAGGAAAAAAGGAATGTTTCGGTTTAACTTACAAAAAAACAGCGGCTGTATTCCAAGCCACTGTTTTAGTTGTAATTGTTCGGTCGGTCGCTTCGCAATCACCGAAGCATCCCCTTTTCCGCCGCCTATCAATACATATCTCCGCCGGGGTTGGGTGCTACGGGTGCAGGAGAAAAAAGGAATGTTTCGGTTTAACTTACAAAAAAACAGCGGCTGTATTTCAAGCCACTGTTTTGGTTGTAATTATTCGGTCGGTCGCTTCGCAATCACCGAAGCATCCCCTTTTCCGCCGCCTATCAATACATATCGTTAGGATTGGGTTGTGCAACAGGCGTCGGAGGTTCGGGGATGTCGCACACAATGGATTCCGTCGTGAGCAGTGTACCCGCAACGCTTGCGGCGTTTTGCAATGCCGAGCGCGTAACCTTCGTGGGGTCGAGAATACCTTTCGCGATCATATCGCCGTAGGTGCCGGTAAGCGCGTCGTAGCCGTAGTTCTGACTGCGTTTTGCAAGGACGTTTTCCACAATTACGCCGCCGTTTACGCCCGCATTCTCCGCAATTTGCTTGATGGGTGTTTCCAAGGCTTTGCGTACTATCTGCGCGCCCGTCTTTTCGTCCCCGCTCAAACCTTTGATGAGTTTGTCCACTTCGGGTATTGCTGCAAGCAACGCAACTCCGCCGCCCGCGACGATACCTTCTTCAACGGCAGCGCGCGTAGCGTTCAGCGCGTCCTCTATGCGCATCTTGCGTTCTTTCATTTCCACTTCGGTAGCCGCGCCCACGTTTATTTGAGCCACGCCGCCCGCAAGTTTCGCAAGGCGTTCCTGATATTTTTCCTTGTCGTAGTCGCTGGTGGATTCCGCCATCTGCGCGCGAATCTGATTGATACGTTGCGCGATAGCCGCTTCGCTGCCCGCACCTTCCACGATGATGGTGTTGTCCTTGTCCACTTTTACCTGACGCGCTCTGCCCAGCATATCGAGCGAAGCGTTTTTAAGTTCCAATCCCACTTCCTCGGTGATGACCGTGCCGCCGGTAAGTATCGCGATGTCCTGCAACATTTCCTTACGTCTGTCGCCGAACCCGGGCGCTTTTACCGCCACGCACACAAACGCGCCGCGCAATTTGTTGAGTATCAAAGTGGTAAGCGCTTCGCCTTCCACGTCCTCTGCGATGATGAGCAGTTTCGCTCCCATCTTAACTACCTGCTCCAACAGGGGCAAAATTTCCTGTATAGCGGAAATTTTCTTGTCGGTGATGAGTATGTAGGGGTTGTCCAATTCGGCAACCATCTTGTCGAGGTCGGTCGCCATATAGGGGCTTGCGTAGCCGCGGTCGAACTGCATACCTTCCACAACGTTGAGTTCGGTTTTCATCGTTTTGCTTTCTTCCACGGTGATAACGCCGTCGTTGCCCACCTTTTCCATAGCGTCGGATATCAACTGACCAATCGTTTCGTCGGCGGCGGATATGCTTGCCACTTGCGCGATGGATTGTTTGCCTTCCACGGGCGTGGATATCTGTTTCAACTTCTCTACGCAAACTTCCACGGCTTTGTCAATACCCTTACGCAAAATGATGGGGTTTGCGCCTGCCGCCACGTTTTTGTTGCCTTCGCGAATGATGGCTTGCGCCAACACAGCGGCGGTGGTAGTGCCGTCGCCCACAACGTCGTTCGTCTTTGTGGACGCTTCCTTGATTATTTGCGCGCCCATATTTTCAAACGGGTCTTTCAGTTCTATTTCCTTTGCGATGGTAACGCCGTCGTTGATGACAAGCGGTGTGCCGTATTTCTTTTCGAGGATAACGTTTCTGCCCTTCGGACCGAGCGTAATTTTCACCGTATCCGCAAGTTGATTTACTCCGCTTTCAAGCGCTTTGCGAGCTTCCTCGCCGTATTTGATTTGTTTAGCCATTTTTTATTCCTCCACAATTGCCAAAATGTCGCTTTGTTTGATGATGGTAACTTCTTCGCCGTCGATTTTGAAAGTGCTTCCCGCATACTTGCTGTACAGCACCTTGTCGCCGACTCCGACAACCATTTTGACGTCTTTCCCGTCGATGACGCCGCCTTCGCCTACCGCAACAACAACGGCGACTTCCTGCTTTTCCTGCGCGGCGGTGGGCAGGAAAATTCCCCCCACGGTTTGCTCTTTTTCTTCGGTTTTTTTGACTACAACCTTGTCAAAAAGCGGTTTGAGTTTCATTTATTTGCCTCCACAATTTATTTTTTTCGCAATTTTTAGCAGTCAATCGTCCCGACTGCTAAATATATTATACTACACATTTTCGAAATGTCAACACAATTGATTGCCAATTTGACAATTTTTTTGACGAATAGCGACCTGCGGCGTTATCCGCCGAAAAATTTGGCGAAATTTGTAATAAAAATTGAAAGAATTTTGCAAAAAATAATTGTTATTTTTCGTTTGAAATGATATACTATTTCTGTAATAAAGACAAAGGAGAATTATTATGGACAAAGTATTGTTTCAAATAGGATCATTCGAATTCCTTTTGTGGCATTTGCTTGTAGTTATCGGCGCGTTGGTGATTATTGCGCTTATCATTGTGATAGCGGTACTCAGTCACAAGAGAAGCCGCCGTGCTGACGCGCAAACCGCCGAGACTCCCGCCGAGGAAGTAACTGCTGTCGAGGAGACGAGCGCCGCAGCGGAGGAACAACCCGCAGAAGAGGCGCAAGCAGCCGTAGCAGAAGAGCAGCCCGCGCAGCAACCTCAGGCGCAAGAGGAGACCCCCGCGGAAGAAACATCTGCTGAGGAAGAGACCCCCGCGGAAGAAACTGCCGCCGAGGAAGAGGAGACCCCTGCGGAAGAAGCGACCGAGGAGGACGAACAGCCCGCCGAGGAGACCCCTGCGGAAAAGGAAGAAGTCAAGCGCCCCAAGAACTACCACATTTCTCTGCGCGAAGACGGCAAATGGCAAGTCAAGTTGCAAAAAGGCTCAAAGCCGCTTAAACTGTTCGACACGCAAGCGGAAGCCATTGCTTTCGCCAAGGAAAAGGCGAAGAACCAAGAGGGTACTATCACTATCCACAAGGTAAACGGACAGATCCGCAAGCAAAAGTATTGAGAGCAAACAGCCGTCTCTGCCGTCGCGTACGTACAAAGACGGCTGTTTTGTTATACGTAAAAAAGTAACTCGGCGTAAAAGCCGAAGGAGAGTCTATGAACAAGTGGGACAAACGATTTATGGAACTGACGGAGCAAGTCGCAAGTTGGTCCAGCTGTTTCAAAGAGGACCGTCAGGTGGGCGCTGTGATAGTGCGCGACAAACGCGTGCTATGCACGGGCTACAACGGCGCTCCCGAGGGTATACGCAGTTGCAAGGACAAGGGCGAGTGCCTGCGGATAAAGTTAGGTATATCCAGCGGGCACAACCTTGAAAAGTGCTATTCCGTCCACGCCGAGCAAAACGCGATAGTCAACGCCGCGCGTATGGGTACGTGTTTGGACGGCGCAACGTTGTACTGCACGCACCAACCCTGCGTGATATGCGCCAAACTTATCGTCAACGCAGGCATAAAGCGCATCGTGTACAAAGAGGGCTACCCCGACGAATTTGCCGTGGAGATACTGCACGAAGCCAACGTCCAATTGGACAAATACGACGAGTTGTAATTTTCGTTCGTCAATAGCGCGCTTGCGTTTGTCGGAAACCGTATATTCCGCAGGTGCGGGCAACGTTCCGACCGTATTTACGTATATGTTACGGTCCGTATGTCCAATGTGTAGAAAATCACTTGCAAGAGGAATTCCTTTGCGGAGTTCCTTTTTTTTGCCTACAAAACTTACGTCGGCTCAATTTGTTTGTATCGCATTTTCTATATGGCGTATGTTTGTTAAAGTTGTTTTTGTTTTATTGACAAGATTTGCAAACTGTTATACAATGAAATCACCACATTGTCATTTTAATATTGCAAAACACACATACTCACTCGGTAGAGTTATGTGTCTTTAATCTTTGTGTGTTTTGCAAAGTGACAGTGTGGTAACTATCGAGGCGCATATTCTACAAGTGTCGCAGCGGTAGTTGCGGCACTTTTTTTGTTGCCGACATCAAAAAAACAGGAGGAAAAAAACTATGAACAAATGTAGCAAATGCGGTGCAGAGTTCGAAGGCAACTTCTGTCCCGAATGCGGCACGCCTTCACAAGCCCCAAAGGTGTGTCCCAAGTGCGGCGCGCAACTGAAAGAGAACGTCAAGTTCTGCCCTAATTGCGGCTGCGCCTTTTTGCCGACCCAAGCGGACGAAACGCAAACGGCGTCGTCTGCGCCTTCCGCAAAGGCGCATACGCCCATCGATTGGCGAAACAACAAAACGTTGCGCAAAATATTGCTGTTTGCGCCCCTTGTTATCTTCGCCCTTTGGTCGGTGTTGATGTTTGCCTTTATGGCTGCGCCCGTGATGAAAGGCGAGCCGCCTGTTATGCCAAACGTAAGCGTGTACGGCTTTTTCAATCCGGAAACGGTGGAAAGCGACCCCGATCTTGCCGCAATAACGCCCGCCGCCGGCGCTTTGGTGGCTATGGCGGCAGTTGCGTTGCTGTATGCGGGTTATCTTGTATATTTGCAATTCAAGGGAGGCAGAGTAGCGCGTTGGCTCGCTCACTATTTCAGCGTGCTGCCGTACGTTCTCGTATTGGTTTGTACTTCCGTCATCGCCGTCAAGTTTAACGCCTATGCCGAGGGTATGGACGAAATGAAAGGCAGTTTCGTAAGCGTAACGGTGTCGCTTACCGTAGTGTTTTTGTTGTTGCACGCCGCTTCGCTTGTGCTATGCAAATTGTTCAAAATCTCCGTGATTACGCAGGAAGATCGCGAACAAGCCAAGCAACGTTTCGAAGCGTGGTTGGAGCGGCGCAGATATTTGCGTCAATGTCGTCCCGTCATTGCTCAACGCTTAAAAAAAGAGCCGTATATACGCGGTCGTAGTTGCGGCATAATATGTATTGTGGCAATAATTTGTCTTTTCGTCGCAATTTGTGGCTCTTTGCCATACACAGTTCAAGCCATAAAATTTCATAGCGATTACGACACGCGCTTTGAGTGGAATTGGAACGGATACCACGCAGGGGAGCTGCTAACCACGGGATATAGTTATATATATACACTGCAGTTTGAATATCTTGAAGAAACGTGGAATGAAATGCCGTCTCAGATTGAAGAATGTTATAGAGTCGCTCAAAAGTATTACGGTAACTATCAAGAAGATACGCAAGCACAATCGAAAGGAGTCGATTTCGAAGAATGGTTGCAAAGCAAATCCTATTCAACCCAAAAACTCAATTTCGGCGAATCGATGGGATATTGGTCTAAGGCGTATCAGGATTGGTGGGCGAATAAGAGATATGTATCAACGTCGGAACTTTACGAACTCGGAGTCGATGGGTATATCGCTCAACGCTACCCCGACGGTTTTGGCGACTTTGTTGAAGAAGTTACGGGAATAAAATCCGATACAGAGGAAGATTATTTGCAATATTACAAAACAATCGAATATGAAGCGCGAAGACAAGGGTGGAGTCCCTACACTGGTCCTGTTTTTATTGACAGTTTGCAACTTTTGATTCCGACAATTGTTTCTACTATATTAGGAATTGTGTCGTGCGTGTTGGCATTTCGCAGAAAGTCGCGTGTTTCGGCGGTGTTGGGTTGGCTGTTTGTTGTTGTGTGTTGCAGTACGTTTATCGGTATGATTTTCCCAACCTACGAAAACCCGGTTAATAGGGGAGATTTTGTAACGTTTCAAATTGCATTGTACGGTATGCTTCCTTTGGCAATTTTGTTCTCCTTGGTCAACGTATCCATCCAGGCGGATGACAAGCGCAAAACCCGCAAACGCTTCAAGCGCGAGTACGATGCACAAATGGCTGCGCAAGGCGACGAGTCGGCGTTGTGGTTTGTCGCCCACAAAAAAGACCGCAAAAGCAAACGACCCAAGTCAACTGCGGACGTCTCCGACAACTGACCGTGCTCCTAAGCGAACGAAATTCATATCAGTTTATACACAGTCCCCACGACATAAGCCGCGGGGACTGTTTTTTATGGGAAAATGTTTTGCAACTTACGTAATAAAAAAGCGAACAGTGCACTGTTCAAAGCACACTTCCGTTTGCAAGGTATCTCAACTTAATGTCCGGCACGTCCAACGCACCGTGGTAGCCGTCTTTTTTCAACTGCGGCAAAGCCTTTGCATAGCCAAGCATAATTTTACCCGTGTCGGCGTTGTTTGCAAGCCGCCGCGTAGAAAAGAATATCTGCCCCAACCGGCGTTTTTTTGCCGCCGTCCGCTCAAACAAAACATTTCTTTTGTTATATTTCTTTTCTGTTTATTGACAAATCTTGTACTATGTTATAAAATATCATTGCAACCCGAATTTAATACATTTTGCAAAGGCATACTTTACTTAGGTAAAGATGTCCTTATTCGCAACCAAACAAATCCTTTGCAGGATGTATTGTTATTCGGTGTTGCAACAACGCGGATGGGCACTTTACAGGTGTTGTTCCGCGAGAGCAACACCTTTTTTTGTTGCGACGCGGCTTTTTCCGCAGGTAAACGGGCGGGCAGAGCAAACGATTTTATGTAAAAGGAGAAACTGTTATGAAGTCACGCAAAATTTTGGTCGTATTGACGGCGACGCTTATTGCGGTGCTTGCCGTTGTGCTGTTTGCGGCGTGCGACGGACACAAACACATCTATTCGGAAGATTGGTCGTACGACGATCAATACCATTGGCATCAAGCAATTTGCGGACACAGCAACGCGACAAGCGGCAAGGCGCAGCACTCTTTGAACGCCGACGGCGATTGTTCCGTATGCGGTTATTCCCAATCGGCGAAAGGTCTTTCGTTCGAACTCAACGCCGACGGTGCAAGTTGGCGCGTTGTGGGAATGGAAAAGTCCAACGCCCAAAACGTGGAAATACCCGCCTACTACAAAGACAAACCCGTAACAAGCGTGGGGCAGGACGCATTTTCAAACAAACGTATCAACTACCTCACCGTCCCCGCCACCGTTACGGAAATAGCCCAATCGGCGTTTTCCGCTTGCGATTTGGAGAAGGTAACGTTCGAAGGCGACAGTCAACTGCAAACGATAGGGGAATTTGCTTTCAGTTCCAACAAATTTACCGAAATAACCATTCCCGCAACGGTCACGAGCATAGGCGACAGCGCATTCGGGTTTACGCCCATACAAAAAGTTTACTACGACGGCACGCCGGACAAATGGTGCAACATCGAGTTCGGAGATTGGGAAGCCAACCCAATGGCGGCAAACAATCAAGGTTACGACAAAATGGGCGACAGTCACTTTTACGTCAAGCAAAACGGCGCGTGGACGGAATTGACGGAAATAGAAATTCCCCAAGGCACAACAAAAGTCGGCGACTATGCCTTTTTCGGCTTTAACAACGTCACGTCGGTGGTCATTCCCGACAGCGTCACGGAAATAGGCGAGATATTTTTCGCCAACGACAATTTGAAAAGTCTCACGTTGCCCTTTGTGGGTAACGGCACAAACAGCACCGAGTTTTGCTGTATCTTCTCGGGCGGCGACAACCCCAACACGCTAAACGTGGACGTAACGGGCGGCACAAGCATAGCGGACAACGCCTTTATCGGTCAAAAACTCAACGTTGTCACCCTGCCCGACGGTCTTGTTGACATAGGCGACTATGCCTTTTCGGGGTCAAGCGTAAAGGAAATAACTATCCCCCAAAGCGTAAAAAACATAGGCGCAGGCGCTTTCGACTCCCGCGCTTTGCACAGCATTTACTACCGCGGCACGATACAAGATTGGTGCGACATCGAGTTTGCCGACCGCAACGCCAACCCAATGGCTCACGAATATAACTTTACGGACTACAAACCCAAATTTTACCTACAAAACAACGGCGATTGGGACGCTATTACTACGTTGCAAGTTCCCGAAGGCGTGCAACAGTTGCACAGTTACGCCTTTTACGGCTTCGATCAACTTACGTCGGCGACCCTACCCGACAGCCTCACCGCGATTGGCGAGTTGGTATTGGGCAAGTGCCTTCATTTGCAAAGTCTCACTATGCCGCTTGTGCAAAACGAGATGTTCGATACCAACAACTATCTATCTTATATTTTGGGTACGGAACAGGACAGCACCTACTTAGAAGGCATAGTGGGCTATTCGTTGGAAACGCTCGTGCTTACAAGCGGCACAAGCATACCGGACTTCGCGTTTGCGTTGTGTATAAATCTCCGTTCCGTCACCCTTCCCGACACTATACAAAGTATAGGTAATTACGCATTTTCCAATTGCCGTAGCCTTGCGGAAATCACCCTTCCCGAAAACGTTTCGCGCATAGGCAATTACGCCTTCACGGAGTGCGACAGTTTGGCGGAAATTACCATTCCCGAAAATATCGAATACATAGGCGGATGGGCATTTGACAAATGTGACATCGCGACCGTTTACTTAGAGATTGCGCAAACTCCCGAGCAGTCGGAAGAAGACGGCGGCTGGGGATACGATTGGGACGGCTCGGCAAAAGTCGTGTTGGATTGCCGCAACAACGATGTCGCAACGGACGGCAACATATACAAAATCATCGACGGTATAAGATACGCGCTCCAAGGCGACCAAGCCACCGTTTTGTACAATCACTACAACGGCGAAGTTGCGATTCCGTCCGTGGTGCAGTACAATGGGCAAAATTACACCGTCACGGCAATCGACAACAGGGCTTTCTTGGGGCAAAATACGGCGGACTTTTACGCTCGTTTCAATTTGACGTCGGTTGTAATTCCGTCTACCGTCACAACCATAGGCGTCTATGCTTTTAGCGGTTGCGACCAACTTGCAACGATCACGTTCGAAAGCGGCAGTCAACTGCAAAAAATAGACGGTAGTGCATTCGATATTGACGCCCGACGCAACAGTTTGCAAAGCGTATATTTCGGCGGTACGTTGGAAAATTGGTGCAAAATAGACTTTTCCAACCAAGAATCCAACCCGATGATGGCGGCAGAACACTTTTATTTGCTCAACGGCAACAGTTGGGAACAACTTACTGAACTCGTCATTCCCGAAAACGTCACGCAATTAGGCAGATATGTATTTTACGGTTTTGATGATTTGCAGACAATTACCGTCCACGAAAACGTCACAAGCGTTGGCGACGGAGCCTTCGGCGCGTGTAAGTTGCAAACCGTCTATTGGAATGCGATAGACTGCAAAGCGCCGTTTGAAAATATCAGTCTCATTTCCGCGATATTTTCTTCCGTAACCGACGCGTATATAGGCGAAAACGTGGAAACCTTGCCCGGTTGCCTGTTCTACAAATGCGGCAACTTGCAGACGGTGACCTTTACGGGCGACAAGTTGAAAAACATAGGCGGTTACGATTTTTACGAGTGCAAAAACTTGACGGAAGTGACTATTCCGAGTTCCGTCACGGTCATCAACTCCCAAGCGTTTGTCGGCTGCGAAAATTTGGCAAGCGTAACGTTTGAAAACGAAACGGGTTGGTCAACCCACGGCGAATCCCTCACGCTGAACGACCCGATAACCAACGCGCAGTACTTGACGACAACGTACACCGAGTATCCGTGGAAACGTTCCGAGTAGTCGGCGTGCGCAAAATCCCCCCC
This sequence comes from uncultured Clostridia bacterium, assembly GCA_947628135.1. Lineage (GTDB taxonomy): Bacteria > Bacillota > Clostridia > Christensenellales > CAG-314 > Fimimonas. The sequence continues at coordinate 65,628 of CANQYT010000009.1, forward strand.
CCACCCCACAGAAATTTTTGACTTAAAGTTAAACGTTGGGGGCGTAAAAACAATACGACAAAAGAAACTGTCGAATTAAACACTTTATGTGTCAAATGACATAAAAACGGCTTGAAAACTCAATTTCAAGTCGTTTTTTTGTAATTGTTCAGTTTTTAATTGTTTGGCTACTGTGAGAAAGTTTTACAGTTGTAAACAATATCCCTGCGAACAGGGGCGGGCGGTCGGCAAAATTTACAGTACGCTGTTTGGCGCAAGGTATCTCAACGGAATGTCCAGCACGTCCAACGCGCCGCGGTAACCGTCCTTTTTCAGCAGCGGCAATGCGTTTGCATAGGTAAGCATAATTTTCGCCGTATAGTCGGCGTTGTTGTCCATCTCGACGGTGCAATTTGTCTCGAATCCCTCTCCGCGGCATACGACCTGTCCGCGGTGGTGTGTGCGCTGTTTCAATTCGCGTACTTCGCGCGGAGAAACAAAGTTTACAAAAGTGTCGTAACCCTCGAAATAGTTGGGCATTGATTTTATTTGCAGTGCGACGTTTTCTTTGTCGCTGTCCACGCACGCTACGTAGCAAATACGGTCGTGCAGTTTTTTGCCGTCGGTAACGCCCTCCCCCACAAGTTGCAACGCGTTTGCTTTTGGTACGGTAAACTGAACGGCGTCTATCACCCCGGGAAGCGAGCGTATTGCGTTGCTGTGCCCTTGCGAAACGCCCTCGCCCCACAGCGTAACGCAACTTGCCGCGCCCATTCCGAACACGGCGCGCGCAAGGGACAGCAGCCCGGGGTCCCAGCCCGTGGAAATTATCGCGAGGCTGTCCTTTTTGATTTGATTTAGCAGCGCTTTGTATTGCGCGATCTTCGCGTGCGTATCGAAGCTGTCCACCGTATCCAGCGGCGCAAGGCGTTCGGCGTATTGGTCTACGTCCGAGAAACTTCCCAGCGCGATCAGCGCTACGTCGAAGTCGCGCGTTTTGCCTATTTCTTTCATCGGACGGTAAAGCGGGTGAGCGATTTTTCTCCGCGAGTAGACGGCGACGGTTTGCGCGCCGAATTTTTCCGCTTGCGCGTCCAGACTTTTGCCGAGATTTCCGTATCCGACGATTGCGATTTTCAACATAAATTACCTCCGACTATCAATATATGAACGATGCGGATTTTTTTTTACGTGTTTTGCGGCGGCGAAGTTTGTTGCGACGAGGCGTTTTGCCGCAAAAGATTTCTCCAAAGCAGCCGCAAGTTTCGCTATCGCACCGTTTGACCGTCCGCCTGCGCGCGCGTTTCGTCACACGGCAAGGCAATACGTGCGGCAATTCGGAGTTTGCACGCAAAAGGCGATTGATTGCTTGCGGTGCAGTTGCGTGACGCCTTTGCAATGCGGTTATTTCGCGTTTGCGACCCCTCCTGTCCGTTTTTAGCAGGTTATTTTTGAAAATTGTAGCAAAAAATTATTTCCATATACTTTATTTTTTTTTTCAAATATAGTATCATATTATAAAGACAGATAAAAATTCGCAGGCGTACAAGCGAATAGAGGTGCAAGCGTATGCAGGATTTTTTGAGCAACGGATTCGACGTTGATATAAAAGCGCTCGTCACGAGGATAATTTTCGCGGTGATCGGGACGCTGGTTTTCTTTTTGTTCTTTTACTATGCAAAGAAGCGCAATTTGCAACTCTACACCTACATAGTTGTGGGTGCGGTGGTCATTTTGTTTGCGCTGTCCTTTTTGCTGAGCGGAAAGGAACTGTCCTACTACCTGTGTATTGTGCTGATTTCGCTTACCGCATTGGGGCTGATGTTGTTTATTTCCGACATCAACCGTCACATTTTCCGTTTGTCGGTAAAGCGCAAATTTTTCCGTGAAAATCTTGCCGATCACTACGGCAGCGAAGATCTGCGCAAATCCGTCTCCGAGATCGTCAAGTCCTGTCTGCGCCTTTCCAAGACGGACACGGGCGCGCTGATAGTTTTGGCGGATCATATGTCGGACGAGATTCTGGACAGCGGCATAAAGATAAATTCGGAGATAACCGCCGAATTGATAGAGACCCTCTTTTTCCCGAAAACGCCCCTGCACGACGGCGCGGTGATAGTCACCGCCAACAAGGTGGTTTCGGCTGGGTGCTATTTGCCGCTCACGCAAGCGCAAAATCTTCCTCGTGAATTCGGCACGCGTCACCGTGCGGCAATCGGCGTATCGGCGGCGTTTCCCGATTGCACCGCGATAGTGGTAAGCGAGGAAACGGGCATAATTTCCGCTATGCACGACGGCAAGATAAAACGCTATCTGGACAGCCGCCAACTGCAAGACATTCTTGATTGCGCAATGGGTTTGGCTGACGAAAGCGCAGAAGAAAGACTTTGGGGAGAAAACAGACAATGAAAAAGAAGAAAGGAATGACTTTGTCGCAACGTTTGGCGTATTTTTTCAAACACTATTTCCTGTTGCTTTTGCTTGCGCTCGGCTGTTCGGTGCTTACCGTGCTGATGATCTCCTACTGCGCGTTTTAGCCGCCGCCCGCATTTATTGCAAAATTCACTTCGACCCCGTTTTTCGGGGTCGATTTTTTTGTGCTATGCGCTTTTCGCCGCACCTGCGTAAAGTTTCCCAAGCCAAACGTGCGCTTACTCGTACAGTGCTTGCCCGACAGTATATTTGCGGCGTGATTTTCGTACAATACGGTATGATCGTGGCAAAGTTCGGCGGAACGGCGGTAACGCCGCGCAATCTGATATACCTCAAACGGATAGTCACCCCCGCATACGGTGCGGTGGTGGTATCCGCGGTCGGCAGCGAATTTTACGGCGATGTCAAAGTTACCGATCTGCTTCTCGAATATTTCCAAAGCGGCGACGAAAGCGTGTGGCAAAGAATTGCCGACAAATACCTCCGTCTTGCGGAAGTCAACGGCGTAAATGCGGACGTGCAAAGTTTGCTTGCCGAAGTAAAAAGCCGCGCCCGTTCGCGCGACGCCGCCTATTGTTCCTCCGTAGGCGAAGAACTGTCGGCGCGTATTGTGGCGGTGTATCTCAATCGCAACTACGTGGAGGCGGAAGAAACAATCCGTTTCGACGGCAACGGCAAACTGCTTGTCGCCGAAACTTACTCCAACGTGCGCAAGGTATTTGCACGCGGTTGCGGCGTTATGGGCGGTTTTTACGGCGGCGCTTCGGGCGGACGTGCTACGTTCGGACGGGGCGGCGGAGACGTCACGGGCGCGGTGGTGGCTGCTGCGCTCAACGCCTCGCTGTACGAGAATTGGACAGACGCAAACGGCGTGTGCGTTGCCGACCCCTCCAAGGTCCACGGCGTAACCACCGTTGCGGGAATGAGTTATTCGGAAATGCGCTTGCTTTCTCTTGCGGGCGCGGAAGTGCTTCACCCCGACGCCGTTTCGCCCTGCGAGCAACTCTCCGTCCCGATAAGAATAGGCAATTTTTTTCATCCCGACGGCGCAAGCACTCTCGTTTCCCGCTGTCCCTCCCGCAGCAAACTGCTGTCCATCGCCGAGAAAGAAACGGACGGCGTATTTGTGGCGACGGTACTGCACAGTTATCCGACGTGGCAAATCACATCGGCGGTATCGGATTTTATTCGGACTCTCACGCGCGGGCAAACGGCTTTGGGACGAAGTTACACGCCCGACCCGCCCGTTTTTCGCACGGAGATAGACAAACGCGTCGTTCGCATTTATTCCCGACAGTCCGTTCTCAACGCGCTTTACAAATGTTTGTCGGCTTTGTGAGCGTTTTTTGCAGCCGCCTTGCTCTTTGGGTTTGTTTGCGCCGCAAAAAGCGCGTTTTTTTTGACCGGCAAACCTCGCCCTGCGGAGAGATTTACCCTTTTGTCTTGACACGTTTTGCGCAATCGACTACAATATATCTTGATTGAGGTACTTATGAAAACTCTTGTTATCGGCGGCGGAATGGCGGGGCTTACCTATGCCGTAGTCGCCTGCAAAAACGGCTACGACGTGACGGTTGCCGAGCGCAACCCCCGCGTCGGCAAAAAAATTTCAATGACGGGCAACGGCAGATGCAATCTCGGCAACGTGCGGCTGTCCCCTGCGCGCTACAACAATTGCGCTTTGGTAAAGCGCGTGTTGCAGAATGTTTCGCTCGACGAGTACAAACGTTTTCTCAACAGTTGCGGTATCTACACTTACGCCGACGGCGACGGGCGTATGTATCCGCTGTCGGACAGCGCGTCCAACGTGGTGGACTGTTTGCGTTTTCAACTTTCCAAGTTCGGCGGCAAACTCCTCACGGATTCTCCCGTAACGTCGGTAAGCAAGTCGGGAGACGGTTTCGAAGTCAATGTGGGCGGCAAAACTCTCTTTTACGACAAAGTGGTGCTTGCTTGCGGCGGCAAAAGCCAATCGGAAGCCACCAACCTGCGCGGATTAGTTCCGCCCAACGCGCTCACGCCCCTTGCCCCCTCCCTCGTACCTGTAAAGGTGGCGGATATGGACGGCTCGCTCAACGGTATACGTATACGCTGTTCCGTTTCGCTGTACGAAAGCGACGCGCTTCTCGGCAGAGAAGAGGGCGAATTGCTGTTCAGAGATTACGGCTTGTCGGGTATATGCGTGTTCAACCTGTCCGCGCTTATTGCTCGCAGGGAAGTACAGCGAAAAAGCGGCGACTATATTTTCGTAGTGGACGCAGTTCCCCGTCTCAACGAATTGGAGTTGGAAGAGATAGTGTACCGCCGTCTTAAAGCGGGCGAACGGGACAAGGCGTTTTACGGCATACTTCACAACAAACTCTCCGAATACGTTCTCCGTCGCGCAGGCGTTTCGGCAAGTTCGGCGCATATCGCCCGCACGGCAAAGAATCTGTCTTTCCGATTTGAAAGATTGCTCGATTGGTCTATGAGTCAGGTGACGGCGGGCGGCATATCCGAAAACTATCTTGACGTCGCTTCTCTCGCGCTTCCCAACGGCGTAGTGGCGCTTGGAGAGGCGCTCAACGTGGACGGCGTGTGCGGCGGTTACAATCTGTATTTTGCTGCGGCTTCCGCCCTGTACGTCTTTTCCGCGGAGGAACGCGCCAAAGCGTTTTCCCTGTCGTAATTTGCCGAAACAATATCCGTTTTAGGTAAAATATATAATACTATTTCACACATAGTATTGAAAAACTCGCAAAATTATGCCATTTTATGTAACAAAACCGCTCAATATTGCTTTGGGAGACAGCGTAACCAACGTAAAGGAAAGGCTGCTTGCTTTTCTGCGCCTCCGTCCCGACGAATTGAAAAGTTTTTCTTTACGCCGACAAAGCGTGGACGCGCGCGACAAGTCGTACGTACATTACGTATGTTCCTATATTGTGGAAACTTCCCGTCACCCCGCAAACGCCGTCGAATACGAACAGCCCGTTGACGTTCTTCAACAGGCGGCAAAGGACGTTGTCGGCAATTGCGTAATTGTGGGCGCAGGTCCTGCGGGACTGTTCGCCGCGTTGTATTTGTGCAAGCGCGGAGTAAACGTCACGGTGGTAGAGCGCGGTTCGGACATAAGTAAACGGCAGTCGGACGTGCGCCGATTTTTCGAAGGGGGCGCGTTCTGCCCCGAAAGCAACGTTCAATTCGGTCTCGGCGGCGCGGGAACTTTCTCCGACGGCAAACTGACCAGCGGCATATCCTCTCCTTTCACCTATTCGGTGTTTCGGCAGTTTGTTCGAAGCGGCGCGCCCGAAGATATTTTGTATTCCGCGCTTCCTCACGTCGGCACGGACAGGCTTGCCGTCGTGGTGGCGAATTTGCGCGACGAGATAGTGCGTTTGGGCGGCAGATTTCTTTTCGATTCCGCCGCAGAGGATTTTATCGTAGAGGGCGGTAAAGTCGCGGGTATCGTCCTACGCGACGGTATGAAGTTGCGTTGCGACCGCGTTTTGCTCGGTTGCGGACACAGCGCGCGGGACGTGTTTGCCCGTCTTTACGACAGAGGCGCGCAAGTAATTTTCAAACCTTTTGCCGTCGGTCTGCGAGTGGAGCACACCCGAAAGTTTGTAAATACCGCCCAATACGGCGCATTGTTTGCCACCCACCGCGATCTCCCCTCTGCAAGTTACAAATTGGTCTACAACGGCGAGCGCAGTTGTTACAGTTTTTGTATGTGTCCGGGCGGAACGGTCGTTGCGGCAAATTCCGAATCCAACTCCGTAGTAGTCAACGGAATGAGCAATTACGCGCGCGACGCGGACAATTCCAACAGCGCGTTGGTCGTCAACGTGACCGCCGATGACATTGCCCGTTACGGTTTCGGCGACGGTCCGTTTGCGGGGGTGGATTTTCAGCGCGATCTGGAACGCCGCGCCTATCTTGCGGGCGGAGGAAACTACGTCGCCCCCTGTCAGAACGTGTCGGATTTCATTGCCGATCGCGCAACGAAGCAATTCGACGTTGCGCCCTCCTATCCGCGCGGAGTTCGCACAGCCAATCTGCGCGATCTACTGCCTCAGCCCGTTGCGGCAACGCTTTGCGAGGCATTGACGTACTTCAATTCCAAAATACGCGACTTTGCTTCGTGCGGCGTGTTGACGGGGGTGGAAAGCCGAACGTCCTCGCCCGTCCGAATAGTGCGCGACGAGTCGTTTCAAAGCAATTTGCGCAACCTGTACCCGATGGGAGAGGGCGCGGGCTACGCAGGCGGTATTGTGTCGGCGGCGGTGGACGGACTGCGCGTCGCCCAAGCGGTCGCCCTTTCCCTCTGCAAATAAAATTCGTAAGCAAAAAAGCGCACCCGTCTTTCGGGCGCGCGTTTTTAGGATTATTCTTTCCTTGTCCACGGCTTTCAAAATTTATTTCTTATTGCGGATACGGCATAAGTGCACCTAAAAATCTATTCTGACAACCGTAATATCGTCTATCTTCTTAAATCTTGGATATCGATCGCAGTTGGCGTCGCTATATGATACCTGTACGATTTTTTTTATCTCCTCATCAATGTCGGCTGTCTTTTGAAACATTTCCTCGTGAGTAGAATATATCTTCAAGTTCGTAAATGCCTGCGAATATCCGTCGGAATACAGATAAACGCTTTTCAAGTCGTGCGTATTGATTTCGAAATGTTTTTCGTGTATCTCTACGTTCGGCGAAGGAAGTAGGGCGGAATAGCCGTCAGGTTTATTTGCGAGCCGTCTGTTTTTCACCAACACTTCCTCTATATACGGTCTTGCCATATTCACGTGAATGTTTTTTTCTTTTGCAATATTTACCATCTCGGTCAAAGCTTTTTTATCAAGGACATCGAGACTACCGTCAAAAAAGCGTCGGATGCGCCCGTCTTTACTTACCGCAGTTACTTCACAGTCACCCAATATACCAATTGAAAGCGTTGCGTCGGAAACTTCTATCCAACAGGCGCTTGCAGACGGAAAATGATCTTCGTCATAGGCTGTTGCGGCGAGTTCGCGGTAAACGTCCTCGCATAATTTTTTCAGTCGGTATTTCACGCTGCCATCATACCGATTGAAATGTTTTTTTAAGTAGTCAACCATCAGGTGGGCTTCGTTCAATGAATGCGATTTCTTCAACGGCGTTGCGCCGTCAATGACCACGGCAAAATTTTTGCCGACAATAAATCTGTCTTCATTCCAACAATGCGATTTTCTGGTTTTGGCATATATTTTCATCGGGTCACCTGTGATTATGGCAATTATATCATTTTTACGATTTATTGACAAGTCTAAAATATAATTTTTTATTCGGTTTGCTCTTGTGCTAATGTCGTTTCGGTGATATAATTATATAAAAATATATTTTGATTGGAAGGAAAAGATGAAGAAGGGTAAATCATACAGAGAGTGGATATACAAACTCGGAGCAGGAATACATTATGTTTTAAATGCGTTGGCATATTCAAGCGTAATTGTCGTTTCGTTAGTCAGTTTTATATTGAATCTCATAATACTGATTAAGTATCCTGCCGATGGAGAGGCGTATGTCAAAGATATATTTAATGTGCTCCTAGCCACTATTACTTTGATAATATCTGTTGCGGGCGTTGTCCGCAATTTGAAAGCACGCTACCGTGATTATTTTAATAAACTGATTATGCAACAGGAGGACAGTAAGACGGCGTTGCGCGCGTCCATCTTACAAAATATCAGCACTTCACACACAAATAGCGGTTTTGAGTGGCGTGATTATGACGGACAGAGTTATTTGGTTTCAGATAGAGTCAATAATGCGCTGGTTAGTAACAAAAACAATCTTTTTATAACCGTAAATCCCAAAAAACAGCCGATGAACATAAAACAACAAGAAGTTGTTTATAATGTTGTCGCTAAAAAAATGGCGGAAGGAAAGAGTATTTTCAACAGCAATTTGGTGCGTTTACGCAGCGATATTCTTCTGAGTACTTTCGCTCCCTTTAACAGTGAAAAGTACGATGGAGAGAACAGAAATAATATATATACGTCCTTTTCCAAAAAATTGATAGTGCTTGAAAAGACGGACTATGAAGCAAATATAACGACAAACGATTTGATATACAGCAGGATTTTTCAATGTGACTATTCCGATAGTTATTGCGGAAAAGACAAAACAGTCGACAGCCGCAATACTTTATACGATTTGAAGGATAGCCCGGCGTCCAACATTATAGGCGTAACAACTTTTGCAATTACTTCCGACGGATATTTGCTACTGAATTTACAAGGCGCTATGAACGATGTCAACAATGAATGTTACGTTCCCAGCGGATCGGGGTCTTCGGATTTTGGCGATTTAATACACAGTCGTTGTTATGAACCAAAGGAATTGCGTGAAGAGGTGGAAAATTTCAAATCCGGAAGTTATCAACGTGATGAATTCGATACAACGAAAAATTTCAAAAAATTCAAACGCGAATATAAAAATCAGTTGAACAAAACAAATACGGAGCGCGCAGAACTTAATTATCTCAATGCCGAAACGGCAAAATTGGAGAGGAAAGGCTTTAAGAAATATGCGTCCAAAATGGGTAAGATATGGAGAGAGTACACTTATGACTTTTACACCTTCCTCAAATACGGTATGGTACGTGAACTTACAGAAGAAAGTCACATATACGAGAGGAAGAGCGATCCGTCAAAACAGAAATATGAAAATTTAACGGAACATACGAGAAGGAAATATATCGAAAATACTTATGTGTGCGGATATATAAGGATACTTGACAGGGGAGGAAAACCCGACTTCTTCGGAATCACTTTGCTTGACTTAACGAGAGACGAAGTGAAGGATATGTTCAGGTATGGCCACGATTATATTATAAAGAGAGAGATAAAGAAAAATTGCTTGATAACCGACTACAATGAAATAAGCGAACAGTTCTACCCTTCGATAAAGAATATCGATAAATACCCGACCGCCAAAGATTTTATTATCGGCGAATGTCACCTTGATTCGGAAGCCGCACAAAAAGTAAAAGTTTCGCTTCAAACGCATTGCTTATTTGATTTGCTGAAAAAAAACAAAGATATGGTGTTCGATTATCTAAGCAAAAACAACAAATAGGTAGCGGAATATTTCGGTTCAACGAATGGGCGTTCGTACAATCAACGTCCGCCTCATCGGAAATGCGCGTCTTTAATGTGGGTTTTTAGACAAAATCAAAGGGGCTAAACGCGCAAAAGTTCTTGCGCTGTTTTGCCCCGAGGATTTCTTACGTAAGGACGGGACGAGTAGCGGTGGGTTTTTCGGAAAACGGTAGTAGGCGATTATGCTCCTTTCATACAAGACGGAAAACACCTCCACGCAAAGGAAGAAATGAGTAAGTACAGCGCACAACTCTACAAGAAGTACGCCGTAAAAATATCTTGGTCAGAAAGATTTTAGAAGATAAAATATTTCCCCGATATAGCGAAGGAGCGAAATGAATTTGATCGTTTATACGCCTAAAATCGAAGATTTATGGTTTAGAGAGATGCTTTTAGGCGATCCCGAAACTATGTCTTATAATTCCGCTTGGGGCGGAACAATTCCCTTTCCGAAAGAAAAACAGAATGATTGGTATGACTTTTGGATTATAAATCACGATGGAAACGATAGATTTTACCGCTACCTTTTGGAAGGAAACAGTAACGAGTTTGTCGGAGAAATAGCCTATCATTTTGATAAACAAAAAGGCATTTATCTTGCAAATATAATAATTTTAGCAAAATATCGAGGCAAAGGTTACGGGGAAAAGGGGCTTTCTCTTTTATTGCAGGCAGCAAAGGAAAACGGTTGCTTGGAAATATATGACGCAATTGCCGCCGATAATCCGTCGATCAAAATGTTTCTTAATATGGGTTTCGCTATTGAGTATTCGACAAAAGACATTGTTATGGTACGCAAGGTATTATAACGCACAAATTTCAATTTAGCGGAGCAAGACGAAAAAAATGGGAGTAAATAATTTTCTTGATGCGAAAAACAGGGACGAATTTCGGGCGTGGCTTGAAGATAACTACGCAACAGAAAGCGAGTGTTGGGTGGTTGTAAAGCGCGGCAGACCGCAAGGCGGCGACGCTTTTTGGTATGTTGATGCCGTTGAGGAGGCATTGTGTTTCGGTTGGATAGACAGCACGACCAAAAAATTGTCAAACGGCGTTACGGCTCAAAAATTTGCGCCGCGTAAAAAAGGGAGTTTGTGGTCGGAACTCAACAAAGAGCGATGCCGCAGAATGGAGAGGCTCGGAAAAATGACGGATGCGGGGCGAGCCGTTCTTCCCGATATGTCCGAAAGCGGTTTTGTAATAGACGAAGTCATTTTGAAAGCATTGCAATCGGACGGAGAAGT